>JAJZFH010000043.1 GCA_021805445.1 Pseudomonadota bacterium
GCGGTATTCTCGTTTATTTCGTTAAAGGCGGGCTAAGGTTACCATCTTCATGGTGGACGCTCCTTATCGGTTTTGTGCGGTAGTAAACGCGCTCACTTTGGCACATTGATGCCGTTTCGGGTGGGGGCGTCCATCCCATTGCTTACGTTTCACTCAGTTTTTTACGTGATGCAACACGTCGATCTCCGTTAGTTCGCGACGGGCTTGACTTTCGAATTAAACCATCGTGCGGTTTCGGCCAGCCCTTCATCCGTGCCAAACAGGGGCTGCCAGCCGAGTTTTTCCCTGATTCTGGAGGAATCGATTTCGAGCGATCCGGTGAGCCTTTCGATTTCGGCGGATTTTCCGGCGAGCCTGCCGAGCAGGCGAAGCAGCGGCAGGGGAAAGGCAAAGAGTGCGGGCCTGATTCCCGTTTTTTCTGAGAGGATGCGAACGAGCTCCGGGGTGGAGACGATTTCCGTGTCGCTCACGAGGAAAGTCTCGTTCGCGGCTTCCGGGCGGGTCGCGCAATGGATCAGGGCGTCTGCCAGATTTTCCACATAAACCATGCTGCGCCGGTTTTTGACCGAGCCGAGGGGCAGGGGAATTCCCCTTTTTATCCAGCCGAGCATCCTCGCGAAATTCCCGCCCACGCCAGGACCGTAGACCAGCGGCGGGCGAACGACGACAAATTCGAGCCCTGTTTCGGCGGAGATTTTTTGCAGGGCCGCTTCTGCTTCGTGTTTCGAGATTCCGTAGGGGTCCTGGGGATCGGGTTCGTCTTTTTCGGAAAAAGGCTTGTCCCGGGTCGCCTCCCCGTTCACCTTGATCGAGCTGACGTAGACCAGGCGTTTGACGCCTGCTGCTGCGGCCGATTCTGCAAGCCTTTCGGTGCCTTCGACGTTCACCTTCCTGAATTCGGCAAGCGGGTCAGAACTTTTCTCGTGCATGACATGGACTCTTGCTGCCAGATGGATCACGCAGTCGATATTTTCCAGCGCGGAAGACCAGTCGGTCTTGCCATCCATGGGGCCGACAACCGTTTTTTTCGCATCTGGAGGCAGCGCAGCGTCATTGCGCCTGACGGCGCCCCTGACAGCATATCCGCGTTCGATCAGGGTCCTGCAAAGGAACTTGCCTACGAATCCGTTGGCGCCGGTGATCAGGAATTTCATCGGGTCCTCTCCATCCGGTCGCGCACGTTGCCTGTGTCGGCTTTTTTGGCAAAGAATACGAATTGCTGTCCGGCCTCGAGTCCCGGATCTTCGAAAAACGCCTTGGGAATGCCGATCCGAAATGTCGTCGCGTGCATTTAAGATCCCGTCAATTCCGAAGCCAGTTCTTCAAGAGAGATCGCCTCGATATCCGTTGCCAGCCTGTAACGCTCGGTGCCGGGGTAAACCACATATCTCTTTGTGGGTCGAAGGTCGGCGCATGCCTCGTGAAAGCCGCTCGCCACCTTTGGCGCAAGGCTGCGTTTGATTTCGATCGCCCACTGGTTTCCGTTCGGCAATGACAGCAAAAGATCGATGTCGGCGCCGCTGCCGGTTCGATCCTGGCGCGGACCCAGCAGTGCGGTTGCCGGCGAATAGGCGATGGCGTCCAAGAGAAGCGGGGCGAGAGACCGATTTATCATCCCTGAAATTATGGACTTTCACTCCATGAAATACAAGGATCGCGATTTCCATTCCGGGACTCCTGGGGATTCGGTTCGTCCATTTCGGAAAAAGGCTCGTCCATCGCGAGCTGTGATCAGGAATGCCATCAGGTCTTTTTCCAGAATTCCACCCCCGGCAATCCGGAGAAGAGGGCATCGGCTGTAATCAGCCTGGCTCCGGCAGAAGTTGAGGCACAACACTGGAGGCTAACCGCCACACAGGTTTCAAATCTGGTAGGTGTTGTATGCGTTGTTCGCTTACATCTGATCAACGGTTACTGTCCGCCGGGGTGGTAAAAGTAACCCAAATAAAAAGCCGCCCACAGTGAACTGGGGGCGGCAAAAGACCACTTTAGGAGACTGCTACAACACTTTCGAGAACCGCTGATGGTCCTGATGCAACCAGAGATATTTATCAAAACTCATGGCCATGGGACGCACAAAGAACCACCCGGCTTTACTGACCTCCAGACCCGCCAATGTACGGATCAAAAGGCCCTCATGTTCAAATTCCTGCAACCGTTCCAGCGCATCCTGGAAATAGGTTGCAAAGTCGATTCCGTAATTCCGCTCGATGGGCTCAAAGACAATACGCCCCTGACACATCAAGGACATGATGACCTCGCGCCGCAGGAGGTCATCCGTCTCCAACGTCAATCCCCGCTCCACGGGGAATTTTCCTGCATCCAGTGCCGCATAATAGGCCTCCAGAGTTTTGACGGACTGACTGTAGGCCTGTCCCACCTGACTGATGGCAGAAACCCCGAATCCCAATAAATCCGCCCCCACATGGGTGTGATACCCCTGAAAGTTTCGTTGCAGACGTCCGTCCCTTTTGACCTTGGCCAATTGATCCTCAGGCAGGGCAAAATGGTCCATCCCGATATAGTCATAACCATGAGCCATAAAAGCGTGAATCGCCTGATCCATCATCTGCACCTTGGTGGCGGCTGCCGGCAAAGTCTCCGCATCAATACGCCGTTGCGGTTTGAAACGAGCCGGTAAATGGGCATAGGCGTAAAGAGCAATGCGGTCGGGCTGGATGGTCAATACCTGATCCACGGTCTTCTGGAAAGACTCCAGGGTCTGGTAGGGCAGCCCGTAGATGAGATCCAGATTGATGGAATCGAATCTCAAACGCCGTACTTCCTCCACCAGTGACTGAACCTGCTCAAAGGGCTGAACACGGTGGACGGCTTTCTGGACGCGAGGATCAAAATCCTGTACCCCAAAACTCACCCGATTGAAACCCAGAGTACGCAAATGCGCCAGTCTTTTCGGCGTGACCGTGCGCGGATCGATCTCGATGGAACGTTCCATGTCTGGAAGTAATTCAAAGCGCTGGACCAACAGACTCATCAGGTGAGTCAGTTCATCATCGTCCAGAAAAGTGGGGGATCCCCCGCCCAGATGCAACTGGGCGACCTGTCGATGGCCCGAACCGATCAAGGGCACCACCAGATCCATCTCTCGTTCGAGATAACGAAGATATTCCGAAACCTTACCGTGATCCTTGGTAATGACTTTGTTACAGGCACAGTAGTAGCAAACCGAGGCACAGAAGGGCAAATGGACATACAGGGAGAAGGGCGTATGACCCGGCGTCCTGGCACGGTTCCCCAAACCATGGGCGAGGTGCGCCCCCCACTCATCGGGCAGAAAGCGATCCGCCGTCGGGTAAGAGGTATACCGCGGCCCCGGAATATCAAAACGCTCGACCAATCCAGGGGTGACGACGATCTCGGAAGTAGGTTTCATGCGATCCATGAGGGCCATTATCCTTCCTGCGCATCCCTCAAGTATTGATAAAAATCAACTTTCGATACGTTACCCCGCGACCACAGGAGCCCGGAGAAATGCGAACGGCTCGGGTTAACCGAGCCGTAATTCCCCGCCAGACAAGGAAAGCGCCACCGCAAAATTACGCTGCGGTGGCGAAGGTTCGCCGGCGGAGGGGGAAGCCGGCTAGAGGACTAGAAGCGGTAGCCAACCCCCACACCCAGGATGTAGGGATCGGGAT
>JAJZFH010000057.1 GCA_021805445.1 Pseudomonadota bacterium
ATGGTAATGGATCAGGCCAATCCATGGGTTATGCGACTTCCCCCACGAGTTCCTGACGAGCATGGCCTATTACGGAAATTCCGGAAGACAACGCCAATCCACCCATGAGCAGGGCGACGGCGAGATCTGGCCAGGCGGTCCCGGTGCCAAACACACCAGCTGCCGCCACCATCACGGCGATATTGCCGATGGCATCGTTGCGGCTGCATAGCCACACCGAGCGCATATTGGCATCGCCATTCCGGAAGGCATAAAGCATCAGTGCCACTCCTCCATTGGCGAAGAGCGCCAACACTGCAATTGCCCCCATGACGGAGGGCTCCGGGGGCAGGCCTCCGATGGCGGCCCAGCCCGTTTTGCCGAGGATGAAAAGTCCGAATGCCCCCATCGATGCGCCTTTCACCAAAGCAGCGCGTGATTTCCATGCCAGTCCCATGGATAAAACCGCCAGCGAAATTCCGTAATTTGCGGCATCGCCAGCGAAGTCCACTGCATCAGCGAAGAGTGAGACCGAGCCTGATTTCAGACCACCGCCAATTTCGACGGCGAACATCGCGACATTGATGATCAACGCAATCCACAGTGCTTTGCGGTAGCGCGGACCAAGTGTGGTTTGCGGTGCACAAGCAGAGTTGCAGCAATTCGTCGACATGTTTTTCTCCCTTTGAGTGGCTTTTCAAGCATTACACACCCTGTAGCCACTCCAAGGTCAAGCGTGTAAAATCAGACTCTCCATCCGTCAGGGGAATGAGATGAAATCCACCATGCGTATCGGCGAATTGGGGAAATCCACCGGCGTCGATATCGAGACGATCCGCTACTATGAAAAAGCGGGTTTACTGCCCAAGCCGGAACGAAGCAGTAATGGATACCGTGCGTATGGTTCGGTTCACCTTGAACGGCTGTCCTTCATCCGCCATTGCCGGGCCCTTGACATGCCGCTGGCAGATATCAAACGGCTGCTGGAATTCGTGGAGAACCCTGCCGCAGACTGCGGCGGCATTGACGAACTGATCGGGACACAATTGTCACGGGTTCGGGCGCGGCTGAAAAGTATGCGTGCGTTGGAGCAGCAACTGACCGCCTTGCATGGTAGTTGCGATACCCATCACAGCGCCAGTGAATGCGGGATTCTCCATGAGTTGGTCGCTGCAGCGCAGGGAGAGACCTGCGCCTGCCATCGGAAGGCACCGAACGCCATGATCCCTGAGCTCTCTCCTGCCAAAAGACATTAACGAATGAATTTCGGCCTGCACAGCGGAGTTATCACGATGCTGGTGGCGGCAATGCTGTTTGGCGTGAGCACGCCACTGGCCAAATTACTTCTGGGGTACATGAACCCTTGGCCCTTGGCTGCATTGCTCTATCTCGGATCGGGCATCGGTTTGTGGATCGTGCGCCGTATTCGTCGCATGCCTGCAGCACATCTGGGAAGTGGAGACTGGGCATGGCTGGCAGCGGCGATTGTGGCTGGCGGAATAGTTGGGCCCGTCTTGTTGATGGTTGGTCTGTCTGCGATGACAGGATCGGGTGCATCGCTCCTGTTGAATGCAGAGGGAATATTTACGACACTGTTGGCCTGGTTTGGGTTCAAAGAAAACTTTGATCGCCGCATCGCGTTGGGCATGCTTGCCATCGTCGTCGGAACCATCGTCTTGACTTTTCCGCAGGAGATGCATTTTTCAGGGGCATGGCCGACACTGGCCGTATTGGGGGCCTGCCTTGCCTGGGCCATCGATAACAATCTCACCCGTAAAGTATCCCTATCAGATGCGTCATTCATTGCGATGGTCAAAGGGTTGGTGGCAGGTATGACCAATCTCGTGCTGGCACGCCTGACTCATGCCCAATTGCCCGGCATTGGGATCATGGCCTCTGCAATGCTGTTGGGATTTGCCAGTTATGGCATGAGCCTCACCTTGTTCGTCATTGGCCTGCGCCAATTTGGCACCGCACGTACCGGTGCGTATTTCTCCGTCGCGCCGTTCTTCGGTGCATTGCTCTCCATCGTACTACTGGGTGAATCGGTCACGGTGCCCTTGCTCGTGGCTGGAGCGCTGATGGCACTGGGTACCTGGCTACATCTGACCGAGCGTCATGAGCACCGACACATGCACGAAGAGATGGAGCACGACCATGAGCATATTCATGATGAACATCACCAGCATGTACACGATTACCCGGTGGTTCCTGGAACCCAACACCGCCATCTGCATCGCCATGAACCTCTGACCCATGTCCACCCCCATTTCCCGGATGCCCACCACCAGCATCGGCATTAGGAATTTCGGGCGTTTATGGTCGTTTCCGCCGCTCGCGGTCAGCGTTTATCAATCCTTGAACAAGGCATTCACCTTGGCGGCGCAGATGAAATCGTTTTCCGATAGCCCGTTGATGGCGTGCGTTGTAAATGCCACATGACATTCGTGATGGCTCACCGTCATGTCCGGGTGATGATCTTCGCGATGTGCCAGCCACGCCACCGCGTTAACGAACGCCACGGTCTGGTAATAGTTCCTGAACTCAAAGGATTTTCCGATGGTTTGGTCATGCTGCACCCAGCCGTCGAGTTGTTTCATCAACTGGTTGATCTCGCTTTGCGCGAGAGGAGGGACGTCGCCTTCACAGGGTTTGCAGTTCTTATGGGTCAATGCACAGATTTCGCTCATGGTTTCCTCCCTATGTTCCATCCTGTCTCCCGAAGGTGCAGGATTTATGGATCTCCATGGGGAAACCTCGTGTCATCATATATCGTTGCATCACCCGATCAAGTGACATCGGTCATGACGAAAATGACTTGCGATCCTGGTTGAAGCATGTTGTTCCCCGGTTCGACAACCGGGGAACATGCCCCGATTGTCACACGATACCGGGCGTGCTGACTTCCTGCGCTTGACATCAACGTGCAAGGAATGGTCTGCACCGAACCCTCCGCCCGTGAATCAATGATGGACAAGGTCGGCCTTGTCCTGTTCGATACAACCATCCCACTCCACCGTGTCCAATATGGCGACCAGCACTGCGAAGCCAAAAATCGAGAGAATTTCTACCCAAACCAACGTTTCATGTCCGAAGTATCCCATGATAACCTCCTGTCGAAAGGAGTTGCGAGCACACCGTAGCCCGGTATGTTTAGTTTCTCAGAATTTTTGATATTTGTCAAATTTTTCTTATTTTTTTGTTAGTCCCAAGTCAAGAAGAAGCGAAACGAGGACAGATATTGGAACTACTCAAGGTCCATAAGATCACGCCATACATCGTGCTACAGTCCGTGGGAAGCGGGATGTCATCAATTGACGATAAACCCTGAAACGAGGCGATTTGTCGGAAAAATTTACATATTCACCAATAGTTACCCGGCCATTATTTTTAATCATTTGTATATAAAATGAAAATATTTTATGGTATGAATATTGCTTTGTATCCCGGAAGGTATGTCCCGCGCCGTTTTGGATACGGAATGTTGGAAAAATGTTTTCTGGGACTAAAAACAACAGATTAAAAGGGGATTCGAAAATGCACAAGGAATGGTTGGGTCAACTGCGTTTCAAAGCCCATGCGGCGGCGGTTTTTTGCGGGGTGGTGCTTATGACGACCAGTTTCAATGCCAGCGCCAG
>JAJZFH010000033.1 GCA_021805445.1 Pseudomonadota bacterium
GTTTCCGTTGCCTGATCCTTGAGTTGTTCGTTTATCCTCACATGAACCATCGTTGTGGTCGACATGGCAACCTCCATACACCAAATGAGATATATCGTATCTCAAAGCAAGGTTCTTGCAAAGCCCCCGCTGACCGGTAGGCCGGTCAAATCCTTGTAACCTTTCCGCACGGGACCGCGCGCCTGCCCAAATTTTTGTTTCCGCGAAATTCATGACCCCCTATCGGCGACCTTGATAGATAAGGATATTTATGGAAACACAAGCAAATAGTTTCACACCGCATCCCGTACTCGACGAGGTTGGAAACGCCTCGTGATGACAGCAGAGGACATTGCCAGCATGGCGGTCACCGAAGATAACCTGAGGCAGTTGCGCCTCAACGAACATGACCCGACGGTAATGCTGTCGGGGCAGATGGATCAGGAACATTCCCATGGCGACCCGAGGGCGCAAACCAACCCCGATTGAACTGAAACTGTTGCGTGGCAATCCCGGCAAACGCCCGCTCAAGGCGAACGCACAGGTGACTCAGCAGGAAGAGGCTGCCCTCACCGATGATCCGCCCGCCATGCTGCTGGAAGAGGCTCAACCCTATTGGGATTACGCGATTCTTCACGCACCCCGCAACCTGCTCAAGAAACTCGATGTCTATCTCCTGGCTGCCTGGTGTAACGCCGCCGCGCGGTATGAACACAACATGCGGCTTGCGGCCAAGTCGGATGTGATTCCGGTACGAGGGGCAAAACTGGCGGGTCTGGATACCAAAGACCGACCGATCATGCACAATCCGTTTTCCGCAGCGGCGCGCTCGTATCTCAAGGACATGACGCTACTGGCCAGCGAGTTGGGCTTCACGCCGACCTCGCGCGCACGACTCGGAGCGATGGAAACCGGATCGGAACCAGAAAGCCCATGGCTTCACTTGGGGCGCGCCTGATATGCCAGAACAGGATTACGCCGGAGTTGCCCGGCAGTATGCACGAGAGGTCCTCTCGGGTCGCATTCCGGCCTGCCGCTGGGTGCGTCTCACCTGCCAGCGTCAACAAAATGATTTGGCACGATTCAAGGGTAAAGGAAGCATCTACCGGTTCAATCCCGTCCTGACGGATGCCGGCGGCTTGCGCTACCGTCCAGCGGACCGGGTCTGTGCCTTCATGGAACGGCTCTGCCATATCAAGGGGCCGCTGGCCGGCCTGCCGATCCATCTTGAACCTTGGCAGGTGTTCATCCTGACCACAGTGTTCGGCTGGGTCAAAACCGATGGTAAACGACGCTTCCGCCGCCTACTGGATCGGATCCGCCGCCAGTGAGTTTTATTGCACGCCCGGCGGTGAGGTGGGCTCAATCGGGGTGTGGCAGACCCATGAGGATATTTCCGATGCGCTCAAGTATGAGGGCATCGACGTGACGCTCATCTCGGCCGGAAAATTCAAGGTGGAGGGCAATCCTTACGAGCCGCTCACAGCAGAGGCAATCGCCTTCCTGCAATCGCGGGTGGATGATTATTACAACGCCTTTGTCTCTGCCGTGGCACAGGCGCGGGGCGTGAATGGGAGCGAGGTGACCGATGGCATGGGACAAGGACGGGTATTGGGAGCCTCAGCCGCGCGCACCCTGAACATGATCGACGGCGTCATGACTTTTGATCAGGTGGTCGCCATGATGCAATCCCGGATAAAACCGAAGGCCTCTCGATTGTCTCAAGCCAGGAACTCCTTGGCGCTGATGGGATGAAGTGGTTTCAACATAGGAGAAATTCTGTGGTTATGTTACGCTTGCTCGCAGTCAGAAGCGGTGTTTTTCAGGATAGATGTCGCCTCAACCATTTTTATGCTGCCAACCGAACCCAAACCGATTCACCGAAAGGAGTGGGCCAATGATTTACAAAGGGAGTTGTCACTGCGGTCAGATTGCATTTGAAACCGAGGGTAATCTGGAAAAAGTCATGGAGTGTAATTGCTCCATTTGCAGCAAACGTGGCTCACTCCACTGGTTTGTCGCCCGCGAGAATTTTCGTTTACTCACGCCCGAAGACAACCTTGGCACCTACACCTTCAACAAGCATCAAATTAAACATCGCTTCTGCCCCAATTGTGGATGTGCGCCCTATGGGGAAGGCATCACCCCTTCGGGGAGTTACAGGGTTGCCATCAATGCCCGTTGCCTGGATGGCATCGACTTGTCACCCCTGAAAGTGGGGCATTTTGATGGCCGCAGCCTTTGAGCACCCGACGCCCAAGCGGAACGTTAGGCCACAATGAAACCACGCGCCATACCCTCTGAAGTACCACCCGGAAGTGCAATCAATGCACGACTACCCGGTGCATATTTTCACGATTCCCATGTCATTTCTATTCCCGACACTACATGCACTGCGCTCAGTTACTTCCTAACTGCTTTGGCAAATACCCCACCTTGGGTTAATTCGCTCATGGCGTTGCGGAACAAGATGGTTCGGTTTGTCGGCTTAAAAGACCTGGGTGGCCTTGGAGAGTTGAACCCATCAAAGCCTGCGTCAGCTTATGCGCCTGGAGATCGAGTAGGTATCTTCACACTCATTGCCAATTCACCCAATGAGGCGCTGCTGGAAGATCGCGACAAGCATCTGGATGTTGTGCTCTCCATTTACAAGCATCCTCCTGTCCAAGGTGGCGTTCAGTCCGTCTCGGTGACAACGGTTGTCCACATTCACAACCTGTTGGGGCGAATTTATATGCTTCCGGTCACGCCACTGCATAGACTTATTGCCCCAGCAATGCTCACTCGCATCATAGGTGGGCAAAATGCGGCCTGACGATCAAGGTTAGATCGTGATCGCGAAGCGAGCCGCGATCTGAACCTTACGTTCAAGAGGGACGCGACCTAACCGATGACGAGGCTACTGCTTTTGAGGGTTACAAGACCCGCATCGAAGCCCTGAACGCCGCCCTCGAACGCGAGCACACCCTGATCGCTGAGGAAGCCCAACTCGGTATCGGGTCCGCCTTACCCTCCATCACCGTCACGGAGAATGTGGCCTCAGACCCCAAGGGGGGATTCAAGAACTTTGGGGAATATGCCTACGCCGTGCACCAGGCAGGATTGCCCGGTTTACCAGTCGATACGCGTCTTTCCATGCTGCGCAATGCGGCGGCACCTGGCCTCTATGGCAGCGAGAGCGCCGGTGCCGATGGCGGGTTTCTCATCCCCCCACAGTTCGCCAAGGACATTTTCCAACTCTCGCTCGATGACGAGGCCTTCCTGCCTCTGACCGACAACATCGAGGTGAGCAGCAACTCCCTTTGTGCTCCCCAATTCCGGCGGTGCGTTGCCCTCCCCTTTGCAACCTGCCACCAACTACTGAATTCAGTCGATGCCGGTACCCGGCTGGTTCACCCTGACGGACAATCCCGGGGGTGCGCCCATCACCTTCACCGACGGTGGCTCAGGCACGAGCCTGGTGGGTGCCGTACCGGAAGGCATCAAAGCCTGGACCAAGGTGCGTATCGGAGCCCTGTATCAGCACCGGGAAGAAATGGCCACGGCAGGGCGTGGTGAAAAAATCGAACCATTGCCCTTCATGGATCATCTGCTCGATCCTTATCGTG
>JAJZFH010000041.1 GCA_021805445.1 Pseudomonadota bacterium
TGGAATCGAACTGATTCTCCAATGCCGTTAGCAAGGGTTGAGGATAGCGGACAAAAGATGCGGGTCAGCCAAGATTTCCTGGCTAATATTTACCTGCCGCAGCCCCACTTGGCATCCCGTCAAAGGCGCGTTCAACGGCTTGAACGATGGCCTCCCAAACGTCAGGCTCGGCCAGCAAGGGCATCTCCTTGGCCAACACATTCGACAGCTTGCCCTGGTTGGCATCCACCGACCGAATGATGCGATCGATCTGTATGTCTGGCATCTCGACGATGTCTTTGATCGCCGCCCGGGCCTGGGCGTGCCTCTGCATGTAGCGAGACTCTTCGCGCATGTCTTCGCGAATGGTGCGCACCAGCACATCGGCCAGATAGACCACATGGCGCGTCAAATCCAGGTATCGCCACACCGGCCGCGCGATGGGCCCTCCCTTGAATACAAAGTTCGATCGGATGCCGTCGGGGTAAGTGGTCTGCAAGGCGGCAAACTCGTAGGTACCCGCCAGCACGCCCATCAACGGGCGCGAGATCGTATCCAAGATGCGATCGTAGGCCCGCCGCTCTGCCGAGTCACTGGCGATCAGGGACGAAACCGGCAGGATCATCGGTTCCTTGACGACCCCATCACGGCGCAACACATCGTTCACCAGAAAACGATGCACCCGCCCATTGCCATCGGCCAGTGGGTGAATGTAGACAAAACCAAAGGCCAGCACCGCACTGCGCATCACCGTTGATTGCCCTTGGGTGCGCTCCAAAAAGACTGCCAGCCCTTCGAGCATCGCATGCATGTCGCCAGCGGGTGGGGCCACGTAATGCACCACCTCCTGGTAGCGAACCACCTCCCCCACAAACACGGGTGACTGCCGAATGCCTAACTGCTGCAGCGTGGTGCGCTTGCCCAGAATTTCGGATTGCAACTGCGCCAGCGTCGCATCGCCTAGCGGCAATGCTCCCTCGCCGGTTCTCCGCGCCAGCACATCGGCAAAACGCTGAATGCGATCCGATTGATCGGCCGCGCCTTCGATCGCAAAACTCGATTTGCTCTCGCGCAGCGTCATCCAGACTGCCGAGCGCATGAGCACATCTTCCCCAAACTCCAGCGCCAGTTCTTCCAGAAGCCCTGGAAGGTCAACAGCCAACGCAACTTCAACATCACTCGTCTTGCGAATGATCGGGCAGAACGCGGGCGACCCGGGCAGGTTGTCACGCACACGCCAGCGGCGGTTGGATACAGATTGGTCTGGTGACGCGGCCACCAGTTTGCGATCGTCCAGCACATCGACGTAGGGGCCTGCGATGGGCGCCTGTACTTCCAACAGGTGCCCCGTTAACCATTCGTACAGAAAACCGGACTTTCTGGCATATTGGCCACTGGGTTCAGCGTTGATCCAAGCCACCAGTTCAGCCATATCGACACGCTCGAACAAGCGGCTCAGCATTTCCAGATGCAGCACCTCGTGCTTGAGGTGGAAAGTCAGGTGCCCACGCAAATTTGCACTGGGCCGCATGCCTTCCACAAAGGTCTCGGTCTTGATGCCATCGACCAACTGCGATGTGCGGCGCCCGCCAATGCGGCTTTGCACGGCCAAAGGCATGACAAGCTCGATGCCATACCGAGCCACCAACCAAGCACCACCGACTGCGTTTTGAGTCTCCATGCCGTATTATGCGCAAAAATGTGCTTGCATGCACAAAAACAGCATGAAAACTAATTTTTTGCGCAAAAACGTACTTCCGCAAGAACCCGCATAAACACGCTGGTTTTGTCCATAATGACAAGAAAAAGCCCCGACTGAGACAAGGGCGCCACGCAACAAGCAATATTGACAGCGGTTAGCGAGTTATTACTGTTTTTGTTACTCACTTTGCGTCGGTCATCCGCTTTTTCCCCTTGGTTGCATCAAAATGCAAACTATAATTTGTATACCGACACTTCTCGCTGTATAATCCCTCCATGTTCACCTACACCGAAACCGAGTATGTTCTAAAGGCGCTTGGCGAGAAATTGCGGCTGGCCAGAATACACAAAGGGGATACGCAGGAGATATTTGCCGCTCGTCTGAGAGTGTCGGTTCCAACGCTCAGATCAATGGAAAAAGGGTCGCCAACAGTCTCGCTGGTCGTGTTTCTTAATGCGTTGTCGGTACTGGGGCGCATCGAAGACATGGACCGGGTACTGTCCTGATGCGCATCGATATTTACCTTACGCTGCCGGATTCCGAACAGGTCAAAATCGGGATGCTTGATTGCGGCGAAATATCATCAGCCGGGCGGTTCGAGTCCTCTTTCGTGTACTCAAAAGAGTGGCTTGGGCACAAAAGGTTTTTCCCGATAGATCCTGAATCGCTTTCGCAATCCGAAGAAGGTCATGTTTATCATGCGACGGGCTTTAACCCGCCGCTATCTGTTTTCCAAGACTCGCTTCCCGATGACTGGGGTAGACGCCTGTTGATAGCAAGCCATCGATTGCGCGGCTTTGGCGAGCAATCATTACCCAACCTTTTGCTCAAAACCGGGTCAGACTCCCTGGGTGCGTTGTCTTTTTTTGCGGAAGGGGAGAAGCCGGAGAAGAAAACGCATAAGTCAGGAAACATCACCGACCTTCGTTCGCTCATGGATGCCGCCGAAAAATTCGCCGCAAGCGGTGGGCGCGAAATCGACCCTGAAATGGCGCGACTGTTTTTGTACGGAAGCAGCCCCGGCGGCGCTCGCCCAAAAGCACTGATTACCGATGGGGTTGATCACTGGATTGCAAAATTTGGGAATTTTTCAAGAGATAACGGGATGGACGTTGCCGGGATCGAGCATGTCAGCATGGTGCTTGCTCGACGCGCCGGCCTCGAGGTTGCCAAAACAAAACTCGAAAAGTTTGCGAACGGAAACGCGGTCCTTGTAAAAAGATTTGATCTGTCGGAATCCGGTGGACGGTTTCACATGGTCAGCCTTCATACGCTCTGCAAAGAGTCGCCGGGAAGATATATCCTCTCCTACCAGGAGGTTTTTGAAAGAGTTTGCAAACACTCCTCTGATCCGATTGTGGACGCATCGATGTTTTTCCGGCAAATGTGCTTTAACGCGGTCATTGGGAATGTTGACGATCATCTGAAAAATTTTTCCATGATTTCCGGAGAATTATCGTTTCGCCTGTCTCCAGCTTTCGATCTGCTTCCCGACATCACCCAAAAAATGTCCCATACCCTGATGTTTTTGTACCACAATTTCACCAGCGGGCAAGAATTGGTTAACCTAGGGAGAACCTGGGGCGTGAACAACCCGGGAAACATCGTGAGGGAAGTGTGCGATGCGGTTTCCGGGTTCTCGTCGGTCGCCGTGGATTACGGGGTCGATCTGAAAAACAGCGGGGATATGGTGAAAGATATGGCTGACAGGGCTTTGAATTTTTCGAAAGAGTCAGCCAGAGCCGATCAACGGATTCGCCCTTGACTGTGCGGATGGTTTCCATAATTGCCAATGACCCTTGTCACCTTCCGCTCACCAGCATCCAT
>JAJZFH010000034.1 GCA_021805445.1 Pseudomonadota bacterium
GACCCCCATTTAATTTACTTTTCAGCGGAATTCAACGATTCATGGCGCTCAAGTCCACCATCTTCAAGGCCAATTTGCAAATCTCTGATATGGACCGGCCTTATTACGCCTCCCATACCCTGACGATCGCCCGTCACCCCTCTGAAACCGACGAACGCATGATGGTCCGCTTACTGGCGTTTGCTCTCCATGCCCATGAGCACTTGACCTTTGCGCGCGGAGGAACCGCCGATCAGGAGGAGTCTGACCTCTGGAAAAAAGACCTGACGGGAGCCATCGACGAGTGGATCGACGTGGGTCTGCCTGATGAAAAGCGCATCCTCAAGGCGTGCGGACGAGCCAGACGGGTGATCATTTACGCCTATGGTGGCAGTGCCGTCCCGCTCTGGTGGGCGGGAATGAGCAGTCGTCTCAAGCGCCTTTCCAACCTGTCCGTCTTCAGTCTCCCTTTGCCCGACAGTCAGGCACTGGCTCGGCTGGTTGAACGCACCATGGATCTCAATTGTCTGATCCAGGATGGAGGAATCTTGCTGTCGAATCCGTTTGAGAGCATTCCTGTCACAGTCACCTCCTTGAAGAGTTTTTCCTGAGATGAACATTTGGGTCGATGCAGATGCCTGTCCCATCGTGATCAAGGAAATTCTATTCCGTGCCGCAGAGCGGACAAAGATCCTCACGACCTTTGTGGCCAATACCTTGCTGAGCACCCCCATTTCCCCTTATATCCTGGCACGACAGGTACCCCGAGGCTTTGACATGGCCGATAACGAGATCATCCAGTCCCTGAATCCTGGGGATTTGGTCATCACCGCCGATATTCCTCTGGCCTCCGAAGTCCTCTCAAAAAACGGTCACGCACTCAATCCGCGCGGCGAGGTTTACACCCTCGATACGATCGAAGCCTTGTTGACCCTGCGAAATTTTATGGACCAATTACGCGGCAGCGGAGTGCCCACGGGTGGCCCCCCACCCCTGTCCCATGCCGACCGAAAAGCGTTTGCCAACCAATTGGATAAGTTTTTGGCGCATCGATCCAGGCGTTAAGGTACGAAGTCTGAAAACCCGTTAGCACCCATGTCAAACCCTTGGCGACAGCGTGGAGCAAAAGGGCTATAATCCGCTACCCTTTTATACCTAGCCACCCCTTGTTCCGGAGGCCCCATGAAGTTCCGTTTTCCCGTGGTCATCATCGATGAAGATTTTCGTTCGGAAAACACCAGTGGTCTCGGGGTGCGAGCGTTGGCAGATGCCATTCAAAAAGAAGGGTTTGAAGTATTGGGCGTGACCAGTTTTGGTGACATGGCCTCCTTTGCACAACAACAAAGTCGTGCGTCCACCTTCGTACTGTCCATCGATGACGAAGAGTTTGGCGGAGGTTCTCCCAGCGAAATGGAGTCGGCACTGCGCCATCTGCGTGCCTTTGTCCAGGAGATTCGTTGGCGTAACGCCCATATCCCCATATTTCTCTACGGCGAAACGCGCACCTCTCGTCATATTCCCAATGATGTATTGAAGGAGTTGCACGGGTTCATTCACCTCTTTGAGGATACCCCGGAGTTTGTCGCTCGCCACATCGCACGAGAAGCACGGGTCTATCTGGATTCTCTCGCTCCACCATTTTTCCGCGCCCTCACCCACTATGCCTCGGATGGTTCCTATTCCTGGCACTGCCCCGGACATTCGGGCGGGGTGGCTTTCCTGAAAAGCCCGGTGGGACAAATGTTCCACCAGTTCTTTGGGGAAAACATGCTACGCGCTGACGTCTGCAACGCCGTAGACGAACTGGGGCAGTTGCTTGACCATACGGGTCCTGTGGCAGCTTCTGAGCGTAATGCCGCACGCATTTTCAATGCGGACCATCTGTTTTTCGTGACCAACGGCACATCCACCTCCAATAAGATAGTGTGGCATTCCACCGTTGCGGCAGGCGATGTGGTGGTTGTAGACCGAAACTGCCATAAATCCATCCTTCACGCCATCATCATGACTGGGGCCATCCCTGTATTTCTCATGCCCACGCGTAATCACTATGGCATCATCGGCCCCATTCCCCTGGAAGAATTCAAACCCGAAAACATCCAACGCAAGATTGCAGCCAATCCCTTTGCCCAAAATAGTCCGGTTCAACCCCGCGTATTGACGCTGACCCAAAGTACCTACGATGGCATCCTCTACAATGTTGAAACCATCAAAAGTTTGTTGGATGGGGTCATCGACACCTTGCACTTCGATGAAGCATGGCTACCGCACGCTTCCTTCAGCGATTTTTACAAGGATATGCATGCCATTGGCCGAGATCGCCCCATCTGTCATGAATCCATGGTCATGTCTACCCAGTCGACCCACAAGTTGCTGGCTGGTCTCAGTCAAGCCTCGCAAATCCTGGTACAGGACAGTGAAATGCGCAAACTGGACCGCGACTGCTTCAACGAAGCCTACCTCATGCACACGTCCACCAGTCCGCAATACGCCATCATTGCCTCCTGCGATGTCGCAGCCGCCATGATGGAATCTCCTGGAGGAACAGCATTACTCGAGGAATCCATCAGTGAAGCCCTCGACTTCCGCCGAGCCATGCGCAAGGTAGACGAGGAATGGGGCACGGATTGGTGGTTCAAGGTATGGGGTCCCGACTATCTGGCTGAAGAAGGCGGGGGGAACCGCAGCGAATGGATGCTCAAACCTGGAGAACGTTGGCATGGTTTTGGTAATCTGGCCCCTGGCTTCAACATGCTGGACCCCATCAAGGCCACAGTCATCACACCCGGACTCGATGTGGATGGCGATTTCCACGATATAGGAATTCCCGCCGCCGTGGTCACAAAATATTTGGCCGAGCATGGGGTCGTCGTTGAAAAAACCGGTCTCTACTCCTTCTTCATCATGTTCACCATCGGTATCACCAAGGGGCGCTGGAACACGCTGGTTACGGAATTGCAACAGTTCAAGGACGATTATGACAAGAACCAGCCCCTGTGGCGCATCTTGCCCGAGTTCGTCACCAAGTATCCCAGTTACGAAAACTGGGGCCTGCGCCAACTGTCTGACCAAATTCATGAAGTCTATCGGGCCAACGATGTGGCGCGTTTGACCACAGAAATGTACCTGTCCGATATGGTCCCGGCCATGAAGCCTGCCGATGCCTTTGCGCGCATGGCCCATCGCGAGACCGAACGCGTGGAAATCGATGACCTGGAAGGGCGAATCACTTCAGTGCTTCTCACTCCCTACCCTCCCGGCATTCCACTCCTGATTCCCGGGGAGCGCTTCAATGCCACCATCGTACGTTACTTGCAATTTGCTCGTTCCTTCAATCAACGCTTTCCCGGCTTTGAAACAGACATTCATGGCCTATCCAAAACCGGCAAAAACGGGGAATCCAAGTTTTATGTGGATTGCGTCAGACTCTAAAATCCGATAGAATGAACGTCCTTTATCGAGATACTGTGAACGTTCAATAATCTGGTTTGGATCGATCCATTCGAGAGTTCATGAAC
>JAJZFH010000036.1 GCA_021805445.1 Pseudomonadota bacterium
GCATCACCCAGCCGGGTGCGGATTGAAACCGGCGCACAGACGCACTTTTATGGTGCGTTTTTCCCGGCAAGCACTACATTGGTGCGAACTGCTTCGCCACCAAAAAATCATGTTCTTTTACTCTTTCCTTATGGCACAATGCTGGAGTACAGTGGAAGGGTTTGGCATGCAACCTGCTTATCTTCGGGAGATCGAACGAGTAGGGGATCAGGGTTCCAACAGGTTGTAATATCTTAAAAATTTTCTGACAGGAGAGAAGAAATGGCAGTTGCCGATGTAATGCAGATGGTCAAGGACCACGAGGTCAAGTTTGTCGATTTTCGTTTTACGGATACCCGTGGCAAGGAGCAGCATGTTACCGTTCCTGTCAGCCACTTTGGCCCGGAAAAATTTACCGAAGGTCATGCCTTTGACGGTTCCTCCATCGCAGGATGGAAAGGCATTCAGGCCTCCGATATGCTCCTGATGCCCGATCCCACCACGGTCAACCTTGATCCATTCATGGATGAATCCACGCTGATCCTGACCTGTGATGTCATCGAACCCTCCGATGGCAAGGGCTACGACCGCGACCCCCGCTCCTTGGCAAAACGTGCCGAAGCCTATCTGAAATCCAGTGGCATCGGCGATACTGCCTACTTCGGTCCCGAACCTGAATTTTTCGTGTTTGATTCTGTGACCTGGAATATCGACATGTCCGGCTGTTCCGCCCGCGTGGAAACCGAAGAGGCCCCCTGGTCTTCCGGCAAGTCCTACGAAGGCGGCAACATGGGTCACCGTCCCGCCGTCAAGGGGGGCTATTTTCCTGTACCTCCCGTCGATTCTCTCCAGGACATCCGCTCGGCCATGTGCCTGGCTCTGGAAGACATGGGGGTTCCGGTGGAAGTGCATCACCATGAGGTGGCTGCCCCGGGTCAATGCGAAATCGGCACCAAATTTGCTCCCTTGGTGCAACGCGCAGACTGGCTCCAAATCCTCAAATATGTGGTCCACAATGTGGCCCATTCCTACGGCAAAACAGCCACTTTCATGCCCAAGCCCATCGTCGGTGACAATGGTTCCGGAATGCATGTCCACCAGTCTGTCTGGAAAGATGGAAAGAATCTGTTTGCAGGCAATGGCTACGCCGGACTCTCCGATTTCGCACTCTATTACATCGGCGGAATCATCAAGCACGCCAAGGCCCTCAACGCCATTACCAATCCCAGCACCAATTCCTACAAACGACTGGTGCCCGGTTTTGAAGCCCCCGTCAAGTTGGCCTATTCCGCCCGGAACCGTTCTGCGGCGATTCGCGTCCCCTTCGTACAAAGCGACAAGGCCCGCCGTATCGAAGTGCGCTTTCCCGACCCCACTGCCAATCCCTATCTGGCTTTCTCGGCATTGATGATGGCCGGCCTGGATGGCGTTCAAAACAAGATTCACCCCGGCGAAGCCTCCGATCGCGACCTGTACCATCTGTCTCCCGAAGAAGATGCAAAAATCCCGGCTCCCGCCGCTTCTTTGGAAGAAGCCTTGGCAGCACTGGACAAGGGCCGTGAGTTCCTGACCCGTGGGGGCGTATTCTCCAATGAAATGATCGATGCCTACATTGCACTCAAGATGGAAGAAGTCACCCTGTTCCGGATGACCACCCACCCTCTGGAGTTCCAGATGTACTACAGCCTGTAAGGCTGAGCAGGCCCTACGCTGGTCATGTCCGCACTCACCAGCCCGTCAGCCATCTTTGGATGACGGGCTTTTTCATGGACAACTCCCCCACGCCCCCACCAGAAGATGCCCGTTTTGTCGGACTGGATCTTCTCCATACAGCCATTCTGGTCCTGGATGCAGACCTGCGCATCCGTTTCGTCAATACCGCCACCGAAAGTTTGCTGGCCATGGGACGCAAGCACCTCGTCAATTCCCCTTTGGCCCAAATCTCCCATTCTTCCCAAAGTCTGGTGGAACTCACACGCACGGCACTCCAACAGGAAATGGGCTTTCTGGAACATGAGTGGGTCATTCAATCGCAACAGGGGGGGCCCCATGTCATCAGTTGCACGGGGACTCCGCTGGGTACCCCCGTACAGGGTATTCTGCTGGAACTGCGCCCCATCACCCAACGTATGCGCATTGCCCGGGAAGAAAAGATTCTCGAGGATCAAAAAACCAACCGGGAGTTATTGCGCAATCTGGCCCATGAGATCCGCAATCCTCTGGGCGGAATCCGTGGTGCAGCCCAGTTACTGGAAGGAGAGTTGGATTCGCCCGAATTGAAGGAATATACGCAAGTCATTCGAGACGAAACCGACCGCCTGCAAAACCTGATGGATCGGCTTCTCAGTTCTCGCCCCTCGCGTCAAGTGGCTGCCCTCAACATTCATGAAGTACTGGAGCGGGTCCGTACCATTCTGTTGGCCGAATTTCCTCATGGCCTGGAACTCAAACGCGACTATGACCCCAGCTTGCCTGAGTTGCAGGGGGATCGGGAACAACTCATCCAGGCCGTGCTCAATATCGCGCGCAACGCGGCACAAGCACTGGGAGGCATAGGCACGATCCACCTGCAAAGTCGTCCTCTGCGCCAGGTCACCTTGGCGCGACGCCGTTTTCGCCTGGGGTTGATGATCCGTATCCAGGACAATGGCCCGGGCATTCCGGAAGATCTTCAGAAACGCATTTTCCAGCCTCTGGTTTCGGGCCGCGAGGGGGGAAGTGGTTTGGGATTGATGTTGGCACAAAACTTGATTAGTCAACATCAGGGATTGGTAGAATTTGACAGCAGACCCGGCGAGACCTGCTTCACCCTCATTCTTCCTCTCCTGGAAACCGAACAATCCACTGAACCCTGAATCCCATCGAGGAAATGATGACCCATACCGTCTGGATTGTAGATGATGACCGTTCGATCCGTTGGGTGCTTGAAAAGGTACTGGGACGGGAAGAGATCCCCTACACCTCCTTTTCCAGCGCCACGGAAGCCTTGCACGCGCTGGAATCCGGGGAATTGCCCGCGACCATTGTGAGCGACATCCGCATGCAAGGTCTCAGTGGACTGGATTTTCTGGATCGTGTCAAACAGGATCATCCCGACATCCCCATTATCATCATGACCGCCTACTCGGACCTGGAAAGTGCTGTCTCAGCCTTCCAGGGAGGGGCTTACGAATATCTTCCCAAACCCTTTGACGTGGAACAAGCGCTGACTTTGGTGCGACGTGCCCTGTCCGAACGCTCTTCACTCACCGAGGCACCTGTCGCAAACACTGCCCCCCCGCTCGATATTCTTGGTCAGGCACCCGCCATGCAGGCGGTGTTTCGAGCCATCGGGCGTTTGGCGCACTCCCATGCCTCGGTGCTGATCACCGGCGAATCAGGCAGCGGCAAGGAACTGGTGGCACGGGCGCTCCATCGTCATGGACCCCGCGCGGGCATGCCCTTCGTTGCCCTCAATACCGCAGCCATTCCCAGAGACCTGCTGGAATCCGAACTCTTCGGGCACGAGAAAGGTGCCTTTACCGGAGCCACCCAGCAACGCCCTGGTCGGTTTGAACAGGCCGAGGGAGGGACTCTGTTCCTCGATGAAATCGGGGACATGCCCCTCGAGTTACAAACCCGTCTACTGCGCGTACTCTCCGATGGGCATTACTACCGTGTGGGGGGACAAACCCCCCAGATTGCCCGTGCGCGCATCATTGCCGCCACCCATCAGAACCTCGAGCGCCAGGTGGACGAAGGGTCTTTTCGGGAGGACCTCTTCCATCGCCTCAATGTTATCCGCATTCGTCTTCCTGCCCTACGCGAACGCCCCGAGGATATTCCCCTGTTGGCCCAACATTTTCTGCAACAAAGCGCACGCTCCCTGGAAGTGGAACCCAAACGCCTGTCCGAGGCGACTCAACGTCTGATCACCACCTTCGAATGGAAAGGTAATGTGCGTCAACTGGAAAACCTCTGTCATTGGTTGACGGTCATGGCCCCTGGCATCGTGGTGGAGCCCGCAGATCTGCCTCCTGAATTGCTTTCCCAACCTGTTTCCCAGACCCGCCCGGAGGAACCCTGGCAAGAGAGTGCCGCCCGGGAAATAGCCCGACGCCTGTCCCAGGGAGAAGCGGACCTGGCCTTGAGTCTGGTGGACCAACTGGAACGTATCCTCATCACCGAAGCGCTGACCCATACCCGGGGAAGACGCATCGAAGCGGCCCAACGTCTCGGATGGGGAAGAAATACCCTTACCCGAAAAATTCATGCCCTGGGGCTGGATAAACTTTGTGATTCGGGTCCGGAGTAAAGTACCGGCGCCTCTTCAAACGATGCCCACACGGGGGCATGATCGGAAGGGCGTTCCCACCCGCGCGGGTCCCGATCGATGGTACAGGAACGGAGGGTAGCATCCAGTTTTTGGCTGGCCAGCAAATGATCGATGCGCAACCCCAAATTGCGCTTGAACGCATTGACCCGGTAATGCCACCAACTGAATGATCGCTCTTCTTGGGGAAATTGCCGAAAACAATCCACCAACCCCAAGGCCTCCAGCGCCTGGAACTTCTCCCGCTCGGGAGGACTGCACAACACTTCGCCGGCCCAGGCTGCCGGATCATGAATGTCCCGGTCTTCCGGCGCAATGTTGTAGTCTCCTGCCACGACCAGGCAAGGATGGTGTGCCAGGCTGTCCTGCAAATAATCATGCAGCGCATCGAACCAGGCAAGTTTGTAAACGTACTTTTCCGAACTGAGCGATTCGCCATTGGGACAGTACACACTGACCACCCGAACGTCACCAAACGTGGCGGCAATGACCCTTTGCTGGGGATCTTCCCATTTGGGCAACCCGATCACCTCCTCCACACCGGGTTGCAAGGAGACCAACGCCACCCCGTTGTAGGTTTTCTGTCCCGCCACATGAGCGTGATAACCCGCTGCCCGAAATTCCTCCCAAGGAAAATTGGAGGCCTCACACTTGAGTTCCTGTAGGCAAAGAACATCCGGTTTTTCTTTCTCCAGCCAAGCCAGCACATGAGACAGCCGCACCCGGATGGAATTGACATTCCACGTTGCAATTTTCAAGAATCCTCCTTGATATCAATCAGCTATTAAATTTTTCCCGCGCCTGTAGAAGATCATGTGCAACCCCGCAGGACGGGGTCGTTTTGCCGTCAAACCCCAACGATATGTTGTAAATATGGTACATATTTTTCAATTAAGGGTAATTTGTGTCATAATTGTTACAGTCAGGTCCTTTTCGTTGACTGTAGAATTCGTAAACCTTAACCACTCAGGAGCATTCAAATGTTCAAAAAAGCACTTCTCGTAACTTCTCTGGTCTCTGTTTCCTTGTCGGCCATGGCCGATGGAAGCGGCTGGATCAACGACTATGCCGGTGTTGCCCTTGGCTCCGCCACTTCACCCAACCCCGGCGTGGGCAACAACGCCAATGCCAACGTGGGTGAAACCGGTTCCGAATACCGCGTGTTCGCTGGTCACGAATTTACCCAGAACTTCGGTATTGAAACACAGTACAACCACTACCACGGGTTCGGTGGGAATATGGCCGATGGGTCAGCCCACTCCTTCGACCTGTTGGGAACAGGCACTTACTACTTTGACCGCGCCAACACCATCGGTCTGGTCGGCAAGGCAGGTTTCAATTACTCCACGGTCGGCTCCTATGGTCTGACCAACGGAGGGTTTGGATGGGTCTATGGCGCAGGGCTACGTTATAACGTTTCCCGCCAGTTTGATATTCGCGCCGACTATCAACGTGACCAGTTGGGCTATGCCAACAACTATTTCAGCAATGCTGAAAACACCTACACCATCGGTGCCGCTTACCACTTCTAAATCGTTGTTCTTCATTCGGGTCACGTCAGCAATGACTTGACCCGAATTTTTCCTACCAGGGCATGCCGATATCAGGGCCCATCCATGGCGTCATCGGAGAATCCATGGGATCTCCAAAGGGACTCATCCCATAGTACATGCCGGAATTATCCATGGGGACATCCTTTGGCCACAGGTAGACCACATCCGCAGCGACATGCGGGAAGATGTAGCGCATGTCGCCCACCTTGCCGATCGTCGGCACCTGAAGCGTACCCGTTACGGTAATCTGTCTCTTCACAGAATAAATGGACGGGTCAAAAAAGCCGTGGGCACAGGCAATGAATCGTCCATCCGAATGGTCATCATCCACGGGACGACCAGAATCGTCCAGGGTATGACTCACCACATGAAAACACGTATCGGTTTTCCCCGGCTTGACACCCGCAATCACCCCACCCCAACGCACTTTTTCACCCACGACACTGGGGTCATTTTGGGCCGTGCGGGGTAGAATGGGGACGAAGTCATTTCCCGCCAAAGGTGCAGGAGGCGTGCTGGCACAGGATGCCAGGCCAACCGTCAATCCTGTCAGTAATAAAAGTTTTAACCGCATGATCTCTGCTCCCCCATAGACTTGATTGAAGTGGGTCAACCCACTCATTAGGAACGTTCGGCATCACAGATCGTCCGAGCCGACCTTCGCCCTATGCCGGCTATTTTACCGTCTTGTCTGTTTTTCGAGTTGTTACAAATGAGCCCTCCCGTCATCCCGGCCTGTGCAAATGAGGGGACACTGTGCCGCTCACCGTCCGCACTTTTCAAACCGGGTTCAGGTACAGGAATGTGCGATAATCGCCCCATGGAAACGATCAACTTCACCCATCATTTTCTTATCGCCATGCCTTCATTGCAGGATGCCAATTTTTCCGGCACCCTGACCTATATCTGTCGGCACGATGAACAGGGAGCCATGGGCCTGATCATCAACCGTCCGATGGACATGAATCTGAAAAATCTGTTTGGCCAGATTGCGCTCACTTCCAGCAATGAAGATGTAGCCACTCAACCGGTCTATCTGGGGGGACCGGTCCAAACCGACCGCGGTTTCGTTCTCCACACCCCCATGGGTACATGGCGCTCCACCTTGCGCATCAATGACGAGTTTGGACTCACCACTTCGCGCGATATTCTGGAACAACTCTCCCTCGGTCATGGTCCGGAATCCATGCTCATCGCTCTAGGCTATGCGGGGTGGGAAGCCGGACAACTGGAAAACGAAATCAAACTGAACAATTGGCTGTCCGTCCCGGCAGACCCCCATATTCTTTTCACGCTACCTGCAGAACAACGTTTCAATGCGGCACTGGCATTGCTGGGCGTCAATCTGACCTATCTCTCCGAGGAAGCCGGGCATGCCTGATCCAGAAGGTGCCGTTCTGGCCTTCGACTATGGTATGCGCTTTATCGGTGTGGCTTGGGGAGAACGCCGCAGCAAGGTCTGTCGTCCGCTCGCTTCCCTGGAATGCCGCACCCGCGCCCAGCGCTGGGAATCCATTCATGCCCTCATTCGAGAATGGGTTCCCGATTTACTGCTGGTGGGACTGGCCCTGAATTCAGAAGGCCAGGAACAAACCACGACCCGCCAATGTCGTAATTTTGCCCGCGACCTGCACCGCCACACCCATTTGCCCGTGACCCTCATCGATGAACGCTATACCTCGCTGGAAGCCGACCGGCAGTTACGGGCTGCCGGGGTTGCGCGCACGCAACGTCGCAACAAGGAACATGCGCTGGCCGCCACCTTGCTTCTGGAAGATTATTTCGATCTGTCCATCGAGCAGCAAAACGCTTTATGCTCTTCTGCACGATTTTTTATCACTCTTGATGCCGAGGTTACCGATGTTTAATCCTCAACTCACCCCCGAAGGTCACCTCAAGCATCTTCTGACCATAGAAGGTCTGCCTCCCGCCATTCTCTTCCAGATTCTCGACCGCGCCACAGAGTTTGAGGCCGTGGCCCATCAGGAAGTCAAGAAGGTTCCTCACCTTCAGGGAAAGTCTGTCTTCAATTTATTTTTTGAGGCATCCACGCGCACCCGCACCACTTTTGAAATTGCTGCCAAACGATTGTCTGCCGATGTCATCAATCTGAATGTCAACGCTTCCAGCCAAAGCAAGGGAGAAACCCTGCTCGACACCGTGGATAATCTGTCCGCCATGCAAGCAGACATGTTCGTGGTACGCCATGCCGAAAGTGGTGCCGCACACCTGATTGCCAGTCATGTCGGACCCGATATCCATGTCATCAATGCAGGAGACGGGCGTCACGCTCATCCCACTCAGGCACTTTTGGACGTGTATACCATTCGCCACTTCAAAAAGCGCTTTGAAAATCTGCGGGTGGCCATTGTCGGCGATGTCCTTCATTCGCGGGTGGCCCGTTCCCAGATTCATGCATTGACGACCCTGAAAGTTCCGGAAGTACGCGTCATCGGTCCGAAAACCCTGATACCGCGCAATGTGGAGCGCCTGGGAGTACGGGTCTACCACGACATGGTCCAGGGCCTCAAGGGGGTAGATGTGGTCATCATGTTGCGCCTCCAGAATGAACGGATGAACGGGGCGCTCTTGCCCAGCCGCGACGAGTACTTCAAATACTATGGGCTGACCCCCACCAAATTGGCTCATGCCCAGCCGGATGCCATCGTCATGCACCCTGGCCCCATGAACCGGGGCGTGGAAATTCATTCGGATGTCGCCGATGGCGTCCAGTCCGTGATTTTGAAACAGGTCACCTTTGGCATCGCCGTACGCATGGCCGTCATGTCCATTCTGGCTGCCCCTACGCCACATTCTGCCGCTTGAACGAGGATTTTCATGAAAATTCATATCGCCCATGGCCGCGTCATCGATCCCATCACGCAGCGTGATTCTCAGAGTGACCTGTTCATTGCCGCAGGCAAAATCGTCGCGCTCGAACGTTGCCCCGCCGGCTTCACCCCCAACCGGGTCATCGACGCCCGTGGCAAGATCGTCATGCCCGGACTGGTGGATCTGGCCGCACGGTTACGCGAACCCGGCTATGAATACCTGGCTACTTTGGAGAGCGAGATGGTCGCGGCCACGGTAGGGGGAGTGACCAGTTTATCGTGCCCCCCGGACACCGACCCCCCCCTGGATGAACCCGGTTTGGTTGAAATGCTCAAGCATCGCGCCCATGGCCGGGAACAGACCAATGTCTATCCTCTGGGTGCCCTTACCCAACAACTCCAGGGCCTTCGTCTGACCGAAATGGGGGAATTATATGACGCAGGCTGTATTGCCTTCTCCCAGGCCAATGCGCCTTTGCTGGACACTCAGGTCCTGTTGCGGGCTTTGGATTACGCCACCACTTTTGGGTTCACCGTTTGGTTACAGCCCCAGGATGCCTATCTGGCACGCGATGGCGTGGCTCACGATGGCGAAGTCGCCAGTCGTCTGGGATTGCCGGCCATTCCCACCTGTGCTGAAACCATCGCACTGAACACGATCCTGCAACTGGTGCGTGAAACCGGTGCGCGCGTCCATTTGTGCCGCCTTTCCAGTGCCAGCGGGGTGGATTTGGTCCGTGAGGCCAAGAGAGAAGGGTTACCGGTCACCTGCGACATCTCCATCAACCACTTACACCTCACGGAACATGACATTGGCTATTTCGATGCCCATTGTCGGCTGATCCCCCCCCTCCGCAGCGTGCGTGATCGGGCCGCCTTGCGTGCCGGCCTGGTCGACGGGACCATCGATGCACTGGTTTCCGATCATGCCCCCGTGGACGTGGATGCCAAGCAACTCCCCTTCGAAGCGGCCGAACCCGGGGCCACGGGGTTGGAATTGCTGCTGCCGCTCACGCTGGCCTGGGCACGGTCCGAAGCCCTGCCGCTGATCACGGCTCTGGCACGCATCACCTCCTCCCCCGCCAAGATCCTGGGAATCCCCGCAGGACAACTGAGCCCCGGCCAACCGGCCGACCTGTGCATTTTTGATCCGGAACGGGAATGGGTCGTCACCCCAAAAAATCTTAAAAGTCAGGGCAAAAATACGCCTTTCCTCAACCACCTCATGCAAGGTAAAGTCAGCCATACCCTGGTCGGCGGCTTCATCATCCATGAGGATGCCCGCGCCTAACCCACTCTTTCCTTCTTTTAATTTTCCGGATTCCCTTACCATGACTTCAAACATCTCCAACCCTTTACTGGATTTTTCCGGGCTTCCCCATTTTGATGCCATCCGGCCCGAGCACATCGAACCGGCCATCCGCTCCTTGATTCTGGACTGTGAAGCCACGCTCAGCCGTCTGACCCACCAAACCGAGAGCCCTACCTGGGACAACTTCATCACGCCTCTGGAAGATATCAATGAACTTCTGGCACGTGCCTGGGGACAGGTTTCTCACCTGAATGCCGTGGTCAACACCCCAGAATTGCGTGCAGCCTACAACGCAGTGTTGCCGCATATCGCTCAATACTGGGCTCGCCTGGGTCAGGACGAAGCCCTTCTCAACGGCTACCGGACCCTCAAAAATGCGCCGGAGTTCGAAAAACTGCCGGCATCCCGTCAACGCATCATCACTCAGGCATTGCGCGATTTTCGTCTGGGTGGAGCCGAGTTGCCTCCTGCCGAAAAAGTTCGTTTTCTTGAAATTCAGGAAACGCTGGCAGCCACTGGCGCGCGCTTCGAACAAAATTTGCTGGACGCCACCAACAGTTTTACCTTTGACACCCAGGACCCCGATGAACTCGTGGGACTCCCCCCGGAAGTGCTGACCATGGCGGCTGAAACGGCCAGTCAGGCAGGACGGCCCGGCTGGCGCCTCACTTTGCACGCCCCCTGTTACCTCCCGATCATGCAATATGCCGAACGACGCAGTTTGCGCGAACATTTTTACCGCTGTTATACCACCCGGGCTTCGGAATTTGGCCCGGAACCCTGGAACAACGGTCCCTTGATCCAGACCTTGCTGGCCTTGCGTGCCGAAGAAGCCCGCCTGCTTGGATTCGACCATTTTGCGCAACTGTCCGTGGAACCCAAAATGGCCGAATCTCCAGAGGCCGTGCTGACTTTCCTGCGGGATCTGGCCCAACGCGCCAAACCCTTTGCCGAACAGGACTGGAAGACGCTGACTGCCTTTGCACAGGAGCGCCTCGGCCTGGATGCGGTTCAGCCCTGGGATCTGGCTTATGTCTCAGAAAAGTTACGCACTGCCCAATATGATTATTCCGAACAAGAAGTGAAGGCTTACTTTCCAGAGGATTCCGTGCTGAAAGGATTATTTCAGGTCATCCAGAAATTGTATGGCCTCACGGTCCACCTGGCTCAAGCCGAAGTCTGGCACGAAACCGTTCGTTTCTACGAATTGAAATCCCCCACGGGGACCTTGGTCGGACAGTTCTATCTCGACCTCTATGCCCGCAATGGCAAGCGTGGTGGCGCATGGATGGACGATGCCATTACCCGGCGCCGCAAGGGAGAAACTCTTCAGATACCGGTCACCTATCTGACCTGCAATTTCTCGGCCCCGAGCGGAGGAAAACCTGCGACCTTCACCCATGATGAAGTCATCACGTTATTTCATGAATGTGGACACGGCCTGCACCATCTGCTTACCCAGATGGAGGATCTCCCCATATCCGGCATCCATGGCGTGGAGTGGGACGCAGTGGAACTTCCCAGTCAATTCATGGAAAACTTCTGCTGGGAATGGGAAGTATTGCAGGGCATGACTCAGCACGTGGATACAGGAAAACCCCTCCCTCGAACCCTCTACGAGCGCATGTTGGCCGCCAAGAATTTCCAGAGCGGCATGCAAACGATGCGCCAGATCGAATTTTCTCTTTTCGACATGGAATTGCACAGTAGCGTCCCTACCCACCTCAACCCCCTGCACCTGCTTGCACGCATCCGTGCTGAAGTGGCCGTGGTCAAACCTCCCGTCTGGCATCGCTTCCCGCACAGTTTTTCGCATATCTTTGCGGGCGGCTATGCAGCGGGATATTACAGTTACAAGTGGGCTGAAGTACTTTCTGCCGATGCCTATGCCTTGTTCGAGGAAAGTGGCGTATTCAACCCCGAAATCGGGCGTCGTTTTCAAAACGAGATTCTGGCCCAGGGCAGCAGTCGTCCGGCACTGGACTCCTTCATCGCCTTCCGGGGTCGCCCCCCTCAACTGGATGCCCTCCTGCGTCATCAGGGCATGGTGCCTCAACCCGCCTGAAAGGGGAAATCCGCGCCTACTGGCTGCGCAACGGCTCCCCGGCCCGCACGAAATTGAAGGTGCGGGTAATGCGGATCAAATCAGTCCGCGACCGCATGGCCGCGGTGAAGGGCTGAAAAGGCGCCGCCATGCGCACGATGCGCAGCGCGGCCTGATCCAGTGCAGTGTGTCCGGAAGTACGCCGAATGTCCACGGAAGCCACTGTTCCATCCGCATTGAGTACGGTTTCCACCCCCACACTCCCGGAGAGCGGCTGGCCCTGTTCGGGCGGCGGATAATTCACGCCGCCCACTTCGGCGACCTTGGTCGTAAAAGCCTCTTCGTAGGCCTGCCATTCGCCTTCCCGAGTCCCGGAATCGAGCGTACAAACCCGTTTCCCCGCCCAAGGATCCTGAACCAACCCGTGGGCCATGCTCAAACTCCGCCAGATAAGCGAGGATGAAGGAGCGCCAGGAGGGACGGAGGAGGACTGGGGAACCGAAGCTGCCTGCCTCGAGGCTGTCTCTGTGTGTTCGGGAACCGCAGGGATGTCTGAAGCAGGTGCCTGCGGCGCGGCGGCAGGAAGAGGAGGAGGGGCAGAAGGATGTGATGCCCTGAAAGATGCAGGAAACCCGGGCGGACGGAGAGTCGCCGTACGGGCTGGTGGACCTCCTGTCTCCAAGTCCAGTTCCACGTTCATGGGAAGAAGTGGGGAAGGCACACGCCAGGTCATCCTGGAAAACCCGATCCAAAGTAGAGCCAAACCATGGACCAGGAGAGAAATGATCATGGCCGCGATCCAGGGAGAACGGTAGGAAAAAATACCGGGAGCCAACCCTGTAACCCGCTGAGATTTCATGGGATGACCGTCGGTTCCATCGATAAAAGTTCACAATGCAGTTCAATGGTCCACACATCGATGGATCGAATGGCCAGCTGAACGTCCGTCCCCGCATCCAATGCTGCCGCCCCAGGAACCTTGACCACCAGCGGCAGGCCTTCGATGCGAGCCGCGCCTTCTCGCAACAGACGGGCGCGACAAGTCGTCACGGCCTCCTGTTCCAGCCAGCGCAGACTCCAATAACGTTCCATCTGCCGCTGAAAATCCTGATAGGCTTCATAGGCTCGTTCAAAGGACAAACTCTCCTCGCGGAGACGAACCCGATCAGTCACAGCGGGATCCTGCTGCTGGAACAGGCGAATCAGTTGCCACTGGTTGACCAGATCCGGGTAACGGCGCAGGGGAGAACTGCACCAGGCATAATGATTCAACCCCAGCCCCAAGTGTGGCGCAGGGTCTACGGACATGCCGGTACGCCCCTGTCCCTGAACCCGAAACAACCCCAACCAACCCGCTTCCACCAATTGACCCGCCCAATGACGATTGACCTCGATCATCAATTCCGCCACCAACTCGTCCAACGGCGCACCCCGTGGACGGGGCTGAATGTTCACATGCTCCCCTTCCACTATGAAAGTGTAATCATGGTACTGGGGAGTCGGTCGCTCCCTTACCCCGCGTGCCTCCGCCAAACGTTCTGCCAGTGCCCGCAAAATTCTCAGATCCGCCAGATGAGGAATCTCCTGCCCACCCAATGCTTCCTCATCCCACCGGGCCTCCAGTTCATGCAGACGCAAATTGGCCCCGATCCTGACTCGCTGAATCAACGAACGCCGTTCCACCACCGCCAAGGTTTCCTTGTGCACACGCAGCAACAGGGAAAGCGTCGGACGCACCTGACCTTCATCGAGGGAGCAACGCGCAATCACCCGTTCCGGCAACATGGAAATTTTGCGTCCCGGCATATACACCGTACTCAAACGGGCCCGTGCCTGTTCCGCCATGGAACTGTCAGGACCAAACTGAAGGCCGGGTGCCGCAATGTGAATACCCACTTCCCAATGCGCCGTGTCCACCTCCCGGAGGCTGAACGCATCATCTATTTCTGTGGTAAACGCATCGTCGATGCTAAAGGCGGGCACCTCGTAACAGGGCCAGTCCTGCCCCTCCATCGCCGGAAAATCCACGTCCGTGGACCAGGGCCCGAAATACTCGAATTCGAAACGCCCTTCGTGCCAGGCCCGACTACCGCCAATGACCCCGCATTGCGCCAACACTTGAGCAGGAGATCTTTTCAGTGCCGAACTGGCAGTTTCCAACGTCTTGTACGCCAACGTATTCTTGTCGGGACGATAGAGCAGGGCAGGGAGTTCGTGCACCAGCCAATCAGGGCAACGTCCCGCCGCCAATGCTTCCAGCGCCTCGGCCTTTTGCTGATCCTGGAGACGGCGACGTTCCAGCCCTGCCAGCGCCGCCTTGAGCGTTTCCGGCGCAGCCACACGAAAATGACCCCGCTGGCGCCGATGGAAATAGATCGGAGCCGCCTGCAAACGAAACAATACGGCCACTTGCTCCAGCACACTGGGTTCATGCCCCTGGTACTCCCGTGCCAGCGCCGAAAAATGCCATTCCGACTCCGGGGGACAAGCCGACCAGAGCAAGTCGACATCAATCGTTTTTTGGAGAACTTCAGCCTCCTGCATCAGCACCTTGGGCTCTGGTTGCGCAAAGCGCAGCAGTACCCCCGCACTCTTGATCTTGCTGCGTTTACCATGAGGAGCTTCCACCTGCAGGGTGCTGTCGGATTCTGTCAGAACCGTCCCGAACCTGATTTCCCCACCGTCTTCGTACACCACATAACCCATCCTGCGCACACTCCCTTATGCCAATGCCCGTAACAGGAGGTCATGAACCCCCCCAAAAGCGCCATTACTCATCGTCACGATGGCATCCCCCGTGTTCGCTTCCGCAACCACTGCCTCCACCAGAGCAGGCAGATGCGTGTAAACCTGCGCGCGTGCGCCCAAAGGCTGAAGAACCGTTGGCAAATCCCAACCCAGGTGGTGGTCGTAGCCGTAGACCCGATCCGCCAGATTCAAACTCTCAGCCAGTTGATCCGACCATACCCCCATCTTCATGGTATTGGAACGCGGCTCGATGAGGGCCAGAATACGCCCCCCGGTCTGCCCCAAGCGCCGATGCAACCCTTGCAGCGTAGTGGCGATGGCCGTGGGATGATGGGCAAAATCATCATAGACGGTCACGCCATTCACCACCCCCTTGATTTCGAGGCGACGCTTCACGCCCTCGAACCGTTCAAGGGCAAGAACTCCTTCCGCCATGGGGATTCCTGCCTGCCGTGCTGCCAGCAAAGCCCCCAGGGCATTCATCCGGTTGTGCTCACCCAACAGGGGCCAATGAGTCGTCTGCGCGCGCACATGTTTGCCTTCCCTTATCGTCAATTGACCCAAGGGATCGCCAGAGTCCAGAGACCAGTCTCCCTCCGATCCAAAAGATACCATGGGAGTCCAGCACCCTCGCTCGAGTACCCGTGCCAGCGCCACATCCTGCGCATTCACCACGATCATCCCCGAACTTGGCACGGTCCGCACCAGATGGTGAAACTGCGTCATGATCGATGCAAGATCCGGAAAAATGTCCGCATGATCATATTCCAGATTGTTCAGCAACAGAACCTCGGGACGATAGTGGACAAACTTGGATCGTTTGTCGAAAAAAGCCGTGTCATACTCATCTGCTTCGATCACGAACCACGGACGTTCTGCGCGTACCACCCGACCCGAAGTCCAGTACCGGGGCAAACGCGCCGATACATCAAAGTTGCTTGGCACACCTCCAATCAAAAATCCCGGATGCAAGCCCGCCGACTCCAGCAACCAGGTCACCAATGCCGTGGTGGTGGTCTTGCCATGGGTACCCGCCACGGCGATGACCCGGCAGGAATCGAGCACTTGCTGCGCCAGCCATTCGGGCCCGGAAACATAGGGCAGTCCCTGATCCAGAATGGCCTCCATGAGAGGATGGCCACGCGTCACCACATTCCCGACCACAAACAGGTCCGGTGCCAGAGTGAGTTGTTCCACCCCAAAACCTTCACTCAACTCGATCCCTTGGGCGTGCAACTGGGTACTCATGGGCGGGTAAACCTGGGCATCGCATCCCGTGACCCGATGCCCTGCTGCTTTGGCCAGCACGGCCACGCCGCCCATGAAGGTGCCACAAATGCCGAGAATATGGATATGCATGTCGGTGCCCCTTCAACGGGCCGGCGTATAGGCCAGTTGGGGAGCCAGCCAGTATTCCGCCTGGTCTGACGTCCAACCCTTACGCTGGGCATAGTCCTCCACTTGGTCACGTCCGATCTTGCCCACGGCAAAATAGGCGCTGTCCGGATGGGAGAAATAAAACCCGCTCACAGCCGCCGTAGGCAACATGGCATAACTCTCCGTCAGGCTGATCCCGGTGTGCTTGGTCACCTGCAAAAGATCGAAGAGAGTCCCTTTCTCCGTATGGTCGGGACAGGCCGGGTAGCCCGGCGCAGGGCGAATGCCGCGATAGCGCTCGGCAATCAACGCGTCAGGGGTCAATGTCTCGCCTGCATCATACCCCCACCATTCGCGTCGAACTTGCGCGTGCAAAGCCTCGGCAAAGGCTTCTGCCAGACGATCTGCCAATGCCTTGAGAAGAATACTGTTGTAGTCGTCATGCGCCGCCTCGTATTCGGCCAAACGTTCCTCGATTCCCTGTCCGGCGGTGACCGCAAAAGCCCCAATGTAATCCGCCACTCCCGTCGAGGCAGGCGCCACAAAATCCGCCAAACAGTGATTGTGCCGATCCGCCGGCTTCTCGTTCTGTTGCCGAAGATGGTGCAGCACGGTGCGCACCGCCGTGCGTGACTCATCCGTATAAATGAGCAGATCGTCTCCATTGGCTGCGGCAGCCGCCGGAAAAAACCCTACCACCCCGTGGGCCGTAAGAATTTTTTCCTTTAGCAGTTGCGCCAGCAAGGCCTGAGCATCGGCAAAGAGTTGACGAGCCGTTTCTCCCACCACGGAATCTTCCAGAATGGCTGGATAACGCCCACTCAATTCCCAGGTCTGGAAGAAAGGGGTCCAATCGATGTAGGGAACCAATTTCTCCAGAGAGTAATCGCGCAACTCGCGCACCCCCAGGAAGGTTGGGCGGGTTGGGGCTGCGGCCACCCAGTCGAACTTCTGTCCGCGTTGCCGTGCCTCCGCCAGGGGGAGAAGGAGCCCGGTGCCTTTTTTGGCTTCGTGCTGGGTTCGAACCCGCACCATATCCGCCTTGATCTCCCGGATATACGCTTCCTTCAACCCTTCGCCGAGGAGTTGAGCACATACCCCCACCGCGCGCGAGGCATCGGGCACATACACCGTCACCCCCTGATAGTGGGGTTCGATCTTGACTGCCGTGTGGACGCGCGACGTGGTGGCCCCGCCAATCAGCAAGGGAAGAGTAAATCCGGTACGCTGCATTTCACGAGCCACATGCGCCATCTCTTCCAGTGAAGGCGTAATCAACCCGGACAACCCAATGATGTCTGCCCTTTCTGCGCGGGCCGTTTCCAAAATGCGTTCACAGGGCACCATCACCCCCATGTTGATGACTTCAAAGTTGTTGCACTGCAAAACAACGGCAACGATATTTTTCCCGATATCGTGCACATCCCCTTTGACCGTGGCCAGCAAGATACGCCCCTTGGCACGGGAACCGGCACTTTTCTCCGCTTCGATGAAGGGAATCAGATGGGCCACGGCCTGTTTCATCACCCGTGCCGATTTCACCACCTGAGGCAGGAACATCTTGCCTGCGCCAAACAGATCGCCCACCACGTTCATGCCGTCCATCAGGGGACCTTCGATGACATGAATCGGGCGTTCGGCCACTTGGCGCGCTTCTTCCGTATCCTCCACGATGTAGGTATTGATGCCCTTGACCAACGCATGGGTCAGGCGTTCGTGCACGGGTGCCTGGCGCCAGGCCAGGTCTTCCTGAATGGTTTTGAGTCCGACATCCTTGACCTGGGTGGCAAAAGTCACCAAACGTTCACCCGCATCGGGGCGACGGTTGAGAATAACGTCTTCCACATGCGCCAGAAGGTTCGGTTCAATCTCGGCATAAACCCCCAATTGTCCCGCATTGACGATGCCCATGGACATTCCGGCCTGCACCGCATGGTACAGGAAGGCCGTATGAATGGCTTCTCGCACCGTTTCGTTGCCGCGAAAAGAGAAACTCACATTGGAAACCCCACCGCTGACTTTGGCGTAGGGCAGGGTGGCCCGAATCTGGCGCGTGGCCTCGATGAAGTCCACCGCGTAGTTGTCGTGTTCCTCGATTCCCGTGGCGACCGCAAAAATATTGGGATCAAACAGGATATCTTCGGGTGGGAAATCCAATGTTTCGGTCAACAAACGGTAGGAACGTGTGCAGATTTCCACTTTGCGTGCCTGGGTATCTGCCTGGCCCTGTTCATCAAAGGCCATCACGATGGCTGCCGCGCCATAGCGCCGTACCAACGTGGCACGATGCAAAAACTCTTTTTCTCCTTCCTTGAGACTGATGGAGTTGACGATGGACTTGCCCTGCACACATTTCAACCCTGCCTCGATCACGCGCCAATCGGAGGAATCAATCATCACCGGGACTTTGGCAATGTCCGGTTCGGAGCCCACCAGATTGAGGAAACGCTGCATGGCCGCGGGCGCATCGAGCATGGCTTCGTCCATGTTGATGTCGATGATCTGGGCACCACTTTCCACCTGGGTGCGGGCCACCCCCAGTGCTTCGGTGAACTTCCCCGCCAGGATCAAGCGCGCGAAGGCACGGGATCCCGTCACATTGGTGCGCTCCCCGATGTTCACAAAGAGACTGTCTTCCCCGATGTTGAAGGGTTCCAGTCCAGACAAGCGTGTTTCCCGTGGAACATCGGGAATCCGGCGCGGGGGAAGATCCCGGACTGCCTCGGCAATCGCCCGAATATGGTCAGGAGTCGTACCACAACAGCCCCCCACGATATTGATGAATCCTGATTCAGCAAACTCCTTGAGCAGTGCCGCTGTTTCTGCAGGACCTTCATCGTAACCCGATTCAGCCAGAGGATTGGGCAACCCCGCATTGGGATGGGCACTCACATACGTGTTTGCCACCCGCGCCAACTCTTCGATATAGGGACGCATGAGCGCAGCTCCCAGGGCACAATTCAGACCAATGGAAAGAGGGCGGATATGGGACAGCGAGTTCCAGAAGGCTTCCGTGGTCTGCCCGGTCAGGGTACGCCCGCTCTGGTCGGTAATGGTCCCGGAAATCATCACGGGCAAACGTTGTCCCGTACGCTCAAAAAAAGATTCAATGGCAAAAAGAGCCGCCTTGGCATTGAGGGTGTCGAACACCGTCTCCACCAATAAAATGTCCACTCCCCCCGCCACCAGAGCTTCGATGGCTTCCCCGTAGGAGGCATTCAACGTATCGAAGTCCACATTACGGTAGCCTGGATCATTCACATCCGGCGAAATGGAAGCCGTACGGGTGGTCGGCCCCAGTACGCCCGCCACAAAGCGGGGTTTGGCCGGATTGCGGGCAGTGGCTTCATCGGCCAATCTCCTGGCCATCCGGGCTGCCTCGAGATTGATTTCAGGCACCAGATCCGCCATATGGTAATCTGCCATGGAGATTGCATTGGCATTGAAGGTATTGGTCTCGAGGATATCCGCACCAGCATCCAGATAGGCCTGATGAATCCCCTGAATGATTCGCGGCTGGGTCAGGACCAATAGATCATTGTTTCCCTTCAGATCATGGGGGAAATCTTTGAAACGATCCCCTCGGTAATCCTCTTCACTCAAACGATGCCGCTGGATCATGGTGCCCATGGCCCCATCCAGCATCAAAATACGTTGAGCAAGCAAAGCGCGGAGTTGTGCAGTCGTATCTCTCATAAGACGCACAGTCTACCATGCCCGTCAAGGCGATAAAAAGGCACCCCGCAGGGTGCCCTCTCGGAGTTATCGACGAATCCCCTAGAACTTGTAGATGCCTTGCAACCCGTAGGTAGTCATGGATTGCGAGAGAATTCCGTTGGATTCCGCAAACAATCCTTTGTCGGCGCGATCCTCCCGAATTTCACCGCGCAACTCAAACGCCTTGACGGGGGCATACCCGAGGGTCAGGGTGGCTTCGCGCACCGTATTCGGTCCGACCAGCACCCCATAACCACCCGTATCGATCCCGGTCGCCAAGGCCGCGCCCGAATTGTCCCGCACTTCTTCCGCCCGGAATGAGACCCGATACTGCTCATTGATTTGATAGTTCAGGTACCCGGCCACCCCCCAGTAAGTTTCCGTACCCACCTGATTGAGTCCGATGATTTCATTCTGTTGGGATGCATGATCCGCATTCAGGATAAAGGTCAGGGACTGGGTCAGATTGGTGGTGAACACCATGTCCAGCAAGGTGCGGTTCCCCGCCCGCGCATTGGCCCCGCCATACGCCGTAAAGGTGTTGGCAGTGAACATGTTGCTGGCATTGACCCCCGCCGTAGCAGGCGCCAGCACCGTTTCATCCCCGGTATAGATGTCGAAGAGCAGGGACGTATCCTTGGTAAAGGCCTCGTTCACCGCCATTTCCACCGTCTTGGAGGCCGTCATCCCCGTCACCTGATCCCAGCCGTTATTTACCCCCATGGTCAGGGTCGTGGCTTCGGTCACGTTGTTGATGGCGCGCAACCCCGTATGGGTAAAGGGAATCTTGCCAAAGAGAATAGACCGGGTGATATTGGTATCCGCACCGCTGTCGATGTATTCCACCCCGGCCAAGGTGGTATATTTCCCGCCCATCACCGTCCAGGCATTCTTGGCATACTGCATGAACGCCTGGGTCAGATCGAAGTAGCCACCACTGCCTGCGGTGGTGTTGTTGGGATTGAGATTATTTCCGGAACAGGCTCCATAAGAGCAAATGACCCCGGCATTGGAACCCGCCGTCAGATTGACCAGCCCACCGATCCCTTGGGTCGGCAGTTTGGAAATCGTGACCGATGCCTGATTCAGTGCAAAGGAATTCTTGGTGGTGTCGAATACCTGCACGCTGGGATCCGGCGTTTGAGAGTGCGCCATATAGCCCATGTCCAGATAACCTTTCACTTCAATATTGGCTTTCTTGAACAGTTTGCCCAAACTCATTTCGGGCTCGGCATCCGATTCTTCATCCTTGGCCTGGGACAGGGTACTGGCCCCCAGACACAGGACGGCGGCAAACAGACTGAAATAACTTCGCGGATTCTTGTTGATGAACGTCATGGTTTTTCCTCGTCATATTTTTTTGTAGAGATCACGCTAAAACGGGTAAAAACCTTTTCCTCCCCCTTCTGCGTTGGGAAAGTATTGACGCACATCAAGATACAAATTGCAACAGTTTTGCCATAAAAAAAGAGGCACCCGGAGGTGCCCCAATTCCCTGACGGAGAGAGGAAAGACTATTCGATGCGTTCGCCGTGCAGAACCAGATCCAGCCCTTCACGTTCTTCTTCTTCGCTGACACGCAGACCCATGACCATGTCGATGACCTTGAGCAGAACGAAGGAGACCACGAACCCGTAGACCACGGTCACGCCGACGCCCAGTGCCTGAGTTGCCAGACTACCATCTACGCCACTGATTTCCTTGACATTGAAGATCCCGGTCAGCAGAGCCCCCACGATCCCGCCGATGCCGTGCACCCCAAAGGCATCCAGAGAATCGTCGTAACCCAGCATATGTTTCAAACTGGTGGCAGCCCAGAAACAGATCACGCCCGCAGCCAGTCCGATGGCGATGGCCCCGCCCGTGCCGACGAAACCCGAGGCGGGCGTAATGGCCACCAACCCCGCTACAGCGCCAGAAGCAATGCCCAACACGCTGGGTTTGCCCTTGGTCAGCCATTCGGCAAACATCCAGGAGAGGGCGGCAACCGCCGTGGCCACTTGGGTGACCACCATGGCCATCCCGGCACGACCATCGGCCGCCACCGCAGAACCGGCATTGAAACCGAACCAGCCCACCCACAGCATGGAGGCACCCACCAGCGTCAGCACCAGGTTATGAGGAGCCATGGGTTCCTTGCCATAGCCCACCCGCTTGCCCAATACCAGCGCCGCTGCCAGACCAGCCACCCCGGCGTTGATGTGCACCACCGTACCCCCTGCAAAGTCCAACACGCCTTTGCCCGCCAACCAGCCACCGGGTTCCCATACCCAATGCGCGATGGGCGAATAGACCAGCAGTGACCAAAGTGCGATAAACACCATCATGGCAGAGAACTTCATGCGTTCCGCAAAAGCCCCCGCAATCAAGGCAGGAGTAATGATGGCAAAGGTCATCTGGAACATCATGTAGACCGATTCCGGGATAGCCGTGGCAGCATGGTGCACCATCACCTTCTTGGCCTCATTCTGATACAGCATGCCATCCAGCAGGAAGCGGCTCATGCCCCCGAGCCAGGGAGTCCCGGGCATGAAAGCCAGGCTATACCCTGCCACGACCCACAGCACCGTCACCAGGGCGCAGATGGCAAAACTTTGCATCAGGGTGGCCAGCACGTTCTTCTTGCGGACCATACCCCCGTAAAACAATGCCAATCCCGGAATGGTCATGAACAGGACCAATGCCGTCGACGTCAACATCCAGGCTGTGGCCCCGGAATCGATTTTGTCGAACCCCACCAGAAAGGGAGCACTGGGCGCTGCAGGGGCTGATGCTGCAGCCGCTGCAGCATCAGGGGCGGCAGCAGCGGGCGCAGGAGCCGAAACTGCGGGCGCGGGCGCCGGGGGAGCCGCCATGTCGTCGGCCATCACGGCCACGGACCCCAGACTCAGGGACAGCGCCAGGGCGGCTACTTTCAATGTTTTCCATCGTGCTTTCATTTTCATTCTCCTTATAGGGCATCCGAGCCGGTTTCACCGGTCCGGATCCGCACCACATGTTCCAAATCGTACACAAAGATCTTTCCATCCCCGATCTTGCCTGTGGTGGCCGACTTTTCGATGGCTTCGATGACCTGCTCCAGTAATTCCGTCTTGATGGCCGCTTCCAACTTGACCTTGGGCAAAAAATCCACCACGTATTCAGCTCCTCGATACAGTTCGGTATGCCCCTTTTGCCGCCCAAACCCTTTCACTTCGGTAACGGTGATTCCCTGTACGCCTATGGCACTCAGAGCTTCCCGCACCTCATCCAACTTGAAGGGTTTGATGATTGCAGTCACGAGTTTCATGATCTATCCTCTTTGAGTTTTCAATTAGTTAGAATTTATAAATGCCTTGCAGACCATAAGTCACCATACTTTGGTACAGGGTTCCATTGGACGAGGCGAAGATTCCCTGATCCGCCCGGTCTCCCCGCAGTTCGGCACGCAGTTCAAAGTCCTTGACTGGCGCATACCCCAAGGTCAACGTCGCTTCCCGCACAGTGTTGGGGCCTGGCAGCGTTCCCGGTGCCGCCACTGCCACACCCGACTCATCCTTCAATTGTTCCGCCCGGAATGATACCCGATATTGATCGTTGATCTGATAGTTCAGGTAGGCCGCCAACCCCCAGTAAGTCTCCGTCCCCACCTGGTTCGGCGTGGCACCGATCACCACATTTTGCTGACTGGAATGATCCGCATTGAGAATGAACGTCAGGGACTGTGTCAGATTGGACGTAAAGACCATATCCAGCAAGGTGCGATTACCGCTTCTGACCCCGTAAACACCAGGAACCCCTGCATTGGCCGTATACATGTTGGTAATGGTCCCCGCCGGAATGTTACCCGCCCAGTCGAGACTGGTGGGCACCGTTTCAGCCCCGCTGTACACATCGAACAACAGCGAAGTATCCTTGGTAAAAGCCTGGTTGATGGCAAATTCCGCGGTCTTCGAAGTGGTCATGCCCGTCACCTGATCCCACCCATTGTTGACCCCCATGGTCAAGGTCGTCGCATCCGTCAAAGTGTTCACGGCACGCACCCCCGTATGGGTAAAGGGGCTGTGGCCGTAGAGGATGGAACGGGTAATGTTGGTATCCGCCACACTGTTGGGAACTTCCACGCCCGACATGGAATTGAACTTCCCGCCGATCAGGGTCCAGGGACCGGTGGCATATTGCATATACGCCTGAGTGGGGTCAAAGTTTCCTCCTGATCCCATGGTGGAGTTGTATTGATTCAGGTTATTTCCGGAACAGGCGCCATAGGAACACAGGTAACCCGCATTACTCCCGGCGATCAAATCCACCAGCCAGCCCATCCCTTCCTTGGGGGTTTTGGATATCGTGATGGAGGCCTGGTTGAGACTGAAGGAATTTTTGCTGGTATCAAATACCTGAACGTTGGGATCAGGCATCTGGTTGTGGCCGATGTACCCGGCATCCAGATAGCCGGAGACATCGATACTGGAGGCCTTGAACAACTTGGCGATACTCATTTCCGGTTCTGCATTGGTTTCGTCCTCCTTCGCGTTGGCAGCCGTCATCATCCCCATCATCAAAAAACAAGAGGTCAATTTGAGCGGGAAGGGCAGTGGGGCTTTCATGAAATGTTCTCCTTAGGGTTTGGATCAGTGAATGAAATTGCGATGTTCATCATAGGAATACCGATACAAAGAATTCATAAAAAAATTGAACCTATGCATGAAATTCCGATCAATCACCTGCAGTTGCTCCAGCCACTACAAAGCATAGACTGTGCCAATCACGAATTCCCCAGAGATTTCATTTTTTTATTGCCTTGCCCACCAAAAATGCCCCAAATTGGTGCGCCCCCATCCCGCCGCATCCCAGTTTGGGGCATGCCTCCGCGGAAAAGGGGAATGACTCTAACCCCTGCACAAAAATTGGATAGAATGCTCTCATCTCCTCCGCTCTTTCAGGACTCCCCATGGATCCCCATACGTTGATCGACGAATTCACCAAAAAAATCTCTGACCTGGTTGCCAGGACTCCCGTTGCCGATGTAGAGAAGAATGCCCGTGCACTGTTGAGCAGCCTCCTGGCAAAAGCGGATCTGGTGACGCGCGAGGAGTTTGACCGTCAAACCCAGGTGCTGGCCCGCACCCGGGATAAATTGAACGAACTGGAAGCCAAAGTGGCGATTTGGGAGGCGCAGCAGGGAAAGTGACCGTCTTTTGGGGCGGCATCACAGGGGCCTCGGCCCTTCGGCTCACTGTGAGAGAGTGAATTTCCCAAAACCGGTCCGGTACTGCAGTGCCTCGGCAATGGCGCCTTCAGACACGCCATCCTCCGCTCCCAAATCCGCAATGGTGCGAGCCACGCGCCATATCCGGTGTACTGCCCGCACACTGAGTTCATAATGATCGGCAGCGCGCAACAACAATTTTTTGGCCTGGGCGGACAAGGGAGCAACACGATGCAGTGCATCGCTCCCCAAACCCTCATTGGTCATGCCCTGACGTTCCTGCTGGCGTTCCTGGGCCGTGATGACGCGCTGGCGCACAACCCCACTGGATTCCCCGGGAGACTCTGCCATCAGTTCCTCTGCCGTGAGCGAAGGCAATTCCCACTGCAGATCGATTCGGTCGAGAAATGGGCCGGACAGACGGCGCGTGTAGCGTTCCAATTGAGGTTGGGTACACCGACACCGCCCTGAGGGGTGGCCGCGATAACCGCAGGGGCAGGGGTTCATGGCCCCTACCAGTTGAAAGCGGGCAGGATAAATGACCTTATGAGCCGCCCGGGATACCGCGACCTGACCCGACTCCAGGGGTTCTCGCAGCATATCCAGCAAATGCGTTGGGAACTCCCCCAACTCATCCAGGTGCAATGTTCCCCCATGGGCCAGGGAAACCTCCCCAGGATGGAGGTGAGTCCCGTGTCCTCCCCCCATCAATGCAGCCGTCGTCACGGAATGATGAGGATGACGGAAGGGACGGACACGCCAAAGAGAAGGGTCGACGGTTTCACGATGTGCGGCTCGAATGGTGGCCAGGGCCAATGCTTCCGTTTCTGTCATGGGGGCACAAATACCCGGCAGACAACGTGCCAATAGAGATTTCCCGACTCCCGGAGGCCCCACCAACAACAGATGGTGACGTCCTCCTGCGGCAATTTCCAACACCCTTTTTGCCTGACTCTGTCCACGGATCTGGGCCAGATCGATTTCCGGCATGACCGCAGCAGGCATTTCCTGGGGCACCAGGTGGACAGGCGGCAATAGGGAACAGCCGGTCAAATGATCCCATGCCTCACGCAGGTGGGTGGCTCCATATACCCCGACAGGATAGCCATGCACCGCCTCTGGAGCCGAAGCTCGTGCCACCATCAACCAATGTCCTGCCTGCGCCACCGCCACTGCCATGGGTAAAGCCCCATGAATGGCGCACAGGTCGCCGTTCAATCCCAACTCCCCGGCAAATTCCCAGTTTTCAAGCAGGGCGTGAGGCAAATGATGGGAAGCGGCCAGAATCCCTATGGCAATGGGCAAATCGTAACGGCTGGAATGCTTGGGAAGTTCGGCGGGGGCCAGGTTGACCGTCACCCTCTGGAGGGGAAAACCGAAACCGCAGTGGTTCAAAGCAGCACGTACGCGATCCCGGCTCTCGCGCACTTCTGCCTCGGGCAAACCCACCAGGTTGAACTGGGGCAATCCGCCGGACAGGTGGACTTCCACCCTCACCAGCGGGGTTTCTGCGCCCCACAAGGCCCGACTGTAGACGCAGGTAAAAGCCATGATCGCCCTTTAGAAAGGATCATGATGCCCCATGACGTCGTGCATCTCGCTTTCAAAAAGCGCGAGACGGTCCCCCTCTTCTGCTGAGACACATAAACTTCTCGTCTGCCAAAACCGATTCCCGGGAAAGAGAACCGTCCTCTCAGAGCATGCCCAGGGTGAGCAATACGGACTCACTCATCCGTTCCCGTGTCCAGGGAGGTTCCCATACCAATTCCACGTGGGCCGAATCGATGCCCGGTACCTCCCTCATCCGTTGCTCCACTTCTCCCGGAAAAGTTTGAGCAACGGGACAACCCGGCGCGGTCAAGGTCATCCGGACATCCACGTGCGCCTGTTGGGGGTCGATAGTCAAACCATAAATCAACCCCAAATCGTAAATGTTGACAGGAATTTCGGGATCGAAGACGGTACGCAAAGCGGCAATGACCATTTCCTCCAACTCATCCCGAGAAAATTCGGGAGTCGGTGCAGGTTTGGGCACATCACTGGCCTCCATCCCCGGAAAACCCGCCGCAATGGCCTCTTCCACCGGAATGAGCGGAAGCTCGGGAGAAGGTTGACGGCCCACGGAGATATAACGCCTGGCTACCCCTTCGGACGGCGCGGGTTGAGGTTGAGGCTCTTTCTGATTTAACCATTCCATCGCTGACATGATGATCTACTCCGTCGAAACCGGTTGATCGGCCTGATGCAGCGCTGCATTCAGGGTATGCCAAGCCAAGGTGGCACATTTCACCCGTGCCGGAAATTCGCTCACTCCCGCCAGAACGGCTAATTTGCCCATCTCCACGGTATAAGGTTCCCCTTTGACCATGCGGTGGAAACCTTCGAACAACTCTGCCACCTCGGCTTCGCGACGCCCCTTGAGGGCCTCGGTCATGAGGGAAGCGGAAGCCGTGGAAATGGCGCAACCAGAGCCTTCGAAACGGGCTTCCCGGATGATGCCGTCCTCGACTTTCAGATTGAGAGACAACTTGTCCCCGCACAATGCATTAAAACCATCGGCATGGCGATTGGCCCCCGGCAAAGGACCAAAATTACGGGGATGGCGGTTATGATCAAAGATCACTTCCTGATATAGATCACGCAAATCACTCATGGGACCCTCTCAACTCAGGAACAATTTTTGCACCCGTTCAATCGCCTGGAACAGGCGCTCGACTTCCTCCAGGGTGTTATACAAGGCAAAGGATGCCCGTGCCGTGGCAGGCAAGCTGAAAAAGTCCATCACCGGCATGGCGCAATGATGGCCGCTACGAATGGCCACCCCTTCGTTGTCCAGGATGGTTCCAATATCGTGGGGATGGATTCCTTCGAGCACGAAAGAAAGGATACTGGCCTTGCCCGGTGCCGTTCCGATGATCCGCAGGCCCTTGACCCGTTGAGCGCGCTCTGTCGCTTCCTGGAGCAACCGGTCTTCATGGGCCGCAATGTTCTCCAGTCCCACGGACCGAACAAAATCGATGGCTGCCCCCAGTCCGATGGCTCCGGAAATATGGGGCGTCCCGGCCTCAAACTTGTAAGGTATCTGGTTGTAAGTGGTTTTCTCGAAGGTGACCTGCAAGATCATGTCCCCACCGCCCTGATAGGGGGGCATCGCCGTGAGCAGGTCTTTTTTTCCGTACAGGACACCGATCCCCGTGGGACCGTACAACTTGTGCCCGGAAAACACAAAGAAATCACACCCCAGGGCCGCCACGTTCACGGCCACATGGGCCACTGCCTGAGCCCCGTCCACCAGCACCCGGGCACCCACTGCATGGGCCTTGCGAATGATCTCGGCCACAGGATTCACGGTCCCCAGCGCATTGGACACCAAGGTGATGCCCACCAAGCGGGTACGCTCCGTGAGCAAGTGATCCGCCTGGTCCATCAATAAAACCCCACGCTCATCCATGGGGATGACCTTGAGTCGCGCCCCAGTCGCTTCGCACAGCATTTGCCAAGGCACGATGTTGGCATGGTGCTCCATCGCACTGATCAGGATTTCATCACCGGCCTCGAGATGGGTACGGCCCCACGTCTGAGCCACCAGATTGATGGCCTCCGTTGCCCCACGGGTGAAGATGATCTCTTCGACATGCGCCGCCCCCAGAAACGCGCGAATCTTTTCGCGAGCGCCTTCAAAGGCTTCACTCGCTTCCTGACTGAGCGCATGCACGCCGCGGTGGATATTGGCATTGAAATGTTCAAAATAATACCGTTCAGCATCCAGCACCGCGAGAGGCTTTTGAGTCGTGGCAGCATTATCCAAGTAGACCAAAGGTTTCCCGTGGACTTTCCGCTCCAGAATGGGAAATTGGCGACGCCAGAGATGAGGATCAAACATGGTCATTCCCCCCAACCGTACCACTCAACAAGCGCCGAACCTCTTCGCGCACTCCAAAGTGAGGAATGACTTCGGCAATTTCCAGGGTAAAGGCCTGAATCAACAGGGTACGGGCCAAATCTGCGGCAATCCCGCGCGTGCGCAGATAGAACCACTGCTCCTCGTCCAGTTGTCCCACGGTGGTGCCATGGCTGCATTTCACATCATCTGCAAATATTTCCAACTGGGGTTTGGTGTTGACTTCGGCCTTGTCCGACAGCAACAAGTTGTGGTTCGACTGGCGTGAAGATGTTTTCTGGGCATCCAGTGCCACCCGAACCCGTCCATTGAACACGGCTCTGCCCGTGCCCTCCAGCACACCCTTGAAACACTCGTCGCTGGTACAGTGCGGGGAATCATGTTCGATACTGGTATGGAAATCCTGCAGGGCACGGTCCGCCACCCGATACACCCCTTTGAGAACACATTCGGCGTGGGGCTCGATCAAGCGCAGGGTAATGTCGTTGCGTCCCAGCGCGCCAGACAAGGCAAAGGAAAAAACTTGCAGGTGACTACCGGCGCGCTGGAGCGCATGCAACGCGGCCGTATGGTAAGACAGGAGACCTTCCTGTTGCACCTTCACCAGAGTCAAACGCGCCCGAGGCGCCAGTTCGATGGCCGTCACCCAATTGCTGTGGGTCGGCTGATCGGTGCTCCCCACGCAATGTTCCCGCAGGGTCAACTCGCTGTTTTCTCCCAACTCGAGCAACACGGCCCCATGGCTCATGCGTTGCCCCGTCCGACTCACTTTCACCAGATGCAGAGGGGCCTCCAGCGCGCACCCTGCATCCACCGTAATCCACACGCCTTCCGTAAAAAGAGCCCCGTTGAGTGCGCCGAAAGCCGTCAGCGCACGGGCTGGTGCCATTTTATGCGTAAACCGTTCCCGTTCCGGCGCATCGAGATCAGGCCAAAAACGCAGACGAACTCCTTTGGGAAGTCCGTCGATGATGGATTGATCCGGTTGGAACGTACCATCCACAAAAACCAGGCGGGGCGCGGGTATCCCCTCCAGAGGCAAACTCGGCGGGACCCCCTTTACCTCTTCCCTGGGTTCGACCGAATTTTGCAGGGACAACTTTTCCAATCCCGACAATGTGGTGTACTTCCAATCTTCGAGGCGGGTCGTCGGCCACCCCAGTGCTTCGAATCGGGTCCACTCGGCCTGACGCTGGCCCCGCTCGACCACTCCCTCCTCCAGAGTCGCTTGCATCTCAAAACTGGCGCGGCATTGGGTAAGGAAGGGGTTCATGGGGCAACCACCCCCTCGTTCGTCTCATTCCCGACCCAAGCATAACCTTCCCGTTCCAACTCCAAAGCCAATTCGGGACCACCGGAACGCTGAATGCGTCCATCGGACAACACATGCACGAAATCCGGTTTGATGTAATCCAGCAGGCGCTGGTAGTGAGTCACCAGAATCATGGCACGGTCAGGGCTCCGCAAACTGTTGACCCCATGAGACACAACTTTCAAGGCATCGATGTCCAAACCCGAATCGGTTTCATCGAGAATTGCCAAACTGGGTTCCAAAACCACCATCTGGAGAATTTCGTTACGCTTTTTCTCACCACCGGAAAAACCTTCATTGACGGCGCGATAAAGCATCGACTCGTTCATCTCCATCAACTTCATCTTGTCCTTGACCAGGGCCAGAAAATCCATGGCATCCAATTCAGGTAATCCGCGATGCTTGCGCTGGGCATTGAGCGCGGCCTTGAGAAGATAGACATTGCCCACCCCGGGAATTTCCACGGGGTACTGAAAAGCCAGAAAAATTCCTTCTCGTGCCCGCTCTTCCACCGCCAGTGCCAGCAAATCCTTGCCCTGATAGGTCACACTGCCGCCCGTGACGGTCGCATTCTCCCGTCCCGCCAGCACATTGGACAGGGTACTCTTCCCTGAACCGTTCGGTCCCATGATGGCGTGCACTTCACCCGCCTTCACGTCCAGGTTGATTCCCTTCAAAATCGGCTTGTCACCGACCGATGCCTGTAGATTCTTGATGCTTAACATAGCGCTTCCATCGCTCCAAAATTATTGAATTTGGCCTGAGTCCCTGTAGCAAATCTCAGCCCACGCTGCCCTCGAGACTGACCCCGAGCAATTTCTGTGCTTCAACCGCAAACTCCATGGGTAATTCCTTGAAGACCTCCTTGCAAAACCCATTGACGATCATGGATACGGCATCCTCGGCTGACAGGCCGCGCTGCCGGCAAAAAAACAGTTGGTCTTCACCGATCCGTGACGTGGAAGCCTCGTGCTCGACCGTTGCCGTATGGTTCTTGACTTCGATATAGGGGAAAGTATGGGCCTGGCAACGATCTCCCAAAAGCAGGGAATCACATTGCGTATGGTTACGCGCGCCCGTGGCCGAACGGGCCATGCGCACCAATCCGCGGTAAGCCTGTTGTCCAAACCCTGCGGAGATCCCCTTGGACACGATGGTACTGCGGGTATTCTTGCCGATGTGGATCATCTTGGTCCCCGTATCCGCCTGTTGGCGATGATTGGTCAAAGCCACGGAATAGAACTCACCCACGGAATCCTTGCCACGCAAAATCACACTGGGATATTTCCAGGTAATGGCCGATCCGGTTTCCACCTGTGTCCAGGAAATATGGGAACGCGCTCCCCGACAATCACCGCGTTTGGTGACGAAGTTGTAGATTCCTCCACGCCCTTCCTTGTCCCCCGGATACCAGTTCTGTACCGTGGAGTACTTGATTTTTGCATCTTCCAGCGCCACCAGTTCCACCACGGCGGCATGCAACTGGTTTTCATCACGCATGGGGGCAGTACAGCCCTCCAGATAACTCACGGAAGCACCTCGATCCGCAATGATCAGTGTGCGTTCGAACTGCCCGGTATTTTTGGCATTGATGCGGAAATAGGTGGACAATTCCATGGGACACCGCACGCCCGGCGGGATATAGACAAAGGATCCATCACTGAACACCGCCGAATTCAAGGCCGCATAAAAATTATCCTGCACTGGCACCACCGTACCCAGATACTGTTTGATCAACTCAGGATGATGCTGCACCGCTTCGGAAAAAGAGCAGAAGATAATCCCGACTTCTGCCAATTTGTCCTTAAAGGTGGTCGCCACCGAAACACTGTCGAATACCGCATCCACCGCCACCCCTGCCAAAATGGCCCGCTCATGCAGAGGGATGCCTAATTTTTCATAGGTCTTGAGTAATTCGGGATCCACTTCGTCCAGGCTTTTGGGTCCATCCTTCTGTGACTTGGGGGCAGAGTAGTAGATGATGTCCTGGTAATCGATGGGGGGATAATGGACACTGGCCCAAGTGGGCGGAGTCATTTTAAGCCAGCGACGATAGGCCTCGAGACGCCACTCCAGAAGAAATTCCGGTTCGTTCTTGCGCGCAGAGATCAGGCGTACGGTGTCCTCGGACAACCCCTTGGGAATTTCATCCGATTCGATGGAGGTTTCAAATCCATGTCGGTATTCCAGTGAAATCAGGCCTTCCAAGGCATCGGGAATGAAGTTCATGATTCAGACTCTCTGTAAGTTGGCTCGGGATGCCGGTAAATGAATGGGATGAACGGCGGGCAGATGCATTTCCGCCAGAGTCACCTGCGCCAGTGCATCGTGCACGGCTTGGTTGATGCGCTGCCAGTTGGTCTTGATGGCACAGGAGATGGAACGCTGACAATCGCCCGGCTGCTGTGCGGTTCCGCAGTCAGTCAATCCAACCGGGCCTTCCAGAGCGGTCACTACATCGACCATGGAGATCTGGTCGGGACGACGCGCCAACAGATACCCTCCCTTGGTGCCGCGCTGGGAATCGAGCAGATTGCCGCGTACCAGGGTTTTGAGCAGTTTGGTGGTGGTGGGCAAAGGGACGCCCACAGCCAAGGATACTTCCTGAGCCGTGAACAGGCGCGCCTCATCCCGCGCTATATGGGTCAGAATGAGAATGCCATAGTCTGTCAGTTTACCGATGCGAATCATACCGTTGTCCTGTTGTCCCGATTAGACCAAAGAAACCCCCTCAGATACAGTACCATTATAGTACTCTTTACAACACCCTGCAACCACAGAACTTTCTCCTTGATTTCCGAGCAATTTTCTCGGCGTTTCAACCTTGCAGACTTTCCCTATCCTTTGACCAATCTGGTGCACTATCCCAGACGCACTGATAGAATGGACTGGCTAAACCCTAGGAATGAGCCCATGGTGCCCCATCTGACGACTGCCCTCACGGGCCCCCTGCTGACTCTGGAAAAACAGATTCTCGATGCAATGCCGCTCATCGAACATTGGTTCAGGCACCAATGGCAGGAACACTCCGCCCCTTTTTATGCCTCCGTGGATCTGCGCAATGCCGGGTATAAACTGGCACCGGTGGATACCAACCTGTTTCCTGCCGGCTTCAACAACCTGAATAAGTCATTTGATGCCCTATGCGTCCAGGCCGCCATGAGCGCAGTGGAGAAAATCTGCCCAGATACCCGCCAGTTCCTGCTCATTCCGGAAAATCACACGCGCAATCCCTACTACCTACAAAATGTCTCGTCCTTGAAGTCGATTCTTCAGCGCGCAGGGTTCATGGTGCGCATTGGCAGCCTGCTGCCCGAAGTAACCCAACCCACCGAGGTGCCTTTGCCCCAGGGAGGCTTCCTGCTGCTGGAACCCGTCCGACGCCAAGGCACCCGTCTGGTTCTGGAGAACTTTGACCCCTGCGCCATTCTGCTCAACAATGATCTGTCCGGCGGCGTTCCCGACCTGCTCCATAATCTTTCGCAAGCCGTAGTTCCACCGCCTTGGGCAGGCTGGAGCACACGCCGAAAATCCCTTCACTTTACCGCCTACCGCCAAGTTGCCGAAGAATTTTGCCGCTTGATTAAAATCGACCCGTGGTTCATCGACCCCTATTTTGACCATCGTGCCGGAGTGGATTTCTCGCAAGGGATCGGTCTGAAAGAAGTCCAATCCCAGGTTGCCGACTTGCTCCAAAAAATTCGTCAGAAATACCGGGAATACGGTATCCAGGAAAATCCTTTCGTGATTCTCAAGGCAGATGCGGGAACCTATGGGATGGGAGTCATGACCATCAAGGACCCCAAGGAATTGAATCAACTCAATCGTCGCCAGCGCAACAAAATGTCCGTCATCAAGGAAGGCCAGGAAGTCCATGAGGTATTGCTGCAGGAAGGGGTGCCCACCTTCGAGACTGTCGAAGATGCCGTCGCGGAACCCGTGGTCTACACGATAGACCATTTCGTGGTGGGGGGCTTTTATCGGGTCCATACCGAACGAGGCATCGATGAAAATCTCAATGCCCCTGGAGCCCACTTCGCTCCCCTGGCCTTCCAGACGCCAGCCATGTCTGCGGACTGTACCCATCAACCGGACGCCCCGCATAACCGTTTCTATACCTATGGAGTTGTCGCCCGTCTGGCACTGTTGGCTGCAGCGCGCGAGTTGGAAATGATGGCGCCTCGCTTCTCATCCTGACTTCACGCACGGACCTTGCCCCATGGATCTGGCTTTTCTCATCGACCCCCTGGACCAACTCAAGCCCGAAAAGGATTCGAGCATTGAAATCATGCGTGCCGCCGACCAACGGGGACACCGCCTCTTTGCCATCGAACCCACCGGACTGCAACTCGACCGGGGTTGGGTTCAGGGTTGGACCCTTCCCCTTGACTATGTGGCCTCTCAAGGAATCCCGGTCCCACAGCACGACACAACTTCTTTTCGTAAACTGTGCGATTTTTCGGCGGTGCTGATGCGCAAGGATCCCCCCGTGGATTCCGAGTACCTTTTTGCCACCCATCTTCTGGACATGGCAGAAGGGCAGGGTGCACGGGTTTTCAACCGGCCTCAGGCCCTGCGTGATTACAACGAGAAGTTGGCCACGGCTCTTTTTCCTCATCTCTGCCCCCCCACACTGGTGGCCCGCACCCAGGACGCTTTTCGTACCTTCTTGAAACGCCACCGGGACATCATCCTGAAGCCCCTGGACGGCATGGGCGGACGTGAGATCTTTCGCGTAAAAGAGCAGGACCCCAATGTGGCGGTCATTCTGGAAACCCTGACCCGCAACGAAACGCGCACCATCATGGCCCAACAATTTCTTCCCGCCATTCAGGAAGGTGACAAGCGCGTCCTGATGGTGCAAGGGGAACCCTTGCCCTATTGCCTTGCCCGTCTGCCCGCCCAGGGAGAAACCCGGGGCAATCTGGCGGCAGGCGGACGGGGGGTAGCCCAGCCGCTTGGCCCCTCGGATCAGCGCATTGCCGAAGAAGTGGGACCCTTTCTGCGCAAAGCCGGCGTATTATTGGCGGGTCTCGACATCATCGGTACCCACCTGACCGAAATCAATCTAACCAGTCCCACCTGCTTCCGTGAAATCCGGGATCAAACCGGCTTTGACGGGGCACTGCGAGTCGTCGAGGCCCTGGAAAGAGCCTGCCGACAGAGTTGATCCACCAGGCTGTCGAAGGAAATTCCCTGCGCCGCTGCCGCCTGCGGAACCAGACTCATCGCCGTCAGGCCCGGCAGGGTATTGACTTCCAGACACCATAACCGGCCCTCCGCATCGAGACGAAAGTCTGCTCGACTGTACCCCTGTAACTTGAGTGTGCGGTGGGCCAGAAGAGACAGGCGCTGGACCTCGGCCGTCTGGGCCGGCGATAGGTCGGCAGGAAAAACTTCCCGTGCGCCTCCCGGCTGGTACTTGGCCTCGTAGTCAAAAATGTTTCCCTTTTGCAGGACGATCTCTCCCACCGTCAATGCCTGACTGCCCAATACCGGTCCGGTCAGTTCCCGCCCGGGAACGAAACGTTCCACCATGACTTCGTCATCATGCTGAAATGCCAGTGCCAATGCTCGTGGCAATTCTTCCGGCGTATATACGACCGACAAGCCCACCGTCGAACCTTGCTTGCTGGGTTTGACCACGACCGGCCAGCCCAGCACCCCTTCGATCTCCTCAGGCACCACAGGCGCCATCAACCAGTCCGGTGTAGGGACTCCAGCCTCACGAAGCAAGCGCTTACTCACGTCCTTGTCCATGGCCAGGGCGCTCCCCAACACGCCGCTGCCGGTATAAGGAATGCCGGTCATTTCCAGCAGCCCCTGTATCCGTCCGTCCTCCCCAGCGCCCCCGTGAAGCGCCAAAAACCACAGATCCGGAAAAAAATCCTCCGGCAGCGTCAGCCAGGAAGGGATACCGCGCGACAGTGCCCGTTCCCCGGGATGACGGGTACCGACCCGTTGAGCCAATAATTCCTTTTCTTGTGCCAGCGTCAGCCAACCCTGAGCCGTGTCCACCACCCGGACCCGCTGCCCCCGGTGCCGCAATGCTTCCACCACCTGCACGGCGCTGGCAATGGCAATATCGCGTTCGGCACTCACGCCCCCTGTCAACACGGCAACGGCGAGGGAATCGCCGCGTACGGATGAATCAACCACTGTTGCGCAATCCGGCCGCCACCCCATTGATGGTCAAATAAATGGCGCGCTTCACGTCTTCTCCTTCCTCTCCCGCACGGAAAGAACGCAGCAGATCCACCTGAAGGTGGTTGAGCGGGTCCATGTAGGGGCGTCGTTCGCGGATACTCCGGGCCAGTGTTGGATTCGACTCCAGAAACTCTTTCTGCCCGGTGATTTCGCGCAAGGCATGGGTCGTCAATTCAAACTCCGTGCGAATCTCGTGGAAAACTGCATCGCGCAACGCTTCGTCACTGACCAGACGAGCGTAGCGTTGGGCAATGACCAGATCTGTCTTGGCCAGGACCATGTCCATGTTGGAAAGCAGGGCTTGCAGGAATGGCCAGGTGCGGTACATACAGCGCAGGTATTCCCAACCCTCGGCATGAGCCGCACAAAAACGCGCCACCGCACTGCCAAATCCATACCAACCCGGTAGAATCATGCGCGACTGAGCCCAACTGAATACCCAGGGAATGGCGCGCAAATCCTCGATTTTCTGGGTTTTACGACGTGCTGCCGGACGACTGCCGATATTGAGTTCGGCAATTTCACTGACGGGTGTCGCCTCCCGGAAAAAACTTTCAAACCCCGGCGTCTCATACACCAAGGCACGATAGCGTTCAAAGGCATAGGCCGACAATTCTTCCATCAGCGTATAGAACTGCTCCCGTCCTTGCAGGTCTCGATCCCGATCCAGCAAGGTGGCTTCCAGCGTGGCCGCCACCAGGGTTTCGAGATTGCGTCGTCCAATGCCGGGATCAGAATACTTGCTGGCAATGACTTCACCTTGTTCCGTCAGACGAATCTGGGCATTCACGCTGCCGGCGGGTTGCGCCAGAATCGCATAATAACTGGGCCCCCCACCGCGTCCCACCGACCCCCCCCGCCCATGGAACAAACGCAACTCGATCCCATGACGGGAAAAAATTTCCACCAGGGTCTTTTCTGCCTTGTAGAGTTCCCAGTTGGCCGTCAGAAATCCGCCATCCTTGTTGCTGTCGGAGTATCCCAGCATGACCTCCTGGGTACGCTGACGACTGTCCAGCAACTTCTGATAGACAGGCAAGGAAAATAACCGCTCCATGATCTCGCCACAGCCGCGCAAATCGGAAATGGTTTCAAACAGCGGAATGATGTTCATGCCCAATCGAGGGCTCTCTCCGGGCAGCAGCAAGCCCGCTTCCTTGAGAATCAGGGCCACCTCGAGCAGGTCGCTGACGCTATCGGTTTTCGAGATGATGTAGTTGGGCAAGGCCTGCGGACCGAGCGAACGATGAATTTCGCGAGTCACGTCAAAAACATCCAGTTCACGTTGCACCGCTTCGCTAAACCGGGAAACGTGGGAACGTAACAGACGTGGGCTTTCCAGTTCGCGCACCAGCACGCCCATCCGTTCGGGTTCGCTCAGCGCGAGATAGTCCACGCCCACGCCTCCCTGAGTCAGCAATTCCGCCACCGTGTGGGCGTGAAACTCGGAATGCTGGCGCAAATCCAGGGGAGCCAGATGAAACCCGAAGGACGAAATGGCGCGAATCAACAAACTCAAGCGCCCATCGGCCAGCAAACCGGAACCATGGCCCATCAGCGAAGTTTTCAGCAGTTCCAGGTCCGTAGAAAATTCTTCCACCGATTCGTAGGGATCTGCCTCGTCCACCTCTTCGTTCTGACTGAAACACCCCAGACGCAAGGCGGTCTGGAACAGGCGCGCATGAATATGCGTGAGGGCACGTCGATAGGGTTCTTCGAGACGACTGTCGGTGCGTTCCGGCGAACGCTCGGCCAATGCCATGACTTCCGGCGACACCTGAACCAGACGAAAGGAAAGAGATAACTCGCCGCGCAGGGTCATCAACTGGGTCAGGTAAAACTCCATGACCACGGCACTATGACGACACATGGCATGTTGGGTGACTTCTGCGGTCACGAAGGGATTTCCATCGCGATCCCCTCCAATCCAACTGCCCATGCGCAAAAAGGAAGGAAAGTCCTGAGCAATGCTGGCATATTCCGGATCTTTTTCCAGGGCCGCAGCCACTTGAGACTCGAGACGCGGCACCTCGCGCAAGAAAGTGTAGCGGTAATAAGACAGTCCATTCTCGATTTCATCATGGACACGCAACTTGAAGGTGCGCAATTCATTGGTTTGCCACAAGGTCAAAACCGCCCGGCGCAGGGCAGCATCATTGGCTTCCTTTTCTTCAGGGGTCAGGGCGATGCGGGTCCGCTCTTCCAGCCGGTTGGCGATCAACAGATGGCAATCGAGCACGCTCTTGCGTTGTACTTCCGTGGGATGCGCTGTCAGGACAGGAGAAATGATGGCACGCTCAAAAAATCTCCTCACCGTGGCCGCATCCACATTAGACAACTTGAGACGTTGCAAGGCCAGCGCGATGCTGCCCTCGCGGGGCGGAGCGCCGGCTTGGGAATAGGCCATGCGACGCCGGTTATGGTGCAGGTCTTCCGCAATGTTGCACAGGTGAGAGAAATAACTGAAAGCACGCACCACTGCAATGGTGTCCTCCGGGCTCAACCCATCCAGACCGTGTTCCAGTTGGATCCGCGCCCTGTCGTCTCCGGTACGACGATAGCGAATGGCGGTCTGACGGATTCCCTCGATCAACTGGAAAATGACTTCGCCTTCCTGATGGCGCAAGGTGTCGCCCAAAATTCTGCCCAGAAAGCGAATATCGTCGCGCAGAGGCAAGTCCTTGTCCAAACTGGAGGAAGAAGTCATGTCTGACCTCCGTTCAAGGCATCCTTCATGCTAGAATTCCGTATCTCGGATGCACTCATTGTGTTCTTCATCATGCCCTCTCCAGAAATCATCATCGCCACTCGTGAAAGCCGGTTAGCCCTGTGGCAGGCCGAACATATCCAGCAACAAATGGCAGGATTATATCCCCTTGCGCACTTCTCGTTGCTGGGAATGACCACCACGGGGGATCAAATCCTTGATCGTACCCTCTCTGCCGTGGGAGGAAAAGGGCTTTTCGTCAAGGAATTGGAATTGGCCATGCTGGAGGGTCGAGCCCACATGGCCGTGCATTCCATGAAGGACGTCCCGATGAACCGTCCCCCCGAACTCGTCCTGCGGGTGGCAGGACCGCGCGAAGATCCGCGCGATGCCTTTGTCTCCAACCATCATGAAAACCTCGCCGCCTTACCGGCCGGTGCCATCGTGGGGACCGCCAGTCTGAGGCGCGAATGCCAGATCCGTGCCCGCTTCCCCCACCTCGACATCCGCCCGCTGCGCGGCAACCTGGACACCCGTCTGCGCAAACTCGACCAGGGCCAGTATCAGGCCATCATATTGGCGGCGGCAGGTCTGCGCCGCCTGGGTTTGGCAGAACGCATTCGCTCGCTCATCGATACGGCGGACAGTCTTCCTGCCGTAGGGCAGGGTGCGCTGGGCCTGGAATTTAGAGCAGACCATCCAACCCTGGGAAACTGGATCGGCGCCATGGTAGATCCAGCCACCGAAGCCTGTGTCTTTGCCGAACGCACCGTCTCCTGCCGTCTGGCAGGCAGTTGCGATGTCCCGCTCGGTGCCTTTGCCGAGGCAGAAGGCGATATCCTGACCCTGCGCGCCTTCGTGGGCAATCCAGCCGGTACACGCATCGTCCGTGCCTGCCAAAGTGCCCCACTGTCCCAGTACAAAACGCTCGGGGATGCGGTGGCCAAAGACCTGCTCGATCAGGGAGCGGCGGACATTCTGAACGCCTGTCGCACCTGAAGCCATGCCGACCGGGTTGCTGATTACCCGCCCCCGCGCCGAAGCCGTTCGCCTGGCAGAACGTCTGAATTCGCTTGGGATTCGCTCCTGGGTCTATCCAACCATCGACATCACCCCCCTGACACCCACGGCAGAATCCCTGTGCTGGGCCGCCCAGGCAGAACTATGGATTTTTGTCAGCGCCAATGCCGTGCATGCGGGCTGGACCTTTCTTGCGCCGCTCCACACAGCAACTCTTCGTTTGGCCGCGGTCGGTCTGGCCACTGCACGGCGCCTGCAGGAAGTCAGCGGAACCCCTGTACTCTGCCCGGAGCAAGGCTCCGATAGCGAAGCTTTGCTGGCGCTCCCCCTGTTCCAAAGGATGGACCACCGGAAAATCGCCATCATACGGGGACGCGGAGGACGGGAATGGCTGAGAGAGACTCTGGAACAGAGGGGAGCCCAGGTAGGCTACATCGAATGCTACGTCCGCCAAGTGCCCCAAAGCAACCCCGAAACCTTGGAGGAGGCTTTGCAGGCCGGTGCTTCCATCTCGGTGCAAAGCACTGAATCCCTCCACAATCTGTGGGCCATGGCCTCGCCAGCGCAACGAGAAGTCCTGGCAACCCGGCCCTTCATCGTCAGTCATCCACGCATCGCCACAGCGCTACGCGCGCTCGGGCTACCCCACCCCGTGGTACTCTCTCCCGGAGACGATGCATTGATTGCCCATTACCAGCAAAAGGGGCATTCCCATGGTTAACGAACAGCCCGACCCCAAAAAGTCCTACTTACCCGGACGCTTGACCCTCTTGATCATCCTTCTGGGGCTGGCAGGGCTGGTCTTCTATCAACGCAACCAGTTGCTGGATCTGCGTCAGGATTTAAGCAAAAGATTGTCCCAAACGGATCATTTGTCTCAACAAGTGCAAAGTCTTGCTCAACAAGCCAACGAGACCAGTCGTGAAACCAGCACCCGTCTGGCCGTACTCGAGTCACGATTTTCCGACACCCAAAACCAACAGGTGGAACTGGCAGCGCTCTATCAGGACCTCATGCGTCACCGCGACGACTGGATTCTGGCCGAGGTAGAACAACTGGTCATCATCGCCAACCAGCAACTGGAATTGACGGGTAATGTCCAGTCGGCCCTGGCCGCGCTGGAAGCCGCCGACCTACGCCTCCAGCGTCTGGATAAACCTGCCCTGACCCATCTCAGGGAAAACCTGAAACAGGACATGGATCATCTGCGTGCGCTCCCTTATGTGGATACCAACGGGATCACCTTGCGTCTGGATTCACTGATCCAGCAGGTCGATGGTTTGGCACTGGCCTCGGATACCCGGCCCAAATCCCCGCCGCCTCCGAAGGATGCGCGGACCAGTTGGGTGGAACGGTTGACCCAGGACATGCTGCTGGAATTAAACAATGCCATCCGGATTCGCCGCATGGATACGCCTGAACTTCCCTTGCTCACGCCAGAACAAACCTATTTTCTGCGTGAAAATCTGAAATTACGTCTCTTCGCTGCACGCATCGATGTGCTGGCCCGCAACGAGGTACGCTTTCGTAGCGAACTCTCCGAGGCTCAGCATTGGCTTCAACGCTACTTCGATACATCGAACCCTGCGGTCAAAAATTTTCAGTCCAATATCCAACTTCTGACCACGGCGCCGGTCAGTGTCCCCCTACCCGATATCAGCGCCACACTGGCTGCGGTACATGCCGCCAGAGGAGGAAATCCATGAGGTTACTGATCGGCTTTCTCCTTCTTTTCACGCTCGCCACGCTTCTTGCCCTGTCCTTCAACATCACGGCAGGGTATGTGTTGATCGTTCAGTCCCCATGGCGCATCGAGATTTCCCTGTCGGTATTTGTCCTGGGTCTGGTACTGATCCTTCTGGTACTCAATCTGGGAGGCCACATGTTCTTCAAAATCTGGCAACTTCCCAAACAGATCCGCAACTACCATCTCCGCCGCTCGAGAACGCGCGCGCGCGGCGCCCTGTATCAAGGGTTGACCGCCTATTTCTCTGGTCACCCGGAGAAAGCCGAAAAAATGGCCACCGTCGCCCTCAAGGGCAAGGAGGCACGACCTCTGTGCCTGATGCTGGCCGCTCTATCGGCCCATGAAGCACACCACTTCGAAGCCAGGGATCGTTACCTGGGTCTGGCGCAGGAAGAAGGCCCGGAAATCCTGTCCATGCTTGCCTCGATCCGTTCCAGAATGGGGCTCCCCCCGGCGAATGTCAAAGACTCTTCAAGTCCCTGAGGGCACAAAGGGATCGGAATAAAACTCGTTTTCCGGCAAGGCGCGGCTTTCGGTAAAGGCTTTGAATCCTGCCTCCACCATGCGCGATGCGCCGCAGGCATAGACCTGATGGTGGGACAGATCCGAAAAATCATCCAGAATGGCCTGATGGACAAACCCGGTCCGCCCGGTCCACTGATCTTCCGGCAAAGGCGCAGACAATACCGGAACGAAAGTGAAGTGGGGAAGTTCCTCCTCCCAGATGCGCACGATGTCCCGTTGATACAAGTCCACGGCGCTTTGCACCCCCCAGTACAGCACCATGGAACGAGTCATGCCTTTATGGCGCGCGTACTCGATCATCCCTTTGATGGGCGCGAAACCCGTGGCACCCGCCATGAAAATGATCGGCTTTTCCGAATCCTCACGCAAGACGAAGGCCCCCAGGGGTCCTTCGAAACGCAAGATGCCTCGTTCCTTCAATTCGTTGAATACGAACCCGGAAAAACTTCCCCCGGGATAATGGCGGATATGCAACTCCAGCAAGGCAGCGTCATGAGGCGAATTGGCCAGGGAAAAACTGCGCCGCTTTCCATCCTTGAGTAAAAAGTCGATATATTGACCCGCCATGAATTCGAATTTTTCATTGGCGGGCAACTTGAGTTTGAGCACCACCACATCATGGTTGGGACGTTCAATGGCTTCCACCCGGCAAGGCAACTTCTTGATTTGCATATCCGCAAAACCACTCACTTCACGCGCCTCGATGACCACATCCCCGGTGGGACGCGCACAACAGAAGAGCGCTTTTCCATGTGCCTTGTCCTCCTCGCTCAAAGCGCTGGCCTGATAGTCGCCATAGTCCACTTGTCCCTCCAGAACCTTTCCCTTGCAACTGCCACAGGCACCACTGCGGCACCCGTAGGGTAAACCAACGCCTTCGCGCAGGGCAGCCTGCAACAGGGTTTCTTCATCGTTCACCTGAAACTGGCGACCGCTGGGTTGGACTGTGACTTGGAATGACATGACCGTTCTCGCGTAAATGACGTTACAATGACTTGATGAATTCTTGCCTGATCATCGGCGCGGGTAACGTAGCGCGTCGCGTCCTTCCCCTATTGAAGGGGCTGGGCCCTGTGTTTACCCTATGCCGAAGAACGGAGGCGTTTCCCCAGTGGCGTACGCTGGGTGCCGTGCCGCTTCTAGGCGACCTGGATCACCCTCATACCCTGCAACGTCTCACAGGACTGGCACGCACCATACTCCACTTCGCCCCACCCGGATCCACAGGACAGGACGACGCGCGCACCCGGCACCTGCTTGCCGCGCTCGGACGGGCTACCAGTCTACCACAGCGGCTTATCTACATCAGCACCACAGGCGTCTATGGTTCTTCAGCGGGGGCCTGGCTGGATGAAACCAGCCCGGTCCGTCCCCATACCGCCCGTGCCCGGCGTCGAGTCGATGCCGAAACCCAACTGCGCGCTTTCGGTCGCCGCACGGGTTGCCGCGTGGTCGTCCTGCGCGCACCCGGTATCTATGGCGAACATCGTTTGCCTCTCAAACGACTTCAGAATGGCGTTCCCTTACCCCTGGAAAACCCTTGGATCAATCACATCCATGAACTGGACCTGGCACGTTCCGTGGTTGCTGCCTGTACCTTGGGAAAGTCGCAACGCGTGTATAATGTGGTGGATGATCAACCACTCCCGGTGGGAGACTTTTATCGATGTCTGGCTCAACACCATAACCTACCGCTCCCCACTTTTCTCCCGCTCAGTGAATTGGAAAAAATCCTCGACCCCTTCAACCTCAGTTTTTTGAAGGAATCTCGACGTATTCACAACCGGCGTATCAAGCAAGAGTTACACCTGAACTGGCGTTATCCCAGCGTGCGCTCATTTTTGAAATGAGTAGCGATTTTCGTTAAATTTCTGGACATTTTCTGTGATTTCGAGGCAAAATCGCGACATGAAAAAAATTCTCGTCGTGCACGGCCCAAACCTTAATGCGCTGGGAACCCGCGAACCCGCGGTTTACGGCAGTTTGACCTTGGCTGATCTGGATGCCCGTCTGCGCGCCCTGGGAACCGCGCGGGGAATATCCGTGGACTGTTTTCAAAGCAACTGGGAAGGGGCGCTGATCGACCGTATCCATGATGCCCGCGTCGACGGTACTCAAGCCATTCTCATCAACCCTGGGGGGTTGACCCACACCAGCGTGTCTTTGCGCGACGCTCTGACTGCTGTGGACCTCCCTTTTATCGAAGTACACCTGTCGAACATTCATGCCCGTGAACCCTTTCGCCACCACTCCTACCTGTCGGCTATCGCGGTGGGAGTCATCTGCGGATTGGGGATACGGGGATATGAACTGGCCCTCGACTATTTCATGAACAAGGCGTAACCCCATGGACCTGAGAAAATTAAAGAAACTGATTGATTTGGTGGAAGAGTCTGGCATCAGCGAACTGGAGATCACCGAAGGAGAGGAAAAAGTCCGAATCGCCAAGTTTAGCAATTCGGTTCCCCAATATGCCTTTCCCCCTTCGTATGCCCCACCCCCAGTCCCTCATACCCCGATCGAAACCGTGCTCGCTCCCGCGATATCGGCCGCTCCCGAGAGCGAAGGCCATGTGGTGAAATCGCCCATGGTCGGAACCTTCTACCGCTCTCCTTCCCCAGGGGCTCCAGTATTTGCCGAAATCGGTCAAAGCATCAACGAAGGACAAACCCTGTGCATCATCGAAGCCATGAAATTGCTGAATGAAATCGAGTCGGATGTAACGGGCTTCATCAAGCATATTCTTGTAGAAAACGGACAACCCATCGAATACGGACAGCCTCTCTTCGTCATCGCCACGGCCTGAAAGGAAGACCCCCATGTTTGAAAAGATTCTGATCGCCAATCGCGGTGAGATTGCCCTGCGCGTGTTGAGGGCCTGCCGCGAATTGGGTATCAAAACCGTTGCCGTCCATTCGGAAGCCGATGCCGATGCCAAAGCAGTGGTGTTGGCCGATGAATCGGTTTGCATTGGTCCCGCATCCTCCCAGCTCAGTTATCTCAACATCCCGGCCATCATCGCTGCAGCCGAAGTCACCGGTGCCGAAGCCATTCACCCCGGATACGGATTTCTGTCGGAAAATGCGGACTTTGCTGAACGGGTGGAAAACAGCGGCTTTGTTTTTATCGGCCCCAGAGCGGAAACCATTCGCCTGATGGGGGACAAAATCAGCGCCAAGGCTGCCATGAAAGCCGCAGGGGTCCCTGTCGTCCCGGGTTCGGAAGGACAATTGCCCACCGACCCCAAGGAACTCAAGGCGCTGGCCGCATCGATCGGGTATCCGGTCCTGATCAAGGCTTCGGCAGGTGGAGGAGGGCGCGGCATGCGCGTGGTGGAGCGTGAGGAAGACCTGCTCGGCTTCCTCGATCTGACGCGTAACGAAGCACGCACCGCCTTTGGCAACGACACGGTCTACATGGAAAAATACCTGTCCCAACCTCGGCATGTGGAAATTCAGGTCTTGTCCGACAAGTTCGGCAATGCTTTTCATCTGGGAGAACGGGACTGCTCCATGCAACGCCGTCACCAGAAGATCATCGAAGAAGCCCCTGCGCCCGGTATTCCCGCCGCTCTGCGCCAGAAAATCGGGGAAAGTTGTGCGGCAGCCTGCCGACGTATCCACTATCTGGGAGCGGGTACTTTTGAATTTCTTTATGAGAATGGCGAGTTTTATTTCATTGAAATGAATACCCGTGTTCAGGTGGAACACCCGGTCACCGAACTGATCACAGGCATTGATATCGTGCAGGAACAGATTCGCATTGCCGCCGGTGAAAAGTTGGCCTGGAAGCAAAAAGACCTCCATTTGCGCGGTCATGCCATCGAATGCCGAATCAATGCCGAAGATCCCTTCACATTCATCCCTTCCCCAGGACGCATTACACAATACCATGCGCCCGGCGGCCCAGGGGTGCGCGTGGACTCCCATATCTACCAGAATTACTTCGTCCCGCCTCACTACGATTCCCTGATTGGCAAGGTACTGACCCACGGCGCCACCCGCGACCAAGCCTTGGCACGCATGCGTATCGCTTTATCCGAAATGGTGGTGGAGGGCATCAAGACCAATATCCCCTTACATCAAAAATTGCTTCAGGATGAAGCCTTCCTGATGGGGGGAACCAGTATTCATTACCTGGAAGAAAAGTTGTCTCGGGAAAAACAAGGGTAAGGATCATGAGTTGGACTTGTCTGACCCTCTATACCGACCGGGATCATGCCGAACTCTGGTCCGATGCGCTCAGTGCGCAGGGGGCGCTGGCCGTGACCTTGTCCTCCCAGGCCACCGGCGCTGAGGAAGTTCCCGTATTCGGGGAACCCGGCTGTCCGGAAATGACTCTTTGGCCCCACTGCCAGATCGAGATACTTCTGCCCACGGAGTGGGATGCTTCCTCCTGGCTGGAACAGGTCAGCACCTCCCTCGCCCAACCCATTCCCCTCCACCGCAGCGAGGTCGTGGCAGATCAGGACTGGGTACGCCTCACCCAAAATCAGTTCGACCCCATCCCAGCCGCGCCCGGGCTATGGATCGTACCTACCTGGCATGAGCCCCCCGACCCCAGCGCCCTCAACCTGCGCCTCGACCCCGGACAAGCTTTCGGGACGGGCAGTCATCCCACCACCCGCCTGTGTCTGGAATGGCTGACCGCCCACCCCCCGCGCACGCAACGGGTGTTGGACTATGGCTGCGGTTCAGGAATTCTGACCATTGCCGCAGCGTTGCTGGGCGCGTCCCATCCCGTTGGCGTGGATATCGACCCCATCGCCGTACAAACGGCCCGTGACAACGCGACCTTGAATGGAGTGAGCGCCTCTTTTTACGAACCGGACTCCTTTCCGGATTTCCCCCCCTTCGATGGGCTGATCGCCAATATCCTGACCAATCCATTGGTGGTTCTGGCCCCGTTGCTCCTGAACCAACTCAGGGCAGGTGGTTGGTTGACCCTGTCCGGCATTCTGTCTTCTCAAGTGGAACGGGTGCAGAATGCCTATGCACCAGATTGTCTCCTTTCGATCGTAGGGGAGCGGGAAGGGTGGGTCTGTCTCGGCGGTGTGAAGCAGGTATACTGACGTCTCTCTGAATTCCCCAGGAGTGACCATGCTGCCCCCCAATGACCGTCGCTATAGCGCTACCCATCAATGGGCCCAACCCACCTCTGAAGGAACTCTGGCCATCGGAATCACGGATTTTGCTCAAGACCAGTTGGGTGACCTGATGTTCGTGGAACTTGCAAGCGTGGGGCGTATCCTGAAGACCGGGGAATCCTGCGCGACTCTCGAATCCGTCAAAACCGCTTCCGACGTAGCATCCCCTGTCAGCGGTACCGTGCATGCGATCAATGAGGCCCTGAAGGACCACCCTGAAGTTCTCAATGCCGAACCCTATGACCATTGGCTGGTAAAAATCACGCCCCACCGTGCGGAGGATTACACTCAACTGCTGACGGCGGAGGATTATCAAAACAGCGTGTAACTCGATTTACGCTATCATTCCCCATTACCCCCACCCACAAGGAGAATCCCATGACCACCGTCACTCTAGGCGGGCTCCCCGTCACCGTTGCCGGCCAGTTACCTCTGGCGGGACAGACTGCCCCCGATTTTTCATTGGCCGCACAGGATCTGAGCGATCGCTCTTTGAATGACTATTCAGGCAAACGCAAGATTCTCAATATCGTCCCCAGTCTCGACACCCCCACCTGCGCCACCTCGACGCGCAAGTTCAATGAGAAGGCGGCCACTTTGGACAATACGGTCATCCTGGTCATCTCTGCAGATTTGCCCTTTGCCATGGCGCGGTTTTGTGCTGCCGAAGGCATCAAGAATGTCGAGATCCTGTCCACTTTCCGCAACCATCATTTTCATCAGACTTATGGCGTGGACATCACCGACGGCCCGCTGCGCGGTCTGACCGCTCGGGCAGTGGTGGTTCTGGATGAAAAAAATCGGGTTCTGCATGCCGAACTGGTCGCTGACATCAAGGACGAACCCGACTACAGCGCCGCCCTGGCTTCCCTGAACTGAGAGAGTCCATGAGCATTCTTCTCTGCGGTTCGTTGGCCTATGACACCATCATGGTATTCCCTGATCATTTCAAGAACCATATCCTGCCAGATCGCATCCATCAGTTGAGCGTTGCCTTTCTGGTGCCGGAAATGCGCCGGGAATTTGGGGGAACCGCAGGGAATATCGCTTACAACCTGCATCTCCTGGGAGAAATCCCTTCCATCCTGGCCACCGTGGGCGAAGACTTCCTTCCCTATCAAACCCGTCTCGAACGTCTTGGATTCGATCTGCGGGGGGTTCGACTCATTCCCGGTAGTTACACGGCACAGGCCTTCATCACCACAGACCTGGACGACAACCAGATCACCGCTTTTCACCCGGGGGCCATGAGCGCTTCTCACACCCACACCATCGACACGGTCCCCGGCATCACGATGGGCGTTATTTCGCCCGATGGACGAGAAGGCATGCTCCAGCATGCCCGACAATTCCATGAAGCCCGAATCCCTTTTCTGTTCGATCCCGGCCAGGGGCTCCCGCTCTTCAGCGGACCGGAACTGCTCGAGTTTCTGGAACAGGCCACCTGGCTGGCGGTCAATGACTATGAGGCACAGTTGATGGCCAACAAGACCGGGCTTTCCTTCGAACAGTTGGCCACCCGCGTGGATGCCGCCATCATGACCCAAGGGGCTCAAGGATCGCGCATCTTTGCCGGAAATGAAATCATCCCCATCCCCGCTGTCCCGACAGATCAGGTACTGGACCCCACAGGGTGCGGAGACGCCTACCGGGCAGGGCTGATGTATGGATTGAGTCATCACTGGGACTGGGATCGCACGGGACGTCTGGCTTCCTTGCTGGGTTCCTTGAAGATTGCCTACCGGGGTGGTCAGAACCACACTGTCACACGCGCCCAACTCGATGAAAAACTTCAGGAGAAATTCGGCTTTTCTCTTGATTCATGAGCATGCCCCTGCGCATTCTGCGATTGCTCGGACATATCCTGCGCGGCGTACTGACCACGGCTCTGGTTCTGCCTTGGTGTTCCCGAACCCGACGTCATCATCTCATCCGCCAGTGGTCCCGTACGCTGCTCCAGCATTTGCGCCTGACCGTTCAAATACGGGGAGCCTGGCCTGATGGCCCGGGTCCCTATCTGCTGACCTCGAATCATATCTCCTGGACGGACATCTTCGTCATTCACTCCGTCCATCCCGTACGTTTCATTTCCAAATCCGAAGTACGACATTGGCCTATTTTTGGGTGGTTGGCTGCCCGGACGGGGACACTGTTCCTGAGTCGGTCTTCCCGTCGACAAACTCTGGAGATAGGAAAAACGATGACTCAGGTCTTGCAAGCGGGCGATGATCTCGGATTTTTTCCCGAATCCACCACCAGTGACGGCACGACCATCCTTCCCTTCAAAACTTCTCTTCTGCAGTCTCCCCTGGATTGTCAGGCCACGCTATTACCCGTCGCCCTGCGCTATTCCGTGCCCCAGGGACACAGTGAATCCGCATACCCATTCATTGGAGACATGACCTTCATGGAATCTCTGGTGCGGGTTTTGAAGAGTCCGCCCAGCCAGGTCACGCTGTTTCTGGGCGCCCCCCACAAGGCCATCGAACTGGGTGCCGACCGACGTCAACTGGCGCTGCAGTTGCATGCACTCACCCAACGATTGCATGAGTCAATGTAACGGGCGAACGGGCATTCCCGCCACCTGAAAAATCACCCCATCTTCCAGTCTGAGTGCGGTCAACGGCCCACCCCACAAACAACCCGTATCCAACCCCTGCACATCGGCACTGCAATGCAGTCCCAACGCCGACCAATGACCACAGAGCAGACGCTGCCCTGCGCTACGCCGCCGGGGTACGGCAAACCAGGGAAGAAAACCGGGGGGAATCCCCTTCAACGGGCCTTTGTAACCAAACTCCATCACCCCCTCGCAGGAACAGATGCGTAACCGGGTCATACCGTTGATGATCGTGCGCCAACGTTCCACCCCCGTAAGCGTGTCGTGCCAACCCGTCGGGGTATTGCCGTACATCACCTTCAGAAAATCACCATATTGCGCCCCTTGCAGAACCTCTTCCACTTCCCTGGCCAGGGATGCAGCCTGGTCCACGGTCCACTGCGGGAGCAGTCCCGCATGAATCAAGGTCACCCCCTGATCTTGATGAAGCAAAGGACGGCAGCGTATCCAACGCAATAATTCCTCCCGGTCAGGAGCTTCGAGAATGGCATCGAGTGTGTCTCCAGGACGCAGATGGGTGGCGCCTTCCGCCACGCACAGCAAATGCAGGTCGTGGTTGCCCATCACGACCGTCGCTCGATCTCCCAAGGATTTGACCAGTCGCAGTGACTCGAGCGAATGGGGACCACGATTGACCACATCGCCCACAAACCACAACTGATCCCGTTTTCTCAGCGGCAAGGTGGAAAGCAAACGTTCCAGGGGTTCCAAACACCCTTGAAGGTCCCCGATCACATACACGCTCATGGAGCGGGTGCGGGTGGCGTCGCGACGGTAGAAGACGGATTCCCGTTTGCAGGTGGGGAAGGGGGCGGAAGTGCCATGGCCACTTCCCCTACCGGTTTAATGCGCGCTTCCACAGCGGCCTCGCTTTGTTGTGCCGCAGAAGGGACGGAACGGTCAGAACACCCCCCCAGCATCCCCGCAGTCAACAGCACTCCCCCAATCACAAACTTCTTCATCACGAATCCTCCTCGATGCTTTCCATGTTCATTCTACCCTCACCTATACGGTTGAATCGTGACGATGTGATAATCCCTCCCCCTATTCGGTAAATTCCATGGTCTCGCGCAGCCCTATCGGCCGTCGGAAATTTCACCTTTTTTCCCAAACTCTGGCCCTCAAAGTCAATATCTGGTAATTTCAGCAGTCAGACCCTTGGTAAACGCATCTTCCCTATGACCTCACTTCTGATTTTACTGCGACACACCGAGTCTCGGTGGTTCTGCGCCCTGTTCATCCTCTGTCTCCAGGGTTGTTCTCCAGAAATTTCTCCGCACGCCCCAAACGGAACGCTCACCCCCGCTGTCTTCAATACACAGTCTCCCGCACCTCATACGCCGCCCAACCATGGGTTTTCTACTCTGGTCGCCTTCGGAGACAGCCTCTCCGACATGGGGACTTATACTGTTCTGGCCGAACGAACCTATGGTCTGGGAACATCTTTCAATATCCCGTTCACCGGTCTACCCTACCCGGCAGGGGGACAATTTACCGTCAATGGCGCAGTTACGGGAAATTGGGTGGGTGACTTGGCTCAGCGGCTCAACCTCGAAATCACCCCAAATATGATTGGTTACGGTGGAGCTCCCGGCAGCCGATACCTCACGCCCAAGGGCGGATTTTCCCGCACGCCGGTATTTTGCCCGTTCGGTTTTCAGACAGAACGCCGTTCAGCTTTTTGTTTGGACTTTGCTGAAGGAGGGGCCATGGTCAGCAACCCCACGGGAATTGATCATGATCAGGGGGCCTTGACCTTGCCGCTGACGCAACAGGTCTCCCAGTATCTGCATCAGTTCCAGCGCTTTCGGCCCGATCAGTTGGTCACCGTGTTTGGTGGAAATAATGACGTACTGTTAGCCTTCTCCCAATTCCTGAGTAATATCACGGAAAGTGTCCAGCAACGGGTGGCCAGTGCCAGGCAGAGCGATCAGGCCATGGGTCCGGTTCGTCAGCAGGAGATCGCGACTCAGGCTCTGGGCAAGGAATATCACACAGCACTCGGCCATGCCCAGCATCAAATAGATCAAGCGGCCGATGATCTGGCCAGGGTCACCCTGCGGATTATCGAGCACGGTGCCCGGTATGTACTGGTCTATACGCTCCCTGATTCTGCCGATACCCCATTTGGGCGCGGCCTTCCTTACACCTTGAAAGGATTTCCCCAACTCCCCCCGGCCGGATATGTCTGTCGCTCCTCGGAGGCACTGGCTCCGTGCAACATTCTGTCCCTGCTGGTGAATCGATTCAACCAGCGCCTCCTTGACGACTTACAGGGCAAACCCGTCAAGATAGTCGACAGTCATCACTTATTCAAGGAACTCCTCATCCATCCGGAAGCCCATGGTTTTACTCATGTCACCACTCCCTGGTGTGCTCGCACGGTCCCCTCATCCCTTTTGTGCAATCTCGACACACCCAACGAAACGGCAGGAGCGACAATTCAAAATCTTTCTTCCTGGTTATTTGCCGACGACATTCATCCCACACCAGCGGGCTATCAGGTGCTGGCAGATCAAACCTGGGCTGAATTGAAGCATTCTGGCTGGATTACCCAACCCTTTGCGGCACTGACTCAGAAGGCACTCAGTTTTCCGGCACAGCGAAACCCAATACCAACCCGATGACTGCACTCAGGGCATTCAAGCCTGACTCGTACCACCGCGCTGAAGCGCTTCTTCTTCATAAAGTTTGGCCAAAATGGTGGAATCCTCTTCCCCGTGGCCTTTGTCACGCGCCCATTCAAATGCGCTCCGCGCGGCTTTATGGAGGTGACAAGGTACGCCATGACTTTCGAACTGATCGATTTCATAGGACAAGTCCTTGATCATCTGATTGACCTTGACGCGCACCGTATAGTCACCATCGATCATGAAACGGGCTTCACGCAATCCTCGTGGGGCAAAAGGCGCTGTGGTAGCCTTGATGGCCAGCCGTCGTTCCACATCCATATGACCGACTTTCATCAAAGCCACCATCTCGGCCGCCGCGAGGTATTCGATACCCAACTTGCCATTGATCATCAACTTTTCAGAAATCCCGTCGAGAGGCCCCCCCGCATGATTGATTTTACTGCCCATGGCCAGCAGCAGCGGCTGAATCCTGACCATTGCGGCATCCGATGCCCCTACGGTGAAGATCAGCGTACGATTGTCAGCCTCGGGCAGAGACCCGGACATGGGCGCAGAGACGAATTCAATACCCCGAGCCGCGCAAGCATCGGCCAATTTCTTTTCATGCCCCAAAGTCAAGGTGGCGCATTCCAAAGCAATGGACCCCACCTGCATATTGGGAAGGGCACCGGTTTGAGGATCGAGCCACACATCAGCAGAAGCAGCATCATCCCATACCATGGTGATGACGAATTCCGCATGGGTCACGGCCTCCGCTGGAGTCGCGGCTTGCCGGGCGCCCAATTTCACGAGCGGCAGGCAGGCAGACGCTTCAATATTCCAGACCGTCACAGAATAACCTGCGGCAATCAGTGAGGCAGCCATGCGTGAGCCCATGGCGCCCATACCCAGTACGGCGACCTGTTGAGACTGAGAAGAAGGAGATGGAGTATTCACGGTAATATCTTTCCTGTGTCCGGGTTAAAATCAGGGTTTAGATGCTAGAAAGATTCGGGGAAGTTAAAAAGCAAATATTGTACGTATCAGGTACGAATTATTTTAACAGCCCAATCCATCGCATCCGTTTTTTGTGGAGTTTGATCCCTTGAGCAGGATACTACACCGCTTCATTATACCCTTGGGTCTGCTTTGTCTCTGGATTGGTCCCGTCAGAGCAGAGGAACTGCCCTCAGTGACCGTATCGCCTCCCACCCTGACCCCGATCCATCATCTGGTGATTCTTTACGACGAAAACATTTCCTTCGATCACTATTTTGGCGCTTACCCCAGAGCACTCAATCCTCCAGGCTCCCCTCACTTCCTTGCCAAACCCCATACTCCCAGGGTCAATGGATTCGATTCCCTGCCACCCAACCCCAGTCCCCACCCCTTTCGTCTGGATCGAAGTCAGGCGGTCACAGCCGACCAGTCCCATGCCTATACGGACGAACAGGAAGCCTTCCATCACGGGCACATGGATCACTTTATCGAATCCACCGGGAACGGACTGACCCATACCCCCGGCGTGCTGGGTGGCCCAACCACGGTGATGGGCTATTACGATGGCAATACCGTCACTGCCCTGTGGAACTATGCACAGCGCTATGCATTGAGTGATGCCACCTTCACGGATACCTTCGGCCCCTCCACCCCAGGTGCGCTGGAAGTGGTGGCAGGACAAACCCACGGCACAATCCCGGTTTTTTCTCAACGCTTCCCTTCGTTACCCACCAGTATTCTCTTGCCGGATGGTCGAGGTATGTTCACCCTGATTGGCGATGCCGATCCGGAAGAGGATGTTTGTTCGCGCTCACCGCTCAGAATCCGCATGGCGGGTCCCAACATCGGCGAATTGCTGGACAGTCAAAATATTTCCTGGGGAAACTTCATGGGAGGCTTCGACCTAAATCGTGTCAACCCGAATGGCAGTTCGGGCTGTACCCGAACCAGTACCACGCTCACCGGTTCTGTGGTGCGTGATTATTTGCCCCATCACAATGGATTTCAGTACTACCCTTCCACGGCCAACCCCTTTCACACCCGCCCGGCCGCTTTGTCCACCATTGGTCATGCAACCCTGCCGGACGGCGTGACACCGGAACCGGCGCACCATCAGTATGACCTGGAAGATTTCTTTGGGGCAGTCAAGGCGGGAAATTTTCCGGCCATCAGTTTTCTCAAAGCCCCGGCCTTTCAAGATGGTCATGCTGGTTATTCCAACCCCCTGGATGAACAACATTTCATCGTACGCGTGCTCAACTTCCTTCAAAGTCGTCCCGAATGGAAAGAGACCGCCGTCATCCTGACCTATGACGATTCTGACGGATGGTATGACCATGCATTCTCACCCATCCTTCATTCTTCCCACGATCCCCAAGCCGACACCCTGAGCAGTGCGGGGCATTGTGGGTCATCAGAAGGCCCCCCCCTCGGCATCGATGGGCTCCCCGTCAATGGTCGCTGTGGTCCTGGTCCGCGCATTCCCTTGCTGGTCCTGTCTCCCTGGGCGAGGACCAACTGGGTGGACCATACACCCCTGACCCAGACCTCAATTCTTCGCTTCATCGAAGATAATTGGTTGCACGAGACACGCTTGGGCCATGGTTCTTTCGACAAGGACGCGGGAAACCTGATGTCCCTCTTCGATTTCACTCAGCCAACGTCGCTTCCCCCTCTTTTTCTAGATCCTGATTCGGGACTTCCTCTCGCGCTCCCCCCCCATGACCTCTGATCTCCAAAAAAAAAGATTCTTGATCCTCTGTACCCTGCGCATCGGAGACATTCTGCTCACGACGCCGCTCATGCGATCCCTGCGCAAGGCATACCCTGACAGTCGAATCGACGTACTGGTCTTGAAAGGCATGGCCGATGTACTGGAAGGCAACCCGGATATCGATGAAATCATCGAAAGTCCACACCGAACCCCCCTGTGGAGCCGCCTCCAGGAATGGCGTGCACTCTGGCGTCGCTATACCCATGCCCTGAGCCCGGTCTCTTCAGATCGAGCGCGGCTTTACGCTTTTGTGGCGGCCCCCCTCCGTTTGGGCTTCATCAATGCCCATACCTCCTCCTTTTCCCGCCGTTTGCTCACCCATGCGCTCCTGTTCGATGACGAAACACTGCACACCGTCCCCCATAACCTGAGATTATTGGAACCCCTGGGTATTTCTCCCGACTGCACCGTAGTATCCCCCACAGCGGGGGGAATGCTCCCTGGTCCACTGCACGAAAAAAAGTACGCCGTAGTCCATCCCTATCCAAAATTTACTTACAAATCCTGGCCTCTGGAAAACTGGGTCCAATTGGTCCAGGAAATTCAGAAGAAATCCATGCTCGTCGTACTCACAGGCAGCCACGCGCCAGATGAGAGGGCGGTGGTTCGGGAAATTGCACGACGCACCACCGCTCTCGATCTGTCAGGGACCCTATCCTTGGCTGCAACCGCCGATCTCATCAAGAAAGCACAATTTTTTGTGGGGCCAGATACGGGGATCACACATCTGGCCGCTGCGACAGGCGTCCCCACCCTGGCTCTCTTCGGCCCCACCAATCCGGTCAAGTGGGGCCCCTGGCCCGCAACCCAGGACTGCGCACAGCAACCCTGGCACCGCCAAGGAAGCCAACATCAAGGAAATGTCTGGATCATTCAGGGATCAGGGCCTTGTGTGCCCTGCCACCAAGAGGGATGTGACCGCCATGCACACAGCAGAAGCCAATGCCTGGAAACCCTCCCGGTCA
>JAJZFH010000028.1 GCA_021805445.1 Pseudomonadota bacterium
GTGACCGGCCAACGCCGTCTATATTTGCAAAAAACCGCCTCAACGACCCTCAAATATATGGATTACGCTCAACAGTGACAGGTTGGCACCATCGTGCTGTTTTACCCCGGCATCCCCAGATGGAAAGGGGATTGGCCTGTATGGCTTCGTTGGGTAGAATGTTTTTTGGAGATTCCGGTCAATGAGGAGAACAGTCGCCATGATTTACTCGCTACCTGGACAGCCTGGAGCCAAAATTCACTATCGGTCCCATTACGACAATTTCATTGGGGGTCGGTGGGTTCCTCCGGTACGGGGGCAGTATTTTGAGGTGTTGACTCCCATCGATGGCAAAGTCTATACGCGCGCGGCCCGCTCCACGGCAGAAGACATCGAATTGGCGCTGGATGCCGCCCATGCTCGTGCAGTGGATTGGGGGGGGACGTCTGCCGCCGAGAGGGCTGGGCTTTTGCTCAAGATTGCCGAACGCATGGAAGCCAATCTCGAACTTCTGGCTTATGCGGAAACCGTGGATAACGGCAAGCCCATGCGCGAAACGCTCAATGCCGACATTCCCCTGGCCATCGATCACTTCCGCTATTTTGCAGGCTGTGTGAGGGCTCAGGAAGGGGGCATCAGTCAAATCGATCAGGAGACCGTGGCCTATCATTTCCATGAACCCCTGGGGGTCGTGGGGCAAATCATCCCCTGGAATTTCCCCATCCTGATGGCTGCCTGGAAACTGGCTCCGGCGCTGGGTGCAGGCAATTGTGTGGTGCTGAAACCGGCGGAGGCCACGCCCATCAGTCTTTTGGTGCTGGTGGAATTGATTGCCGATCTACTTCCGCCGGGCGTGCTCAATATCGTCAATGGATACGGATATGAGGCGGGTTTGTCTCTGGCGACCAGCAAGCGCATCGCCAAGATCGCCTTTACGGGGTCTACTTCAACGGGGCGGATCATTGCCCAGGCGGCGGCCAATCATCTGATTCCAGCGACATTGGAACTGGGGGGGAAATCGCCCAATATCTTTTTTTCCGATGTCCTGGATGCGGATGATGATTATCTGGATAAGGCTGTCGAGGGGCTGGTTCTATTTGCGTTCAATCAAGGGGAAGTCTGTACCTGCCCCTCGCGCGCCCTGATTCATGAGGCGATGTATGAGCCTTTCATGGAGCGTGTGCTGACCCGGGTCAAGGCCATTCGCCAGGGCAATCCCCTCGATACTTCGACCATGGTGGGAGCCCAAACGTCCAAAGAGCAGATGACCAAGATCCTGTCCTATCTGGATCTGGGGCGACAGGAAGGGGCAGAATGCCTGATTGGTGGACATGCCATGGCATTTTCCGGCGAACTGGCGGGAGGATATTACATTGCCCCCACGCTGTTTCGCGGACATAACGGGATGCGGATCTTTCAGGAGGAAATCTTTGGCCCGGTGCTGGCCGTGACCACCTTCAAAGATGAAGCAGATGCGCTACGACTGGCCAACGACACGATCTACGGATTGGGGGCGGGGGTATGGACGCGTAACGGAAACAGGGCCTACCGGATGGGACGAGCCATCAAGGCAGGACGGGTGTGGACCAATTGCTACCATGCTTATCCGGCCCATGCCGCCTTTGGTGGTTATAAGGAATCAGGGATTGGGCGGGAAACCCACAAGATGGCGTTGAATCATTATCAGCAGGTCAAAAATCTGCTGGTCAGTTATGGTGAAAGGAAATTGGGGATTTTTTAGGACGTCGGAGGGGAACCCGTTTCCCTGTCTGGTCGGGAGAACGTCGGTTTCCAATGAATCAGTTCATCGGCACTCATGGGGTAGGCGATATGATGTCCCTGTCCGGCTTGACAGCCCAATTCGAGAAGTAGTCGATATTGTGAGATATTTTCTATGCCTTCCGCCACGGTCCGGCAGCCAAAGACGCTGGCCAGGGACAGGATGCTCTGGATGATGGCACGATCCGTGGCACTGGAAACCATGTCACGCACAAAACTTTGGTCGATTTTCAGTTCATCCACGGGCAGTTGCCTCAAATAGGCCAGAGAAGAGTACCCCGTACCAAAGTCATCCAGTGCGATACCAATGCCCAGATCACGACAGGAGTGGATGATTTCGCCCACCTCCTGAATATTGTCCAAAGAGAGCGTTTCCAGAATTTCCAGATTCAGAAGACGAGGGGGGACGATGGGATGAGCCAACACTTGATTCGTCAGATGATGGATGAAATTGGGACGTTCCAGGTGATGGGGGGAAACATTGATGCTGATGGGGATTTCGCGTCCCTGTGCTTGCCATTGATCCAGTTGGGTGAAAACTTGAGCAATGACCCATTCGCCCACTTGGCTATCGAGATGGGTTTGGCTGATCTGTGGCAGAAATTCCTGGGGCGACAGAACCCCGCGTTCGGGGTGATGCCAGCGAATCAGGGCTTCCACTCCCAGCAGTTGCCCGTCGGGTAGATCCACTTTGGGTTGATAAAGAAGAAATAATTCCTCACTCTCCAGTGCATGCTGGAATCGTTTGCGAAACTCCTGTTGTAGGCGTAGCAAGGCATCCATTTCAGGGTCATAGATCTGAATCTGATTTTTACCCGACTGTTTGGCGCTGTACATGGCTTGGTCGGCATGGCGCAACAAGGTGTCGGGGTCACTGTGGTCGAGAGGGTAGACCGTAAGGCCCAGACTGGCGCTGAGAATGACGGGAGGCGTGTCATTCAGGGTGACCGGGAGCGCCAACTGGGCCAACAAGCGCTGTAAGGTGGCAAGGGATTCCTGTGCATCGCGGTAACCGGTCAGTAATAGAACAAACTCGTCTCCGCCCAGGCGAGCAACCGTATCCCCTTCGCGCAGGACGTTTTTCATGCGTTGGGCCATCTCGATGAGAACCTGATCGCCGATTTCATGACCGAGAGAATCGTTGATTTGTTTGAAGCCATCCAGATCCAGATAACCGATCACCAGCAGGCGTTGGGAACGGGACGACAAGGCCAGAGTCTGTTGCATGCGGTCGGCCAGCAATACCCGATTGGGTAAACCCGTCAGAGGGTCATAATGGGCGATGCGTTCCAATTCCTTCTCATGGTTCTTGAAATTGGTGATGTCGGTAAATACCCCCACATGGTGAAGTACCTGTCCCTGTGCATCCCGGATCAGTGAGATGGATAGAAGTTCCGCATAGATTTCTCCGGATTTCTTACGGTTCCACAGTTCTCCGCGCCAATTTCCTTTTTCTTGAAGCGTTGTCCAAAGGTTCTGGTAAAACTGCTCGTCCTGTTTTCCCGATTTCAGAAAATTGGGCGTGTGCCCCAGTACTTCGTCCCGAGAATACCCTGTAATGACAGTGAAGGAAGGATTGACGTCCAGAATGTTGTTCTGGTGGTCGGTGATGAGAATGCCATCCAGACTGGTGTTGAAGACATTGGCATTGATCCTCAGTTGGGCGTCGACGCGTTTGCGCTCGGTGATATCGTTGAATACGACGAGAGAGCCGGGGCGGCCGTTGAAGGTGACTGCAAGGTTGGCGACTTCTGCATCAAAGGGGGTTCCATCACGGCAGAGCAACTTTTCTTCGATGAGTGGATTACTGGTCCCCTTTTCGATGGTTGCAGCCGCCCGTTCCCTGACGACGTCACGATAGTCGGGATGGACCAGATCGAGCACAGGGAGTTGCAGCAACTCTTGCGCTGACGCGGCATTGAACTGTTGTACCGCTTTCTGGTTGGCAAGGCACACCTTGCCCTCCTGATGGATCAGGATACCGTAAGGGAGGTACTCGATGAGGCGACGGAACTCTTTCTCTCGGTGCGCCAACTGAGTGGTGAAATTCCTGAGTTCGGAAATATCATAGAACCAGCCCAGCACGGCATTCTGATCATAAAACCGAATGGGCATGTAGGAGGCAAGTACAGTGATCTGATCCTTGCCGGGAACCAGCAAATTGATTTCCCGATTCAGAACGTTATGTCCCTGCGCCAACTCTTTCAGGATGTGTTCATACTCTTCGGGGTGTTCATAGTAGCGTTGGGGATCATCGCCCATGGCGTCGGGGTTATGAATCAACTGGGCATAACGGGGATTATGGAAAACGACTTGTCGTCCCTGATCAGTAGCAATGCGCACGGCAATGGGACTGACGTTGAGGATGTCGAGGAGGCGTCGTTCGTTCTCCTGCATCCGCAACTGTACTTCCCGTTGGGCGGTGATGTCGTTGCCAATGATGACCAGGAAAGGGTTGCCCAACTCATCGCGGATGACGGTGTTGTTCCATTCGAACCAGCAGATCAGGCCATGACGATTGACCCAGGGAAAAACAAACTGCTGCGTGTCGGGTATGGTCAAGGATTCAAGAAACTGGGCGCGGACAGTGGCCCGGTCTTCTGTTTCAGTAAAACGGGCCCAGAAAAAGGGTTTCTGGCGGACCTCTTCAAACGAGTAACCTGTGAATCGTTCGGCCGAATGGTTGAAGCGCACGATCAACCCTTCCTGATCGATGACCAAAATCAGCGGGGCAGCCAAGTCCAGAATGGTTTCGGTAAAACTCTTTTCGGTGCTGGGGTAGCACCCCCGCCCCTTGCCTTCCGAAGCATTGAATGAACGATTATCCATGATTAAGTAAGGAACTCCTGCCCACGGGTTCAGTATACTCTTGCGCGCGGGATGTTGTTTTGAAGAGTGTCAATTACACGCGTCCGATCATTTTTGAAGAAGTTTTGGGAATCGGGCGGTCAAAAGGGATGGATGGGGGGCAAAATCTCACAGGCACAGCGGGGGATGCAGTGCGTACGGATGTGGGCAGCGAAAAGTAGATGCTGATCCCTGGAGCGGGAATCAGGATAGATGGTTCAGGGCATGAATCAAATAAAACAGGGCACCCAGAGCAAAGAGGTACAGGAAAGAAAACAGGCTCATCATGCGGGTCTTCCGAGAACGAGTCGACGGGAACGCGCCCCTCAAAGGATTGAGCGCAGGGGAGGCTTTGGGTTGGGTGGTACGTTTAAAGTCCACGGGGATCATGGGGGTTTCCTGAGTTTGAGCCGCTGAGAGATCCGAACGGAACGGTCTCTGTATTTTCAATTCATTCTATTTCAATCAGGTTAAATCGAACTTAACCCTGCTCTTTTGAAGTCGTTCCCAGAATCGTTGAATGATCCCCTCAGGGAACTTTATCCCGCAGCATGGAGTCCACTGGTTCTGGGTCGTGCGAGGAGAAGAAGGGTCATGTGCAATGTCGGCGGAATGGATCGGGTGTTACGGATCGTGGTGGGGCTGGTGTTGATCGGCTTGGCGGCCATGCATACGGTGGGCGCATGGGGATGGATCGGGGTGGTTCCGCTCCTGACTGGGGCCGTTGGCTGGTGTCCTGCGTATCGCCTCTTGGGGATCAAGACCTGTTGCACCAAACCTTGAATCGAACGCTTTCACATCCCGAGCAGGGCGTTGAGGCGGTCTGTATCGCAGTGGGCAGCGATCAGGTCGGCGAGTCGTTCCAGGTCAATGTGGCGCTTTTCCGGGCGACTGGGGGCGGTTTCCGGGGATGCCAGTCCCGCCCAGTCCAGAAGCGCCCGTCGTGTGTCGGAGTGGTCGAACAGTCCATGCAGGTAAGTTCCGAGTAGTTGATTGTCTGCGCTGAGGGTTCCTTCTCCTTCGTGTTGCGAGAAATCTGATGAGGAATCTGGCGCAGGGGGGGCATCTTTACTCAGAAGAAAAGCCGGTTGTTCCAGTGCCGGGCCGTGACTGACGCCCGCGTGAATTTCGTATCCTTCCACGGGAACCATCGGTGCCCAAATACAGTGTCCCCTCCGGTGACGGAGGATTTTGTGGGGGCCCAGGGTGGTTTCCAGTTCCAGCAGACCCAACCCGGGGCTGGATCCTGCGCGTCCTTCCAATCCCAGTGGATCGTGAAGGGTCTTTCCCAGCATCTGAAGGCCACCACAGATTCCGATGACCTTTCCACCATAGCGCAGATGATGATGCAGTTTCGATTCCCAACCCTGGGCGCGGAACCAGGCCAGATCCGAGGCTACGGCTTTGGAACCGGGCAGGCAGATCAGGTCTGACGCAGGAAAGGATTGCCCGGCTCGGACGAAATGCAAGTTCAAATCTGGAAGCAGACGTAATGCGTCAAAATCCGTGGCGTTGGAAATACGCGGGAAGGCGGGGACGACGATCTGTCCTCCGGAGCCTGAGGGGCGATCCGCTTTCGGCAAGGCATCCTCTGCATCCAGGGAGAGATCGGGTAGGTAGGGGAGGACCCCCAGGACAGGTAATCCCGTCGTCCGTTCAAGCCAGACCAGACCAGGTTTCAGAAGGGTCAGGTCACCGCGGAAGCGATTGATGATGAACCCTTTGACTCTTGCCCGTTCCGCGGGTGCGAGGAGCGCCAGGGTTCCGATCAGGTGGGCAAAGACGCCGCCCCGATCGATATCGGCTACCAGCAGGACAGGGCAATCCACGGCTTCGGCAAACCCCATGTTCGCGATGTCATTTTCCCTGAGGTTGATTTCCGCAGGGGATCCTGCACCTTCCACCAGTACCACTTGATGTTGCCGTGCGAGACGTTCGTGAGCTGCCACTACAATGGGGAGAAGTTCAGCCTTGTAGTTCTGATAGGCATCGGCTTTTAAGTGAGCAGTCACTTTCCCCAATACGATGACTTGTGCCCCCTGATCGGTGACGGGCTTGAGCAGAACGGGGTTCATGTCGACATGGGAAGGGATGCCGCAGGCGATGGCCTGGAGTTCCTGGGCCCTGCCGATTTCACCCCCTGCCGCTGTGACGGCGCTGTTGAGCGCCATGTTCTGGGGTTTGAAGGGTGCTACGGAGACGCCCCGGCGTTTGAGCCAGCGTCCCAATGCGGCGACGACCGTACTTTTTCCCGCATCGGAGGTAGTCCCCTGAATCATCAGGGAGCGGGCACGTGTCATGCTGTTCCGGTTCCGTGTTTGAAACTCGAAAGCCCCTTGGTCAGGTGTTGCCACGCCAACTCGTTCCCAGGCAGTCCAAAACGTATCCCGTAATTTTTCGGAAAGTTTCGCACCCAGATGCCTTGCTGGGCCAGATGATCCTGCAGGCGTTGCGCCTGGGAAGCCAGGACCCATTGGAACAGTGCGGTGCCTCCCTGGGGTGGAAACTGACTGCGTGTCAGTAATTCGTGTAAGCGCTCACTTTCTCTGATCAGTTTGTGCCTCATCGCTTCTTGCCATGAAACATCGCGCAAAGCCTGGATGGCCAACCATCGGGAAGGGCCGGAAATCGTCCAGGGGCCCAAAGCGTCTTCCAGAACCTCGAGAAGGGAGGGAGAGGCACCGACAAAGCCAACCCGGGCACCCGCCAGACCGAAAAATTTGCCCAATCCGCGTAGCACGATCAAACCGGGCGGCAGTGCCTTTCGAGCGAATCCGGGAAGAGTGGCGAGCAAGCTGTCTGACGGCGCGGTATCCATGAAGGCTTCATCCACGATCAGCCAGCCTCCCCGGGCAGAAAGTTCGGCATGCCAGGCCCATAACTTGTGTAGCGGGGTCACTTCCCCGGTGGGATTGTTGGGATTGACCACCACCAGAACATCGATGGACGATAAATCCCGCCCCGAACCCCAGGGAATGACATCGTGGCCCTGTCTGGCCCAGCAGACCGCATGTTCGGCATAGGTGAGGGGTTGCAGGGCAACGCGACTGTGGGGACGCAGGGTGGGCAGCATTTGCAAGGCGGCTTGGGTGCCGGCTACGGGTAATACCTGAGGGAATCCGAAATAGTGGCAGGCGGTTTTTTCCAGGTCGTCGTCCGTGCCCGGCAGACCGTGCCACAATTCGGCGGGAATGGACGGGGTGGGCCAGGCATGGGGATTGATCCCGGTGGACAGATCAAGCCAGCGACCGGCGGGGCGCCCAAAGCGTTGAACGGCCAGGGTCAGATTTCCGCCATGTTCAAGCATGGGCCGACAGTCGCGACAGTGAGGGCATCCAGGTCATGACCACGGCCGCGAGGACCCAGAGGAAGGCGCCGCGGCGTACGAGAGTCAAGGCGCGGTCGATGTCGTTGCGCTGTGGCGAGCGCCCGCAGCCCAATCGCGGTCGTTCATGCCATTCACCCCCATAGCAGGCCCATCCTCCCAATCGAATGTTCAAGGACCCTGCACCGGCAGCCATGACCGGTCCTGCGTTGGGGCTGTCCCATTGGGGCGCTTGTTGCGACCAACAGACGAGAGCATGGCGGAACTTGCCCAAAAAGGCATAAGTGAAGGCGGTGAGACGGGCAGGTATCCAGTTGAGGACGTCATCGAAACGGGCGGCTGCCCAGCCAAAGTGAAGATAACGTGTCGACTTGTAGCCCCAGGTAGCATCCAGGGTATTGGCCAGGCGGTAGAGAATCACACCAGGCGCCCCGCCCACCCAGAACCAGAACAGGGCTCCGAAGACCCCATCGTTCCCGTTTTCCAGAACTGACTCACACGTGGCGGGAAGAATCGCCAGAGTGGCTTCATCCCGGCTGACGATGGCTGCTGTCGCGCGTCGCGCCGCCTTGTCGTCCTGACGGTCGAGAGCTTGGCAAATGGGGCGTACATGATCGTGCAGACTGCGTAATCCAAGGGCAAAGTAGAGCGTCCAAAGGGAGAAAGCCGTGCCCCATCCATGGGCGAGACGACTCAAGACCAAGCTGATTCCTACGGGCGGGGCCAGGGTCATGACCAGGGTGAGAACACCGCGCAGACGGCTGGGGGCATAACTGCGGCGTTCCACCCACGCAGCCCAATGGCCAAATCCCACCAAAGGATGCCAGCGCCGCGGCTCGCCCAGCAAGCCGTCCAGGATAAGGGCGCCTGCCATCAGGGAGGAGGGGTGACTCAGAAGATCGGGCATCATGGCTCAATACGCGGGAGGGGTTCCCCCCACACCGGCGGGCCAGTGATTTTCAAAGAGAACTTCATCGAGGCGCAGACGTTGTCCCCACCCCGTACTTTCCAGCAAGGGACGCGCATAGAATTCGCTGACCTGTCCAATGCATAGAAGGGCGACAGGACGGGATCCAGAGGGCAATGCCAGGAGTTGGGCGAGGCCATCCGGATCGAAGAAGGAGACCCAACCCAGGCCAATGCCTTCTGCACGGGCGGCCAGCCACATGTTTTGAATGGCACAGCCCACGGAGGCCAGATCCATGTCGGGCAGGGTGCGGCGTCCAAACAGATGCCGTTCCCGTTCGGGCATCAATACGACCGCCAGAACCTCTGCGCATTCCCCCAGACCCTCTATCTTCACTTTCAGAAAATCATCGGTACGGGTGGTCAGGGCCTGAGCCGTGGCCAGACGTTCCGCTTCCACCAACCGCCGGATATTCTGACGTTGGGTGGGGTCGGTGATACGAATGAAACGCCAGGGTTGCATATAGCCCACGGAAGGGGCCAGGTGGGCGGCCTCCACCAGACGTTCGAGTAATCCGGCAGGCAAAGGATCGGGCAAAAAATGGCGCATATCGCGACGTTCGCGCAGGGTGCGCCAGAGTGCTTCCCGTTCTGTCGGTGTATAGGCGTGGGGCAGGAGGGTATCTTCACACGGTGGTGAGGCGGGAGTCATAGAGGGTGTCCCAGAAAAAACTGCGCAGCCGCGCGCGGGTTGGAGGGAAAATAACTGTGCAGGTAGGTGGCCGTCAGGCCATTTTTGCAGTACACCGCTTCTCCTTCCTCATTTTGGGCATTCCGGGCATATGTGGTAGGAGGTAACGTCGTCTCGAGACGAGAGTAATGAAAAGTATGGCCGCGCAGTTCCCCTTGGGGGGTCTGCAGGGTTTGCAGGCCCAGGCCAGCCAAGCGGGGTTGAACGGCGGCTTTGCCGGGAATGAGTCCCACCAGATCGGCATGGCCCCCTTCTTTCGAGATCAGCCGTTGTGTCAGGTAGGTCATTCCACCACACTCCGCCAGGATGGGTCTGCCGGCTTCATGGTGTTGACGGATGGTGGCCATGCAGTGGGAATGTGCGGCGAGAGACGTCAGATGCAATTCCGGATATCCGCCGGGCAACCACAGCGCATCGCAGGAGGGCAGGGGGTCTCCTCGCAGCGGGGAAAAAAATGTTAACTGCGCCCCCAGGGTGCGGAGCAGGGAAAGGTTGGCTGGATACAGGAACGAAAAGGCGTGGTCCTGGGCGATGGCAATGCGTAGGCCATCCAGCCAACGCTCGGGAGGTGTCGAGAGCGTGGGGGTCTGGAAGGTCATGGAAGGTAACTGGTCGAAACAGCGCAGGGCTTCGGGGAGAGCCAGGGCCGCGAGGGTGAGACGTGCCTTCAAGTCGGACAATTCGGTGGCTTGTACCAGTCCAAGGTGACGTTCCGGCAAGGTCAGGGCAGGATCGCGCATGATGGACCCCCACCAGGTGAGGGATGCGGGCAAACTGGATGCCAGCAACTGGGCGTGGCGTGGACTGCCCACGCGGTTGGCCAGCACCCCGGCGAAGTTGAGACGTGCATCATGGTTCTTCAAACCCAGGGCCAGGGCACCAAAGGTCTGGGCCATGGCCGAGGCATCCATGACCACCAGGACAGGAAGACCCAGGAGGGCGGCAAGATCGGCCGAGGAAGGGGTGCCATCGAACAGTCCCATGACTCCTTCCACCAGGATCAGGTCGGCGTCCTGGGCCGCTGCGGTCACTTGCTGGCGGCACTCTTCCTCCCCAACCATGAAGAGGTCGAGGTTGAGCACGGGATGCCCACTGGCTTCGGTCAGAAGCATCGGGTCCAAAAAATCCGGACCGGTCTTGAATACGCGCACCCGTCGCCCCTCTTGGCGGTGGTGGTAGGCCAGGGCGGCAGTGATCAGGGTTTTGCCTTGACCGGACGCAGGCGCGGCAATGTATAGTGTGCGGGTCATGGGCGGCCTAGAGGTCGATTCCCGGTTGAGCCATGACGCCTGCACGAAAGGCATGCTTGATATCGGCAATCTCGCTGACCGTGTCTGCGGCCATACACAAGGCCTCGGGTGCGGCGCGTCCTGTCACGACCACATGTTGATGGGCAGGCCGGGAAGCAATGACGGACAGGACCTCTTCCAGCGACAGATATCCATACTTGAACAGGTAGGTCATTTCGTCCAGGATCACCAGATGGACGGACGGGTCACCCAGGGCAACGCGTGCCTTGTCCCAGCCCATTCGGGCTGCGGCCATATCCCGTTCCCGACTCTGGGTTTCCCAGGTAAAGCCTTCCCCGCATCGTTCCCATCGAAGGTTTGCCTGGCGCTGGAAGAAGGATTGCTCTCCTGTGTCGCCCTTTCCTTTGATGAACTGGAAGACCGCCGCAGTCATGCCATGGCCCAAGGTCCGGGCGACCATGCCGAAGGCTGAACTGGACTTGCCCTTGCCGTTACCGGTCAGGACCAGCAACACCCCGCGCTGTTCGCTGGCGTGGGCAATGGCGGCATCCACCACAGCCTTCTTTCGGGCCATGCGCGCTGTATGGCGTTGAGAACGCTCACTTTCTTCGTTCATTGAAAACCTCATGATAAAAAAGTCGCTGTCCCAAGGAAGATTTCTCTTTAAAGATTACAGGGAAATACCGGGGGAAACGAAAAGTCCCATGAGTTTCGGGTTGAAATGACCTCATCAGCATGAACACTGCCTCCCCGCAGTATTTCCGATGCGCCAGATCATCTGGCGACTTGATGCGTGGGGCCGGTCTCCGGGCTCGTTTCCTAAATTCACCGTCTTCCCGGTTCTGCGGCGTCAACCAACAGGACCAGTGACATGGGGTGAAGCCATCGAAACTTACCGTTGCGGGGGCAGCACAGGGTTTGCACCTGTTTCCCGTTTCACCCTTCCCGTGGACTCACAGGCGGGGCACCCCAAATGTGAAACAGATCACATTTGCAGAGAAAAATTATAGCATGGGCTCCAATTGGTTGGGCTGGTGAGGATATAATTTGAACCAGCCAACATCATCTGTGGAGTGATACCGGAAATGAAGAAAAACATACTGGATGCAGGTTCGGGGTCTATGCGAGGAAACCTCCCGGTTCTGTCTTTGCCAGAAGCATGAAAAAGCCTGTTCAGCAGTCTATCCCTTTCGAAGAGTATCTTTCGGAAGCGGGGGAGGCACGCCAACCCAACCGGGTAGTGGAAGTGGTGGTTCAGAAAACCTTTGTGGGGAAGTCTCAAGGGGTATTCAAGAAACTGGTTCACCAGATCGATGAAAAGAAGCAGGTCTTGCGCCAGTGGCAAGAGTATAAGGAGCACCATCGCCAGCGGGTGGTCGATGAAATTCTTCCGCTGCAACAAGAAATTCACTCGGCGCGGCGAGAGATGATCTTGTTCATTCATGATATTTTGCGTCCTGAAGGAAGAAAGCCGCCAGGATTGCGCCTGGGAAAGATGCAACAGCGCAAATTGGTCAATGTGTTACTGAATCTGGTGAATGGATTATTGGATGAGGACCCCGAAGACCAGGAACTGGAAAGTATTCATGATGAATACTCGTCCATGAGCCGGGAAGAAGTTCAAACTCTGGAACAGGACCAGGATCGTTTCGTTCTCGAAGAGTTGTTTGGCGTGGATTTGAGTGATTACGATGGGGAGGGGGATATCATGCACTTCGCTCACCAAAAAATCCACCAGCAGCAACATGCGGATGAAGAGAAACGGGCGGCACGCCAGCATCAGAAGAAGGTGGCGGAGTCCGCGAAAAAGAAATCGGGAGAAGACCTGCCTCTGAGCAAGAAAGAACGGGAAGCCCAGGAGGCCAGTTTGTCTGTGAAGGAAGTGTATCGAAAATTGGCGAGTTTCCTGCATCCTGATCGAGAAAAAGATCAGGTGGAGCGGGTGCGTAAGACAGAAATCATGCAAAAGGTGAATCGGGCGTATGCGGACAATGATCTGTTGACCTTGCTCAATTTGCAGTTGGAGATCGAGCAGATCGATCCGGATCACATCTTGATGCTCCCCGAGGAACGTCTCAAAAATTACATCCGTGTGTTGCGTAGCCAGCTCAAGGAATTGGAACGGGAAATCGAGAGTGAACTTCTTGTCTTCATGGATACTGGACCGTACTATGGCCCCATTACCCCGGAATTGGTTGAACGGGAGTTTGATGCCGAATTAACGTATCTGCGGGGGGTGGCTGTGCAGATTCGAGAGGATCTGGAAGATTTCAATGATCCCGGAATTTTGCGCCAATGGCTCAAGGAGTTGCCGATAAACGGAAATTTGTTTGGGAGTAATTTTTAACACTGGACTGGGGGGCGATATGAAATCATCAAAAATGTTCTTGGCATCACTGGCGGTTGCTGCAGTCCCCGCCCTGGCCAATCCACTTTCCGGATTGGCGGATTCGGCATTTCAGAGCAAGAAAGACCAGATCATGACTTCGCTCAAGTCCTGTATTTCACCAGCCACGAATGAGGAACAATTAAAGCAGTGTTTGTTGTCCCAACTGAATCCTTTGTCTGCTTCTTCTCCTATGCCTGACCCTGTCAGTGGCGGAGCAGCGGGAGCCGCTTCACAACTTATGCAAAATCCTGGATCAGCGTTGAAAAATCTGGGGAATGGCCTGTAACTTAGGGATTACACCGTTCAAATACACTTCAATGGACAGTGCCTTGATCGCGGATCGCGCCAAACTGAAAAATCTATGCCCGGAATTTTTCGTGTTCTGTCATCGTTAGCGCGAAGTCGCAAGACCGAGACGAAACCGGCCTCTGTGAAGCAGGAATCCGGCAGCAAACCAGCGATGGGTAACTTTATGTAGGAGTGGACGAACGGGATTTGCCTGATCCGAGGATTTGGGGGTATAGTGAAGCCATGGACAAGTACTTCGCGGCGCTGGAGAGCAAGGTTGATCGGGTGGTCGATCAATGTGATCGGTTGCGGTCCGAGAACCAGCGTTTGCGTCAGGAGTTGATCGAACGTACTGAGGAGTTGCGTGCCATGTCCACAAAAATGGAGGAGGCGCGGCACCGGTTGCAAAAATTGATGGATCGGACGGCGGAGATGGTATGACCCGTCCTGTGACCAAGGCCTTGGAAATCGTCATTTGCGACCGCACCTATCGGGTCGCGTGCGAGGAAGGCCAGCGCCTCTTGTTGCAGGAGGCCGCGCTGGAGTTGGATCGGCGTATGCGCGAAGCGCGCAGTCATGCGGAGGTGGGGCCGGAACGTGCGGCAGTGATGGTGGCCCTGAATGCGGTGTATGAGATGATGGAACAGAAGGCCGCCAGTAGTTGGGATGTGGGGGAAGTGAAGCATCGCATCAGAGCGGTTGAAGATCAGTTGGATCGGTGTTTTTTTGAACAGGTCAATTTGTTTTGAGTTTTCCCCTGGGGTGCTCGTGATGGTTCCGAATTTTTGAACCGATAAGCATCCAAGCCTGGTGATTGGCCCGAAGGAGACTGTTGTGCGCTGGATTTATCTCCGGTGCCTGAAGTTTCCGGCGAATTGCCCTCTTTATTGAGCAGGGTTCAGGATGACGGCCAGACGGCATCACCGGGGGAACCGTCTTTTGTACCATGACCGCGATCATGGTGGGCATGAGAGATGTTTAGCGCAAATCCTGTGCCGTGGTGTAGGAGACGACCGTATTGCGTCCCTGTGCCTTGGCTCGATACATGGCGAAGTCGGCCTGACGAATCAAACTCTCTGCGTCGATGGCATGGGTTTGGCAGAAAGTCACGCCGATGCTGGCGGAAAGCGTCAGAGGCGAGATGGATTCCAACCTGAAGGGGGCATTCAGGGTTTCGCGGATCTTTTCTCCAATTCCCAGGGCGGACAGCGGGTTTTCCACTCCCATGAGCAAGACGATGAACTCGTCACCCCCCAAACGGGCGATGGTGTCTGATTCTCGGACACAGGATTGCAGCCGGGCGGAAGTTTCCCGAAGAACCAGATCTCCGACATGGTGACCAAAGTTGTCGTTGATGGGTTTGAAATGGTCTAGGTCCACAAAAAGCAGGGCAATTCCCGGACTTTCCCGGTTGAGGGAGCGAATGGCCTGACTGAGACGATCCATGAGCAAAAGCCGATTGGGCAATCCGGTTAGGGGATCGGAGTAGGCCGTGGAGCGCAGATTTCGCAAGGTTGCATCATCCTGCGTCAAATCTCGCACAATGGCGATAAAGACCCAATCTCCAGGATTTTGTTCGACGGAAGTGAGAACCAGCGTGATGGGGAAGACTTCTCCATTTTTTCGTTTACCCACCAACTCCCGACTCCGGGAGGACGGAATATTTTCGCCCCAGCCCAGAAAATGGCGAATATGCTGGTCATGATGGGTGCAATGGGGTTCAGGCATCAACAGGGTCACATTCTGGCCCATGACTTCAGCGTGGGTATATCCAAAAATCCGTGTGGCCGCGCGATTGAAGGAGGTGATCCGGCCATCGGTCGAGGCCATGATGACCGCATCGAAGACGTGGTCCAGAACATGGTCGAGTACCTTTTTCGCATGGATCACCAGGGAACCCTCTGTGGTGGCGCAAAGGTTCTTGTCTGGTTGGCTGTCGTGTGTCATATCACCTCCCTCCGGGAGATCAGACGATGGGGCCGACTTCGAGCGGGAATCCCATCCGCGCAACGTCGGGTGTGTCTGCATTCTGTGCCCAATCGTTGGTCTGTACAATCCGTAAAGTCGATTATGACGCTGTCAGAAGAAGCGTACTGGGATGACAGGGAGGGGATTAGGAATTACTGGATGGAGTTTCGGAGACACCGAACCCGTTTTCCCCAGGGGACATTTCGTCTATTGGGCCTGGATCATCATTGCGGGGGAGCGCTTTGTACCGAGAATTTTTGAGAATGTGCGGGAAGGGAGGGGCCATAGTAGGCGCGGATGAAGTACAAGGGACGCTGCTTGCTCTCTTCATACAGACGTCCGAGGTATTCTCCGATGATGCCCAGTGCCATCAACTGGACCCCGGCAAAGAACAGAATGGCCACCATCAGGGAAGGATAGCCCTTGACGGCATTGCCATAAATCAGGGTATCGAGGATGACTTTGAGCGCGTACAGGAAAGTCAGGGAAGACACCGCAAATCCAAGGTAAGAGGCCATGCGCAAAGGAACGTGGCTGAAGGAGGTGATCCCCTCGAGGGCAAAATTCCACAAACGCCAGAAGTTGAATTTGCTGACCCCGGCCAACCGTTCCGGGCGCTCGTAACTGACGGACGTGACTTTGAATCCGACCCAGGCAAAGAGTCCTTTCATGAAACGACGTCGCTCGGGAAATTGACGCAGGGCCTCCAGTATGGCGCGATTCATGAGACGAAAATCCCCGGCATTTTCCGGGATGGGAACTTCGCTCAGACGGTTGATGAGGCGGTAGAACCAATGGGCGGTGTGCCGTTTCAGCCAACTGTCGGTCTGTCGACTGGAACGAGTCGCCAGTACCATGTCATATCCGGCGCGCCATTGGGCGATCATGGCGGGTAATAATTCGGGGGGGTCCTGCAAATCGGCATCCATGGGGATGGCGGCGTCGCCACGGGCTTCGAGGAGGCCGGCAGTCAACGCGGCTTCCTTCCCGAAATTCCGGGACAGATCGAGAATGACCACCCGTGCGTCCCGGGCGCGCAGGGCCAGTAACCGATCCAGCGTGCCATCGGTACTGCCGTCATTGATACAGACCAATTCCCAGGCGAGTCCGATGCGTTCGAGGACACCGCTGAGGCGGTCGAAAAATACCGTCAGATTCTGGGCCTCGTTGTGCATGGGTACCACCACGGAAAGGACGGGGGGTGTGGGGGTGGAAGGGTTTGACGTAGAATCCATAGTTCCCGATTATACTGCGCCCTGAGACCATTCATGTCCCTGACGACCGAAAAGTTCAAGCGTATTTTGTTGTTTGCGGCAGCGGGGACCGTGGGATTCGGTGTCGACGCGCTGACCGTGCTGGCCACCCATGCACGCTGCGGGTTGGTGGGGGCACAAGCTTTGGGGTTTCTTCTGGCGGTGACGGTGACCTGGGGGCTGAATCGGCGCTATGCCTTCGCGGGGCGAGGGAGTGAACGTTGGCTGGGGGAATGGGCGCGCTATCTGATGGCCAATGGGTGGGGGGCGTTACTCAATAATGGCACCTATCTTTTGGCGATTTGGGTGAGTCCCTGGTTGGCACATCACCCCGCCGGTGCCGTTGCGTTGGGTTCGCTGGCAGGGATGGGAGCAAACTACCTCGCGGCTCAACGGTGGATATTTATTCATGCTCAAACCACAAAAAAGCATTGACAACATTGCATCTCTTTGTCCATAATCACGGGTTCGTTTAGGAGGGGTTCCCGAGCGGTCAAAGGGATCAGACTGTAAATCTGACGGCTCTGCCTTCGAAGGTTCGAATCCTTCCCCCTCCACCATAAAGATTTAGAAAGGCGGCAGACTCAAAAAACCGGGTCTGTGGAATGTTGATTGCGGCGTGCGGGTGTAGCTCAATGGTAGAGCAGAAGCCTTCCAAGCTTACGACGAGGGTTCGATTCCCTTCACCCGCTCCAACAGTTGAAAAGTTTTGGCCCATGTAGCTCAGTGGCAGAGCACTCCCTTGGTAAGGGAGAGGTCACCAGTTCAATCCTGGTCATGGGCTCCAAGTCTGGGACGATCATCATCGGCGCGAGCTGAGATTTAGCGAGGGACATTATGGCAAAGAGCAAGTTTGAGCGGACGAAGCCGCATGTGAATGTGGGGACGATTGGCCACGTGGATCATGGCAAGACGACGCTGACGGCGGCGATGACGATTGTATTGTCGAAGAAGTTTGGGGGTGAGGCGAAGTCTTACGACCAGATTGATTCGGCGCCGGAGGAGAAGGCGCGGGGGATCACGATCAACACGGCGCATGTGGAGTATGAGACGGTGAATCGTCATTATGCGCACGTGGATTGTCCTGGGCACGCGGATTATGTGAAGAACATGATCACGGGTGCGGCGCAGATGGATGGGGCGGTATTGGTGGTATCGGCGGCGGATGGGCCGATGCCGCAGACGCGAGAGCACATTTTGTTGGCACGTCAGGTCGGTGTTCCGTACATTGTGGTGTACATGAACAAGGCGGACATGGTGGACGATGCGGAGTTGCTGGAATTGGTGGAGATGGAAGTCCGGGAGTTGTTGTCGAAGTACAATTTTCCTGGGGATGACACGCCGATCGTGATTGGAAGCGCCTTGAAGGCGCTGGAAGGGGATCAGTCGGAGATTGGGGAGCCGTCGATCTGGAAGTTGGCGGAGGCGTTGGATACTTATATTCCTGAGCCGAAGCGTGCGATCGATGGGCCGTTTTTGATGCCTGTGGAAGATGTATTTTCCATTTCTGGGCGCGGGACGGTGGTGACGGGACGGATCGAGCGCGGGATTGTGAAGGTTGGGGATGACATCGAGATTGTGGGGTTGAAGGCCACGCAAAAGACGGTGTGTACCGGGGTTGAGATGTTCCGCAAGTTGCTGGATCAGGGGCAGGCTGGGGACAACGTTGGGGTGTTGTTGCGCGGGACGAAGCGCGAGGACGTGGAGCGTGGGCAGGTGTTGGCGAAGCCTGGGTCGATCACGCCGCACACCAAGTTTACGGCGGAGATTTATGTGTTGTCGAAGGATGAAGGGGGTCGTCATACGCCATTTTTCCAGGGGTATCGTCCGCAGTTTTACTTTCGCACGACGGATGTGACGGGGGCGATCGAGTTGCCTGAAGGGACGGAGATGGTGATGCCTGGGGACAACGTGTCGGTGACGGTGACGTTGATTGCCCCGATTGCGATGGAAGAGGGGTTGCGGTTTGCGATTCGCGAAGGCGGTCGGACCGTGGGCGCCGGTGTCGTCGCTAAAGTGATTCAGTAATAAAACAGGCCAGTAGCTCAATTGGCAGAGTGACGGTCTCCAAAACCGTAGGTTGGGGGTTCGAGGCCCTCCTGGCCTGCCAAGGTTTTTAAAGGAAATTCAACGCCCATGGCGGATAAACTCAAGTTTGCCCTCGCCCTTGCCCTTGTCGTGGCAGGGTTGGTGGGCTATTACCAATTGGCGGACCATGCCCTGGTATTGCGGGTTCTGGCCGTATTGGCAGGATTGGGATTGGGTGCTGCCGTTGCCTGGTTTACAGTGCCTGGACAGGACTTCTACCGTTTCTCTCAGGAAGCGGTGGTGGAGGCTCGACGGGTCGTCTGGCCTTCCCGTAAGGAAACCTGGCAGACCACTCTGGTGGTTTTTGCTCTGGTACTGGTGGTGGGGGTATTCCTGTGGTTGGTGGACTGGGGATTGCTGGTGGCGGTACAACGATTGATGGGGCGGTCTGAATGATGACAATGCGCTGGTATGTGGTACATGCCTATTCCGGCTTCGAAAAGAGTGTGCAGCGGGCGCTCAAGGAACGGATCACACGAGCGGGTATGGACGAGCAGTTTGGCGATATTCTGGTCCCCGTGGAAGAAGTCGTGGAGATGAAAGGCGGTCAAAAGAGTATCAGCGAACGCAAGTTTTTCCCGGGCTATATTCTGGTACAAATGGATATGACCGATGAGACTTGGCATCTGGTCAAGAGTACGCCGAAAGTGACGGGGTTTGTGGGTGGCAAGGCCAACAAGCCAACTCCCATCACCGACAAGGAAGTGCAAAACATTCTGAACAAGGTTCAGGAAGGGGTCGAGAAGCCTAGACCCAAGGTTCTGTTTGAAATTGGCGAGAGCGTGCGCGTCAAGGATGGCCCTTTCACCGACTTCAATGGCATGGTGGAAGAGGTCAATTACGACAAGAATAAACTCCGTGTGTCCGTGCTCATCTTTGGACGGGCGACACCGGTAGAGTTGGATTTTGGACAGGTGGAAAAGGGCTAGGTCGCCTGATTCCAGTCATTCTGGGGAGGTGAACATGGATTCACCGCTGGTACCCGAACATAGGAGCAATCATGGCAAAGAAAATCATAGGCTACATCAAGTTGCAGGTTCCGGCCGGCAAGGCCAATCCCAGCCCGCCCATCGGGCCTGCGCTCGGCCAACGCGGCCTCAATATCATGGAGTTTTGTAAGGCCTTCAATGCCCAGACTCAAGGCCTGGAAGTTGGTTTGCCCATTCCGGTGGTGATTACCGCCTATGCGGACAAGAGTTTCACCTTCATCATGAAGACTCCTCCCGCCACGGTGTTGATCAAGAAGGCGGCAGGGGTGAGCAAGGGAAGTCCCAAGCCGCACAGTGACAAAGTGGGAACCTTGACTCGTGCGCAGGCCGAGGCCATTGCCACCACCAAGATGCCCGATTTGACTGCGGCAGATCTGGATGCTGCGGTTCGTACCGTGGCAGGTAGTGCGCGCAGCATGGGTATTACTGTGGAAGGAGTAAACTGAACATGGCCAAAATGACCAAACGTACGCAAACTCTGCGTGCACAGATCGATCGTGCCCGTTCCTACGCTGTGGCTGAGGCTCTGGAACTGGTGAAAAAAACGGCCACGGCAAAATTTGATGAGTCGGTGGATGTGGCCGTCAATCTCGGTGTGGATGCCAAGAAGTCGGATCAGCAAGTGCGTGGCTCTGTGGTATTGCCCAAGGGAACCGGTAAAACCATGCGGGTCGCAGTGTTTGCGCAAGGTGACAACGCCGAAAAAGCCAGAGCCGCCGGTGCGGATATCGTGGGTTTTGAAGACTTGGCTGAAAAGATCAAGGGCGGCTTCATGGATTTTGATGTGGTCATCGCCACCCCCGATGCCATGCGTATCGTTGGACCGTTGGGACAAGTTCTCGGCCCCCGGGGTTTGATGCCCAATCCCAAGGTGGGTACCGTGGCCACCGATGTCACTGGGGCCGTCAAGAATGCCAAAGCCGGGCAGGTCCAGTATCGGACCGATAAGGCCGGTCTGGTGCACTGCTCCATTGGACGCGCCTCTTTTACCGTGGAAGCCTTGCAGGAAAACTTGCAGGCCTTGCTGGGCGCCTTGAATCGTGCGCGCCCTGCCACTGCCAAGGGGATCTACCTCAGAAAAATTTCCGTTTCGAGCACGATGGGCGGGGGAATCCGTATCGACGGTTCCACTGTATCCGTGTAAGAGACATAACGACTTTGGGCATGGGGTACTTCTTCAGGACGTACCCCATGGACATCAAAGACCGTAGGTACCCGCAAGGGTTTAATGGAAACAATAGCCTACGCAGATGGCGGTCCCTGATGGAAGGTCTTGCTGTATCGATACACTCGCGTATCAAGCCCTGAAAGAAAGGTCGCCGTGGTTGGAAAGAGGGCTTATCCTCTTTCTGTAATCTTTATGGAGGACAGACCTTGAGTCTCAATCTGGAAGAGAAAAAAGCAGTCGTGGCGGAAGTGACGGGGCAGGTGACCGAAGCTCAAGCGATCATTCTTGCGGAATATCGCGGAATGGCCGTGTCCGATATGACTGTTCTTAGGGCCAAGGCCAGAGCAGCGGGCGTGTACTTCCGGGTTCTGAAAAACACATTGGTTCGGCGCGCAGTCGCAGATACCCCTTTTGCTGGTTTGGCTGATCAGATGATCGGCCCGCTGGTCTATGGGATCTCTGCGGATCCGGTCGCGGTGGCCAAGGTGATTCATGAATTTGCAAAGGGAAATGACAAGTTGGTCATCAAGGGTGGAGCCATGCCGAATTCGGTCATGTCTGCCAAGGATGTATCCAGTTTGGCAACCATGCCGAGCCGCGAGGAACTCATCGCCAAGTTGATGGGTACCATGCAGGCACCGGTCAGCAAGTTCGTGCAGACCCTCAACGAAGTACCGACCAAATTTGTCCGCGGCTTGGCTGCGGTACGCGATCAAAAAGAAGCAACTGTTTAATTCAAGGAGTTACACATGGCACTCAGCAAAACTGAAATTCTGGATGCAATCGCCGGCATGACCGTGCTGGAATTGTCTGAACTGATCAAGGATATGGAAGAGAAGTTTGGCGTATCCGCTGCCGCGACCGCCGTGGCTGTGGCAGCCCCAGCAGCGGCTGCGGCTGTAGTGGAAGAGAAGACGGAATTCAGCGTCATCTTGACCGGTGCAGGCGATAACAAGGTCAACGTCATCAAGGTGGTGCGTACCATCACCGGACTGGGCCTGAAGGAAGCCAAGGACCTCGTGGACGGCGCGCCCAAGCCTGTCAAGGAAGGGATTCCGAAGGCTGATGCCGACGCTATCGCCAAGCAACTGGCCGAAGCCGGCGCTACCTTCGAAATCAAGTAAGTCTCGATGTACCCGGGAGGCAGGGGCGCGACGGTGCCTCTGCCTCGTTTGGCCTTGAGGCCGAACTCCCGGTCACGCGCAAGTCGTGAATTTTGCCGCCAGTCCCTGTCTTACTGTCGTGGAGATCACATGAGTTACTCATTCACCGAGAAAAAACGCATTCGCAAAAGTTTCGCCAAGCGTCACAGCGTTCTCGACATTCCTTTCCTGCTGGCCACCCAATTGGATTCCTACACGGAATTCCTGCAGGAGGGCGTAAACCCGACTACACGTAAAAATCAGGGTCTCGAATCGGCGTTTCGTTCGGTATTTCCCATTGTCAGTCATTCGGGCAATGCCGTCCTGGAATATGTCAGTTATGTCCTTGCCGTTCCCCCTTTCGATGTCGTGGAATGCCAGCAGCGCGGCATGACCTTTGCCTCCCCCCTGCGAGCTCGGGTCCGGTTGAAGATCATGGATCGCGAAGCTTCCAAGCCCACGGTCAAGGAAATCAAGGAACAGGAAGTGTATATGGGGGAAATTCCCCTCATGACCCGCAATGGTTCCTTTGTGATCAATGGGACTGAACGGGTCATCGTGTCTCAACTGCACCGCAGCCCCGGGGTGTTCTTCGAACATGACCGAGGCAAAACCCATTCTTCCGGAAAATTACTGTTTTCCGCGCGTATCATCCCCTATCGTGGGTCCTGGCTGGACTTTGAATTTGATCCCAAGGACCTGCTCTACTTCCGTATCGATCGCCGGCGCAAGATGCCGGTGAGTACGCTGTTGCGTTCCATTGGGTTCAATACGGAACAAATTCTGGAAACCTTTTTCAACTTCGATGACATTCACATCGACGACAAGTCTTTGCACATGACCTTGGTCCCGGAACGCTTGCGCGGTGAAGTCGCGCGTTTCGACATCATGGCCAAGGATAAGGTCATCGTGGCGCGGGACAAGCGGATTACCGTCAAGCATATTCGTGAGTTGGAGCAAGCGGGCCTGCATCGTATCGAGGTACCAGAAGACTTTGTCGTGGGACGGATTCTTGCCCGCGACCTCATTCAGACAGACACGGGTGAATTGGTTGCCCGTGCCAATGATGAAATTACTGAAACTCTGCTGGCAAAAATTCGTGTTGCGGGGATTTGCGACATTCAAACGCTTTATACCAATGACCTGGATCAGGGGCCGTATATTTCCCAGACGCTGGCCATCGATGACACGCTCGATCAGAATGCGGCGCGGATAGCCATCTATCGCATGATGCGTCCTGGCGAACCCCCTACCGAAGAAGCCGTCAAGTTGCTGTTTCAGGGCTTGTTCTTCAGTGAAGAACGGTACGATCTTTCCGCCGTGGGCCGGATGAAGTTCAATCGTCGGGTGGGTCGCCCTGACCTGACGGGTTCTCCGATTCTGTCCAACGACGATATCGTGGATGTCATCAGGATTCTGGTGGAATTGCGCAATGGGCGCGGCGAAATCGATGACATCGATCATTTGGGCAATCGGCGCGTACGCTCCGTCGGCGAGTTGGCCGAGAATCAATTCCGTTCCGGTTTGGTGCGCGTGGAACGGGCCGTGAAAGAACGACTTTCTCAAGCAGAATCAGAAAACTTGATGCCCCATGACCTGATCAATGCCAAACCGATTTCGGCTGCGATCAAAGAATTTTTCGGTTCCAGTCAGTTGTCCCAGTTCATGGATCAGACCAATCCGCTTTCTGAAATCACCCATAAGCGGCGGGTATCGGCCTTGGGACCTGGGGGCTTGACGCGCGAACGGGCGGGATTCGAAGTGCGAGATGTGCACCCCACGCACTACGGACGTGTCTGTCCGATCGAGACACCGGAGGGACCCAATATTGGTCTGATCAACTCGCTGGCATTGTATGCCCGTACCAATGAGTATGGCTTTCTGGAAACTCCATACCGCAAGGTGGAAAACGGTCGCGTCACGGATCAGATCGAAATGCTCTCGGCGATCGAGGAAGGGAGGCATGTGATCGCCCAGGCCAACGCGGCACTGGACGACCAGGGGCGTTTCAGTGATGACCTGGTTTCCAGCCGTCACTTCAACGAATTTACTCTGGCGGCACCGGACCGGATTACCCACATTGACGTAGCACCCGCCCAGATCGTCTCGGTGGCTGCTTCCCTGATCCCGTTTCTGGAACATGATGATGCAAACCGTGCCCTGATGGGGTCGAACATGCAGCGTCAGGCGGTGCCGTGTTTGCGTGCAGAAAAACCTTTGGTGGGAACGGGTATCGAGCGTACCGTGGCAGTGGACTCGGGGACGACGGTACAAGCCCGGCGGGGTGGAGTCGTGGATTATGTGGACGCCGCCCGGATCGTGGTGCGGGTGAATGACCATGAGACTTTGGCCGGTGAAGTGGGGGTAGACATCTATAACCTCATCAAGTACCGCCGTTCCAATCAGAATACCAACATCAATCAACGGCCTATCGTCAATGTAGGGGATATGATCCAGCGTAATGACGTGATCGCGGATGGCGCTTCGACCGACATGGGAGAGTTGGCTCTGGGTCAGAACCTGCTGGTGGCCTTCATGCCCTGGAACGGGTACAACTTTGAGGATTCCATTCTGATTTCCGAGCGGGTCGTGGCCGAAGACCGTTTCACTTCCATTCATATCGAAGAACTGTCAGTGGTGGCGCGGGATACCAAGTTGGGACCGGAAGAAATCACCCGGGACATTTCCAACCTGTCGGAACGCATGTTGAATCGATTGGATGATTCCGGCATCGTTTACATTGGAGCCGAGGTGGAAGCGGGGGATGTGCTGGTGGGGAAAGTCACCCCCAAAGGCGAAACCCAACTGACCCCCGAAGAGAAATTGCTGCGGGCCATCTTTGGTGAAAAGAGTTCCGATGTCAAGGATACCAGTCTGCGCGTTCCCTCCGGCATGGCAGGGACGGTGATCGGCGTGCAGGTCTTCACGCGCGAAGGCATCGAACGCGATGCGCGCGCTCAGCGCATCATCGATGACGAGTTGGTCCAGTACAAGAAGGATCTTGGGGATCAACTGCGTATCATGGAAAACGATACCTTTGGTCGGATCGAGCGTCTATTGATGGGCAAGGTCGTCAAGGGGGGCCCAAAGAAGTTACCCAAAGGCACCCTGATCACCCAGGATTACCTGCATCAATTGGGGCGCTGGGATTGGTTTGACATCCGGCTTGGGGAAGAGGATCAGCAGGTTCAACTGGAGCAGTTGAAGGAAAGCCTGGAAGAAAAGCGCAAGGAATTTGAATTATTCTTTGAAGAAAAAAGGCGCAAATTGACCCAGGGGGATGAGTTGTCTCCAGGTGTCCAGAAAATGGTCAAGGTCTATCTGGCGGTGAAACGTCGTCTCCAGCCGGGTGACAAAATGGCGGGTCGGCACGGAAACAAGGGGGTGGTCTCCAAGATCATTCCCGTGGAAGATATGCCTTTTACCGCAGATGGTACGCCGGTGGATATCGTGCTGAACCCACTTGGGGTTCCGTCGCGGATGAACGTGGGACAAATTCTGGAAACCCACTTGGGTTGGGCTGCCAAAGGCTTGGGACACGCGATTGGTCGTCTCATCGATCAGCAGGCAGATTCCATGAAGTTGCGGGGATTTTTGGAAAAGATTTATAACGGCACGGGAAAAACAGAGTCCCTGACCGATATGACCGATGCCGAAATCGCAACCCTGGCGCATCACCTGCGTGGTGGGGTGCCCTTTGCAACTCCCGTATTCGATGGTGCCAATGAGGCCGAGATCAAGGACATGCTGGAGTTGGCCGGATTACCCAGAGGGGGGCAGGTGCAGGTCTTCGATGGTCGCACCGGCGAGAGTTTCGATCGATTGGTGACCTTGGGATACATGCATATCCTGAAACTGCATCACTTGGTGGATGACAAGATGCATGCCCGTTCCACCGGCCCCTATAGCCTGGTTACCCAGCAACCCTTGGGGGGTAAGGCCCAGTTTGGAGGGCAGCGCTTCGGGGAAATGGAAGTTTGGGCGTTGGAAGCCTATGGGGCATCTTATACGCTCCAGGAAATGCTGACCGTCAAATCCGATGATGTGACAGGACGAACCAAGGTATATGAAAACATTGTCAAGGGCGAACATACCATCGATGCCGGTATGCCGGAATCCTTCAATGTGCTGGTGAAGGAAATTCGTTCTCTGGGCATTGACATCGATTTGGAGCGGTTCTGACAGAATTGGCTCGGACGGTTTAGGGGATTCAACTCATCAATGGGAGTTCGGCATGGCCGACTCCCGCGCGGGAGGTAAAGCGTGAAAGGACTATTGAACTTATTCAAGCAGACGACACAACCGGAAGAATTTGATGCGATCAAGATCGGACTGGCTTCACCCGACAAAATCCGGTCTTGGTCCTATGGTGAGGTAAAAAAACCTGAAACCATCAATTACCGTACCTTCAAACCGGAACGGGATGGCCTTTTCTGTGCCAAGATATTTGGGCCGGTCAAGGATTACGAGTGCTTGTGTGGGAAATACAAGCGCCTCAAGCATCGTGGGGTGATTTGTGAAAAATGTAACGTTGAAGTCACCCTGTCCAAGGTGCGACGTGAACGCATGGGTCATATCGAATTGGCCAGCCCTGTGGCACACATCTGGTTTCTGAAATCCTTGCCCTCTCGTCTTGGGATGGTATTGGACATGACCCTGCGTGACATTGAACGGGTTCTTTATTTTGAAGGTTTTGTGGTCACGGAACCAGGGATGACCCCCCTCCAGAAGGGGCAGTTACTGACTGAGGAAGACTATCTGGCCAAGGTCGAGGAGTATGGCGACGAATTTTCCGCCAGCATGGGCGCCGAGGGCGTGCGCGAACTTCTCCGTCAAATCGACATCAATCAGGAAATCGAGCGCCTACGTCAGGAACTGGCTACGACCGGTTCTGAAACCAAGATCAAGAAATATGCCAAGCGTGTCAAGATTCTGGAGGCATTCCAGAAATCCGGCATCAAGCCAGAGTGGATGATCATGGAAGTTCTTCCGGTTCTCCCTCCCGATTTGCGTCCTTTGGTTCCTTTGGACGGCGGACGTTTTGCCACCAGTGATTTGAATGATCTGTACCGTCGTGTGATCAATCGCAACAATCGGTTGAAACGGCTGCTGGAATTGAAGGCACCTGAAATCATCGTGCGCAATGAAAAGCGCATGTTGCAGGAAGCGGTGGATTCGCTGCTCGACAATGGCCGGCGGGGTAAGGCCATGACGGGGGCCAACAAGCGCGCCCTCAAGTCTCTGGCGGATATGATCAAGGGGAAGAGTGGTCGATTCCGTCAAAATCTGCTGGGGAAGCGGGTGGATTACTCCGGTCGCTCTGTGATCGTGGTGGGACCGCAACTCCAGTTGCATCAGTGTGGCTTGCCCAAGAAGATGGCGCTGGAACTGTTCAAACCCTTTATTTTCCACAAACTCGAAGTTCTGGGTCTGGCGACGACGATCAAGGCGGCCAAACGCATGGTGGAACAGGAAATCCCGGAGGTATGGGATATTCTCGAAGATGTGATCCGGGAACACCCGGTTCTCCTGAATCGTGCGCCGACTTTGCATCGCTTGGGGATTCAGGCGTTCGAACCCGTTCTGATCGAAGGCAAAGCCATCCAATTACACCCGTTGGTCTGTGCCGCTTTCAATGCGGACTTTGACGGTGACCAGATGGCCGTCCACGTGCCGCTTTCGTTGGAAGCACAGATGGAAGCCCGCACTTTGATGCTGGCCTCCAATAATGTGTTGTCACCCGCCAACGGGGATCCCATCATCGTGCCCTCACAGGACATCGTATTGGGGCTTTATTACGTTACCCGCGAACGTGTCAATGCACGCGGAGAAGGGATGATCTTCTCGGATGTGGGAGAGGTCGTGCGCGCTTATGAATCACGCAAGGTCGATGTGACCGCGCGCATTTCCGTGCGCCTGACCGAGACGGTCAAGGAAGACAACGGTGCTTCGGCACGCCAGGTCACGCGCTATGAAACCACGGTGGGTCGGGCCATGCTGTCCGAGATATTGCCCGATGGATTGCCTTTCTCGCACATCAACAAGGCGCTCAAGAAAAAGGAAATTTCCCGTCTCATCAACGCGGCCTTCCGTCGTTGTGGGATCAAGGAAGCCGTGGTATTTGCGGATAAATTGATGTATATGGGTTTTGCCATGGCGACGCGCGCCGGGATTTCGATCTGTGTCGATGACATGCTGGTGCCCAACGAGAAGGAAGATCTGATCGCAGCTGCAGAGACAGAAGTGAAGGAAATCGAGAGTCAGTACACCTCGGGTCTGGTGACCCAGGGTGAACGTTACAACAAGGTGGTAGACATCTGGGGGCGTGCAGGCGATCAAGTGGCCAAGGCCATGATGGACCAACTGGGGCGCGAACCGGTCGTCAACCGCAAGGGCGAGACCACCACCCAGGAGTCCTTCAATTCCATCTACATGATGGCGGACTCCGGTGCGCGCGGTTCGGCGGCCCAGATTCGCCAATTGGCGGGGATGCGCGGCTTGATGGCCAAGCCCGACGGTTCGATCATCGAAACCCCGATCACGGCGAATTTCCGTGAAGGCCTGAACGTATTGCAATACTTCATCTCGACCCACGGGGCGCGTAAGGGATTGGCGGATACCGCGCTGAAGACCGCCAATTCAGGATACCTGACCCGTCGTCTGGTGGACGTGACGCAAGATCTGGTGGTGGTGGAACAGGATTGCGGAACCGAACAAGGGATGCTCCTGAAAGCCCTGGTGGAAGGGGGAGAAGTGGTGGAACCTTTGCGTGACCGGATTTTGGGACGCGTGGCCGCCATGGACGTCATTCACCCGGAAACCCAGGAAGTTCTGGTTCCGGCGGGCTACCTGTTCGACGAGGATGCCGTGGAGCAAGTGGAAGCCGCAGGGATCGACGAGATCAAGGCACGCAACCCGCTCACCTGTGAAACACGCTACGGTCTCTGTGCCCAATGCTATGGACGCGATTTGGGACGGGGCGGATTGGTGAACGTGGGAGAAGCCGTCGGAGTGATCTCGGCACAGTCCATCGGTGAACCGGGAACACAGTTGACCATGCGGACCTTTCACATCGGGGGGGCAGCCTCTCGAGCCGCCGTGATCAGCCAGGTGGAAAGCAAGTCAAACGGGGTGGTGCGAATTTCCGCTACCATGCGCCAGGTTACCAATGCCCGTCAGGAACAGATCGTGATTTCGCGCAGTGGTGAGGTGATTATTACCGACGATGCCGGGCGGGAACGGGAGCGGCACAAGATTCCCTACGGTGCCACCTTGCTGGTTGCGGAAGGCGGACGGGTCAAGGCAGGGCAGATTCTGGCCAACTGGGATCCTCACACACGTCCCATCATTACCGAGTATGCCGGAGAAGTGCGCTTCGAAAATGTGGAAGAAGGGGTGACGGTCGCCAAACAGATCGATGAAGTGACGGGTTTGTCCACCCTGGTGGTGATCGATCCCAAGCGTCGTGCCAGCGCACAGAGCAAAGGTGTGCGTCCACAGGTGAAACTGCTGGATGTTACAGGCAAGGAAATCAAGTTGGCGGGTACGGAACAGGTGGTCAATATCACCTTTCAGGTGGGTGCCATCATCACGGTCAAGAATGGGCAACAGGTCGGCGTGGGTGAAGTGCTGGCGCGGATTCCCCAGGAATCTTCAAAAACTCGGGATATTACCGGGGGCTTGCCACGGGTGGCCGAATTGTTCGAAGCCCGGTCCCCCAAAGATGCCGGTCTATTGGCAGAAATCACCGGTACCGTGTCCTTCGGGAAAGATACCAAGGGCAAACAGCGCTTGGTCATTACGGATACCGATGGCATTGCGCACGATTATCTGATTCCCAAGGACAAACATGTGACGGTGCATGATGGTCAGGTGGTGAACAAGGGCGAAACGATCGTGGATGGCCCGGCCGATCCCCATGACATCCTGCGTCTGCTGGGTGTGGGCGCATTGGCACGGTATATCACCGATGAAGTGCAGGACGTGTACCGCCTGCAGGGGGTGAAGATCAACGACAAGCACATCGAGGTGATCGTGCGCCAGATGCTGCGTCGGGTGCAGGTACTGGATGCGGGAGAGACACGCTTCATTCCGGGAGAACAGGTGGAGCGTGCAGACCTGCTCGAAGAAAATGAGCGGATCGTGGCGCAGAACAAGCGTCCTGCCACCTTCGAGAATGTTTTGCTGGGGATTACCAAGGCATCGCTGTCTACGGATTCCTTTATTTCGGCGGCATCTTTCCAGGAAACAACCCGAGTCTTGACCGAAGCCGCCATCATGGGCAAACGGGATGATTTGCGCGGTCTCAAGGAAAACGTCATTGTGGGACGACTGATCCCTGCCGGTACGGGTCTCGCTTATCACACAGCCCGCCGTCGCCGTGGTCAGCCAGAGTTGAGGGATAATCTGGGGGGAGATTTCATGATGGTGGAACCCATTACCACGGTGGAAACGGATGAGCATCCCGTTGCTTGACAAAGAAAGCATTTAAACATACAATCGACAGTCTTTTTCCGGGCGTGTTGCCCGTGACCGGACTGTCTCGTACGGACGATAGGACTAACTATGCCAACAATCAACCAGTTGATTCGCAAACCGCGAGTCGCAAGAACGACCAAGAGCAAGGTGCCCGCCTTGGCCAATTCGCCGCAGAAGCGTGGCGTATGTACGCGGGTTTATACCACCACCCCAAAAAAGCCCAACTCGGCCTTGCGGAAGGTGGCGCGGGTGCGTCTGACCAACGGCTTTGAAGTGTCCAGTTATATCGGTGGAGAAGGGCATAATCTGCAGGAACACTCGGTCGTGTTGATTCGCGGTGGTCGGGTCAAGGATCTTCCCGGGGTCCGCTACCACACTGTGCGGGGTAGTCTGGATACGGCAGGTGTGAAAGACCGTAAGCAGAGCCGTTCCAAGTACGGTGCCAAGCGTCCCAAAGCCGCCTAATTTATTCATAACCGAGAGAGACTACTTCCATGCCGCGTCGCAGAGAGGTTCCTAAAAGAGATGTGTTGCCCGATCCAAAGTTCGGCAGCGCAGATGTGTCAAAATTTGTCAATGTCATCATGGATTCGGGTAAAAAATCCGTAGCCGAACATATCGTCTATCGTGCCATGGATGTCATCGGCCAAAAGTCCGGTAAAGACCCCATCGAAGTTTTTCTGACGGCACTCAATAACGCTCGTCCCCTGGTTGAAGTCAAAAGCCGGCGCGTGGGCGGAGCCAACTATCAGGTTCCCGTAGAAGTCCGGGCTAACCGGCGCACTGCGCTGGCCATGCGCTGGTTGCGTGAGGCAGCCCGTAAGCGGGGTGAAAAATCCATGGGCTTGCGTCTGGCAGGAGAATTGATCGACGCATCGGAAGGTCGCGGCGGTGCCATCAAGAAACGTGAAGAAGTCCATCGTATGGCTGAAGCCAATAAGGCTTTTGCCCATTACCGCTTTTGAGGCTAGGGCTTTTTGGCGGGAAGGATTAAAGCATAAAGCAGGCCCGGAAATCCGGGCCTTTGGCGTATCAAACTGACAGACAACGGACGGATAAAGTGGCACGCAAAACACCCATTGAGCGCTATCGGAATATTGGTATCTCGGCGCATATCGACGCAGGAAAAACCACGACCACAGAACGGATCCTTTTTTATACCGGGGTATCCCATAAAATCGGTGAAGTGCATGATGGTGCCGCAACCATGGACTGGATGGAGCAGGAACAAGAACGCGGAATCACCATCACTTCTGCTGCGACTACCTGTTTTTGGCGCGGGATGGAGGGAAAATACCCGGAACACCGTATCAATATCATCGATACACCCGGGCACGTCGATTTTACCATCGAGGTAGAGCGTTCCATGCGTGTTCTGGATGGCGCCTGCATGGTGTACGACTCAGTGGGCGGCGTACAGCCGCAGTCGGAAACCGTTTGGCGTCAGGCCAGTAAATATGGCGTACCGCGTCTGGCCTTCGTCAACAAGATGGATCGGGTCGGGGCTGATTTTTTCAAGGTCTATCAACAGATTCGTGATCGCTTGCGGGGGAATCCGGTCCCGATCCAGATTCCTCTTGGTGCGGAGGATCATTTCGCCGGGGTTGTGGACCTGGTGATCATGAAGGCCATTTTGTGGGACGAGGCTTCCCAGGGGATGAAATTTGAATATCAGGAGATTCCTGACGACCTTCAGGATAAGGCGGAGGAGTGGCGTGAAAAAATGGTCGAGGCCGCCGCTGAATCTTCTGAAGCATTGATGAACAAGTATCTGGAAAGCGGCGAATTGAGCGAAGTTGAAATTCGTCTTGGCTTGCGGACCCGTACCCTTGCCGGTGAAATCGTTCCCATGCTGTGTGGTAGCGCCTTCAAGAATAAAGGGGTGCAAGCCATGCTGGACGCCGTGATCGAGTATCTGCCTTCGCCGTCAGACATTCCGCCGGTGGAAGGTGAACTGGAGAACGGCCAAATGGCTGCCCGTCGTGCGGCAGATGATGAGCCTTTCTCTGCGCTGGCTTTCAAGATCATGACCGATCCTTTTGTAGGACAGTTGATTTTCTTCCGGGTGTATTCAGGCGTGATCAAGTCAGGCGACATGATCTACAACCCCACCAAGGGACGTAAGGAGCGGGTGGGTCGTATTCTCCAAATGCATGCCAATCAGCGGGAAGAAATCAAGGAAGTGTTTGCTGGCGACATTGCGGCGGCCGTGGGATTGAAAGAAGCGACCACCGGGGATACGCTGTGCGAACCTGACAAAATCATTACTCTGGAAAAGATGGAGTTTCCTGAGCCTGTCATTTCACAGGCAGTGGAGCCAAAAACCAAGGCAGACCAGGAAAAAATGGGGATTGCACTGAATCGGCTGGCACAGGAGGATCCTTCATTCCGTGTTCGGACCGATGAAGAGTCGGGTCAGACCATCATTTCCGGGATGGGTGAATTGCACCTTGAAATCCTTGTGGACCGGATGAAGCGCGAATTTGGCGTTGAAGCCACGGTGGGCAAGCCCCAGGTTGCTTACCGGGAAACCATTCGCAGCAAGGTGGACAATGCGGAAGGAAAATTCATCAAACAAAGTGGTGGACGTGGTCAATACGGTCACGTCGTGCTCAAGGTCGAGCCCAACGAGATGGGGGCCGGTTTTGAATTTGTGGATGCCATCAAGGGTGGGGTAGTGCCGCGTGAATATATTCCTGCGGTTGAAAAGGGATTGATCGATACTCTGCCCAATGGCGTGCTGGCAGGCTTCCCGGTGGTGGATGTGAAAGTGACGCTTCATTTTGGTTCCTACCACGATGTGGACTCCAATGAAAACGCCTTCAAGATGGCTGCTTCCATGGCGTTCAAGGATGGGATGCGCAAAGCCAACCCGGTGTTGCTTGAGCCCATGATGGCCGTGGAGGTGGAAACCCCGCCTGACTTCATGGGGAATGTAGTGGGTGATCTCTCCTCTCGCAGGGGCATGATCCAAGGCATGGAAGACGTTCTGGGAGTCAAGGTCATCAAGGCTGAAGTTCCCTTGGCTGAAATGTTTGGTTACTCGACGTCACTGCGTTCCGCAACTCAGGGACGTGCAACGTACACCATGGAATTCAAGCATTATTCTGAAGCCCCGCGCAATGTTGCGGAAGCGATCATCAACAAAAAATAATTACTGAAACTGTTAGAGGTAACTCATTATGGCAAAGAGCAAGTTTGAGCGGACGAAGCCGCATGTGAATGTGGGGACGATTGGCCACGTGGATCATGGCAAGACGACGCTGACGGCGGCGATGACGATTGTATTGTCGAAGAAGTTTGGGGGTGAGGCGAAGTCTTACGACCAGATTGATTCGGCGCCGGAGGAGAAGGCGCGGGGGATCACGATCAACACGGCGCATGTGGAGTATGAGACGGTGAATCGTCATTATGCGCACGTGGATTGTCCTGGGCACGCGGATTATGTGAAGAACATGATCACGGGTGCGGCGCAGATGGATGGGGCGGTATTGGTGGTATCGGCGGCGGATGGGCCGATGCCGCAGACGCGAGAGCACATTTTGTTGGCACGTCAGGTCGGTGTTCCGTACATTGTGGTGTACATGAACAAGGCGGACATGGTGGACGATGCGGAGTTGCTGGAATTGGTGGAGATGGAAGTCCGGGAGTTGTTGTCGAAGTACAATTTTCCTGGGGATGACACGCCGATCGTGATTGGAAGCGCCTTGAAGGCGCTGGAAGGGGATCAGTCGGAGATTGGGGAGCCGTCGATCTGGAAGTTGGCGGAGGCGTTGGATACTTATATTCCTGAGCCGAAGCGTGCGATCGATGGGCCGTTTTTGATGCCTGTGGAAGATGTATTTTCCATTTCTGGGCGCGGGACGGTGGTGACGGGACGGATCGAGCGCGGGATTGTGAAGGTTGGGGATGACATCGAGATTGTGGGGTTGAAGGCCACGCAAAAGACGGTGTGTACCGGGGTTGAGATGTTCCGCAAGTTGCTGGATCAGGGGCAGGCTGGGGACAACGTTGGGGTGTTGTTGCGCGGGACGAAGCGCGAGGACGTGGAGCGTGGGCAGGTGTTGGCGAAGCCTGGGTCGATCACGCCGCACACCAAGTTTACGGCGGAGATTTATGTGTTGTCGAAGGATGAAGGGGGTCGTCATACGCCATTTTTCCAGGGGTATCGTCCGCAGTTTTACTTTCGCACGACGGATGTGACGGGGGCGATCGAGTTGCCTGAAGGGACGGAGATGGTGATGCCTGGGGACAACGTGTCGGTGACGGTGACGTTGATTGCCCCGATTGCGATGGAAGAGGGGTTGCGGTTTGCGATTCGCGAAGGCGGTCGGACCGTGGGCGCCGGTGTCGTCGCTAAAGTGATTCAATAAGGAAATATATTAAATGGCTACCGCATTGACCCATCAAAAAATTCGCATCCGTCTGAAGGCGTTCGACTATCGGCTGATTGATCAGTCTGCGCTCGAGATCGTGGAAACCGCCAAGCGTACGGGAGCAGTGGTCAAGGGGCCGGTCCCCTTGCCTACCCGTATCGAGCGTTTTGACGTATTGCGTTCGCCCCATGTGAACAAGACTTCTCGTGATCAGTTCGAGATTCGTACGCATTCACGGTTAATGGATATCGTGGATCCTACCGATAAAACGGTGGATGCACTGATGAAACTTGACCTGCCTGCAGGCGTTGATGTGGAAATCAAGTTATAATCCAAGGTTTGGATGTAAGTGCAGTACCAGCCGGTCAATTGGAATCGGCGCCTGAGGAGGGCCAGGGGGTCCTCACAGGAAATAAACATAAGGACAATCAAGATGACGATAGGACTTGTCGGCCGTAAAGTCGGCATGACGCGCGTCTTCACTGATGACGGTGAGGCTATTCCAGTCACCGTCGTGGAAGTGGGCGGTAATCGCGTCACACAAATCAAAACGCCAGCAACGGATGGGTATTCCGCGATCCAGGTGACATTTGGTGAACGACGTGCCAGTCGAGTGACCAAGGCTCAGATGGGTCATTTGGCAAAATCCGGTTCATTGGCAGGGACCCTGACCCGTGAATTTCCTGTAAGCGAAGTTCAGGTTGCAGACATTTCGCTGGGTTCCGTACTTCCCCTCGATCAGTTCCAGGTGGGGCAAAAGGTTGATGTCACAGGAACCACGCTGGGTAAAGGGTTCACCGGCGCGATCAAGCGACATCACTTCAGTTCCAATCGTGCCAGCCACGGTAATTCTCTCAGCCATAACAGTCCGGGTTCCATCGGAATGGCGCAAGATCCTGGTCGAGTATTTCCAGGGAAGCGGATGGCGGGACACTATGGTGACGATCGCCGTACCACGCAGAATCTGGAAATCGTACGAATCGATAACGTACGCAATCTGCTGTTGATCAAGGGCGCCATTCCTGGCTCCAAGGGCGGTCATGTGATCGTCAAGCCTGCAGTCAAGGGAGGTGCATGAGATGGATCTCAAACTGATTGACGATAACGGACAGGTGACTGCCACCGTTAACGGCTCGGATGCATTGTTTGCCAGAGACTACAACGAACCGCTGGTGCACCAGCTGGTCGTCGCGTTTCAGGCCAATGCACGGCAAGGAACTCGCGCCCAGAAGGGACGTAGCGATGTGGCCAAGTCCACCCGCAAGCCATGGAAACAGAAGGGGACGGGACGGGCCCGTGCCGGGATGGCATCCAGCCCCTTGTGGCGTGGCGGCGGAAAGATTTTTCCGGCCAGCCCGGATGAAAACTTTAGTCATAAAGTCAACCGCAAGATGTACCGTGTGGGCATGTGCACCATCCTGTCACAACTGGTGCGGGAAGATCGTTTGGCCGTGGTTGAGGATATTGCTCTCGAATCCCCCAAGACCCGTCACTTTGCAGGAAAACTGAAAGGGATGGGGCTGGAACGGGTGCTGATCATTACCGATAGCCTGGATGAAAATCTTTATCTGTCTTCACGGAATTTGCCCAACGCGTTGGTTCTCATGGTCACGGAAGCAGATCCCTACAATCTGGTGCGTTTTCCGAAGGTGGTCCTGACACGCAGCGCAGTCAAGAAATTCGAGGAGGTGCTGGGATGAATACCATCTTTCGTGAAGAACGTCTGCTCCAGATCATCGAAGCCCCTGTCATTTCCGAAAAAAGTACGCGCGTTGCAGACAAGCATCAACAAGCCGTATTTCGTGTGATTAGTGATGCAACCAAGGCGGAAATCAAGGCGGCAGTTCAACATCTGTTCAAGGTTGAAGTGGACACCGTGCAGGTAGTCAACGTCAAGGGCAAACATAAGCGTTCTGGCCGTTTCATTGGCAAGCGTAAGGATTGGAAAAAAGCTTACGTCTGCCTCAAGGCCGGCCAGGAACTCAATCTGGTGCAGGGAGAATAAGACATGGCGATCATCAAGATGAAACCAACATCGCCGGGCCGGCGGGGCGTGATCAGAGTCAGTCACCCGCACCTGCACAAGGGCGAGGCGGAAAAAAGTTTGCTGGAAAAGCAATTCAACCACGCAGGACGCAACAACAACGGGCATATCACCACTCGCCATCAGGGAGGGGGTCACCGTCAGCACTATCGTCTCGTGGATTTTCGGCGCAATAAAGACGGTATCCCGGCCAAGGTCGAGCGCATCGAATACGATCCTAATCGGACCGCACATCTGGCCTTGCTGTGTTATGCCGATGGAGAACGCCGTTACATCATTGCCCCCAAAGGTATTTTGCAGGGTGCTCAATTGATGAGCGGGGCAGAAGCCCCCATCAAGCCGGGAAATTGCTTGCCACTTCGCAATATCCCGGTGGGGAGCACGATCCACTGTATCGAGATGCAACCTGGAAAGGGCGCACAGATGGCTCGATCTGCCGGCACCTCGGTTCAACTTTTGGCGCGGGAAGGAACTTATGCGCAACTTCGGTTGCGTTCAGGAGAAATTCGTCGCGTCCATGTGGATTGTCGCGCTACCCTCGGAGAAGTGAGCAACGAAGAACATAATCTTCGTTCCATCGGAAAGGCGGGAGCTCAGCGTTGGCGCGGGATTCGGCCCACGGTGCGCGGGGTTGCCATGAATCCGGTGGATCACCCCCATGGGGGCGGTGAAGGTAAAACCGCCGCTGGCCGTCATCCTGTCAGTCCCTGGGGTATTCAGACCAAGGGGTATCGTACACGCAAGAACAAACGCACGAACAATATGATCGTTCGTCGTCGGCAATCGGCATAAGGGTCATCGATATGGCACGCTCGGTTAAGAAGGGACCGTTTGTAGACGGTCACCTCATCAAAAAGGTGGAAGTTGCAGTGGCTTCCAAAGATAAACGCCCCATCAAGACTTGGTCACGGCGCTCCACGGTTCTACCGGATTTTGTTGGGCTGACCATTGCGGTACATAACGGAAAGCAACATATCCCGGTGTATGTCACCGAAAATATGGTGGGCCATAAATTAGGGGAGTTTTCTCTGACGCGTACCTTCAAAGGTCACGCAGCAGACAAGAAAGCCTCCTCCGGCAAGAAGTAAGGGGAACCATGATGAATGTACAAGCAACATTGCGTGGAGTCCACCTTTCTGCACAGAAAGGTCGGCTGGTGGCTGATCAGGTGCGGGGCCTGGGTGTGGCAAAAGCCCTGGACGTATTGAATTTCAGCCCGAAAAAAGGGGCGAGAATCATCAAAAAAGTGCTGGAATCGGCCATTGCCAATGCAGAGCATAATCTCGGTCTGGATGTGGATGAGTTGAAAATTTCCACGATCTTTGTGGAGAAAGGGCCAGTACTGAAGCGCTTTACGGCGCGAGCCAAAGGACGTGGGAACCGTATCGTCAAACCCACCTGTCATATCTATGTCACGGTCGCGGACGAGGAGTAACCATGGGTCAGAAAATTCATCCAATCGGTTTTCGATTGAGCGTTCTAAAGAACTGGAGTTCGCGCTGGTTCGCAAATTCAAAAAACTTTCCTGGAATGTTGCAGGATGACATCAAGGTCCGCGCCTTCCTGAAGAAGAAGTTGGCCAATGCTTCGGTGGGTCGTGTCATCATCGAGCGTCCGGCCAAGAATGCCAAAATTACCATTTACAGTGCCCGTCCCGGGATGGTGATCGGCAAGAAAGGTGAGGATATCGAAAATCTGCGCACCAGCCTGCAGAAATTGATGAAGGTTCCGGTGGCCGTCAATATCGAGGAAATCCGCAAACCAGAAATCGATGCACAGATCATTGCGGATGGGATCACGAGCCAGTTGGAAAAACGAGTCATGTTTCGTCGTGCCATGAAGCGTGCCATGCAAAATGCCATGCGTCTGGGTGCCCAGGGCATCAAGATTACCAGCAGTGGTCGACTGAATGGGATCGAAATTGCGCGTACTGAATGGTATCGTGAAGGCCGGGTTCCTCTGCATACGTTGCGTGCCGATATAGACTACGGCTTTTCCGAGGCCAAAACCACCTATGGGGTCATTGGCGTACGCGTCTTGGTCTTCAAGGGGGAAATCATGGGTCGTGGTGAGCAGCTCGTAACTGCTCCGGCTGAACCTGAGAAGAAATCACGAAAGTCAGGAGTTCGAAATGCTGCAGCCAGCTAGAACAAAATATCGCAAGCAACAAAAGGGCCGGAATACCGGCGTGGCTACCCGTGGCGCAAAAGTTTCCTTTGGAGATTTTGGTCTCAAGGCCACGGAACGGGGTCGTTTGACTGCACGTCAGATCGAAGCGGCGCGACGCGCCATGACCCGTCACATCAAACGGGGTGGACGGATCTGGATTCGGATCTTTCCGGATAAGCCCATTTCCCGTAAACCCGCTGAAGTTCGGATGGGAAATGGTAAGGGCAGCCCGGAATATTTTGTGGCTGAAATCGTACCAGGTAAAGTACTTTATGAAATGGATGGCGTAGATGAGGCATTGGCGCGAGAAGCCTTTCAGTTGGCGGCTGCCAAATTGCCCATTGCCACGACATTCGTCACGCGACAATTGGGATGATGGGCATGAAGACAAAAGACTTGAGAACCAAGAGTGCAGAAGAACTCAATCAAGAGTTGGTCAATCTGTATCAGGCTCGTTTTGGTCTGAAAATGCAGATTGCCACGCAACAAAGTAGCAAAACCAGTGAACTTGGCAAGTTGCGTCGCGAAATCGCGCGCGTCAAAACCGTGATCGCTGAAAAGGGAGTGGCCAAATGAGTACAGAAGATAAGACGAAGGGGGGAAAACGTACCCTTACCGGTACCGTCGTGAGCGATAAAATGGACAAAACTGTCACGGTCCTGGTGGAACGTACGGTGACTCATCCTTTCATTGGGAAGATCATGCGCCGGACCAAAAAATACCATGCCCACAGTGAAGATAATTCGGTACATGCCGGTGACGTCGTTGTCATCGAGGAGTGCCGTCCCTTATCCAAAACCAAGACATGGAAAGTCACTGAACTGGTTTCGCGCGCGGTATCGGCCTGATTGTTTCGTCAGCGGATCACGGGCTACTTGCAAAGTATCAATATCAGTGCTAGAATCTGCGGTTCCTTAGGTAGTACCATTTTCCCAATACAACGGGGTCCAAAACTGGTCACCGATTCGGGATCGCTGATCCTGAACATGCAGAGCAACACGGTGAATTAAGTTGGAGAGGTTTAACCATGATTCAAATGCAATCGAAGCTCACTGTCGCAGATAACACCGGTGCCAAGTCAGTGATGTGCATCAAGGTTCTCGGCGGTTCAAAACGGCGATACGCCGGTATAGGGGATGTGATCAAGGTCAGCATCAAAAGTGCTGCGCCTCGGGGTCGCGTCAAGAAAGGTGAGGTATATAACGCGGTCGTCGTTAGAACCGCTAAAGGTGTGCGTCGTCCTGATGGGTCACTGGTTCGCTTTGATGGCAATGCAGCAGTCCTGCTCAACGCCAAATTGGAGCCCATTGGAACCCGGATTTTTGGGCCCGTCACGCGCGAACTCAGAACGGAGAAATTTATGAAAATCGTTTCTCTGGCCCCTGAAGTGTTATAGGAGCAGACATGCGCAAGTTTCGTAAAGGTGATGAAGTCATTGCCATTGCTGGCAAGGACAAAGGTAAGCGAGGCGCCATTCGTGAAATGGTTGGTCTCGATGCGGTGGTCGTGGAAGGGGTCAATCAAGTGCGCAAGCATGTTCGACCCAATCCCGCCAAGGGCGAAAATGGCGGAATCCTGACCAAGGAAATGCCATTGCATATCTCTAACGTAGCACTTTTCAATCCTGCCACACAAAAGGCTGATCGAGTCGGTATTCGTATTCTTGAAGACGGAAAAAAAGTCCGTGTGTTCAAGTCGAATGGCGAAGTGGTCGATGCGTAAGGATAAAGTATGAGCCGCCTGGATAGTTACTATAAAGAAAATATCGTACCCGAACTGATCAAGCAATTTGGGTACAAGTCAGTCATGGAGGTGCCGCGCATTTCCAAAATCACCCTCAATATGGGGGTGGGCGAAGCTGTCTCTGACAAGAAAGTGATTGAACATGCCGTGGGTGATATGGAAAAAATCGCCGGACAAAAGCCGGTGGTGACCAAATCGCGCAAGTCCATTGCGGGTTTCAAGATTCGTCAGGGCTACCCGATTGGATGCATGGTCACTCTACGCAGTCATCGGATGTTTGAATTTCTTGATCGTCTCATCTCGGTTGCGATTCCCAGAATTCGGGATTTCCGTGGTATCTCTGGACGCTCCTTCGATGGAAGGGGTAACTACAGTATGGGCGTGCGTGAGCAGACCATTTTTCCAGAGATCGAGTACGACAAGATCGATGCCGTTCGTGGAATGAACATTACCATCACCACGACAGCCAAGACCGATGCAGAAGCAAAAGCATTGTTGTTGGCCTTTAAATTCCCGTTGAAAGTTTGAGGTGAACTGTGGCTAAAGTTGCATTGATCAATCGTGAATTGAAGCGCCGCGCAGCGGTCAAGAAATTCGCAGTAAAACGGGCAGCATTGATGGTTATCATCAATGACTCCAAGGCGGATGATGATGCTCGGATGGTGGCACGTGAAGCCCTCCAGAATTTACCCCGTAATTCCAGTCCGGTCAGGTTGCGCAATCGTTGCGCATTGACGGGAAGACCACGCGGGGTTTACAGCAAGTTCGGATTGGGGCGCAACAAATTTCGTGAAATTGCCATGCGCGGTGAAATCCCGGGCATAACCAAAGCCAGTTGGTAGTCGCAGGAGCCTAATCGATGAGTATGACAGATCCTATCGCGGATATGCTGACGCGCATCCGCAACGCACAACGGGCAGAAAAGCCCAGTGTTTCCATGCCTTCTTCCAAGTTGAAGGTTTCGATTGCCAAAGTCCTGTTGGATGAAGGCTATATCGATGGTATGCAGGTTCACCAGAAGGATTCCAAGCCGACTCTTGAAATTGGATTGAAGTATTACGCGGGTCGTCCCGTTATCGAATTGATCGAGCGAGTCAGTCGTCCGGGTCTGCGTATCTACAAAGCCAGCGATGAAATTCCCAAGGTCATGAACGGGTTGGGTGTGGCGATCGTTTCTACACCCGCCGGAGTCATTACCGATCGTGCAGCGCGTCGCCAGAATGTGGGCGGTGAAGTGCTGTGCGTGGTGGCATAAAGGAGACTTGATAACCATGTCACGTATCGCCAAATATCCTGTTGCTCTTCCAGAGAAAGTCGAAGTCACTCAGGCCGACCAGTTGATCACCGTCAAGGGGCCTCTGGGGACATTGACGCAGAGAGTGGGTGAACTCGTTCGCATCAATCATGTGGGCAATGAACTGCTGTTTGAACCGGCCAATGAAACTGCGGCTGCAAACGCCATGTCGGGGACTCTGCGGGCTTTGGTTTCCAATATGGTCACCGGTGTCACGAATGGTTGGGTAAAGAAGTTGACTCTGGTCGGTGTGGGCTATCGTGCTCAGGCTGCAGGAGACAAGTTGAATCTTTCGCTGGGATTTTCTCACCCGGTGGTTCACCAGATGCCCATTGGAATCAAGGTGGAAACTCCAACGCAGACTGAAATCCTGATCAAGGGGATCGATCGGCAGGTGGTAGGACAGGTGGCCGCTGAAGTTCGCGCATATCGCAAACCCGAACCCTACAAAGGAAAAGGAGTTCGCTATGCCGACGAGAAAGTGATCATTAAAGAAACCAAGAAGAAATAAGGCAAATTTATCATGATGCATGAAAATGGAAGAGTTCGTCGTGCCAAGCGCACGCGTGCCAAGATTGCTGAATTGGGGGCGATTCGTTTGTCGATTCATCGAACCAATCAGCACGTCTATGCCCAGATCATCGATCCTACAGGTTCCAAGGTATTGGCCAGCGCCTCTACGCTCGAACCTGAAGTTCGCAATATTCTCAGTAATGGATCAAATATCGCTGCGGCGGTCCTGATTGGCCAGCGCATTGCCGAAAAAGCCAAGGCAGTCGGAGTCGAGCAGGTGGCTTTTGATCGTTCCGGATTTCGCTATCATGGTCGCATCAAGGCATTGGCCGATGCGGCGCGTGAGGGCGGGCTTCAGTTTTAATCGAATCAGCGACCCATTGGGGAAAGCACATGGCAAAGAATGATAATGAAGAACGCGGTGACGGACTGCGTGAAAAAATGGTTGCGGTCAACCGCGTTACCAAAGTGGTCAAGGGCGGTCGTATCCTCGGCTTCGCTGCATTGACCGTCGTTGGCGATGGGGATGGCGGTATCGGCATGGGTAAGGGAAAGGCCCGCGAAGTTCCTGTGGCTGTTCAGAAAGCAATGGAACAGGCACGGCGCAAGATGGTAAAAGTGAATTTGAAGAATGGCACACTCTACCATCAGGTCATGGGAGAGCATGGCGCAGCCAAGGTCTTCATGCAACCTGCTTCCGAAGGAACGGGGATCATCGCCGGTGGCCCAATGCGTGCGGTTTTTGAAGTCATGGGCGTGACCAACGTATTGGCCAAGTGTATTGGATCCACCAACCCATACAACGTCATCCGCGCAACCCTCAATGGTCTGGAAGCAACCCGTCGCCCGGCAGAAGTGGCTGCAAAACGCGGCAAGACCATTGAAGAGATCATGGAGTGATGACGATGACTCAACCAGAAATCAAGACCTTTCGAGTGACTCTGACTAAAAGTCCGATTGGTTCGATAAAATCTCATCGGGACTGTGTGCGCGGTTTGGGTTTGCGCCGTATGAATCATACCGTCGAGGTATTGGATACCCCGGAAAATCGCGGTATGGCTGCCAGGGTTCATCATCTGGTCCGTAGCGAGTAAGGAGAGAACATGGAACTGAACACAATCAAACCCGCAGGTGGAGCCAAACAGGCACGACGTCGTGTGGGAAGAGGAATCGGCAGCGGCCTGGGAAAAACTGCGGGGCGCGGTCATAAGGGGCAAAAATCTCGCTCCGGTGGTTTTCATAAAGTGGGTTTTGAAGGCGGTCAGATGCCTTTGCAACGACGCTTGCCCAAGCGTGGCTTTGTCAGTTTGACTCAGGGAGCTACGGAACAGGTACGCTTGGCTGATCTGATGCGGGTAACCTCTGACGTCATCGATTTGTTGGCACTGAAACAAGCCGGCTTGATTTCAGGTTCTGCCCAAGGTGCCAAGGTGTTTCTGAAGGGTGAAATTTCCCGCGCGGTTCAAATTCAAGGTATTGGTGTCACTCAAGGTGCGCGTAAAGCCATCGAAGCGGCGGGTGGTACGATTCTGGATCAGAAGAGCGAGTAGAGATTTTGGCATCACTTCCCAATAATTTATCCGGAAATAAACTGGACGACCTCAAACGTCGGCTCTGGTTTGTCGTGGGCGCTCTGGTGGTTTATCGCCTGGGGGCTCATATTCCCGTTCCGGGAATCAATCCGGATGAGTTGTCGAAACTTTTCAGCAGTCAGAAATCCGGCATACTCGGCATGGTCAACATGTTTTCTGGTGGCGCCCTTTCTCGCTTCACTGTTTTCGCTCTTGGCATCATGCCTTACATTTCGTCGTCCATCATCATGCAGTTATTGACGACGGTGGTGCCCTCCCTCGAAGTTCTGAAAAAAGAAGGTGAAGCGGGACGGCGCAAGATCACCCAGTACACCCGTTACGGGACAGTGATTCTGGCGTTCTTTCAGGCCATGGGGATTGCGGTGGCCCTGGAGGCGCAACCTGGCCTTGTGCTCGATCCCGGAATTTCCTTCCGCTTGACCACCGCCATTACATTGGTAACGGGAACCATGTTTTTGATGTGGTTGGGTGAACAAATCACGGAGCGAGGCATTGGTAACGGAATTTCCTTGATCATTTTCAGTGGAATAGTGGCAGGATTGCCACGCGCTGTCGGGAGTACCCTGGAATTGGTTCGCACGGGCGCGTTCAGTTGGTTCCTGGCTTTGTCTATTTTCGCTGCAGTGGTCGCCGTGACCGCACTTGTGGTATTCGTCGAGCGAGGTCAACGCAAGATCACCGTAAATTATGCAAAACGCCAGGTCGGCAATAAAATCTATGGGGGACAAAGCAGTCATCTGCCCCTCAAGATCAATATGGCAGGGGTGATTCCTCCCATTTTTGCCAGCAGCATCATCCTTTTTCCCGCTACCCTGGCCGGCTGGTTCGGAAGTCGACAACACTTTGGCTGGCTCAAGGAGATCAGCAGTATGCTGAGTCCCGGACAGCCCATTTATGTCATGCTTTACGCCGGGGCCATTCTGTTCTTCTGTTTTTTCTATACGGCACTGGTCTTTAACAGCAAGGAAACTGCGGATAACTTGAAAAAGAACGGTGCGTTCATCCCGGGAATTCGTCCGGGAGAGCAAACTTCGCGCTATCTGGATAAGATTCTCACCCGATTGACGCTGACGGGGGCCATCTACATTACGTTGGTTTGTTTGTTGCCTGAGTTTTTGATCGTTAAATTCAATGTTCCGTTCTATTTTGGTGGGACCTCATTGTTGATCATCGTCGTCGTTACTATGGATTTTATGGCCCAAGTTCAAACCTATCTCATGTCCCAACAGTATGAAAGTTTGCTCAAGAAGGCGAATTTTAAAGGGCAAGGGGCAAAGTAATCATGGCCAAGGAAGACACCATTGAAATGCAGGGAGAGATTTTGGAAACCCTCCCAAATGCCACGTTTCGGGTAAAACTGGAGAATGATCATGTGGTGTTGGGACATATCTCCGGGAAGATGCGTATGCATTACATTCGCATTCTTCCCGGAGACAAGGTGACCGTTGAACTCACACCCTATGATCTGAGCCGTTGTCGAATCACCTTCCGTGCCAAGTAGCACGGGTTTTGCTGGAGAACATCATGAAAGTACAAGCATCTGTCAAAAAAGTTTGTCGCAAGTGCAAACTGGTCCGTCGCAAAGGCGTCCTGCGCGTCATTTGTGAAGATCCGCGGCACAAGCAGCGTCAAGGCTGATTGATTTTTTTTTACTATCGCACTAGAAACTGAGGACGCATATGGCTCGTATTGCAGGGGTCAACATCCCTAACCATCAACATGCTGAAATTGCCTTGACCGCCATTTATGGAATCGGTCGTTCGCGAGCACGAGATATCTGTGCCGCTGCCGGAGTCACGACCAGCACCAAGATCAAGGATCTTACCGACGCTGATATGGAGCGGTTGCGGGTTGAAGTCACCAAATTTTCCGTGGAAGGTGACTTGCGTCGGGAGGTTTCACTTAACATCAAACGTCTGATGGATCTCGGTAGTTACCGTGGTACCCGCCATCGACGTGGCTTGCCTTGTCGTGGACAGAGAACACGCACCAATGCTCGTACCCGAAAGGGCCCGCGCAAAGCTGTGCGCACAACCAAGTAATTCCAGGAGTTAGACATGGTCAAATCCAATACGGGCGCACGTGCGCGTAAGAAAGTCAAAAAGAATGTGGCAGAGGGAATCGCGCATATTCACGCTTCCTTCAATAATACGATCGTCACGATAACCGATCGTCAAGGAAACGCCTTGTCCTGGGCAACTTCCGGCAGCAATGGCTTCAAGGGATCGCGTAAGAGCACTCCTTTCGCAGCGCAGATTGCCGCAGAAAATGCGGGTAAGGCGGCACAGGAATGTGGCGTAAAAAATATTGAAGTCCGGATCAAAGGACCAGGGCCAGGACGTGAGTCTGCGGTTCGTGCCTTGAATTCCGTAGGCTTTAAAATCACCAGCATTTCGGATGTGACTCCGGTTCCCCATAATGGGTGCCGTCCTCCGAAAAAGCGTCGTATTTAATCGGGTAGCGGGAGAATACTGTGGCCAGAAACCTGGATGCCAAATGCCGTCAATGTCGCCGTGAAGGGGAGAAACTTTTCCTCAAGGGCGAAAAATGTTTTACAGAAAAATGTGCCATCGAGCGTCGTTCCTATCCGCCCGGACAACATGGACAAAAACAAAACCGTCAGTCCGACTATGGTGGTCAGTTGCGCGCCAAGCAAAAGGTCCGGAGAATTTATGGTGTGCTGGAAGGGCAGTTTCGTCTCACCTATAAAGCGGCCGAACGTGCGCGTGGAATTACGGGTGACAATTTGCTGAAATCTCTGGAAAGTCGTCTGGATAACGTGGCTTATCGCATGGGCTTTGGAGCTTCGCGCGTGGAAGCACGACAAGTGGTTCGGCATAACGGAATTCTTGTCAATGGCAAGCGTGTGAATATTCCCTCTTATCAGGTTCGCCCTGGGGATCAGGTGCAAGTTGCTGAAAAGTCACGGCAACAGTTGCGCATCAAGGCTTCTGCCGAAGCGGCAGAAGGGAGAGGATTTCCCGAATGGATCGAGGTCGACACCAAGGCTCTGAAGGGTGTATACAAGGCACGTCCGGAACGTAGTGAATTGCCGTCCACGATCAACGAGTCCCTGATTGTGGAACTGTACTCCAAATAATCGGGAGTAATGAACCTGAGATCGATTATCAAGGACAAATGATGCAAGAAGATACATTGACTGCAAATTTTTTGAAACCACGTTCTATCGAAGTTCAGAACATCCATCCGAATCATGCCAAGGTTTTGATGGAACCCTTTGAGAGAGGGTATGGCCATACCTTGGGGAATGCGTTGCGGCGCATCCTCCTTTCTTCCATGCCTGGCTTTGCGCCGGTTGAAGTCAAGATTTCCAATGTGGTCCATGAGTATTCCACAGTGGATGGCGTTCAGGAAGACGTGGTTGATCTGTTGCTGAACCTCAAGGGAGTTGTTCTAAAACTTCATCAGCATGATGATGCTGTTTTGACACTGAGTAAGGTTGGCCCTTGTGTGGTGACCGCTGCGGACTTTGACCCTCAGCACCAGGTCGAGATCATCAATCCGGGACATGTCATCGCCCATCTCACAGCGGGTGGAAAGCTGGAGATGCAGGTCAAGGTATCCAAAGGTTATGGCTACGAGCCTGCCTCTCTTCGTCCGGATGATGACGAAACCCATGCGGTCAGCGGCATCCAGTTGGATGCCTCCTATAGCCCGGTTCGGCGCGTCAGTTATGCCGTGGAAAGTGCTCGTGTGGAACAACGGACTGACCTCGATCGCCTGGTGATGGACATCGAAACCAATGGCGCCATTGAACCCGAGGAAGCCGTACGCTTTGCTGCCCGTGTACTGATGGAACAATTGTCGGTTTTTGCGGATTTGCAAGGGACGCCGGTATCCAACGAGACCCTGCGCATTCCTCAGGTGGACCCCATTCTCCTGCAACCGGTCGATGACCTTGAACTGACGGTTCGTTCTGCCAATTGCCTCAAGGCGGAAAATATTTATTACATTGGCGATTTGATTCAAAGGACTGAAACCGAGTTGCTCAAGACTCCGAACCTTGGTCGCAAGTCATTGAATGAAATCAAGGAAGTATTGGCAACCAAGAGTTTGACCCTGGGAATGAAGTTGGAAAACTGGCCTCCCGCAGGTTTGGAACGTCGTTAACTCAAACGTTTTTTATAAGCGCCTGATGGCGCAGTACCTATAAATGACTGAAATCATGAGGATCATTAAATGCGTCACCGTTTAAGCAATCGCAAACTTAACCGTACCACCAGCCATCGTTTGGCCATGTTGCGTAATATGTCCAATTCCTTGCTTCGCCATGAGGCGATCAAGACCACGCTGCCAAAGGCCAAGGAGTTGCGCCGTGTGGTGGAACCCCTGATCACTTTGGGCAAGGAACCCACTCTGGCCAATCACCGCCTCGCCTTCGCCCGATTGCGGGATCGCGAAATGGTCATGAAACTCTTCAATGAGTTGGGACCCCGTTATCAGGCACGGCCAGGCGGTTATGTCCGGATTCTCAAGTTTGGATTCCGTCAGGGAGACAATGCACCCATGGCCTTTGTGGAATTGGTGGACCGGCCTGACGTTGAAGTGGTCGAAGAAGATAGCGAATAATAACGCGTTTCAATTCGAAACTTATCACAATAAAAAGCCTGCATCTGCGGGCTTTTTATTCATTACTTGTCTTTGCTATGCGTCGGCATAGATCGAGATCGACCCAGCCCGTAGGGGGTAAAGCACCTTGGTGCAATGCGTAGGGTTGATGCGGTTCTCCCAGATCTGACAGTACGGCTTCTGCCCCGGAAAAATCTTGCCCCCGGGTGTATTCGTTGATCGTTACAAGAGTGGGCAGTCCCGCAGCGCGGGCCGATCGCAAGCCATTCTCTGAATCCTCGAAGGCCAGACCTTCCTGTGCAGAGATACCCAGTGCGTCGAGTGCCCACAAATAGATATCCGGAGCAGGTTTTTTGGCGGAAACGATGTCTCCGGCGGCGATGACCTTGAACCACCCGATGCTTTCCGGCCCCAGAGTGGCTGAAAGAAGTGAGGTAACATTCTCCGGCGTGGTGGTGGTGGCGATGGCCAGGGTCAAACCCGCCTGACGGGCCTCATTGAGCAGTCGCAGGACTCCGGGACGCAGAGGGATCGACCCTTTGTCAAGCAAGGCCATATAGTGACGGGTTTTGGATTGGTGCAGTTGAACCACCAACGCCTCAAAATGTGCGTCTGAGAGTTGTTCGGGGTGATAGCGGTCGACATAATGACGAATCCGTTCTTTTCCCCCGGTGACCGCCAATAGTTCTCCATACAACGGCACTGTCCACTCCCAGTCCAATCCGAATTCCCTGAAAGCCAGATTGAACGAAGGGCGATGCCCATCCCGTTCCGTATCCGCCAAGGTTCCATCCACATCAAAAATCAGCGTATTCAAACTCATCGTTTATTCTCGATAACTCATGTCATGGATACTTCTGGAAGAAAAAACGGAAGTGTACCGTATTCGGACCGGATCATTACGATAAGAGCAGGACGAGGGAACCGGAGACGATCAGGGCGATACCCAGAATCCCGTGCCAATTCAATCGTTCGCCCAAAAGCAGAACGCCAAAGAGCAAGGCGAAGACGACGCTCAATTTGTCCAGGGGAGCCACTCCGGAGAGAGGCCCCAATTGTAAGGCGCGGTAGTAACACAGCCAGGACAGTCCGGTGGCGACGCCCGAAAGGATCAGAAAGGTCCAGGTATGGAGCGAGAGGGCGGAAAAACGTTGCCATTCGTCCCGTAAGGAGAGAATTCCAGCCGTGACCGCCAGAATGATCAGGGTGCGGATGAAGGTGGCAAAATTCGAGGGGATGCCCGTTACCCCCAACTTTCCGAAGAGCGCCGTCAATCCGGCAAAGAAGGCAGAGCCGAGGGCAAACAGTGCCCAGGCAGGAATGGCTTTCATGGTAGAGTGCCGTATTCTACGGGCATTGTGACGTACAGGAGGGGAAGGTTGGCTTCCCTGACGAGGTTCAAAAACTGCTCGGATTGTTCCGTACTGACGACGAATACCACTTCCACAGGCAGGTCATTGGCCAGTTCAAAGAAGTGATCTTCATGTAGAACGCCATGACGTCCATATCCTGCGATGGACTTGAAGACGGATCCTCCCTGAATGCCCAAGGAACGTGCTTGTTCAAGCAACCATTCGTAGGCAAGCAGGTGATGGTGGTGGCGGTTTTCATGCAGGTAGAATTTTAGATAGGTGCCCTTCATGACAAGGAAACTCCAAAGTGATTGGATCAGGCTTTACCGAAGGATTTGAGCAAGCCATAACTGGCCATGCCCAGGAGGGTCATCAACAATGATCCTCCAAGGTGCACGACGATGTGGGTCAAGGCCCAGAGGTACTGGGTGCGAGAAAAGAGAGTCACGGATTCGGCAGAAAAGGTCGAAAAGGTGGTCAACCCCCCCATGAATCCTGTAATGATGAACAGTCGGGCTTCGGGGGGGAGGCCAGCATGGTCGGTAAAATAGGAAACCGCCAATCCCACCAGATATCCGCCGATCAGATTGGCTGCCAGAGTTCCCAAGGGGAGGGTCGGAATCAATGGATTGAGCAAAATACCCAACCACCAACGCAACCAAGCACCCAAGGCGGCACCCACGCCCACCGCAAGAAATCCATACCCTCCCATCTCTCTTTCACCCGCCCTTTAAGGTTTTTATCACGCGTACATCCTACCACAGGGCAGGGAATGAGAGATCGAGGTGCTGATTCCGGGTTTCAGTGAGGGGACAGATGCGGACGAAGGTATTTTCCGGTCATGCTGTGTGGATTCTGTGCCACCATTTCCGGCGTACCCTGAGCCACGATTTCCCCCCCTCCATTCCCGCCTTCCGGGCCCATATCGATGATCCAGTCAGCAGTTTTGATGACGTCCAGATTATGTTCGATGACGATGACCGTATTACCCTGATCGCGCAGGCGATGCAGAACCTTGAGAAGCAGGTCGATGTCATGGAAATGCAAACCGGTGGTGGGCTCATCCAGAATGAAGAGGGTGCGTCCTGTATCCCGCTTGGACAACTCGAGCGACAGTTTGACGCGTTGGGCTTCTCCCCCCGACAGGGTGGTGGCGGCTTGTCCCAAGGTGATGTAGCCCAATCCCACATCCAGGAGCGTCTTTAATTTTCGCGCCAGGATCGGGACGGCATTGAAGAATTCATGGGCCTTTTCCACGGTCAACCCCAATATCTGGTGAATGTTCAGACTGCGGTAGTGGATATCGAGGGTTTCGCGGTTATAGCGTTTGCCATGGCAGATGTCACAAGGCACGAAAACATCGGGCAGAAAATGCATTTCCACCTTGATCAACCCATCGCCCTGACAGGCTTCGCACCGTCCTCCCTTGACGTTGAAAGAAAACCGTCCCGGCCCGTAGCCCCGTTCCCGGGCTTGAGGCAATTCGGCAAATAATTCGCGGATAGGCGTGAACAGTCCGGTATAGGTGGCAGGGTTGGAGCGAGGGGTGCGACCGATGGGGCTTTGGTCTACGTTGATGACCTTGTCAAAAAAATCGAGTCCGATGATTTCATCATGAGGTGCGGGGTCCTGAGCACTGCCATAGAAATGACGGGCCGCAGCGGCCTGCAGGGTATCGTTGATGAGTGTGGATTTGCCCGATCCGGAGACGCCGGTGATGCAGATCAGCAGGCCGACGGGCAGGTGCACGGTCACATCTCGCAGGTTATTGCCCCGGGCACCGCGTAGGGTCAATTGGCGCGCTGGGTCGGGGGCATGGCGCTGAACCGGCAGGGGGATGGCGCGTTGTCCTGAAAGATACTGGCCCGTCAAGGAATCCGGGTGTTTGAGAATATCCGCTGGGGGGCCGGCAACAATGACGTATCCGCCATGTTCTCCTGCTCCGGGTCCCATGTCCACTACAAAATCCGCGCTCCGGATGGCATCTTCGTCGTGCTCTACCACCAAGACCGAATTTCCGAGATCACGCAGGCGCTGCAGGGTTTCCAGAAGGCGCTGGTTATCCCGTTGGTGCAACCCGATGGAGGGTTCATCCAGGACATACATGACACCCGTCAGACCGGATCCGATCTGGGAGGCCAGGCGGATTCGCTGAGCCTCGCCCCCGGACAGGGTATCGGCGGATCGGTCGAGTTGCAGATACTCCAGGCCGACATTGTTGAGAAACTGGAGACGTGCAATGATTTCCTTGAGAATTTTTTCTGAAATGGCCTGTTTTTGTCCGGTCAGTTGCATCCCTTGAAATACGGCTTCAGCCTGTTTGAGGGGCAGGGCATTGAGCGCATGCAGGGTATGCCCGGCAACCCGTACAAAACGTGCTTCACGCCGCAGGCGCGCTCCCTGGCACTGAGGGCAAGGTTTTTGAGCGCGTAGACGCGCCAGTTCTTCGCGCACCAACGTGGAGTCGGTTTCCCGATAACGCCGTTCGAGACTGGGGATGATGCCTTCGAAGGGGGATGTACGCTGGGTTTGAACGCCGCGCACGCCCAAGGAATGGAAAGTGATTTTTTCTTTTCCCGAGCCATGCAGAAGTATTTCCTGAATGGCGGGGCTCAAGGTTTCATAAGCGTGTTCGAGGTCGAAATCGTAGTGGGCGGCCAGATCGCAGAGCATCTGAAAGTAGAATTGATTGCGCCGGTCCCAGCCCTTGATGGCCCCCGCTGCCAAGCTCAGGGAGGGAAAGGCCACGACCCGTTTGGGATCAAAAAAACTCACGGAACCCAGTCCGTCGCAATGTGGGCAAGCCCCCATGGGATTGTTGAAGGAGAACAGACGGGGCTCCAGTTCTGCCAGTCCGGCATTACAGACGGGGCAGGCAAAACGAGAGGAGAAGGTGAGTGTGGCCGTACTGTCCATGTCCACGACCAAGGCTCGACCATCGGCGTGACGCAGGGCTGTTTCAAAGGATTCGGCCAGGCGTTGACGTGCATCCGGGCGGACCTTGAGACGATCGACGACGATATCCAGACTGTGCTTGCGATTTTTGTCGAGGGAAGGGAGCGCGTCGATGTCCAGAATTTCACCGTCCACGCGCAGACGCACAAACCCCTGAGCGCGCAGTTCATCGATGAGTTCTGTCTGCTGTCCCTTGCGCTCGGTCACCAGGGGAGCGAGGATCATGATTCTGGCTTCAGGGGGAAGCGCCAGCACGGCATCCACCATCTGAGATACGGTCTGGGCGGCCAAGGGCAGATCATGGTCGGGACAATGGGGCTCGCCTACCCGAGCGAAGAGTAAACGCAAGTAATCGTGGATTTCGGTGACCGTTCCCACCGTGGAACGCGGGTTATGGCTGGTGGCTTTCTGCTCGATGGCAATGGCAGGGGAGAGGCCCTCGATCAGGTCTACGTCGGGTTTTTCCATCATCTGCAGGAACTGGCGCGCATAGGCCGAGAGGGACTCGACATAGCGTCGCTGGCCTTCTGCATAGAGCGTATCGAAAGCCAGCGATGATTTGCCGGAGCCGGAAAGGCCGGTGATGACCACCAACCGATGCTTGGGCAGGTCGAGGTCGATGTTCTTGAGGTTGTGGGTGCGGGCACCCCGGATGCGTAACAGATCTTGTGTCACAGTGGGCAGGTTCGATGATGAAAGGAAATAAAGAGGGGCACGGCGCAAGGAGAATCAGTGGGCAACTACGCAAGATGCTAATATACGCCAAGTTTTCCTTTTTTTCAGACAACCCGCCATGAGAAATAAATCTAATATGACGCCTACGGAAAGGCGTGCCAGTCTGAGTTTGGCCGGTATTTTCGGCCTTCGGATGTTGGGCATGTTCATTATCCTGCCGGTTTTTGCCCTGTATGCCGTCCAATTACCCGGAGGGGGGAACAAAACTTTGGTGGGATTGGCTCTGGGTATTTATGGATTGACGCAGGCCCTGCTCCAGATCCCGCTGGGCTGGCTATCGGACCGGATTGGGCGCAAGCCGGTGATTATTGGGGGGTTATTGGTGTTTGCGATGGGCAGTTTCGTGGCGGCCGGCGCACATACCCTGGATGGCATAATCGTGGGGCGGGCCATTCAAGGAGCGGGGGCCATTGCGGCCGTGTTGATTGCGTTGACGGCGGACTTGACCCGACCGGAAAACCGCACGCCCGCCATGGCCATGATCGGGGTGACCATCGGACTCTCCTTCACGGCCTCTATGGCATTTTCCCCCATGCTCTATCCCGTGATCGGGGTTCCGGGATTGTTTGTTTTGACTGGGGTGCTGGCGCTCACGGCCATTGCGGTGACTCGATGGGTCGTACCCAATCCGCCGAATCTGGTGGCGATGGATCGGGTCTCCTTTGGTGCAGTTCTGTCGAATGTAGAATTGTTGCGTTTGAATCTGGGGATTTTTGTCCTCCATTCATCCCTGATGGCGACTTTCATGGTGGTGCCTGCGGCTTTGGTGCAAGGGGGGTTGGCTCAACCGGACCATTGGAAATTCTACATTCCGGTCATGATCGTTTCATTCATTCTGATGGTCCCCCCCGTGGCCTTTGCCCATGGCAAGTGGCGCAAGCAGGTGTTTCTGGGGGCTCTTGTGGTGGTTCTGCTGTCTCACTTCCTGATGCATTTTGCACTGGGTAAAGTGTGGGGTACGGCCATTGCCCTGACCGTCTTTTTTACCGGGTTCAATGTGCTGGAGGCCAGTTTGCCTTCGCTGGTGACGCTGGTGGCCCCCCCCAACGCAAAGGGAACGGCCACTGGGGTATACAGCACGACTCAGTTTCTCGGCACTTTTAGCGGTGCAACTTTCGCCGGTATGCTGACCCAGCATTTTGGCTCGGAAGTGGTTCCCTTCTTTACGGCAGGCATCACCTTTCTCTGGCTGGTGGTGGCTTGGCCCATGAACGTCAACAAGCCAGTGGTACCCTGAAGGAGGAGTTTTGATGGCATCGGTCAATAAAGTAATTTTGGTGGGAAATTTGGGGCGCGATCCAGAGGTCCGTTACCTGCCCGATGGCAGCGCCATTGCCAACATCAGTGTGGCCACGACGGATACGTGGAAAGATAAAGCCGGCACCAAGCAAGAAAAAACGGAATGGCATCGCGTGTCTTTCTTCGGTAAAACGGCCGAGATTGCGGCTCAGTACCTGAAGAAAGGCAGTCAGGTTTATCTGGAAGGGCGGATTCAGACGCGCAAATGGCAGGACAAGGAAACCGGGCAGGACCGCTATTCCACGGAAATCGTGGGCGACCGCATGCAAATGTTGGGTGGGCGCACGGGCGCTGGAGGCGATGTGGACTTCCCGTCGCAGGATTCCGGTGGGGAAGGGGGATTCGGAGGAGCCCCCTCCACAGGAAAACCGGGGGGTAAAGGAGGGAGCAATGCCGGAGGATTTGATAACTTCCCCGATGATGTCCC
>JAJZFH010000027.1 GCA_021805445.1 Pseudomonadota bacterium
AGAGTGGTGTTCAAAATTACCCTTCTGGTTGTCACCGTGTCAGGCCACGCAAAGGCCAAATCAAGGCCATTTTAAGGCCATGGGGCAAAACCCGGCGCTTGGAGGCTCTTGGGTGAGCGAGGAGGGGGGGTATATCCTCGCTCGAGGTTTTTCTGAAAAATCCTTTATTGACTGGACTCGCGGGCCATAATCGATTAGAATCGCTGTCCTGAAACACGATCCGTAGGCGCGTAGCTCAGTTGGTTAGAGCACCACCTTGACATGGTGGGGGTCGTTGGTTCGAATCCAATCGCGCCTACCAGATTTCTTCCCGTTTTATTCCTTCATGCCCCCCTGATTTTTTCTGAACCGTTGAACCGGGTATCGGGAACTCTTTGCCCGGTGACGGCTCGAATCCGGTAGAATGCACAGTTCACCTCTCGGTGAGAGGGTTGCTTTGCTGACAATACAACCAAATTCAACAAGGAATCATGATGAGCGCCAAAGGGCAACTGTTACAAGACCCGTTCCTGAATGCACTCCGCAAGGAGCATGTCCCCGTTTCCATCTATCTGGTCAATGGCATCAAGTTGCAAGGTCAGGTGGAATCCTTCGATCAATACGTGGTGCTGCTCAAAAATACCACGACCCAGATGGTCTATAAGCACGCCATCTCCACAGTCGTCCCGGCGCGGAGCATTACCCTCCATACTCCGGAACCCGGTACCGAAGATTGACTTCATGACGGATTTGGGCCCACTTCTGGGTCGAGGCCGTGCATCCGCGCGCACCAAGGCGGGACCGGGGGGCTTGGAGCGCGTGGCGGAGGAGGCATCCGCCAATGCCGACCGTGCGTTGCTGGTTCGTCTGGTTCTGGGGCGTGGCCCTGCGGAGTCCTCCCTGGACGAGTTGCAGCGCCTGGCACAAAGTGCCGGTCTCACGGTGGTGGGGTGGATGGAAGGACGCCGCGAGCGTCCCGACCCAGCCACTTTCCTGGGGTCGGGTAAGGTCGAGGAAGTAGCCGCGCGCGTTCAGGCCGAGGCCATCGGGCTGGTTATCGTGGACGATGAACTGTCCCCCGTGCAGGAACGCAATCTGGAACAGCGTCTGGGCTGTCGGGTCATCGACCGGACCAGTTTGATCCTGGATATCTTTGCCCAGCGTGCGCGCAGCCATACCGGTCAGTTACAGGTGGAGTTGGCTCAGTTGAAGCGTTTGTCCACGCGTCTGGTGCGGGGCTGGACACACCTGGAGCGGCAGAAGGGAGGCATTGGGCTGCGCGGGCCGGGGGAGACCCAGCTGGAGACGGACCGGCGTTTGCTGGCAGTGCGTGTCAAAATGCTGCAGGCCCGTCTCGTCAAGGTGCGCCGCACCGTTCAGTTGCAGCGTCGTGCGCGACAACGGGCCGGGGTATTGAATGTCTCTCTGGTGGGGTATACCAATGCGGGCAAGTCCACGCTCTTCAATCGCCTGACCCAGGGAGACAGTTATGTGGCGGATCAGTTGTTTGCGACCCTGGATACCCTGACCCGGCGCGTATATCTTGCGCCGGGTTTGCAGGTCACGCTCTCTGATACGGTGGGTTTCGTGCGCCGTCTGCCCCATACCCTGGTGGATGCGTTTCGTGCCACTCTGGAAGAGACCCGGGAGGCGGATCTGTTGGTGCTGGTGGTGGACCATGCCGATCCTGAGCGCGCGGCCCAGATCGAGGCGGTCAACCTCGTGCTGGCGGAGATCGGCGCGGATCAGGTCCCTCAGTTACGCGTCTATAACAAGGTGGACCTGCTGACCCAGGAGGGTGGGCGGATAGAACGGGATGCCTGTGGTACAATCTCGGCGGTTTGGGCCAGCGCACTGACAGGCTTGGGCATGAACGAGATCCGGCAGGCCTTTCTGGAACGGTGCCAGTCCCCAGGCAGGCCGGGTGAATTGCCGGTCCTTCAGGAAATACAGGATATTCATGGCACATAAACATTCCCGTTGGTGGATTTTCAATCAGGGCCCGCCCGATCTGGATGAGGTATGGCGGCAGTTCTTGCGTCGTCTAAAAGGGGGTAAGCCAGGGGCAGGCGCACCCCCCCCTCGTCCCGGCAAGGGAATTCCCCTGATCCCCTTGCCGACGCCCGAACGCATGGTTCTGGTCGGAGTGGCGGTGGTGTTGGTCATTTGGCTGCTGTCAGGGTTTTATATCGTGGATGCGGGGCGGGTGGGCGTCATCCTGCGTTTTGGCAAGTTTCAGGAACTGACCGACCCTGGACCTCATTGGCACCTGCCTTACCCTGTCGAGGCGCAAGCTGTGGGGAGTCCACTCAATGTGGCGCAGGTGCGTACCGTGGAACTGGGGTATCGAAATACCCTCAAGTCCAAGGTCTTGCATGAATCTCTCATGTTGACCGATGACGAGAATATCATCGACAACCAGTATGCCATTCAGTACACCATCAAGGATCCCAAGGATTTTCTGTTTAATAACCGCAATCCTGACGGGGCCGTGGTCCAGGCCGCTGAAACTGCCATTCGTGAAGTGGTGGGACGCAGCAAGATGGACTATGTACTGTATGAAGGACGTTCCCAGATTGCGGCCGAATCGGAAAAATTGATGCAGCAGATCCTCGATCGCTATCATACCGGCATTGCCATCAGCAAGGTCAACATGCAGAATGCCCAGCCCCCCGAACCCGTTCAGGCGGCTTTTGACGATGCAGTCAAAGCCGGACAAGACCGTGACCGACAGAATAACGAAGGGCAGGCCTATGCCAACGATGTCATTCCCCGCGCACGCGGCGCGGCTTCCCGTTTGAATGAAGAAGCCAAGGCGTACGCGCAGCGCGTCGTGGCCCAGGCCGAAGGCGATGCCAGCCGTTTCAATCAGGTGTTGGTGCAGTACCTCAAGGCCCCGGAAGTCACGCGCCAGCGCCTCTACCAGGACATGATGCAACAGGTACTGACCAACACCAGCAAGGTCGTGGCTGACCGGAAATCCGGGACGGGTCTGTTGTATCTTCCTCTGGATAAATTGATCCAGGCCAGTGCCTTGGCCAATCTGGCGGGTTCCGACTCCACTGCGAATGCCGTTTCCCCGGCGGGAGGAGGGACGTCCGCTTCTCCTCAGGAGACTCCTCCCGAGAGTGACTTGCGCGGGCGTGATGCCCTGCGCACCCGGGAGCGGGAGGTACGGCCATGAAGCGGAATTGGGGCTTGGGCGTCATTTTCATTGCCGGATTGTGCCTGTTGCTGTTGGGGTCCCTGTATACGGTCAACCAGATTCAGTATGCGGTGGTTTTTCAACTGGGAGAGGTGGTGGCAGTCCGGACTCAGCCGGGCCTCTATTTCAAATTTCCCCTGGTTCAGAACGTACGTTTGTTCGATAACCGTATCCGTACGCTGGACAATAATGATCCGGAGCGGTTCATCACGGCCGAGAAAAAACCTCTGTTGGTGGATTATTTCGTCAAGTGGAAGATCGATGATCCCAAACAGTACTATGTGAGTGTGGGCGGCGATGAACAGCGGGCCAAGATTCGCCTGACTCAAACGGTCAATGATGACCTGCGTGCAGCCTTTGCCCAGCGCACGGTGCATGAAGCGGTATCCGGGGACCGTGAATCCGTCATGGAATCCATGCGTCAGCGGGCGGAAAAAGATGCCCGGCAGATTGGGGTGCACGTCCTGGATGTGCGCATTCGTCGTGTCGAATTGCCGCCGGAGGTGACGGAATCGGTATATCGGCGCATGGAAGCGGAACGCAAGCGGGTGGCCAATGAATTGCGTTCCACCGGTGCGGGTGAAGCAGAAAAGATTCGGGCCGATGCGGATCGACAACGCGAGGTGATTTTGGCCGACGCTTTCCGCACAGCCCAGGAAATCAAGGGGGGAGGGGATGCCAAGGCGGCGGCCCTCTACAGTGCGGCCTATGGCAAGAACCCGGAGTTCTATACTTTTTACCGCAGTCTGGAAACCTACAGGCAGGGCTTCAAGAGCAAGGCCGATGTGTTGGTTCTCGACCCTGCTTCACCTTTTTTTCGCTATTTCAATTCTCCCACGGGGGCGGGCTCATCGCCCCTCAAGCACTGACTATGGAAGTGTTGCTGAGAACCTTTGCGCTGGTCCTGGTACTGGAGGGGATTCTTCCTTTTCTGGTTCCCGAGCGATGGCGTCAAACGGTGATTCGGTTGAGCCAGATGAGCGACCGTCAAGTTCGTTCCTTCGGTTTTGGCGCGATCGTGCTGGGGGTTGTCCTGTTTCAATGTGTGGTCTGGATGGCGGGTTAGGCGCCCATTCCGGAAAGGAGAATCATGACCTATCGCTGGTTGTTGCCCGATCATCTCGAAGATTTATTGCCAGAAGCCGCCTGGTGCCTCGAAGGCGCACGCCGTCTGTTGCTGGATACCTTGCGGGGGCGGGGCTACCAACTCGTCATTCCCCCCCTGGTGGAGTTTGTCGAGTCCCTGGCGGTGGAGGAAGGACAGGATCTGGGGCCGCTGACCTTTTCCCTGGTCGATCCGCTCTGCGGGCGCCAATTGGGGTTGCGCCCTGACATGACGCTGCAGGCTGCACGCATCGACGCCCATGGCATGAATCATCAGGGGGTCAATCGGTTGTGTTACGCAGGCCCCGTGGTGCATACGCATCCGGAGGCCCCGGCGCGTTCCCGCGAACCTTTTCAGGTCGGGGCAGAACTGTATGGAGTTGCAGGTCTGGAAGGCGACCTCGAGATCTTGAACCTGCTGTTGACTTGCCTGGAGCAGTTGGGTCTGAATGACGTGCGCGTGGATGTGGGGCAGGTGGCCCTGTTCCGGCGGATGGTTGAACAGGCAGGATTGAGTCGCCATCAGACCGCGCAGGTGACCGAGATTTTGCAACAGCGGGATGTGCCTTCCTTGAAACGTTGGGCGCATGCCCTACCTGCCCCGTGGAACTGGCGTTTTTCCGCCTTGGGTGGGCTCGATGGTCCGCCTGGGAAGGTCCTGGATGCTGCGCGTCAGGCGCTGGCGGGATGGGCGGATCTGGAATCCGTGTTGGCCCCACTCGATGCCGTTCGACAACATTTGCCCGCACACACGGCCCTGTCTTTCGATCTGGCGGAGTTGCGCGGTGTCCATTACCATAGTGGACTGGTCTTTGCCGTCTATTGTCCGGGTTTTGCCGAGGCCATAGCGCGCGGGGGGCGGTACGATGATATTGGTGAGAGTTTTGGGCAGGCGCGTCCAGCCGTGGGGTTCAGTCTGGATCTCAAGGCGCTTCTGCCCCGATTGAAAACATTCCAGTAAACAAGGGAGCAAGGCGCGCATGGCACGCAATGTGGTGGTGGTGGGAACCCAATGGGGCGATGAGGGCAAGGGCAAGCTGGTGGATTGGCTGACGGATCGGGCTCAGGGAGTCGTGCGTTTCCAGGGAGGGCACAATGCGGGTCATACGCTTGTCATCGGTGGACAAAAAACCGTTCTCAGTTTGATCCCGGCAGGGATTCTGCGGGATACGGTGACGTGCTACATCGGTAATGGCGTGGTTCTGTCACCGGATGCCCTGATGCGCGAGATTCAGATGCTGGAAACCTCGGGGGTGGATGTCACCTCCCGCCTTCTGATCAGCGAGGCCTGCCCACTTTTGCTTTCCTACCATGTCGCCATCGACAAGGCGCGCGAGGAAGCGCGGGGAGAGGGTCGTATCGGGACCACGGGACGGGGAATCGGCCCAGCCTATGAAGACAAGGTGGCGCGGCGTGGATTGCGGGTTCAGGACATATTCCATCCTGCCCGTCTCGAGACAAAATTGCGGGAGGTACTGGATTACCATAACTTTGTCCTGACCCGTTATTTTGGGAAGGAAGCGCTGGATCTGGAAAAGGTCAAGGATGAGGCTTTCCGGTGGTCCGATCGGCTGCGTTCCCTCGTGACCGACGTGTCGCGACGTTTGCATGACGCACAACGGGCGGGACATAACTTGCTGTTTGAAGGGGCCCAGGGAACTCTCCTGGACATCGATCATGGCACCTATCCCTTTGTGACTTCCAGTAATTGCGTGGCTGGTGCTGCTTCACCGGGATGTGGCGTGGGCCCGCAACAACTCGAATATGTGTTGGGAATCACCAAGGCGTATACCACCCGCGTGGGTTCCGGCCCATTTCCTACGGAACTCGATGATGCGGTGGGACACTATCTGGCGACACGCGGACATGAGTTCGGCGCTGTGACGGGACGGGCGCGCCGGACGGGTTGGTTCGATGCCGTGGCTCTCAAACGCGCCATCCAGATCAATGGGGTGTCCGGTCTCTGCGTGACCAAACTGGATGTCATGGATGGGTTGGAAACCGTTCGGATCTGTACCCATTATCGGCTGGCGGATGGGCAATCCTGCGATATTCTTCCCTTGGGCGCAGAGCTCCTGGAGAGTTGTCAGCCGATGTACGAGGAAATGCCCGGTTGGAGCGAGTCCACCGTGGGCGTGGAAAACTACGATCAGTTGCCGCTCAATGCGCGCCGTTATCTGGAACGTTTGATCGAGATTTGCGAAGTGCCCATCGATGTGGTCTCTACCGGTCCGGATCGGCGCGAGACCATCGTTCTGCGTCATCCCTACGATGCCTGACGGTCAGCCATCCTCTTCGCTCGACCATGAACTGCGCACCCCCCTGGCCGCAATCCAGGGGTTTGTCGCCCTCTTGCAGGAGGGGGGGGTGAGCGCTTCCGAGGAACGGGAATACCTCATGCTGATCGCGCGTTCTGCGCAACAGTTGCAGACGTTGCTGGATCAGCATCGGGTCGTTTTGCGTCAGATCCAGACAGAGTAGGTCTGATCGCGTTCAGCGCACCAGACTCAGGGGATGTCCCCCGGACGAACGGCGAACTTTCGAGATCCAGCAGCGGCGTGCATGGTCATGGATCTGATCGAAAGGGATCGGTTTGGGAAGGATGGGGATGCCCTTGGGAAATTTCGGGTGTTGTGCCACTTCCTGCGGATCCAGGCCAGTGACCACCAAAATACTCATGAAGGTGAGACTGGGAATGGTGGGAAGGGTATGGAGCATTTCGAATCCATCCATATTGGGCATGTGCAGGTCGGTGATGAGCAGATCGGGGGCATGTTGTCCCATCTGAACGAGCGCGTCGTAACCGTTACGTGCCGAACGCAGGCATGGTTTCATCGACCACAGGCGAGCCTGTGCCAGGTACAATGCACGCAGCGTTTCATCGTCTTCCACGAACAGGATTTCAAAGGGCGCCCCTGCGACGATGCCGGGCAGGTTCTGTTCCCGTTTCGAGACCAGGCTTTCCACGGAGTCTCGGCAGATTCGGCGGTGTCCACCGTGGGTTTTCCATGCCTCGAGAATCCCCTGTTCCACCCAAAGTTGCGCCGTACGCAGAGAAACCCCCAGTCGCTTCGAGGCTTCACGCGTGGTGCAGTAGGATTTCAGAACCTGGTCCTGATGAGACATTATGCGAATCTCGCCAAAAACCTGCAGACCTCATTAGGGTCGATATGTTATAGTTCGCTTCGGGAATTTTCCCTCTATTGCTGGTGCCGAGAAGAGGACTCGAACCTCCACAGTGTTGCCACCGCCAGGACCTGAACCTGGTGCGTCTACCAATTTCGCCATCTCGGCCCTACAAGCCCAAGCATTCTATAGGATCTATAAACTTTGTCAACCGAAAAATCACTCCGTGCCCAGGATCCATTTTTGGAGCGGGAACAAGCCCTATATGACGAGCCCTTGCCCAGCCGGGAATACATCCTGATGATTCTGGAGCGGGAAGGGGTCCCTCTGACAGTGGAACACCTGGAACGTCTGCTGTCCATCCGGAGCCAGGAACGAGATCCCTTTGGGCGCCGGTTGCGCGCGATGGAACGGGAAGGCCAGTTGATGCGCAATCGCAAGAATGCGCTATGCCTGCCCGCCAAACTGGATTTGGTGCGGGCGCGGGTGGAAGCCCACGCCGAGGGTTTTGGTTTTGCGCTGCGGGAAGACGACGGCCCGGATATCTTTCTCAGTCCCAAGGAAATGACGCGCGTCCTGCATGGCGATCGTATCATGGTCCGCCCGGTGGGAACGGATCATCGGGGACGCCCCGAAGGCGTGATCGTGGAGGTTCTGGAGCACGTCAATACCCGTTTGGTGGCCCGCCTTGCCAAAGAGCATGGGGTGCTCTTTGCCGTGGCGGAGAACCGGCGTATCCACCAGGACATTCTGGTGGCACCAGGGCAGGAAGGGGGGGCAGAACCTGGTCAGGTGGTGATGGTGGAATTGCTGTCCCAACCCAGCCGACAGTCCGAGCCGGTGGCCCGGGTCACGGAAATTCTGGGGCGCTACGCCGACTCCGGCATGGAAGTGGAGATTGCTCTGCGCAAGCATGATCTGCCCCATACCTTCGGGCCTGAGGTGGAAGAGTCGGTGGCCCGTCTGCCCCGTACCGTGATGCCGACCGACCTGGAGGGGAGGGAAGATTTGCGCGCTTTGCCCCTGGTTACCATCGATGGGGAGACAGCGCGAGATTTCGACGATGCGGTGTATGCCGAACGTCAGGGCGAAGGATTTCGTCTGGTGGTGGCCATTGCAGACGTGTCGCATTATGTACAGCCGGGGGATGTCCTGGACCAGGAAGCCTACTCCCGGGGCAACAGCGTGTATTTCCCGCGCCGGGTCATCCCCATGCTGCCCGAGGTTCTGAGCAATGGATTATGTTCCCTCAATCCCGAGGTGGATCGTTTGTGCATGGTCTGTGACCTGCAGGTTTCTTCTCGTGGGGAAGTGCAGGGGTATCGTTTTTACCCTGCGGTGATGCACTCCAAAGCGCGTCTGACTTATACGGAAGTGGCGGGCATTTTGGCGCATCCTCAGGCCCCCCCGCCGGCACGGCGCTCTTTGGTGCCCCATCTGCTGGATTTGGATGGGGTTTTCCGGGCTTTTCTGATTGCCCGCCAGAAGCGTGGCGCCATTGATTTTTCCAGCGCAGAAACACGCATGATCTTCGATGATTTCGGCAAGATCGAGAGCATTGAACCTGTGGAGCGCAATGATGCCCATCGCTTGATCGAAGAGTGCATGCTGGCGGCCAATGTGTGTGCGGCAGACTTTCTGGACCGGCATCACCATGCCACCCTCCTGCGGATCCATGCGGCTCCCGCTCCCGAGCGGGTCCAGGCAGTACGGGACTTTCTGGGGGAATTTGGTCTGCATTTGCCCGGCGGAGATAAACCCGGCGCCGCAGACTACGCGCAACTGATCCAGCGCATTGCTGGCCGTCCCGATCAACGCCTGCTCGAAACCGTCCTGCTGCGTTCCTTGCAACAGGCGCAATACAGCCCGGAGAAAATCGGTCATTTTGGATTGGCCTACGAAGCCTACACGCACTTTACCTCGCCGATCCGGCGTTATCCCGATCTGCTGGTGCACCGCGCCATTCGGGCGGTACTGGGCGGGCGTACGTATACGCCACGCACGGCCTGGAAAGACATCGGGATTCACTGCTCCCATACGGAACGACGGGCCGATGAAGCGACGCGCGAGGTGGAGGGCTGGCTCAAGTGCTTCTTCATGAAGGATCGGGTTGGGGAGTTGTTCCATGGCTCCATCAGTTCGGTCACGCACTTCGGGTTGTTCGTGGCGCTGGATGAGGTCTATGTAGAAGGATTGGTACACATCTCGGAACTGGGGTCGGACTATTTTCATCATGATGCGGCCCGCCACCAGTTGCTGGGTGAACGCACGGGCCAGCGTTATCGCCTGGGAGACCGTCTGCGGGTGCGCTTGGTGCGCGTCGACATGGAAACCCTCAAGATCGATTTCGTGCCGGCAGAGGAAGAAATCCCTGCGGGCAAGCCGGCCCGTGCAAAGCGCAAACGCTGAGCGGGAACCGGTATGGGTCGCCCGACACTCTGCCCATGGGTATAGAGGGTAAGGGCGGCAGGCTATCATCGACCTTTGGTCGGTCCGAGAGAGTGCGATGTCAAAATTTCAGTTGTTGTACGGTTTTCATGCATTGACCAGTCGTCTGCGCCACCATCCTGCTTCCATCCATACCCTGTATGTGGATGGCGAGCGTCAGGATGCGCGTCTGCGCGAGTTTCTTGCCCAAGCCACGGCAGCGGGCCACCATCCCCGTCTGGTGGCAGGCGAACGGCTCGACCGCATGGCAGGGACTCGTCGTCATCAGGGGGTGGTGGCCGAGGTGAGCCCCATCCATGCGGCCCTCGATCTCGATACTGTGGTGGACGAGGCTGGGGCAGACCTTCTGATCCTGGCCCTGGATGGGATCCAGGATCCGCATAATCTGGGTGCCTGTCTGCGGGTGGCCGATGCCATGGGGGTGCATGCGGTCGTGGCGCCGCGCGACCGTTCCGTTGCCCTGACGGCCACGGTGGCCAAGGTGGCTTCTGGCGCTGCGGATACCGTGCCCTACCTGACCGTGACCAATCTGGTGCGCACCTTGCGGGATTTGCAGGATCATGGCGTTTGGGTGGTGGGAACGGATGACCAGGCAGAAACGGATCTGGAAGGAGTCGCCGTGGCGCAGCCCATGGTGTGGGTGCTGGGGGCGGAAGGAAGCGGTTTGCGGCGACTGACACGCGAGGCCTGCGATCAGCGTGTGCGCATTCCCATGCTGGGTTCGGTGGAATCGCTCAATGTCTCGGTGGCAGCAGGGATCTGTCTGTATGAAACGCGTCGGCGTCGTCCGCACGGCGCATCGGACCCCGGTTGATGCGCCGGGGAAAATGAGATAGACTCCACCCTCCCTCAACCCCTTGTCGAAGAAAACGAATTTCTTCGATTGAGTCGCCCCAGGCGATTTCATCCATAAGGAGATGTTATGCGGCATTATGAAGTTGTATTTATCGTTCACCCGGATCAAAGCGAACAGGTTTCGGCCATGGTGGAACGTTACCGAGGCCTGATCACCCAGGGCGGCGGAACCATTCACCGTCTCGAGGACTGGGGACGGCGTCAATTGGCCTATCCCATCCAGAAAATTCACAAGGCGCACTACGTGTTGATGAACGTGGAGTGCGAACCTGCAGTTCTGACCGAACTGGAAAATGCCTTTCGCTTCAACGACGCAGTGTTGCGTCATCTGACCATTCTGATGAAGGATGCGGTGACCGCTCCCTCACCCATGTTGCGGGAAGAGAAACGGGCTCCCCGTGAAGATCGTGAAGTGGAGAGTGTGGAAGCTGCGACACCTCGTTGAACCGCAATATCGTCGTAGTGAGCGGCGCGGTGGTGAAAGTCGAACCCCTGCGTTATACGCCCAGTGGCTTGTCCGTTATCGAAATGGTTTTGCACCATCGCTCGACCCAGCAGGAAGTGGGGCATGAGGTGGTTACGGATTTCGAGATCAGGGTCTGGGTAGCCGGGGACATGGCGCACCGTCTCAGTACACTTTGCGTCGGGCAGCGGTTGGTGTGTCGGGGCTTTTTGGCCCCCCCCAGTCGCCAGAGCCGACAGTTGGTCTTGAGGGCCAACACTTACCAATTGATTGAAGGAAATGGAGATCATGAGAGCGAATAAAAAGGATGCCAAAAAGGATACTCGGGGTGGCAATCGCGGGGGGATGTTCCGCCGTCGCAAATTTTGCCGCTTCACCGTGGAAAAGATCGAGTGGGTGGATTACAAGGATGTGGAAATCCTGAAAGATTTTGTCAACGAGAACGGCAAGATCATTCCTGCCCGTATCACCGGCACCAAATCCCGTTTTCAGCGCCAACTCGGTACCGCCATCAAGCGTGCCCGTTTCCTGGCCCTGATGCCCTACACTGACCTGCACTAAGGAGAGGAAAGATAATGGAAATCATCCTCATGGAAAAAGTGGTCAACCTCGGCCAACTGGGCGATATCGTCAAGGTCAAGGAAGGCTATGCGCGTAATTTTCTGATCCCCACGGGCAAGGCCAAGCGCGCCACGACCCATAACAAGGAAGCCTTCGAGGCGCGCCGTGCGGAACTGGAAAGGGTGCAGACCGAATTGTTGGCCCAGGCCCAGGCCCGGGTTGAAAAAATGACCGGACTGCGGGTTCAGATCACCCAGAAAGCCGGGGTCGATGGACGTCTGTTTGGTTCCGTCACCAATCAGGACATCGCCACTGCCCTGCAGGCTCAAGGCTTTGACACCCATAAGTCGGAAGTTCGGTTACCCAATGGTCCGCTCAAGATGATCGGGGATCATGCCGTTGTTTTGGCCCTGCACAGCGATGTGACAGCGGACATTACGGTGGTGGTCGTGGCCGAGTAATTCTCCCTTCATGGACAGCGCGCTCGATTCCCTGCGGGTTCCGCCTCACAGCATCGAAGCGGAGCAGGCGGTGTTGGGCGGGCTGCTCCTGGATAATCAGGCGTGGGACAAGATCGGCGATTTGATCGCCGATTCCGATTTTTATCGCGAGGATCATCGGCGCATTTACCGTGCCATTCTGTTGTTGCTGGAGCAGAATCGACCTGCGGATCTGTTGACGCTGTCCGACTTGCTGGGCCAACGCCAGGAACTGGAAGGCGTGGGCGGCATGGCCTATCTGGCGGCCATGGCCCAGAATACGCCCAGTGCCGCCAATATTCGGCGCTATGCCGAAATCGTGCGGGAACGTGCCCTGATGCGCAGTCTGGTGCAGGCGGGGACAGAAATCACCGAAAGTGCTTTCACCCCCACGGGACGCTCCGCTCGTGCCCTGCTGGATGAAGCCGAAGCCAGAATCTTCCATATCGCCGAACATGGCTCCCGAGGCGCCCAGGGGTTTCGTCCCCTGAGCACTTCTCTGGCAGAAACCGTTACCCGTATCGATGAACTCTACCGGGCAGGCAACCATGATCCGGTGACCGGGGTCCCCACGGGATTTGTGGATCTGGATAAAATGACGGCCGGTTTGCAGGCCGGGGATCTGGTCATCATCGCCGGACGTCCCTCCATGGGGAAAACCGCCCTGGCACTGAACATGGCGGCGCATGTCGCTCTGGGCCCCAAGTTGCCCGTGGGGATTTTCAGCATGGAAATGTCGGCGGGACAGTTGGCCCTGCGCTTGTTGAGCCTGCATGGGCGCATCGATCAGCAAAGTTTGCGTACCGGGCGCATGCAACCCGAGGATTTCAGTCGTTTGACACGGGCCATGGGGGATTTGAGTCAGGCGCCCCTGGAAATTGACGAATCCGCCGCGTTGAATCCTCTGGATCTGCGGGCAAGGGCACGCCGCTTGCACCGTCAGTATGGGGGATTGGGGTTGCTGGTCATCGATTACCTGCAATTGATGTCCAGTTCGGGGTCGGGGGAGAACCGCGCCACGGAAATTTCGGAAATATCCCGCTCCCTCAAAGCCCTGGCCAAGGAACTCAAGGTTCCGGTGATTGCGCTGTCACAGTTGAATCGCAGTCTGGAACAGCGCCCCAACAAGCGTCCGGTCATGTCGGACCTGCGCGAATCCGGCGCCATCGAGCAGGATGCCGATGTGATCCTGTTCATCTACCGGGATGAGGTCTACAACGAGAACAGCCCGGACAAGGGATCGGCGGAAGTCATCATCGGCAAGCAACGCAATGGTCCCATCGGGACGGTGCGTCTGACCTTCCTGAACCATTACACCCGCTTCGAAAACTTCGCCCAGACGTACTCGGGCCGCCCGTTCTGAGCCGGCAATGGCCCGCGCCAAAAGTGTTTTCGTCTGTCGGGAATGCGGCGGGGAATCCCCGCGCTGGCAGGGTCAATGTCCCCATTGTCAGGCCTGGAATGCCCTGGCCGAGTTTCGGACCGGAGAAGGAAAGGGGGGCGCACAGCGCTCTTCCCTGACGCCTCCGTCCGTTGTTCAGCCTCTCCATCAGGTCAAGGCCGAATCCTTGCGGCGTTTGTCTTCCGGACTTCCGGAATTCGACCGGGTCCTGGGCGGTGGGTTTGTGCCGGGAGGGGTGGTGTTGCTGGGCGGGGATCCGGGGATCGGCAAGTCCACCCTTTTGTTGCAATCCCTGGCTCAGGTAGGAAAACAGCACGGCGTGCTGTACGTGACCGGGGAAGAATCGGCAGAGCAGGTGGCAGAGCGGGCACGTCGTCTGCAACTGTCTGGGGCTGCGGTGGACCTGTTGGCCGAAACGCATCTGCAGGCCGTGGAAGCGGTGATTCGGCAGCGTCAGCCGCAACTGGTGGTCATCGACTCCATACAGACCCTGTACAGTGATGCACTGGAAGCCGCGCCGGGTTCGGTATCCCAGGTGCGTGACTGTGCGGCCCAACTGACTCGCCTGGCCAAGAGTGGCGGTCCGGTCATGATCCTGGTGGGCCATGTCACCAAGGAGGGCACCCTGGCCGGCCCGCGGATCCTCGAGCATATGGTGGACACGGTGCTGTATTTCGAGGGAGATGGCAGTTCCAGTTACCGTTTGATTCGCGCGATCAAGAACCGTTTCGGGGCGGTGAATGAATTGGGGGTCTTTGGAATGACCGAGACGGGTTTGCGCGAAGTCAGCAATCCCTCTGCCCTGTTCATGTCCCGTCATGCCCAACCGGTGCCCGGTTCTTGCGCCACGGTGACCCTGGAAGGCACACGTCCTCTGGTGGTGGAGATCCAGGCGCTGCTGGATGAGAGCCGACTGGGTATTCCGCGCCGACTCACGGTGGGGTTGGAGCAAAACCGACTGGCCCTGCTCCTGGCGGTGCTGCATCGCCATGCCGGGGTGTCCTGTGGGGATCAGGATGTTTTTGTCAATGCGGTGGCTGGGGTGCGCATCGGCGAACCTGCCGCAGATCTGGCCATCTTGCTGGCCATCGTCTCCAGTTTGCGCAGCCGACCCCTGCCTCCGGGCTGGGTGGTGTTTGGGGAAGTGGGGTTGGCGGGGGAGGTGCGACCCGTCCAGCGTGGCCTGGAGCGCTTGCGCGAAGCTGCGAAATTGGGCTTTGCGGTGGCTCTGATGGCGCGCGCCAACGTCCCCCGGCAGGTACCGGACGGGATTCGCCTCATTGCGGTGGAACGGGTCGAAGAAGCGGTTCAGGCTTTTCGGGAGGGATCGTAGTCACTCTCGCACTGGATGATTTCGCCGCTTCGTCCGCGACTGTCCGGACCCAACCAGTACCGGTAATGGGGCATGAGGGATGAAATATTCGGCAGGCATTCCGGCAATTCGCCGGGGTGGGTGCGATGGCGCATCGGGGATGCGATGGGGCCTGGAATCAGGACATTGAAGCGCAGGTTGGGGTCATCCCGGTGCTCCTGGGCAAAGAGTCGCGCCAAGGCAATCAGGCTGGCCTGGCTCAATCCAAATCCGCCCCAGTAGACCTCCGGGGACAAGCCATGCTGTTCGGCGGTAAACAGAACCGCACCATCCGGTGCCGCTTCCAGCAGGGGCAGACAGGCGCGCGTGAGCGCGAAGGGCGCGAACAGGTTGGTGGTGAAAGCCTTTTCCCAATGATTCAGTCTTTGCTGGGAAAGTTTGCTTAACTTTACGAATTGACTGGCACTATGCAGAATTCCATCGAGTCTGCCAAAGGCCTGTTCCAGGGTGGCCGCCAGGGCATCGAAACGAGCATCGTCGGCCTTGGCCAGATCGAAGGGAAGAATCACCGGCTGGGGGTGTCCAGCGGCGACGATATCGTCGTATACCCCATCGAGGCGGGATTCATTTCGGCCAAGCAGGACCGTGGTGGCCCCTGCGGCTGCCAGCGCGCGTGCGGCATGGCGTCCCAGTCCGGAACTGGCACCGGTGATCAGAATGACCCGATCGTTCAATGTCATGGTTGAAGCCTCTCCAATGTTTCCTGTCGCTGCCATTGTAATCCAGCGGAGGGTTCCGTATTTGACGATCAGTCGGGAACAGGAGTAAGGTTGCCACAGTACGGTGGGCGCCGGGAAGGGTTTTTTGTTACAATTAAATATTATTAAAAACAAATTCAATTTACATTTCAAAGGCCATGGAAAATCGTACGGCTCGTTTGAGCATCCTCATCGATCCCGTCAAGAAAGAAATTTTTGAGGAGATCTGTCGTTTGCATGATCTGACGCCCTCGCAGGTGGTGCGCCAGATGATCCGCGAATTCATCCACAGCCGGGGTTCCCCCGATCAAATGGCACGCATGCCGCGCGGCCGCTTGTCGCAGGACTGAACCCATGTCCCTGCTGCCTCTCGATCTCATTGGCTCGATCCTGATAGGGTGGGGCGGACTGGGACTGTTGGGGCTGGTGGTGCCCGCCCGCTGGGGGCGGTGTCTGCTGTTTCCCCTGATCACGGGGTTATCCGCCCTGATGGCGGGGGCAGGGCTTTGGGCCTTGCAGGGAGGGGCACAGACTTTGGTCCTGCCCATGGGTTTGCCGGGCATGCCGTTTCATCTGCGTCTCGACGTCCTGTCGGCGTTCTTTCTGACTCTGTTGGGTCTGGCAGGCAGTGGGATCAGTGCTTATGCGACGGGGTATTTTCGGCATATGGCAGAAACTCGAGCAGGGGATTTTCAACGCCTGATCTTGCTCTATGCGCTTTTTCTCGCCAGCATGGGGACAGTACTGGTGGCGGATGATGCCTATTTCTTCATGGTGGCCTGGGAAGGCATGGCGCTTTCCTCCTATTTTCTGGTGACCACCGATCATGAGATCCCGGCGATTCGTGATGCGGGTTTTCTTTATCTCCTGATGGCGCATCTGGGCGCCATCGCCTTGCTGCTGTGTTTTGGCCTGTTACAAAGCGGCGCGGGCGGCGATTATGCTTTTGCCACGCTCCGGCATCATTCCCTGACGGGTTTCTGGTCGAGCATGACGTTTCTTCTGGCGCTGATCGGGTTTGGTGCCAAGGCAGGCTTGCTGCCTCTCCACTCCTGGTTGCCCGAAGCCCATCCGGCAGCGCCTTCTCCGGTGTCGGCGCTGATGAGCGGGATCATGCTCAAAATGGCCCTGTACGGCTTGCTGCGGGTACTTTTCGATCTGCTCGGGCAGCCCTTGTGGTGGTGGGGCGCACTCCTGGTGGGATTGGGTTCCTTGACGGCACTCTTCGGCGTGCTTTTTGCCGCTGTCCAATCCGATATCAAGCGTCTGCTGGCCTGGTCTTCCGTGGAGAACATGGGGCTGATTCTGAGTGGACTGGGTTTGACCTTGCTGTTCCATGGGGCAGGGCAGGAAACGGTGGCCGCCCTGGCCCTGGCGGCGGTGTTGTATCACGCCCTCAACCATGCTTTTTTCAAGGGATTGCTGTTTTTGGGCGCAGGATCGGTATTGCATGCCACAGCGGAACGGAACATGGCCAAATTGGGGGGGCTGATCCGTGTCATGCCCTGGGTGGCGGGATTGAGTTTGATAGGCATCCTGTCACTGGCTGGATTGCCGCCTTTCAACGGGTTCATCTCGGAATGGCTGTTGTTGCAAGCCTACTTGCTGCGTCCGGACCTGCCGCAGCCCTGGCTCAATATGGTATTGCCCCTGGGGGCTGCAGTGCTGGCGTTGGTCGGGGCCTTGGCAGGTTTTGCCATGGTCAAGTTTTACGGCATCATTTTTTTGGGGCAGACGCGGGGTCTGGTGCTTGGCGAGGTACACGATATCGGTCTTTGGGAGCGTTTCGGGATGGGGTGGATGGCTCTGGGATGTGTGCTGTTGGGGCTGTTTCCCAGTTCGGTCATCCTGCAACTGGATACGGTGACCCATGTGCTGGTGGGACAGGGGTTGGGCGCCAGTGCTGCCCGACACGGCTGGTTGTGGGTCACCCCGGTTGCGGCCAGTCGGGCGAGTTACAGTCCGCTGATCCTGTTTGCCGTCATCGTGGTGAGTGTGGGATTGACCTTTCTGGGGGTGCGCCGATTTTTCCATGGCCGTTGGCGGCGGGCACCGGCCTGGGACTGTGGCTATCCTTTCCAGACTGCGCGCATGCAGGACAGTGCCGATGGATTCGGGCAACCGATCAAGCAGATTTTCGAGTCGTTCTTTGGCTTGTCACGAGAGATTCCCAGCCCCTTCGATCCTCATCCGCACTACCACAGCGAGGTCCGGGACCCTCTTTGGGGCCTCTGTTATCTGCCGCTGGTGCGGGGCGTGGACCGCTTGGTGAAAATGGTGGGGGTATTGCAACAAGGGCGCATCTCCATCTATCTGCTGTTCAGTTTTACCACCCTGCTGGCCTTGTTGGCACTCGTGACGGGGACCCTGCCATGACGCTGATAAACGGGTTGCTCCAGGGGGGGCAAGAGATCCTGGGTATCCTGCTGGCGCCGCTGCTGATGGGCTGGGTGGGGATCTGGCGGGCCTGGTTGCAAAACAGACAGGCTCCTCCCTTGATACAGCCTTATCGACAGTTGTTCAAGTTGTTTCACAAGGAAGTGGTGCTTGCGGAAACGGCCTCTCCTCTGTTGCGTGTGACGCCTTATCTTCTGTTCGGGTGTATGGGACTGACCGCCAGCCTGATTCCCATGGTCATCACCGACCTCCCTCTGGCTGGCGCGGTGGACGTGATCGCACTGGTGGGATTGCTGTCCCTGGCCAGGGTATTTTTGGCACTGGCAGCCATGGATGTGGGGACGGCTTTCGGTTCGCTGGGGGCACGTCGTGAAATGTTGGTGTCCTTTCTGGCAGAGCCGGCACTTCTCATGGTCTTTTTTACCGTCGCGTCCCTCAATGCCAGTACCTCCCTGCGTTTTATGGTGACCGGATTTGCTGCACGCGGATTTTACCTCTATCCCAGTCTGGCTTTTGCCGGGGTTGCTTTCCTGATGGTGCTGCTGGCGGAGAATGGACGGATCCCGGTGGACAACCCGGAGACACATCTGGAGTTGACGATGATCCATGAAGCCATGATCCTGGAATATTCAGGGCGTCATCTGGCCCTCATCGAATGGGCCAATGCCCTGAAACTGCTGATCTATTTCAGCCTGGGCTTTGCCCTGTTCCTGCCCTTTGGCCTGACGGACAGTCTGCAGGGATGGGGGATCCTGAGGGCATTGATCCTGTTTCTGCTGAAATTGACGGTGATGGGCGCGGGCTTGGCCGTGCTGGAAACCGTTTCGGCCAAACAGCGTTTGTTTCGCGTCCCGGAATATCTGGGGACGGCTTTTCTGCTGGCGGTGTTGGCCATTCTATTGCATTACCTGCTGGGTTCGTGAGAATGAGTCACTGGAACCCGGCGCCCTTCGCACAGCAACTGCTCGATCTGTTTGCCTCGTTGTTGCTTCTGATCGCCTTTGCCATGCTGTCCCAGCGCCGCATTCTGACCTTGATCCACCTCTTTGCCTGGCAAGGCTTGATCCTGACCCTGTCCATTGCGGACAGTGCCTGGCTGACGCATCAACCCCATTTGTATTATTCGGCGGTCTTGACCCTGATCATCAAGGTCCTGATCCTTCCCCTGCTGTTGCATCGCCTGATTCGCCGTCTCGACGTGGTATGGGACGTGGAAACCTTGATCAACATTCCCACCACGATGCTGGTCGGGATTGGCCTGGTGGTTTTCTCCTTCAATCTGGCTTTGCCCATCTCGCACTTTTCCAGCACCATCCTGCGCAATACCCTGGGCATTGCCCTGGCCAGCGTATTGCTGTCCTTCATGATGATGATCACGCGACGCAAGGCGGTGCCCCAGGTGATCGGTTTCCTGGCCCTGGAAAATGGCCTGTTCCTGGCGGCCACCTCAGCCACTTATGGCATGCCCATGGTGGTGGAACTGGGGGTGGCCCTCGACGTGCTGGTGGGAATGTTCATTTTCGGGATCTTCTTTTTTCAGATTCGTGAAACCTTCGACAGTCTGGATATCCGCCATATGGAAAAACTCAAGGAAGAATGACATGGAGATTTGGGTACTGTTGAGTTTTCCGTTGTTGGGGGGGCTTTGGTTGGGCGCAACGGGGCAACGGGCGCAGGCACCGCTGGCCAATCTCCTGGTCAGCATCGCCACGTTGGGGGCCGCAGGATTCCTGGCGGCGCGGGTGCTGCAGGAGGGCCGGGTGAGTGCCTGGGATGAACAGTTCGTGGTCGACCCCTTCAATGTCTTTCTGGTGGGGTTGACGGCTTTTGTGGGCATGACGACGGCATGGTTCTCGCGCCCCTACGTGCGGAATGAAGTGCAGCATGGGCGATTGTCGGCGAGCCGTCTGCGCCTTTACCACGGCATGTACCAGGCCTTCCTGTTCACGTTATTGGTGGCCTTGACCACCAATAATCTGGGACTGCTGTGGGTGGCCATGGAGGCGGCGACCTTGACCACGGTATTGTTGGTGTCTTTGTATCGAACTCCGGCCAGTCTGGAAGCGGCCTGGAAATATTTCATTCTGTGTGGGGTCGGTATCGCCCAAGCCCTCTTTGGCACCCTATTGCTCTATTTTGCGGCGGAAAAAGTTCTGGGAGAGGGGGGCGGTGCCTTGCTCTGGACCCATCTGGCCCAGGTCAAGGGGCAACTGGAGCCCACCATCGTTTCTTTGGCCTTCGTATTTTTGCTGGTCGGGTATGGCACCAAGGTGGGACTTGCCCCACTCCATAACTGGTTGCCGGATGCCCATGCCGAAGGTCCAACGCCCATTTCGGCCGTACTGTCCGGTTTATTGCTCAATGTGGCCCTGTATGCGGTATTACGCACCAAAGTACTGGTGGATGGCGCGCTGCACCAACCTTTTGCCGGGCATCTGATGATGGGTTTTGGAGTCTTCAGCGTGGCCGTGGCAGCACTTTTTCTGATGCGACAGAAGGACATCAAGCGCCTTTTTGCTTATTCTTCCATCGAGCACATGGGGTTGATGACGTTTGCCTTCGGGATGGGGGGGGCGGTGGCCAATTTTGCCGGACTGCTGCACATGACGATGCATTCCCTCACCAAATCCGCCATTTTTTTTGCGGTGGGACATGCCAGCCAGAAAAGCGGGACACAACTCATGGTGCAGATTCGGGGCTTGATCCGTACCAGCCCCACCATCGGCTGGGGGTTATTGCTGGGCGCACTGGCCATCCTCGGCATGCCCCCTTTTGGCGTCTTTGCCAGCGAATTCCTGATCCTGACCACGGCCATGCATGAGCAACCCTGGGCTACCCCCCTTTTGCTGGGGGCCTTGGGCGTGGCCTTTGCAGCGATTTTTGGCAAGATTCAACCCATGGTTTTCGGTCCGGCAACCGGGCAGCGCCTGCCCCATCCTCCGGCCATCCTGCCGGTATTCCTGCACTTGACCCTGGTCCTGATCCTGGGTCTTTACCTGCCCCCGGCTTTGGCGCTCTGGTATCGTCAGGCCGCCGCGCTACTGGGTTAGGACCATGACGACCCCGATGCCCCTCGTACGGACCTTGCCTGGCGCTGTACCCGCCTGGCAGGAAACGGTATCCCGGGAGGATCTGCGGAGTCTCTGTCTGACGCAAAAGGAACGCGGAGCGCGCCTGGTTTCTCTGTGGGGCAGTGATGAAGGGGAAGAAAATTTCGACCTGCACCTGGCCCTGGCGGTGCAGGGAGGACTATGCTGGTTGCGTGTACCTCTTCCCACCCATGACCCCACCTACCCGGCACTGGACGATGTGTTTGCCAATGCCAATCGTCTGCAACGCGCTACTCAGGATCTGCTGGGCCTGCTTGCCCAGGGTGCCGCAGAGGGGCGTCCCTGGTTGCGTCACAACGCCTGGCCCGTCGATCGTTTCCCTTTGCGGAAAGGAGAAGAGGGACAGGCTTACCCCCTTTTGGAACAGAAACCCTACCCCTTTGTTACGGTGAGTGGGCAAGGGGTGCATGAGATTCCCGTGGGACCAGTGCATGCCGGCATCATCGAGCCTGGGCATTTTCGTTTTTCCGTGGTGGGAGAACGGGTACTGCGTCTCGATACTCAACTGGGCTATACCCACAAGGGGATCGAAAAACGGGCTGAATCCCTTGCGCCCACCGAGTTGATCCATCTGGCCGGCAGGGTGTCTGGCGACAGTACGGTGGCCGGCGCCTGGGCGACGGCTCAGGCGCTGGAATCCATTCTGGGACGGCAGGTTCCGGAACGAGCCGAGTGGCTGCGCGCCCTTTGGCTGGAGCGGGAGCGTCTGGTCAATCATTTGGGAGATTTGGGATATCTGTGCAACGATGTGGGGTTGAGTGCCGGGTTTTCCCTGTTCTGGGCGCTCAAGGAAACCGCCTTGCGTACCCACGAAGGTCTGGTGGGGCATCGTTATCTGTACGATCAGATTCTGTTGGGAGGCGTGGCCCAGGGATTGACGGTCAGAGACTGTCAATCCCTGCGGGAGGAATGTGCGACTCTGGAGCGGGAAGTTCATCGTTTGCAGGATCTCTTGCAGGAACACGCGGGGGTGCAGGACCGCTATTTGAACACGGGGCAGGTGACCCCGGCGTTGGCTGCCCGCCTGGGTCTGGTGGGGTTGGCGGGACGAGCCTCGGCCCAGGCTTGGGATCTGCGCGTGTCCTGTCCCACGGTACCCTATGCGCAGGCTGAAGTCCGCATGGCGACTCGCACTCAGGGCGATGTGGCCGCAAGGGTAGCCGTACGCTTCGATGAGATTTTTGAATCCTTGCGCCTGATCCGTTATTTCATCGAGTATTTGCCGCCCGGACCGAGCCTTTGGGACGCCTTGCCCCCACCGCGTGCAGGGGTCGGGGTGGGTTGGGTGGAGGGATGGCGTGGCGAGGTATTCGTGGCTCTGGAACTGGGGGCGCAGGGACAAGTACGGCGCTGGCACCCGGAAGACGTATCGATGAGTAACTGGCCCGTTCTGGAACATGCGGTGCAGGGCAATATCGTGCCGGATTTTCCTTTGATCAACAAGTCCTTCAACTTGAGTTACAGCGGGCAGGATGGATGATGGCCAATATTCTGAACGAGATTTTACGCCATGGAGTGCGCAGCGAATCTTTTTCCTGGCCGCAGGCCGACCTGGAAACCTGGCAACAGGCCTTGTGGCAGCGCTTTGGACGGGCATTGGTGATTCGGCATGTGGATGCAGGGTCGTGCAATGGCTGCGAATTGGAAATCCATGCGCTCAATGCCCCCCAGTACAACCTGACGGGGTTGGGCCTGCGTTTTTCTGCCAGTCCGCGCCATGCCGATCTGCTATTGGTGACCGGCCCCGTCTCCCGTCACATGGAGGAGGCCCTGCGCCGCACCTATGCAGCGCTACCGGAACCCCGCTGGGTGGTGGCGGTAGGGGACTGTGGGCACGATGGAGGGGTGTTCGGGAAATCTTATGCCTGTCTGGGTGGGGTCAGTCAGGTCGTTCCGGTGGACGTGGTGGTGGTGGGGTGTCCCCCGACTCCTCTGCAACTGCTGGAAGGGATTTGGCGGGCAGTGACGAGCGCCAGAGGCTCGATCCTACCCCGGCCAGAATGACGACCCCAATTCCGAGCCAGGTTGTCGGGGCGGGGTGTTCGGTAAAAAAAACCATCCCCAGCAGAGTGGAGAAGACGATGGTGCCATAGGCCAGATTGGCCACCACCAAGGTGACTCCGGTGCGGTAGGCGCGCGTCATGGTCAGTTGTCCGAGTGTGGCAAACAGCCCCAGTCCGGCCAGGATGCCCAGGGAATGAAGGGACCAGGCATGGGCTGGTTGAAAGGGCAGGGCCAGACCCGTGACCACGGTGGAGAGGGTGGTGAAATAAAACACCACCCGCCAGTCCGGTTCACCCAGATGGGCCATGCTGCGAATCTGGGCGTAGGAGAGTCCCGCACCCATGCCCGACAGAAGACCGATTCCTGCATAACTCCACTGTTGTGGTGTCAGATGGGGTTGTAACAACAGTATCACGCCACCGAATCCCAGTCCCAGAAGCCCCAGCAATCCGGGGCGGGAATCGTGCGGGTGGGTGAAGCGCAGAATGGCCGCCAGAAAGAGGGGTGAGGTGTAGTTGAGGGTGACGGCGGTGGCCAGAGGCAAATGGGCCAAGGCCAGGAAATACAGCCAGAGAGAAATCAGTCCGGACAAACTGCGTCCCAGATGGCGCAGCCAGTGTATTGTGGCATAGGCCCCGAGGGGTTGGCGAGCCACGATCAGCAGAAACAGCATGCCAAACAGTGAACGGTAGAACACCAGTTCCGAAGCGCTGAAATCCTGAGCGCCCCATTTGACAAAGACGCCCATCAGAGCGAAGTTCAGGCCCGCCACCAGCATCCAGAGAGAACCTGAAAGGGTAGGGGGGTGTGCAGGCGTCAAGGTCACGGGAAGGTCGGTCAATGAAGGGAAGGGAGCATTATAAGCGGAGATATTCTTGCGTACTGTAACTGTCTCGTCTCGGGGGCTAATTCTGGGTTAAGATCAAGGGTTCATGATGTTCGCTCTCCTGAAGGAACCTCACCCGGGAAGAACCATTTGTTACAATCGTAAGAGTGCCCGTTGGTATAATTGGCTGGTACAAATTACCACTCATACAGGATCCGTTCATGAGAATTTCCGACTATGACATCGGCCCGGATCACCCCCCGTTCGTCATTGCCGAGGTCGCTCAAAGTCACGAGGGCAGTTTGGGGCAGGCCATGGCTTTTATCGAAGTGGCCGCCGAGTGTGGGGTGCAGGCCGTCAAATTTCAGACTCATTTGGCAGCGGAAGAAAGTACGATACATGAACCCTGGCGCGTTCCGTTCAGTCAACAGGATCGTTCCCGTTATGAATACTGGCAGCGTATGGAATTTACGCTCGAGCAGTGGAAGATGCTCAAACATCATGCGGAGCGTCATGGCCTGGTGTTTTTGAGCAGTCCTTTTTCCGTTCGTGCCTGTGAATGGCTCGATGCTCTGGGCATGGTTGCCTGGAAAATTGCCTCCGGCGAAGTCCATAACCCGGAATTGCTGGAATGGGTGGGGCGTACCGGCAAACCTCTCCTGCTCTCCAGTGGCTTGATGGCGCCCGAACGTTTACTGGCGTTGGCGCAGGAATTCCAGGGCCATGGTTCACCTGTGGCGCTGATGCACTGTACCAGTCGTTATCCCACGCCCCCACAGGAAGTGGGCCTCAATCTGCTGGAAGCCTTGCTCGAAGCGGAGCCTTCCTTTCCGGTCGGATTGTCCGACCATTCGGCCTCTCCTGTTCCAGGTATCGTGGCGACCTATCTGGGCGCTTCGCTGCTGGAAGTCCATCTCACGTTGCATGAGCGCATGTTCGGACCGGATGTTCCGGCTTCCCTCACGCCCGCTGGGCTCAAAGCGCTGGTGGACGGCGCACTCTTTGCGTGGAGCATGCGTACCTCGCCCGTTTCGAAGTCGGTGCAGTTGGAACGATTGGGCTTTGACCCTGCCATTTTTGGCCGGTCCTGGGTGACTACCCGGAATCTGCCGGCCGGACATTCCTTGACACGTCCAGATCTGGCGTTCAAGAAACCGGGAGGCGGATTGAGTTACGAAAAGTTACCTCATCTTCTCGGTCAGGTGCTGACCCGTACTCTCCCCAAAGATCATCTCATGGAAATCAATGATGTCCGTTGCCCGTAAAATCCTTGTCGCCATCACCGCTCGTCCCAGTTATTCCCGTATCCGCAGTACCTTGCAAGCCTTGAATCGGTTGGAAGGTATCGATTTGCACTGTCTTTGCTCCGGTTCCGCTCTCTCGGACCGGCATGGCCGGGTGGCCGACCTGATCCGTGAAGACGGATTCCATGTGGCAGCGGAAGGGGAGACTCTGGTGCTGGGGAATGAACCTGGACGTATGGCAGAAACTACGGCACAGACCATTTTGTTTACGACGCGCCATCTGGAGACCCATCGTCCGGATTGGGTCATCACCATCGCCGATCGCTATGAAACTCTGGGTACGGCGGTGGCCACTTCCTATTTGGGGATTCCCCTGATTCACGTGCAGGGTGGAGAAATCACAGGAAATATCGATGAGCGGGTACGACATGCCGTAACCAAGTTGTCCGACATCCATCTGGTGGCCAATGCCCAGGCGGCAGCGCGCCTCATGCGCATGGGGGAACACCCGGACAGCATCTATGTGACCGGGTGTCCTTCCATCGATCTGGCACGGGAAGCCTGCCAGATCTCCCTGGATGATCTGGCGCTGGCGTTGGTCGGACAGGAGGGATTGGAGCATTTCGATCTCGAGGGCGAATTCATCATGGTATTGCAGCATGCGGATACCACGGAACATGAATCCAGTTATCGTCACATGATGATGACCCTGCATGTGGTCAATGCCAGCGGTTTGCCTTTCGTGGTCTTCAATCCCAACAGCGATGCGGGATCAGAAGCCACCTCCCGGGCGGTGACCGATTTTCGGCTCGATCACCCCCATGTGCCCATGGGAATGATCACCAATCTGGAGGGGCGTCTGTTCTTGCGTTTATTGCGTCAAGCGCGCTGTTTGATCGGTAATTCCAGTGTGGGGATTCGGGAATGCGCCTTTCTGGGTACGCCGGTGGTGAATCTGGGCGAGCGCCAGAATGGGCGGGAACGTGCCAGTAACGTACGCGACAGTCCCTGGAAACCTCAGGCCATGACACAGGCCCTGACCTATCAGTTGCAACAGAGTTATGCCGGGAGCCAGATCTATGGTTCAGGCCATTCGGGAGAATTGATGGCCGATATCGTCGCCCATCTGTCTCTCCCGCGTAAAAAGCGTTTTCACGACCCCGCCTGATGCGGCGGGGCCGGCGGGTCAGTCGTTCAATTGCCAGATATCCCTGGCATATTCCTGGATACACCGGTCGCTGGAGAAAACGCCCATGTGGGCGACATTGAGAATGGAACGCCGCGTCCATTCCGTGGGGTTGCGGTAGACGTCATCCACCCGTTCCTGGGCAGCAATGTAGGCTTCGTAATCCGCCAGCAGGAAGAAGCGATCGCGGGTGGTGAGTTCTTCCACGATGGGGGCGAAGCGGTGGGGCTGATCCGGCGAAAAATACCCCTGGGCGATCATGTCCAGTACCTGACGCAACTCCTCGTGGGTATGAATCAGTTCCTGCGGGTGGTAACCACTTTCTTGAAGTTGGGCAATCTGCTCGGCAGTTTCACCGAATACGAAGAAGTTATCCCATCCTACGGCTTGTCCGATCTCTATATTGGCCCCGTCCAGGGTCCCCAGGGTGAGCGCGCCATTGAGGGCCAGTTTCATGTTGCCCGTTCCCGAGGCTTCGGTACCGGCGGTAGAGATCTGTTCCGACAGTTCGGCCGCAGGAATGAGACGCAGGGCAATGGTGACGTTGTAGTTGGGAATGAAGACGACCTTGAGCCGGTCATGGACCAGAGGGTCGTTATTGATGACTTCGGCCACGGCATGGATCAGGGCGATGATGCGCTTGGCTGCGACATAACCGGGGGCTGCCTTGCCGCTGAAGATGACGGTGCGGGGAACCATGTGATCACCCTGTCCCGAACGCAGGCGGTTGTAGCGGGTGATGACCCCCAGCACATTGAGCAGTTGTCGTTTGTATTCGTGGATTCGTTTCACCTGTACATCAAACAGGGTATCCGGATCGAGCGTCATGCCATGGCGCTGGAGCAGATACGCGGCCAGGGCCTGCTTGTTGGCCTGTTTTACCGTGCGAAAACGACGCTGGAATGTTTCATCGTCGGCCCGGTGGGCCAGTGCCGAAAGTTTGGACAGATCGTTTTTCCAGGCTTCTCCCAGAGTTTCCGAAAGCAGGGCAGAAAGACGGAAATTGGCTTCATTGAGCCAGCGCCGTGGGGTGATCCCATTGGTGACATTGAGAATCTTGCCCGGATAGAGGGCATCGAATTCGGCAAAGGTTGTGGTCCTGAGCAACTGGGTGTGTAATTGGGCGACTCCATTGACATGATGGCTTCCGACGATGGAGAGATGGGCCATGCGAATACGCCGTCCGCCAGTTTCATCGATGAGCGAGAGACGTTGCAGCAAACCGGGGTCGCCGGGGTGACGGTGGCGTACCTCTTCGAGCAGGCGGTGGTTGATTTCATAAACCAGTTGCAGATGGCGGGGCAGTAACTTTTCCATCAAGTCGACGCTCCATGTTTCCAGCGCTTCGGGCATGATGGTGTGGTTGGTATAGGAAAACAGGCGGGTCGTGAGGTTCCAGGCCGAATCCCAATCCCAGTGATACACGTCCAGCAACAAGCGCATCAGTTCCGGGATGCACAGGCTGGGGTGGGTATCGTTGAGTTGGATGGCTACCTTGTCGGCCAGTCCGCTCAGGTCGGGATGATGATTCAAATGACGCTGCACGATGTCCTGCAGGGAGGCGCTGACAAAAAAGTATTGTTGCTTGAGACGCAACATCCGGCCTTCCATGCTGGAATCATCGGGATACAAGACCATGGAAAGATTTTCGGAGTCGTTTTTGTTGGCGACGGCCTCCATGTAATCGCCTTCATTGAAATAGCGTAGATCGAATTCATGGGTGCCTTTGGCCGACCATAAACGCAAACTGTTGGTAGTCGGGGTGGCGTGTCCGGGTACGGGAAGATCATAGGCCAGGGCGAGGACGACCTCGGTGTCTACCCAATGATAGCGGGCGATGCCATCTTCTTCGCGGTAATGGGTGACCTTTCCGCCGAAGTGAATTTCGTAACTCACTTCGGGGCGGCGGAATTCCCAGGGGTTGCCAAAACGCAACCAACTGTCCGGACGCTCGACCTGCTCACCATTTTCGATGTCCTGATGGAACATGCCATATTCATAGCGAATGCCATAACCACAGGCCGAGTAGTTCAGAGTGGCCAGGGAATCCATGAAACAGGCGGCCAGACGCCCCAGCCCTCCATTGCCCAGGCCCGCGTCCTCTTCCACGGCGCGGATCGATTCGAAGTCCGCCCCCAGATCGGACAGACATTCCCGACAGATGTCGAGCAGCCCCAGATTGTAGAGGCTATTGACCAACATCCGACCGAGGAGAAACTCGAGGGAGAGGTAATAGACCCGTTTTCCTTCGTGCTGGTGAAACCGCTCCTGGGTTTGAATCCAGTTTTCTGTCATGCAGTCGCGAATGGCATGGGCAACGGCCATGAACCAATCATGGTGAGAGGCTTTGTCCCGGGTCTTGCCGACGGTAAAGAGCAAGTGATTGGAAATGCTGCGCTGGAGCGATACTTTGTCCAGTCCTGGGCGATCATGGGGAAGGGGCGGAGTCGAAGCACGTTTTGCCATGGAACACCTCTTGTCGATAGGGGGAGCGGCCCTTATGGTAATCCTGACACTTTGGCAGAAGTGTTTCATTCTGTGACGGAATTGACGGACCTCATCACTGCTCGGGAAGGCGGTTCCGGGCGCGTGATGCTCAAGAGCCCCGGAACAGGAGGGTCGGATCCACCACCAGCATGAAGTTGAGGATCATGATGGCCAGAATCGAAAACAGAAAATGACCTCGAGCCCAGGATTTCAGGTGGGGGTGATGACGGGTCTTCCAGGTGAGGACCAGCCAACCTCCCCCCGCCGTCAGCACCACAAGCAGATAGGAGGGTCCGGTCAGGCCGTAGAAAAAGGGCAGCAGGGAAGCCAGCAGGAAGGCCCCGATGTAGTAGGGCATGCGTTGGCGCACCACTTTTTCCCCATGCGTGAGGGGCAAGAGACGGAGTCCGGCCCGGCGATAATCTTCGAGGTGCAGGAGAGCGATGGCATGGGCGTGGGGAATTTGCCACAGGCAGAAGATCAGAAACAGGCACCAGGCCCCCGGCCCCAGGTGGTGGGTGACCGCCGTGTAGCCCATCAGGGGCGGAATGGCGCCAGCGATGCTGCCGACCCAGATCCCCAGCCAGGAGTGACGTTTGAAATACAGGCTGTACAAACCAACGTAGACGAAAATACCCGTCAGAGAAACGGCCAGGGTCAGGAGGTTGGTCTGGCATCCCAGCACCCAGGCACCGCTACCCAACAACAGGGTGCCCCATGCCAGGGCTTGAGTGGGGGTGATTCGCCCCTGCGCCAGAGGGCGCTGTCGGGTGCGTTGCATGAAGGAGTCGATATCCCGGTCGACGAGGTTGTTGAAGACGCAGCCAGCGCTGAGGATCAGGGCAGCACCCCAGAGGGTGGCATCGAGCAGGGACCAGGCGACTTGTCCTCGAGCGGCCAAACCAAATCCTCCGGTTACGGAAACCAGGTTGGCCAGCACGATGCCCGGTTTGATCAGGGACAAGAGATCCCGGCTGGAGGGGGAAACTTTGAACGCGAGGGTGTTCATCCCTAGGGGTCCATCCCGGACATCATGTGCAGGTTGGCGTTATGCATGATCCACAGCGTGCCGCCCACCAGCAGGATGACGATGAGGAGGGTATAGAGGAGGGGAAGCAGGTGCCAGAGTTGTTCGGAAGAGGTATCGACATGCAGGAAAAAATAAATCTGCACGGTGATCTGGAGGATGGCCAGAAGCGCGAGCGTTCCGAACAGGAACGAAGGTTCCAGGGGGGGGCCATAGAGAACCAGCCCAAAAGAGGCCAGGGTCAGGAACAGGGAGGCGGCAAATCCCCCCAGATAGGAGCGCAGGGAGCCGTGATGGGCGGCAGAAGTTTTCATGAGCGGACTCCCATGAGATAAACGAGGGTAAAGACACCGATCCAGATCAGGTCGAGAAAATGCCAGAACAGACTGAGGCGGATCAGGCGTGACCGGATGGGAAGGGTGATTCCCCGGCGCCCTATTTGCAGGATCATGTTGATCATCCAGATCAGACCGACGGTGACGTGCAGCCCATGGGTTCCCACCAGAGTGAAGAAAGCAGACAGAAAGCCGCTGCGCTGGGGGCCATTCCCTGCGCTCAGGAGGCGGAAGAATTCATGGAGTTCCATTCCGATGAACCCCACGCCCAACAGAACGGTCAATCCCAACCCGTAGAGCAGGCGAGTACGGTCCAGGCGTTGCATGGCCAACAGGGCCAAGCCGACGGAAGTGCTGGACAGAAGCAGGCATAGGGTTTCGACGAAGACATAGGGAATATCGAATAGATCCTTGCCGGTCGGCCCACCGGCAAAATTTTGATGGAGCACGGCATAGGTGGCAAAGAGTGCGGCAAAGAGCACGCAGTCCGTCATCAGGTAAAGCCAAAAGCCGAAGGTCGCAAGACCCACCGAATCATGGTCCTGTTCCCGCCCGGTGTTTGCGAGTTCAAGAGGGGGGTGGGCAGGGGTCATGGCAGGGGAGATCTCTCAAAAGTGAGGTTTTGGATGGGCGGAGATTTTTCTGCGAAGGAGACGGAGGCGCCGGGATGGCGCAACGCCGTCTCGATGGCGCGGACCTCCTGCGCGGAGAGTTCCTCCTCGGTATGCTCGTCCCAGGAGCGGGCAATGACGCAGCCTATCAGTCCCGCCAGGGCAAGGATGGCCGACCACCACAGGTACCAGACCAGAGAGAACCCCAGAACGAAGGTCAATCCTCCCATGATCGGTCCCAGGCTGGAAGAACGGGGCAGGAGGATGGCTTCATAATCGACCTCTTCGGTGCGGCGTGCCTGCTTTTTCATGGAGTGGAAGGCATCCCGCGTGTGGATTTGGGGAATCCGGGCAAAATTATAGGCCGGCGGGGGAGAGGGGGTGGACCACTCCAGGGTACGCCCATCCCAGGGATCACCGGTTTCGTCGCGCAACCGGGCACGGTTGCGAATGCTGAGGGTGAGTTGCAGGATTTGGCACAGAATTCCTCCAAAGATGATCAAGGTCCCGCTCAGAGCCACCACCAGATACGGTTGCCAGTGAGAATTGTCATAATGGATGAGGCGGCGGGGCATGCCCATGAAGCCCAAGGCATACAGAGGCATGAAAGCGAGGTAGAAACCGACGATCCAAAGCCAGAAGGCCCGTTTGCCCCATGTTTCATCCAGTTTGAAGCCAAAAACCTTGGGGAACCAGTAGGCATAACCGGCAAAATAGCCGAACAGGGCACCCGGGATCAGCATGTTATGGAAGTGGGCAATGAGAAATTCGGAATTGTGCAATTCGAAATCGGCACCGGGGACCGCCAGCAAGACACCGGTCATGCCACCGATACAAAAAGTGACGATGAAGCCCAGGGTCCACAGTACGGGCGTAGTGAATTCGATCCGCCCCCGGTAGAAAGTGAAGAGCCAGTTGAATATCTTGACCCCCGTGGGAATGGCGATGACCATGGTGGCAATGCCAAAGAAGGCGTTGACGTTGGCTCCTGCCCCCATGGTGAAGAAATGGTGCAACCAGACCATGAAGGAAAGCGTGGCAATGGCGACGGAAGCATAGACCATGGAGGTATAACCAAAGAGCCGCTTTTTGGAAAAGGTGGCGGCCACTTCCGAATAGATGCCAAAGGCAGGCAGGATCACGATGTACACTTCAGGATGTCCCCAGATCCAGAACAGATTGGTGAACATCATCAGGTTTCCCCCACCGTGGTTGGTGAAGAAATGCATTCCCGTGTAGCGGTCCAGGGCCAGCAGGGCGAGAACTACCGTGAGGACGGGGAAGGCCAGCATGATGAGTACATTGGTGACCAGGATGGTCCAGGAGAAGATCGGCATTTTCATGAGGGTCATGCCGGGTGCGCGCAGGCGCAGGATCGTCACAAAGAAGTTGATGCCGGTCATGAGGGTTCCCACCCCTCCCAGTTGCAAGCCCCAGATCCAGTAGTCCACGCCCGGTCCCGGACTATAATATTTTTCCGAGAGGGGCGGGTATCCTGACCAGCCCGCGTGAGAAAAATTGCCCAGTCCCAGGGAGAGCATGACCAGAGCGGCGCTGGAGGCAGTCAACCAGAAACTCACCGAGTTGAGGAACGGATAGGCCACGTCCCGGGCTCCGATCTGCAACGGGACGATGATATTCATCAGGCCAATGAAAAAAGGCATGGCGACGAAAATGATCATGATCGTTCCATGGGCGCTGAAGATCTGGTTGTAATGGTCCGGGGGCAGATAGCCCTGCGCACTGCCTTCGGCCAGGGCCTGCTGGGTACGCATCAGAAGCGCATCGGCAAAACCGCGCAGGAGCATGACCAGGGCCAGTACGACATACATGATGCCAATCCGTTTATGGTCGACGCTGGTGAACCATTCCTTCCACAAATAGGACCATTTGCCGTGGTACCAGATCAGGAATGCAATGCACAACAGGAGCATGGTGGACCCGCCCAGAGTTGCCATGATAATGGGGTTGTCATAGGGGATTTCGCGCAGGGTCAGACGACCGAAAATGAGTTCTTCCACAGGGTTAGTCCTCGATGGCAGTCATGGGCGCAGGGGAATGAGACGTCATCGTCCTGAGTGTGGTGTCCTTGGACAGGATGCTGTCGAAAAGGTCCGGTAGCGCCAGGGAGTAGAGGCGGGGTGCCTCGTTGATGGAGGGTTTTTCCAGGATGGCGAAGGTGGCGCGATCGAGTACTTGACCTCCGGTTTCGACCTGATGAACCCATTGACGAAATGCCTCTCCGGAAGTTGCCACGGTTTCAAATGTCATACCGGAAAAACCCTGCCCGCTGAACTGGGTGTTATAGCCTTGAAAGACGCCGGGCCGGTCAGCGATCAGATGCAGGTGGGTTTTCATTCCGGCCATGGCATAGATCTGTCCGCCCAGTTGGGGGATGAAAAAAGAACTCATCACCGCATCGGACGTCAGACTGAAATGGATGGGAACACCGGCGGGAATGACCAGCCGATTGACGGTGGCAATGTGCCACTCGGGGTAAATGAATAACCATTTCCAGTCCATGGCCACCACTTGCACTTCGAACTGGGGTTGGCTCGAAGCAATGGGTCGATAGGGGCTCAAGGTATGGGAGGAGGTCCAGACGAGGTATCCCAGTACGGCAACGATCAAGGTCGGGATGGTCCAGACCACCCACTCGATGAGGGGGGAATGATCCCAGTCAGGATCGTAGTCTGCCCGTGGGTTGGACGCTCGGTATTTCCAGGCAAACAGGAAGGTCATGAGAATGACGGGAACCACCACCAGCAGCATCAGACCCAGGGCTGTCAAAATCAGGGTTTTTTCCTGGCCGGCAATCGTGCCGCGCGGGGTCAACACCGCCCACTGATCCCCACAATTCCCGGTACAAGCCCATAACCAGGAAGGACAGAGCAACAGCGCACCCATCCATGGAATGATCCATTTCTTCATCGAGTTCTCCCCAAATGATCGCTTGTCATGATCTCAGAACCCGAGTGCGCCAGTTGTATCAAATCCTTTTCAGGATAAAGCGGGAAGTTCCGGATGAAAGTCACGAGGATCCTGGCGAATGGTTTATACTGTGTCCCTTGATACAGGTGCCCCTGTGCGCGCTTGTCGCGCCCAGAGGTGAAACGGGAAGTTCGGTGAATGCGGGCAACACCCTGCATGATTCCGGCGTAGCCCCCGCTGCTGTGATCCTGAGAAGTCCCTGAGAGCCACTGCGTCGTTGAAGGCGTGGGAAGGTGGGTGCTTCGTCGAAGGTAAGCCAGAAGACCGGCCTGTATCCATGGAAGTGTTGTAGCCACGGGGTGTGGGCGGTAACGGGCCGGGCGAAGGCCGGGTTCTTTGCGATGGCTTGAAGATCGGAGTGTTTTCCGGTCGTGTGATATTCCTGCCCACTCCCTGACTGTCTTGATCATAAAGGGAGCCGTCATGCATATCGAACCAGGTTATATTTCTTCTGCCAAAATCGCTGCGGCGAATGTGACTGCGCTTGGAATCTTGGGAAGCCAGAGTCTGGCTCTGCTACGCCAGCCTTCGCTGGTGATTCGTACCGCCATCGCTGCGGTTTTTTTCACCCTGTTCATGCAGATGTATCACCTTCCGGTCGGACCGTCGGAACTACATTTCGTTGGGGCCATGCCCATCTACCTCATTTTCGGCTTCGTGCCGACTTTGTTGGGCTTCGGTCTGGGTCTACTGCTGCAGGGGCTTCTGTTCGTTCCCACGGATCTCGTGCATTTGGGGGTGAATACCCTGTCGCTGGCCATCCCCCTGGTGCTGTTGCATGGGACGGTGGGACACCGTTTGAAAACGGTCGACATCAAAACCCTCCTCAAACTCGATGCATTTTATTACAGTGGTGTGACCTTGATGGTCGGGTTCTGGCTGTCGCTCAGCGAGATTCCTACGCCACTTTCGGCCTGGGCTGCCTTTGCGGCTTCGTACCTGGTGTTGGTCATGATCGAACCGGTGTTTACCTGGACTCTGTTGGTCGCTTTCAAAGGTCGTCGGAATTCTCCCATTGCCCGCCACTGTCTCGAGTACCGTGTTGAAGCCCTCGTGCGCTGAGTATCGGGCATTGTCCGGGTCATCGAATCATTTCAGGCAAGATCGGGAATCCCAGGGTGGGTAAGGTATGGTTCGTTGGTGCGGGCCCCGGGGATCCGGAACTTCTGACCGTCAAGGGGGTGAAGTTGCTACAGCAGGCAGGCGCCATCCTGTATGCAGGATCTTTGGTGGATAGAGCTGCTACCTGTCATGCGCCCAGCCACTGTGAAGTCCTGGACTCCAAGGACATGACCCTGGAGGAGATCACGGTCTGGTTGATCGAACAGGCAGCGCGCCATGCCACCGTGGTTCGCCTTCAGACGGGAGATCCCGGACTCTACGGTGCCTTGGTGGAAATGGTGCGGGCGTTGGACCAAGCCCAGGTCGAGTGGTCGGTGGTGCCCGGTGTTTCTTCCGCATTGGCCGCTGCCGCTGCGGCAGGAGAGACCTTGACCCTGCCGGAGGTTACCCAGACCGTGATTTTGACCCGGGTGGCGGGACGCACACCGATGCCTCCCGGAGAAGATCTGGAATCCCTGGCCGCGCATCATTGTACCTTGTGCCTCTTTCTTTCCATCACGCTCTTCCCGGAGATCCAGCGTGCCTTGCGCAAGGCGGGATGGGCGGAAGACAGTCCGGTGCTGGTGGTACAAAAAGCCAGTTGGCCGGGTGAAGAAAAGATCGTGCGGGGGACACTGGCCGATATTCGTGAGCGGTGTCGACGGGAGAAAATCGGTAGTCAGGCCATGATCATCGCCAGTCCCGCCTTGGGTGCCCGGGGGTGGGCCGAGATCAAACGTTCGAAACTGTACGACGGTACGTTTTCCCATCGTTATCGCAAGGCAAACAAGGAACCCGGAGACCTCTCATGAAGAATGAAACTATTTTACTGGTGGGACATGGTTCCCGGGAACAAAGCGGCAATCAGGAAATTGAATTCTTTGCGGAACAATGGCGCAGCCGTCAACCCCAATTGAACATCGAGGTCTGTTTCATTGAATTTGCGGCGGTCCTGGTCGAGGAGGGGTTGAGCAAAGCGGCCCGGCGCGGTGGGCGGGTCGTGGTCGTTCCCCTCATTCTGAATGCGGCCGGTCATGTCAAAATGGAGATTCCGGAGCACCTCGAGCAGGCGCGCCTGCGTTATCCGGCGGTGGAGTTTGTCTACTGCCCGCATCTGGGGGCCAATACCCAAATTCTGGCGATTCTCAAACGCAATCTGGCGCATGCCCTGGCCCAATTGGATATGCCGGATCCCCGAAATACGGGGATCGTTCTCCTGGGACGGGGTTCTTCGGATCGTGTGGCCAATGGCGAGGTGGCAAAAATGGCACGCTGGCTCTATGAAGAGGGAGAGCATCCCTGGGTGGACATCGCTTTTACGGGGATTACCCATCCACGCCTGGAATCGGTGATCCAACGGCAGGTCAAACTGGAGGTCCGGCAAATCATCGTGTTGCCTTTCTACCTGTTCACCGGTACCCTGATCGAGCGCATCCGTCGTCAGGTCCAGGCGCTTGAAATACAATATCCACAGGTGCGTTTTGCCCTGTCCGGTTATTTTGGGTTCGAGGAAGAGATCTATGCCCTGCTGGAGCAACGAATCCGGGAGGCGACGGATCCGACCGCCCATCGCATGATGGAATGCGATGGCTGCAAGTACCGTGAATTTTCCGCTGATCATGGACAGGGAGGGCATGCGCATGATCATCCTCCTGTCGTTGCTTCCGTACAGTAGATCCGGCCCATGAAAACTCCGATCATCACCGAACAACTCACGGATGCAGGACGACGCATCGAACACGACTCCTTTGCCATCGTGGATCGTGAGGCAGGCCCCCATGCATACTCTGACGCCCAGTGGCAGGTGGTACGTCGCATGATTCATGCATCGGCGGATTTTGACTTCAATGGGTTGACCCGTTTCCATCCCCAGGCCATCGAGGCGGGGCTGCAAGCCATCCAAAGCGGGGCCCCCATCGTTGCCGACGTGGAAATGATCTGTGTGGGATTGTCCAAACCCCGTCTGGAACACTATGGCATGCACCCCCATCAGTTCATTTCTGATGAGGATGTGATCGCCCAAGCCCAAATCCGGCATACGACGCGCGCGGTCCAAGCCATGCGCAAAGCTCAGGCACAACAGTTGCTGGAGGGAAGTATCGTGGCCATTGGAAATGCGCCCACCGCGTTGCTCGAGATTTTGCGGATGGTGCGGGAAGACCGGGTTCGGCCAGCTCTGATCATCGGGATGCCCGTAGGTTTCGTCTCTGCGGCCGAATCAAAAAACTTGTTGAGCCAGTGCACGGAGTGCCCCTGGATGCTCATCGATGGTCGAAAAGGAGGATCCACTCTGGTGGTGGCCGCCCTCCACGCCTTGTTGGCTCTGGCTGAAGTTCACGCCGATCCTCTTTGAACTGCGTCCATGGAAAAAAAGCCAAAGGGCACGCGCAAGGGGTTCACCACCGGCGCTTGTTCCGCTGCAGCCGCCCGGGCCGCAGTACTCGGGTTGATCCAGGGTTCGGTTCCGGAAGTGGTGGAATGTGATTTGCCCAACGGGGAACGAGTCAGGTTTTCCGTATCTGAAGGACAGTCGGATGGTGCTTTGGCCCATGCGGTCGTGATCAAGGATGCAGGAGATGATCCGGACGTGACGGATAAGGCTGCGTTGACCGCAGACGTCCGGTGGTTGCCGGATGCTCCCGGTGCCGTACACCTGAAAGGGGGGGCAGGGGTGGGTACGGTGACCATGCCCGGTCTTGGACTGGAAGTGGGAGGGCCAGCCATCAATCCAGTGCCGCGCCGCAATATCGAGGCCAATGTGCGTCAGGTGGCGCAGGAGGCTCTGGAGCGGCAGGGGTTGGAGGTCTGCATCTCGGTGCCGGGCGGCGAGATCCTGGCCAAGCGGACATTGAATTCCCGTCTGGGCATCGTGGGGGGGATTTCCATTCTGGGGACGACGGGCATCGTGCATCCTTACTCGACAGCGGCATTTCGTGCCAGCGTCATCCAGGGCATCGAGGTGGCTGCCAACCAGGGACAGGACACCGTGGTGCTGACCACCGGGGGAAGAACCGAGAAATTTGTCATGGGCGCCTTGCCTCACCTGGCTCAATCCTGTTTCGTGCAGATGGGGGATTTTTTGAAATATGCGCTCGATACCGTCGTGAAGTGCGGTATTGCACGGGTCATCATTGGCGGGATGGTGGGCAAATTGACCAAGATCGCCCAGGGAGAAACCATCACCCATGCGCATCGCAACCCGGTGGATACGGATCTGCTGGCAGAGATTGCGGCCTCTGTAGGGGCTCCTGCAGACGTATGCGGCGCCATTCGGCAATCAGAGATGGCGCGCTATGCCAGTGAACGAATGGAGGCGTTGGGGTTGATCACGGAATTTTATGAGGCCTTGGGTCAGCGGGTGATACAGACCTTGTACGGTCGTTATCCGGGGAAATTTGCCCTGCAGGTGATGATGTGCGATTTTGACGGCCAACCGTTGGCACAGGTATCTGGAGAGAACTGGTATGGTTGAACCTTGTCTGGTCGTCGGGGTATTGGACAACGGGGTGGAGAGTTTGGCACCCGAGGCTCTTGACGGCGTGCAGGCGGCGGATCTGATCATTGGGGGGCGACGGACCCTGGAATTATTCCATGCGGTGATTCGGGCCGATGCCGAGTGCAAGGATTTGACGGGGTGTTTGTCCCAGGTCCCCCAGTGGGTCGTCGAGGCCCAACAGGGACATCGGCGGGTGGTCATTCTGGCCAGCGGAGACCCCCTTTGCCATGGGATCGGGGGCTATCTGGTCGAGAAATTGGGCCGCCCGGCTGTCCGTCTTCTGCCCAATCTTTCGTTGATCCAGGTGGCTTGTGCCCGTTTGAAGCAACCTTGGCAGGCGTTACGGATTGCTTCCGTGCATAGCCGTGATGTGGGCGAATGGCATGTGGGGGCAGGCCCTGAGCATGGGCTTCATGGGTTGTTGCAAGTGCTCGTCCGGGAAAAATTGGTGGGGATTTTCACCAGTCCGGAGAATACGCCTGGGCGGATTGCACGGATGTTATTGACGGAAGAGTTGGCGGGAGACTGTGAGATGGCGGTGGCGGAATGTCTTTTGCAGGATGGGGAATGCATTCATGACTGGATGGACGTTGCGGCGGTATCCCAACGCGTCTTTGCTGAGCCGAATGTGGTACTGGTGCGGCGTTGCGCCGTTCCGAAGGATGCCTTGTTTGGTTTGGAGGATGCGCGCTTCGACCAACGCAAACCCGACAAGGGGTTGATCACCAAGCGCGAAGTGCGTGCGGTTTCCCTGGCCAGAATGGCTTTGCAGCGGGACAGTGTGGTCTGGGACATCGGGGCGGGTTCAGGGGCGGTGGGGCTGGAAGCGGCTCGGCTGTGTACTCGGGGGCATGTTTACGCCATCGAGAAGAACGCTGAAGATGGCGCCATCATCCTCAGAAACCGGGCCAGTTTGCAGGTGACCAATTACACCCTGGTGCAAGGGAAAGCCCCGGCGGGCCTGACAGAATGGCCTGATCCCGATGCCATTTTCATCGGCGGTTCGGGGGGGGAATTGCGCGAATTGATCCAGATCTGTCTGGCAAGACTTCGTCCGGGCGGACACTTGGTCATGAACTTTGCCACCCTGGAAAATCTGGGCACGGCCCTGGCCTGTCTTGCCGCTTCGGCCACCGTGTGGGACGTCACTCAATTACAGGCGGCGCGGAGTCGTCCCATTCTGGAGATGCACCGCTTGCAAGCAGAGAATCCGGTCTGGATTCTCTGTGCCGAAAAGTCGGTATCTGCGGCAGGTGGCGCATGAGCGCGCGCACTTGCGGTCGGCTGTATGGGGCTTCCCTGGGGCCGGGGGATCCGGGTTTGATCACCCGGCAGGTTTGGGCATTGCTGCAACGGGAGGACCTCTACTGGACCTATCCTGTGCGTCGCAAGGGCGCAGACAGTCATGCACTCGGCATCGTCCAGCGTGCCGGACGGGAACTGCCCGGCATGAGTTGTCCGCTGATTTTTCCCATGACCCACGATCCGGAAATTCTGGCCGGTTATTGGTTGCGGGCGGCTGAAGTGGTGCTCGAGCAGTTACGGACGGGACAGGATGTCATATTTTTGGTCGAGGGAGATGCCTCGACCTACTCCACCTTCGGACACTTGTCCCGGACCGTGCGGGCGTTGGCGGCGGAAGTGCGCATCGAAACTCTGCCCGGAGTTTCCTCCTACCATGCTGCTGCAGCCACCGTGGGCATGCCGCTGGCCGAGACGGATGAAACCGTTGCCATCATTCCGGCCAGTTATGGGATCGAGATGATCGAGCGCCTGTTGCCGGATTTCGATACGCTGGTTTTGCTCAAGGTCAAGCCCTTGCTGGACGATATTCTGGATCTTCTCGAACGGCGTGACTTGTTGGTCCATGCGGCGTTCATCGAAAAAGCCGGCACCCCGCTGGAACGGGTGGAACGTGCACTCACCCGTTTGCGTGGGCATAAGGTCAACTATCTGTCCTTGATGCTGGTGCGTAACCCGGCGCGGGTGCGCGGGACGATCCTGCGCGGCTGCCGAAAAAAATCTTCCCCAATGGATACGACTTACCCATGAATCCCATGACTGCTCCCCAGGTCGCTCTCGTTGCGATTACCAAACATGGTCTGGCCCACGCCCTTGCCCTGCTTCCCCTATTGCCCGAAGCCCATCTGGTCGTCACGGAGAAATTTGCTCCAGTTGTTCCGCCTGCGTTGCCCAATACGGTCAAGATCCTGTCCGGGGCATTGAGTGGTCATATGGCAGACCTGTTTTCTTGCTACGATCAACTGGTCCTGTTCATTTCCCTGGGTGCCGTGGTGCGTTTGATGGCTCCCCATCTCAAGTCCAAGGATGAAGATCCAGGGGTGGTGGTGATCGACGATGCGGCCCGCTACGTGATTCCTGTTCTGTCCGGCCATGTGGGAGGAGCCAATGCCTTTGCCTTGTACCTGGCTGAACTGCTGGGCGCCGAAGCCGTCCTGACGACGGCCTCCGATGTGGGGAAAACCCTCCCCGTGGATATTCTGGGGCGCGAATTGGGCTGGCGGGTGGAGGCCCCCAAGATCAACATTACCCGGGTTTCGGCCCATGTGGTCAATGGAGAACCCATCGCTTTCGTGCAGGAAGCCGGGAGTCGGCAATGGTGGACGCGTCCCACACCCCTCCCTTCCAATATCCACCTGTTCGATGAATTTGAGCAGGTGGATCTGAACGCGTTCAAAGCCGTACTTTGGGTGACGCGGCGTGAAATTTCGGCACCGGTATGGGAACGGTTGAAAGAGCGGCTGGTCGTGTATCGTCCCCCTCTGGAGTAGCAGGATGAAAGTCATGGTGGGCGTGGGATGCGATCGGGATGTTGCCTTCGCTACCCTGAACGAAAGCGTGCGGTTGGGCCTCCGGCGGGTGGGGCTGACGGAAGGTGCCGTTGCTGGCTTGGCGACCATCGACAAAAAGAATGATGAGGTGGCCGTGCTGGAACTGGCCGAGGTGAAAGGCTGGCCGCTATTTTTTTTCAATGCGGCGCAACTGTCTCAAGTCCCGGTTCCCAATCCTTCGGAGACGGTGCGCCGGTATATGGGGACTCCGGCGGTGTCTGAAGCCGCTGCATTATTGGCAGCGGGCGTCGGGTCGGAAGGTCTGATACTGGAAAAATTCAAATACCGTGGCGCAGACCGGAAACATGCCACGGTGTCCATTGCACTCATGAAAGAGAATTGAATGAAAACAGGAAAAATTTTGATGGTGGGTTTTGGCCCAGGAGCCACGGAACATATGACCTACCGCGCGCGCGCGGCCATTGCCGAGGCGGATGTGGTCATCGGATATTCCACTTATATCAAGTTGGTGCAGGATCTCCTGGTCGGCAAGGAAATCATTCGCAAGGGAATGACGGAAGAGATCGATCGTTGCGTCGAAGCCTATGAACAGGCATGTCAAGGCAAAACGGTCGCCCTGATCTCTTCGGGAGATATTGGTATTTACGGGATGGCGGGTCCCACCTATGAGGTGCTGCTTCAGGCCGGCTGGACGCCGGAAAGCGAGATCAGGGTGGAGGTCATCCCCGGTGCCAGCGCCTTGAATGCCTGTGCGTCCCTGGTGGGAGCTCCTTTGACCCACGATTTTTGTTCCATCTCCCTGTCTGATCTCTTGACGCCCTGGCCGGTGATCGCCCAACGTTTGAGGGCGGCTGCACGCGGAGATTTTGTCATCGCCCTCTATAATCCAAAAAGTGGGCGGCGCACCCAGCAGATCGTGGAAGCCCAGCGTCTGCTGCTGGAATACCGGTCACCCCGGACGCCTGTGGCCGTGGTCAAATCCGCCTATCGCCGCCGCCAGAATATTCAACTCGTCACTCTGGAAACCATGGCAGACCAGGACATCGGCATGCTGACCACGGTATTGATCGGGAATAGCAGCACCTTCGTGCGCGCCGGATTGATGGTGACCCCCCGGGGGTATACCAATAAATACGAAGGATTGACAGGGGAGACCAAGCCCGGAGAGCAGGCCGGGCGTTCTCTGACCCTGGGGTTGGAAGGGTGGCATGAATTCGTTCGAGTTCACCTGCAAACCCACCCCGACCACTCCTTGCGGCAGGTGGCGGACCATTTCGATACGCCGCTCGCACAGATTATGGAGGCTTTGGCGGGCCCCTTGGGAGACGCCACCCTCGACGGCATTGTGATTCGTCACTTTGCTCCGGAGGAACTGGAGTGTCTCCTGCAGGAAATGCGCCAATGGGGGAAGTTGCGCGCAGTGGTACGCCATGGCGGGGCCGTTGCGGAACTCTTGTTTCATGCCCGGGATTTGACCCTGAAGTCAGGTCGACTGAATCTGATTCATGAGCATTTCCATTTACACGTGGATGTGTCCTCCCTGGCCCATGGCTGGTTTGTCTGCCAGAAGGCACGTCAGGCTGGAGTCTATTTTACGGATTCGCACGGAGAGTTTGTGGCGTCCTTTCTTTTGACCAAGAATGGAGAAGGACAGTGGTCGGCGGAAGCCTGGAAAAGTTTTTACGGTTCGTTGACGACGGTGGGGACGGGGAACGAAGACGTTCAGATAAATGGAAACAGAGGGGAAGAAGCATGAGTGAGGGCGCGGATCATTTTCCGATCAAACCCACCATCGGGAACTATAAACGTCACGTCCTGGTGTGCACAGGCCCGCGGTGTACCTTGCAGGGGGAGTCACAAACCCTCTTCGACAGCCTGGGAGAAAAATTCAAGGCGGCGGGGCTCGACAAGGGAGCTCTGCGTGTCAAGCGTACCCGGGTGGCATGTTTTGCAGCCTGTAAAGGCGGGCCCATTCTCTGTGTGCAACCGGATGGGGTGTGGTATTACAACGTCACTTCAGAGAACCTCGAGCGGATCGTTCAGCAACATCTGGTGGAGGGGATGCCCGTGGAGGATCTGGTTTTTCATCAGCAGATGAAGGAGTGACCCTCGGATCGGCCCGGTTCTTCAAAGGTGCGGGGCCTTGAAATTCCACTTGGCGGGGTCTTCGACATTCAAAATGACGTCGCCGCATTTGTTCAAGTCGAGCGTGATCGGTTCGATGAAAACGTTTTGTCGGGTTGAATAGAACGCCTTGACCAAGGGAGTCATCAGACTGCTCGGGTGTTGTTCCACGACATAAGCCAAGCGTCCGGACTTTAGTTGGACGAGCGTTCCCGACGGATAGAGTCCCACCGTTCGGACGAAGGCGTGAAAGACGGTGCGATTGAATTGGCCTTCTTGCCATTCGGCCATTTTTCGGATGGCTTGTCCCAATGCCCACCCTGTCTGGTAACTGCGTTCCGAAGTGATGGCGTCATAAACGTCGCAGCAGGTGCCCATATTGGCATAGATCGAAATTTTTTCTCCGGGTAGCCAATCCGGGTAGCCCTTTCCGTCCATTCTTTCGTGGTGATGGGCACAAACATCAAGGATGATTTCATCGTCGATACCCAGGTTTTGCAGGAGATGGTACCCCAGCAGAGGATGGGATTTCATCATCTCGAATTCCTCCTCGGTCAAGCGGGCCTGTTTGTTGAGGAGGCTCAGAGGGAGCAGGGTTTTTCCGATATCGAGCAACAGTCCGGCCATGCCCAGTCGTTTCAACAGATTATTGTCAAACCCCATCTGTTTTCCCAGGGCGATCATCAAAGCACACACGGCTACCGCATGGAGATAGGGGTAGGTTTTTTTGGTCTTGGCGTGAAGAAGACTGATGAGTGCTTCCGAATTACGCAGTACGGAATTGCAGATATCCTCGACGAGGTGGTGGGCAGCCGTCAGGTTGACCGGGATATCCATGCGGGCTTCGGTCAAGAGGCTATGGATGACGCCGCGAGATCTTGCATGAATGCCCCGTGCAAGAACCAGTTCATCCTCAAAACTGGTTTTTTGCGTGGCAATCTTGACCGCCCTGGCTTCCTTGATCGTGTCCATCAATAATGACGGAACCGGAGAGGGGGAAACGACCGGAGCAGAAGGGTCCGTGTCCCTCCCTTTGTCGGGATCGATCCATACCTCGCGGATGCTGCTTTTTTGGAGTGCGGTCAAGTCACTTCGGTCACTGATCACAAACGAGGAGACCCAAAAGGGGTGATCCATCCAACTCCCACAGATTTCGTGGACGAACATTCCGATTCTCAGATCATCGACGGATATCTTTTTCATGAAAGTTTGACAATACGACTGTGATTTCTTGTTGAATCAATAGAGTGATTGTTCGACAGGCACTTTCCGCTCCGGTTGGTGAGGCGCGCTGGGCCCCCCTGCCATGGTACAGGATTTCAGGAGAGGAAAGCAGTCAGTGATGGCGGTCGGACGGAATGGACACGATGAGAAAAAGGGAAATGACGCTTTCGCCCAGCAGGGCAAGATACGGTTCGATATTACCCTCGGGGCGCATGGGAAAAACCTTGCTTTCTTGCCCATCATTGGTCTTGACAAGTGGGCACGCTTTGGGTTCCACTTGTCCGGGTAGGTGAAGCGGTAAACATTAAGGATATAACCACCCACAGGAGACCGTCATGAAGAGAACAGGAAAAAGGATGTATGGCATGTTGTTCGCGGCACTCTGCGCTTTGCCGCTGGGGTCCTACGCCGCAGGGGGCGCAAGTATCGAAATTCTGTCACCCAAGGAAGGAGAAACCTGGACGGCGGGTGCCCATGTGGTGAAGTACCAGGTGCATCCCAGTCCCAATGGGAACCACCTGCACGTCTATGTGGACCAACAGGATGAGCCTATCATCAGCCACCAAATGAGTCATTGTCCCTGTTCGGAACAGTTGCCTGATCTGGGACCAGGGACACACCGGGTCACGATCAAGGAAGCCACCGCAAGTCACAGTCTGACCGGGGTAGAGAGCAGCGTTTCTTTTACCGTGAAATAAGGATGATGCATGGGCACCCTGCTCGAATATGCCCTCATCCAAGTCGTTCATAACTTTGGAGCCTTGCTGGTCGTTGGATTGAGTGGCCATGGATTCCGGGTTGCCCTGCGTCGTCCGCCTCCCCAGACGCTTGCGTTGTTTGTCATGCTGGCATGGCTGGCGCAAGGGGTGACGGGGGCTACTTTTGGCTGGGTGACCTATCGTTCGGATCACCGGCTTCCCGATATCCATGGGATCGCCTTGAGTGCGCTCATGGTCAAGGTTTCCTGTGTGTGTGCGGGCGCAGGGCTGATGGCCACTTGCCTGCGCTGGGGGCCCTCCTGGTCGGCCTCTCGTCGGATGGCGATTTGGGCAGGGGCTATCGTGTTGGCTTGTCTGGCGTTGACGGCCGCCGCATTCCTGCGGTGGTTTTCATGACGGGGAATCTTGGGAATGGAGGTTTTGTGAAAAAAACGATCCTGTACATGGTGTTGGCGCTGGTCCTGGCCTCTTGCGAGCAAAGCAACCCACTCCTCGGAAAGTGGAAATCAGAGGCCATTCTGGGCGCTTCCCGTATGGTTGAATTCAAGCCGGACTCTGTAATCACGACCTCCAGTGCTTTTGGCGTCGACGAGAGCCGGGAGGAAAAGGTGAGTGACTACCAAATTGAAAAAGAGGGGAATGGTCAGGAAAAAGTCGGGGTCTCCGTCAAAAAAGGCAATGACACCGAAACAGTTTGGTACAAAGTCCTGAATAAGGATACCCTACAATTTGATGCGGGTTTGGTCAGTATGACTTATCATCGTTTGGGCAACCAGTGAACGGTAGAGGAGGGGGGCGGCGAAAAAAAGCGCCCTTCTCGTCGGGTTCCGGAGAACTGCCCTGTTCTCGCTCTTCCAACGAATTCACCCTCATTCATAACTCAGGAGTTTCTTGATGACTGTAGAAACACTGCTCGATCAGTTGAAGTCCATGACGGCCATTGTTGCCGATACCGGCGACATCGAAGCGATCCGGCATCACCACCCGGAAGATGCAACGACGAACCCTTCCCTTTTGCTGAAAGCGGTCGCATTGCCTGAATACGGCCCTCTGATCGATGATGCGATCGTTTGGGCAAAGGCGCAGGGCAACCCGGCAGAGCAGCAGATTCATGACGCCACGGACAAGTTGGCCGTGGATGTCGGTCTGGAAGTGCTCAAGATCGTGCCAGGACGTGTCTCTACTGAAGTGGACGCGCGCCTTTCGTTTGATACGCAAGCCACGCTGGCGCGGGCAAGAAAACTGATCCGCCTGTATCACGAGGCGGGGATCGGTAATGAGCGGGTTCTGATCAAGATCGCTTCAACTTGGGAAGGAATCAAGGCAGGAGAAATTCTCGAGCACGAGGGCATTCATTGCAATCTGACCTTGATGTTCGGTTTTTCTCAGGCACGCGCGGCTGCTGAGGCGGGTGTGACGCTGATCTCGCCCTTTGTGGGACGCATCATGGATTGGTACAAGGCCAAGGGCGACGTTTTTACGCCAGAGAAAGATCCTGGAGTACTGTCCGTTCAGAAAATCTATCAATACTTCAAGGAGCATGGTTATCCCACCACGGTCATGGGCGCTTCTTTCAGAAACGTCGGCGAGATTCTGGAACTGGCTGGATGCGACCGACTGACGATCGGTCCCAATTTTCTGGAAGAACTGCAGAACACACGGAGTGTGCTGGTGCGTCGCTTGAAACCTGTGGGAGAAGTCAAGCCCCGTCCCCCTTCGATGACGGAAGCCGAATTCAGGTGGGAAATGAATGAGGACGCCATGGCCACGGAAAAACTGGCGGAAGGCATTCGCGGATTTACGGTGGACCAGATAAAGTTGGAAAAATTGTTGGCCAATCGACTGTAAATTTTTGAACTTGTGTAGGTAATGAGGATTCCGAGGAAGATGAGAGATGCAAATTATTCTTACCCGCCATGGTCAGGTTGAAGGCATCGATCCTCCGCGTTTTAGAGGGCGCATGGAGTTGGAATTGACTTCTGTTGGACGGCAACAGGCCGTCGCCCTTGCCAAAGCGGTCGCCAGGCAGTTTCAACCGGATGTGGTCGTTACGAGTCCCCGAAAACGCTGTCAAGCCACAGGGAGGGAGGTTGCACAGGAGTGTGGGGTTCGGACTCAAGTACAGGAGGGGTTCGACGACTTTGACTATGGTCAATGGCAGTGGAAAACCCATGCGGAGGTGGAGGCTGAATTTCCTGCGGAGTCGGAACGTTGGCAGCGTGCTCCCCAATGGATGCAATTTCCGGAGGGCGAGTCGTTACAAGCCGTCGCCTTGCGCACCACAGATGCTTTGCGTGCCTTGTTTGCCCGGCACAAGGGCCAGACGGTGGTACTGGTGGCCCATGACAGCGTCAATCGAGTCATTTTGACGCAGGCCCTCGATCTGCCCTTGTCTGCCTACTGGCGGATCCAGCAAGAGCCCTGTTGTATCAACCTGCTGACTTTTGATGGGGATATGCAGATGAGGGTGCTTCGACTCAATGACATCGCACATTTGCATGATCTGAACCGCGACCAGTGAGCCATCGAGGGTGTCCGCCCGTGCCTTGCAAAGAAAAAAGACCTGGGCGATGATGCTCTAACTCTTTGATTTTATGGTGGGCCTCCTCGGAGTCGAACCGAGCACCAACGGATTATGAGTCCGCTGCTCTAACCAAGCATGAGCTAGAGGCCCGGTTAACTCAACTTTCTGAATTTTCGATGAAACTGCGCAGTCGTTCCGAACGGGAAGGATGGCGTAGTTTACGCAGGGCTTTGGCCTCAATTTGACGAATGCGTTCTCGGGTCACATCAAATTGCTTACCCACTTCTTCCAGGGTATGGTCCGTACTCATTTCGATGCCAAAACGCATTCTCAGCACCTTGGCCTCCCGTTGCGTCAGAGAGTCCAGCACATCTTTGGTGGCATCCCGCAAACTGGCATACAGGGCAGAGTCGGCTGGAGCAACGGTCGCATTGTCTTCGATGAAATCGCCCAGATGGGAATCGTCATCATCGCCAATGGGCGTTTCCATGGAAATGGGTTCCTTGGAAATTTTGAGGATCTTGCGAATCTTGTCCTCGGGCATCTCCATTTTTCGTGCCAGTTCCGACGCGTCCGGTTCCAATCCGGTTTCTTGCAAAATCTGGCGGGAGATGCGGTTCATCTTGTTGATGGTTTCAATCATGTGCACCGGGATTCGGATGGTGCGGGCTTGATCGGCAATGGATCGGGTAATGGCCTGGCGGATCCACCAAGTGGCATAAGTAGAGAACTTGTAGCCACGCCGGTATTCAAACTTGTCCACGGCCTTCATCAGGCCGATATTTCCTTCCTGAATCAGGTCAAGGAATTGCAGGCCGCGATTGGTGTATTTCTTGGCAATGGAGATGACCAGGCGCAGGTTGGCTTCGATCATTTCACGCTTGGCGCGGCGTGCACGGGCCTCTCCCGTGGACATCTGGCGCGCTATTTCCTTGAGGTCGCGGATGGGGATGCCCACTTCTCTTTGCAGTGCAAGGATGCGTTCCTGTTCTTCAACAATCGCATACTTGAAACGTTCCAAGGCCGCACTGTGACTCCGCTTGGCGCTGATTTCATCACTCAACCAGTGCAGATTGACCTCATTGCCCGGAAAGGATTTGATGAAGTAGTTCCGCGGCATTCCCGCCGAACTGACACAGAGGTGCATGATGTTGCGCTCGTGAGCTCGGACCCTGTCCACTAACCGACGCAGGCTGCTGCACAAAAATTCCACTTGTTTGGCTGTGAAACGAATGGCCATGAGTTCTGTCGAGACGGATTGCTGCAACGACTTGTATTCTTCACTGGCATGGCCTGCGTTGACGAGGGTCTGCTGTAATTGCCGATTGAGTTCGCGAACTCGGGAAAAGCGAACCAAGGCTTCGTTTTTCAGATGTTCGAGGCTGGCATTGGATGCGCTATCGTCTTCATCCCCCTCTTCGTCTTCATCTTGAGCGAGGTCGATTTCGGTGTCTTCAGTCAGTTCTTCGTCAGAGAGGAGTGCGCCGTCGCTGTCGATCAACCCATCGATGACTTCGTCGATTCGCAAAGTCCCCACAACCACGGAGTCCACCAGGGCCAGAATTTCATCGATGGTGGAAGGGCAGGAAGAGATGGCCTGAATCATGTGCTTGAGGCCATCTTCGATGCGTTTGGCGATCTCGATTTCCCCCTCGCGGGTCAGCAGTTCGACCGAACCCATTTCGCGCATGTACATCCGCACTGGATCCGTGGTCCGACCAAAATCCGAATCCACCGTGGACAGCGCGGCCTCGGCCTCTTCCACCACATCCTCATCGGCCATGGGGGGAGGCGCTTCCGACATGAGCAATTGCTCGCTATCCGGTGCTTCGTCATACACCGCAATACCCATATCGTTGATCATGCCGATGACGGACTCGATTTGATCCGAGTCGAGCATTTCATCGGGGAGATGATCATTGATTTCAGCGTAGGTGAGAAACCCCCGGTCCTTTCCCAGTACGATGAGGTTCTTGAGCCGGGTGCGTTGCGCGTCGACGTCGGATTGTCGCGTCTCGGGTTTGTCTGCAGCCATAGGCGGGCATACTCCTGTCAGGCAGAATCGTTAAAATAACAGAGGATTATAACTTATTATCGAGAACTCTTCCAGTCACTGTGTCAGACGATTGAGTGTCAACCATTGTAAACGTTCCTTTTCCTGCTGATCCAGAGGACGGCTCTGCGCCAACTGGAGCAGTCCCTTGGCCTCCTGTTGGCGCCCCAGACTTTGCCAGCGCTTCAGACCATCTTGGTAGACCACAATCAATTCCTCCGTTGGAGTATCCTGGAGGGTCAAAAATTCCCTTTTCAGAACCGCTTCTATCAATTTTTCTTCATCCTGGGCACGGAAGTGCTCAAGAATGTGCGACAGATTGGGAATGGGATCCTGATGCCGCAGATAACTGGCCAAATGGTGCAGGGCCAAGACTTCAGGAAGGGGCGAGGTCTGGGTATCCGGTTCAGGAATGCCGACTTGCTGGGCAAGGGTGGGTTCGACCAGCAGACAGGCCATCAACTGATGGGCGATGGAACTGGGGGCCTGGCGCGGGCGAAGAGTGGGGCGCGACCGTGGTTGTGGCGGTTGAATCGGAGGGATGGCAGTCGTTCCGAGAAATGAATTCAATTGGTCGGGGGTGATTTCCAGCCAGGCAGCCATCAATCGTTTCAGCGAGAAGGTGAGCCAGGGGGAAGTCAGCGTCGTCAGAAGTTCCCGTGCCTGACGCAGAAATTGACCCTGGTGTTCGGGTTGGCTGCGTATCAGTCCTTGCGTCAGTCGTTCCATGACAAAGTTGGAGAGCGGGAGGGCCGTGCGGATTTTGGCATGCAGTGCAGCGGGGCCATGCTGGCGCACGAAACTGTCCGGGTCTTCTCCTTCCGGAAAAAACAGGAAACCGATTTCCTTGCCTTCTTCAAAAAGAGGGAGAATCAGGTGCAGGGCACGTTCGGCGGCTTTACGTCCGGCCTTGTCGCCATCAAAGGCAAAGAGGATCTGGTCCGTGCTGCGCAACAAACGTTTCGCCTGATCGGAAGTGGTGGCTGTCCCCAAGGTGGCGACCACGTTGCCGATCCCTGCCTGGGACAGGCTGACGACGTCCATATATCCCTCAACCACGAGAATCTGGTTATTCTGACGCAGTGCCTGACGGGCCTGGGGCCAACCGTACAACTCCTTGCCTTTTTCAAACAGTTCGGTTTCAGGCGAATTCAGATACTTGGGTTCCCCGGAATCGAGGACCCGTCCACCAAAGCCAATGACCTGCCCTTTATGGTCATGGATGGGGAACATGAGACGGTCGCGAAAACGGTCATAACACTTGCCGTTCTCATTGCGGACCATCATCCCCAGGGCCAGCCAGATATCGACGGTGACCTGGGGGAATTTTTCTTCCAGTTCGTGCCATGCATCGGGGGCATAGCCCAGACCGAAATGTTGTGCAGTCTCCGGTGTTACTCCGCGTCTCTTGAGATATTCCTGAGCATGGGGGGTTTGAGCCAGTTTTCCCTGGTAATGGGTGGTGACTTGTCGTAATAGGTCGAGACCACTTCTGGAGGGGGCCTGACGGGCCGGTTCTGTACCCGAGGGGACTGTCAGGCCGGCCTGATCTGCCAGATGCTGGACCGCTTCCACAAAACCGGCGCCGGTATGTTGCATGACGAAACCCAGGGCATTGCCACTGGCACCACAACCGAAGCAGTGAAAAAACTGACGTTGGGGACTGACTGAGAAGGAGGGCGTTTTTTCCTGATGGAAGGGACAACGGGCAACATAATTGACGCCCGACTTTTTGAGCGGAACCGACTGCCCGATCAGATCGACGATATCCGTACGATCCAACAGGGTTTGAATGAAATCGTTGGGGATCATTCGATTCCCTGTCACCCCATCCCGTGGGCGAGATGGGGAAATCAAATGGTAGAGAGTCCTTTAATACAACTTGGGCGGTAACATTTGGCTGCGCAGACGCTTGTAACGGCGCTTGATGGCAGCGGCCAATTTTCGTTTGCGTTCGGCGGTGGGCTTTTCGTAGAATTCTCGGGCACGCAACTCGGTCAACAGACCGGTTTTTTCAACGGCGCGCTTGAAACGGCGCATGGCAACATCGAAAGGTTCGTTTTCCTTGACGCGGATGTTCGGCATTCAGACCTCGTATTCAATCAGTTAGGGTTATCAATCTTTCAAGTATAGCAGTTTTTATGGAATATGGCGCAGAAAACGCTATTTTTTCAGAGGGAACGGCGAAACGTAGGGGGTGAGGGGACGGACGGGATTTTTTTCTTCGAGTTGGGCCAAGGCCCGCTCAAATTCTGCCGGGAGCCGTACCTTCAGTTCCAGGCCCTGAGGATGATAGTAGTGGCCCTCAAACTGGACGGGGGCTTGAAGGTCCAGACGGTCCTGTGGGCGGAAGTGAACCCAACGTAGAAGGGCGCGCTGTTTGTTGTCCTGATGGAGGAAGGTGATTTCATGGTGCTCAAGAATGGCCAATACCTGCAGGGAACGGAGGGGCAGAAACAGGGGAGAATCCGCACGATGGACCAAACCATGAAATGAGCGGTAAGTAGCGGCAGGCATCCCCCGCACTTCGCTCAGGATGGGGGGGCCATATTCGACGGTCAATTTCATCAACGTACATGGCTCAGGGAATTTGACACAAACAGTGCGTGAGGGGAATGAAGGGGGCAGTCCCTTTCAGTAGCGGACTGATCAGGACATCCAGGTCAGTCCGCAGTTGGGAAGACGAGGCGACTGTCAGCGCGGGGTTCAGCACGAGCGTTCCCTGGGATAACCAGGTGACCAGGGGATTGGGCAACAAACTTTGCCCAATCAGGTTGAGCCAACGTTGCCAGGGACTGGGGTTGGGATCGTAATAGTGAACGGGGGAGTTTTCTGCGAGATGTGCACGTCTGCGTGCACTCTTCAGTGCATCCTGAAACAGACCGAGATGATCGATCAGATGGTAATTCAAAGCCTGGGCTCCGGTCCATACCCGACCTTGGGCGACTGTATCGACGGCTCGAGGAGAAAGCCGACGGGCAGTGGCCGTGCGCTGAATGAAGTCCTGGTAGAGATGGTTCACGCTGCTTTGCAGGATCTGGGTGAAGCGAGGATTCAAGGGGCGCAACAGATTGTCGGCATCGCTCAGCCAGGTCGTGGTGACTCCCCCGGTATGAATGCCCGCCTTGTTCATGAGACCATCGGCGGTGGGGATCAAGGCGAATACACCGATGGAACCCGTGACCGTATCCGGGTCGGCAATGACTTCATCCGCGGATAAGGAAAGCCAGTATCCTCCAGAGGCCGCCAGATTGCCCATGGATACCACCACCGGCTTCCCCGCCGCCTGGGTGAGGGCCAACTCGCGCCGAATCAGTTCCGAGGCATGGGCGCTGCCCCCGGGCGAATCGACGCGCAGCACCAAGGCTTTGACCTGATCGTCTTCCCGTGCGGCCCGAACCAAGTCTGCGGTGGTGGTTCCACCAATCGTCCCGGCCGGTGCATCCCCGTCCTGTATTTCCCCTTCGGCGACGATCACGGCAACGCCATCGTCGCTTTTGGGATCGGGAAGACGGGAGACATAGTCATCCAGGGAAATTTGGCGAAAATCCTTGGCCTTGCTATCCTCATGGCCGTTTTTTTTCAATAAGTTGGTCAGTTCGTCGGGGGTGACCAGAGCATCGACCCAATGCTGGGAAAGAGCGAGTTTGGCGGCATTTCCTTGCAGTGCGGCGAGATCCTGGGGAAGGTGATCGATGGACTGGTCGATCATTCCCGCGGGTTGGTGGCGTGCGTTTTCTATGGACTGATCAAAATCCGCCCAAAGTGCGTGGTAGAGGGTTTGATCCTCCTCCAAAGCGGCGGGCGAGGGACCGTTGGCAACGTAAGATTCGCCGAAACTCTTGTATGTGCCCACCCGAATCAGGTTGACCTTGATTCCCAAACGATCGAGGGCGTCACGGTAATAATTGCGATAATGTCCGAATCCTTGAAAGAGCACCTGCCCCAAGGGGTCGAGGTAGAGACGATCTGCATGAGCCGCCAGAAAATATTGGCGCTGATCATAATGGTCAGCCCAGGCAATGACGGGTTTCCCGGTTTTTCTGAAGTGGTCCAACGCATGAGCGACCTCGTGCAGGATGGCGATTCCCGAAACTTGCAGACCATCGGTCTTGAGTAGCACACGATCGATGGCGGGATCCTGAGCCGCCGCATCCAGGGCTGCCAGAACATCGCGCAACTCGATATCTCCGGAATCGGTTTGATGTAACAGGCTTGCACTCAGAAGATTGTCGGTACGGGGAGCCGCCTGCTCCACCAGATGCGCGTTCAAATCAATGACCAGAGTGGTTTTTGGCTTGGGGGCCGGAATACGGTTACTCAGGTAGGTCGTCAGGCCTGCGGCCAGAAGCAACACAAATGCAAGACTGACAGCCAATTGGCCGAAGCCCATCAATCCACGCCAGATCCAGTACAGGGAACGCCCCAGCCAATGAAACAGCGATGCCATGTTCACTCCTGGGGAGGGGGGAAAAAGAGGGAAGCAACCCGGGTTCCCACCAGAACGGCAATGAGTAGACTCAGCGCCAGAATGTCGCGCCATTCCAGACTGTGGCTGTAGAGTCCAATGAACACATCACGCAGCACGAAGACGATGGCGACTTCGGAAATGACGCGCAAGCGCAAGCGGTGAAATTCCAAATAGTCGGTGAAACTGCGAAACAGTTCGATCAGGACGAAGACGGACAGGATCGACTCGACCAGGGTTTGGATGGCAATTTCGTGCCGCAGGTTACGTAGCGCATCATAAAGGTCCACCAGAACGCTGAACAGCGCTACCCCCAAGGTGATCAGCATCACCATGATCAGGAACACGACAATCAGGTCGATCATGGAACCGTAAATTCTCAGGATGCGACCCTTGAAGCCAAGGATGTTTTTGAAGCGCATGGGACACTGATCCGGTAAGGATGAAAAACACATTCGAAGAGTTCATGACGAACGCTCAGAATAGCAGAAAATGAGGAAAATCTGTCCTGATCCAGAACCGATTCCAAAAGGACCATGCTAGAATCCACTCGGGCCGTAACGCTTGCCCCTGAATCTTTCATGCCGACCAGAGGGTGTATCATGAAAAACAAATTATCGCCCACTCAGGCAGAAAAAGTCATGCGTGATAATGACTTTATCGTTTCGATGACGGATGTCAAGGGTCGTATCACCTACGGAAATCGCATCTTTATCGAGTTTTCAGGCTACACATGGCAGGAATTGGTTGGGGTGCAGCATAATATCATTCGTCATCCCGATATGCCACGATGCGTGTTCAAACTGCTCTGGGATGTCATTTCCGGGGGGAATGAATGCCATGCCTATGTCAAGAACCTGGCCAAGGACGGAAGTTTCTACTGGGTTTTCGCCAATATTACTCCGCTCTTTGATCTATCGGGTCAAATCGAGGGGTATTTTTCCGTACGACGCAAACCCAAGGCCGAGGGGGTCAAGGTGATGGC
>JAJZFH010000016.1 GCA_021805445.1 Pseudomonadota bacterium
GGCGGCGCCGTGATCACACATGCCGATGCATGAGGTTTCGTCTATGCTGACCCGTCCATCGGCGCGGGTCTCACCGGCAACCACATGCAAGCGGTCACAAAGCAAGTGCAGCAGATTTCCGCTGTCCACCCTGAACCCGCAACTGGTGCAGTTGCTGAACAGGAGGTTGTATTTTCCACGTGGTGATTTGTAAAAAAATGAATAGAACTCGACTACAGATTCGACCTGGCTGACCGGCAGAGCAAGATGCTTGGAGACTGCGCGCGCAGTCTCGTTAGCGATATGCAGAAGTTTTTGTTGCAGCGCATGCAGAACATCCAGCAAGTGCCTGGATTGCATACAAGCATCCGCAACGATCGCATTCAGTTGTTCCGTGCTCTCTATTTTGTCGGTCGAGTTCATGGCCCGTTCAGTTCAGATGTTCCCGCCGACGATGAAACTGTCGCCGCTACGCGGAGATGCTCCATTGATGGGATATTTCCATTTCTTGTGATGATTCCGACCTGCTGCTTTGTGACGTGTCTTTCCCGGTAAATCGGGTTCATGATCCGGGGTTGCGTGACAGACGCCGTTCCACCTCCAGCACAAGCCGGGTGGTGGTGAGTACCGTATCCGGATTGAGGCTCATGGAGTCGATGCCGAGTTCCACCAGATACTCGGCCATCTCCGGGTAGTCCGATGGTGCCTGTCCGCACAGTCCGGAATGCCGGCCGTTGCGCCGCGCACCTTCCACCGCCAGACGTATCATCTCTTTCACGCCGGGATCGCGCTCATCAAAGTCGAAGGCAACGATCTCGGAGTCGCGATCCACGCCCAGGGTCAACTGGGTCAGGTCGTTGGAGCCGATGGAAAAACCGTCGAACAGTTTTGCGAAGGCGTCGATCAGGATGACGTTGTTGGGAATCTCGCACATGACGTAGACCTCCAGGTCGTTATCGCCACGCTTGAGGCCCTGCGCGGCCATTGCTTCCAGTACCTTTTCGCCCTCCTGTACCCGGCGACAAAAAGGAATCATCAACTTGACGTTGGTCAGTCCCATGTCGTCGCGCACCCGTTTCATCGCCGCGCACTCCAGTGCAAACCCTTCCGCGTAAGCGGGGTGTGCATAACGGGAAGCGCCGCGGAAACCAATCATCGGATTGCCTTCTTCCGGCTCAAAAAATGTGCCCCCCAGCAGGGTGGCGTATTCATTGCTTTTGAAGTCGCTCATGCGCACCACACAGGGTTTTGGATAAACCGCCGCCGCAATCGTGGCAACGCCTTCGGCAAGAGTTTTGACGAAGAAATCCTCCGGGCTTTCGTAGGCGAGACTAAAAGCGGCAATTTTTTCGCGCGTTGCGGCGTCCACCTTTTCCGGATGTTTGATCGCCATCGGGTGCACCTTGATGTATTCACTGATAATGAATTCCATGCGGGCCAGTCCGATGCCATCCACGGGCAGCGAGGCGAGACTGAACGCCTGATCCGGATTGCCCAGATTCATCATGATCCTGGTTTTTGGGTGGCCCAACTGGCTGAGATCGGTCTGCTGAACATCAAAATCCAGAATGCCTTCATAGACATTTCCCGTTTCGCCTTCGGCGCAACTGATGGTGATCGTCTGACCGGTCTTGATTGTCTCGGTAGCGCTTTCGGTTCCCACAATGGCAGGAACGCCGAGTTCGCGTGACACAATCGCAGCGTGGCAGGTACGGCCCCCCCGGCTCGTCACGATCGCAGCGGCAGTCTTCATGACGGGTTCCCAGTCCGGTGTCGTGGTATCGGCAACCAGCACCTCTCCTGGCTGAAAATCACCCAAATGTTTAACGTCATTGATGATACGTGCCTTCCCTGCACCAATCCTGGTGCCGACAGCCCTGCCCTGGAGAAGGACAGCCGATCTTTCCTTGAGATGGTAAATCTCCAGGACGGTGCCTTTCTTTTGCGATGCCACCGTTTCCGGTCGCGCCTGTACCATGTACAGGTGTCCATCGGTCCCGTCTTTTGCCCACTCCATGTCCATGGGTCTGTAACAACCGGCTTTGTTGGAATAATGGTTTTCAATCTTGAGGGCATAGTCGGTCAGTACCATGACATCTGCATCGGTAATGCAATAATGGTTTCTTTCTTCGGTGCGGGTATCGATATTCTCGGTATATTCCACCGCGATATTGCCGGTATTGAGCGTGTCGGTAAAAATCATCTTTTTTTCCTTACTGCCCAGACGGCGTTTCAGAACAGCGCGATACCCCTTGATGAAGCTGGGTTTATGCACATGGAAACTGTCCGGGTCGATGGTACCCTGAACAATATTTTCGCCGAGCCCCAGCGTGGCGTTGATGAAGACCACATCCCTGAAACCCGTTTCCGTGTCCAGAGAAAACATCACGCCGCTGGCCCCTATATCGCTTCGCACCATTTTCATGACCACGACAGATAGATAAACCTTGTAGTAATCAAAGTGGTTGTCGTATTTGTAGTGGATGGAACGGTCGGTAAAGTTGGAAGCCAGGCAGCGTTTGTAGCCATCAAGCAGGGCATCGTTGCTCGTGATATTGAGGTAGGTGTCATTCTGTCCGGCAAAAGAGGCCTCTGGGGAATCCTCGGCCGTTGCGGAGGAACGAACCGCCAATGAAATTGTTTCGCCATACTCGCGCCTGAGTTGGGCATACCCTTGCAAAATGGCTGCCTGCAAATCATCGGGCAACTGACAGCCATAGATAATGGCTCTGGCCTTTTCGCCACGCGCCTGCAAATCCTTGATGTTGTCCGGGTCGAGTCCGTCGAGCGCCGCATGCAATGGCTGCCAGGCGTCATTGTATTCAAGCACATAACGATATGCTTCTGCCGTGACGGCAAACCCATTGGGGACACGCACGCCTTCAGTGGTCAGGTTTTGGTACATTTCCCCCAACGAGGCGTTCTTGCCGCCGACCAGTGGCACATCGCCAATGCCGATTTCGTTGAACCAGCGGATGTATGAGGCCTTGTTCATGTTTTACCCCTTAATAACGCAACAGGAAGACATATCAGGCAGATCATGAGTGTCCGTGGGCTTTGCCCCATTGCAGCATCAGTTCGACGGCGGTCCGGGTTCGTCCGCCGTGGTCATGGTTCATCTCCTGTCATGGGTGCAGCAACGAGCGATACACCGTCGGCATCCCAGTGCTGGTGCAACAATACGGCAATGGCGGCGGACATCAGACGGGCGGCGGGTGGATCGGAGCGGGAGGTGAGCATCAGCGGCACACTGACACCGATCACGATGCCTGCCAATGTCGCCCCGGCGAGGTATTCCAGATTCTTGGCCAAAATGTTGCCGGCATCCAAATTTGGTGCCAGTAAAATGTCGGCATCGCCCGCCAC
>JAJZFH010000030.1 GCA_021805445.1 Pseudomonadota bacterium
CCAGAAGGACTGACTGGTTTCCTCCGGTTGTTGCCAGTAGCCACTCATCACCTGGGGTCCGCGGATACAGACTTCACCGATGGCCGTAGGAGAGACTTCGTTGCCCTCGTCATTGCGCAGGGAAATCTCGGTGTACGGTAAAGGTTGACCCACGCTTCCGTCAAATTCCTGAACGTCAAAGGGGTTCAGGCAGACCCCCGGGGAGGTTTCAGTCAACCCATAGGCCTGATTGATGCAGCAACCCGTGATGGCTTTCCAGTGTTGAGCGACTTCCCCCTTGACGGCCATGCCCCCACCCAGGGTGGATTTGAGGTGAGAGAAATCCAGATGCGTGAAGGCGGGGTTGCCCAGCAGGGCGGCAAACAGGGTATTGACCCCGGTAAAGACGCTCATGGGGTAGGGTTTCAGGGCCCGCACCAGTCCGGGAATATCGCGCGGGTTGGGAATCAGCAGGTTGGTGGCCCCTAATTTCCAAAACAGCAGGCAATTGGCCGTCAGGGCAAAGATATGATAGAGCGGCAAGGCCGTGACGACCTTTTCCTGTCCGGGAACCAGATGCGGGCCATGCCAGATCCCCACCTGACCCAGATTGGCCATGATGTTCCGATGGCTGAGCATGGCCCCTTTCGCGCGCCCGGTCGTCCCGCCGGTATATTGCAAAAAAGCCAGGTGTTCCGGCGTCAGGGAAGGGCAGGTGAAGGGCAGGTGCTGTCCCCGTTCCAGAATGCTGGGAAAAGAAAATACCGTGTCCATATGCCATGCAGGAATGGCTTTTTTCCAGTAGCGCAAAACCAGGTTCAGGAAAATTCCGCGCAGCCCCATCAGATCCCCCACCTGGGTCACGATGATGTGGCGCAGACTGGGGACGCGAGTCTGCGCCACCGTATGGGCAAAATTTTCCAGGACGACGAGATATTCGGCCTCGGCATCGCGCAACTGAAACTCCAGTTCCCGTGGGGTATAGAGCGGATTGCAATTGACCACCACACCGCCCGCGCGCAGGATGCCGTACACCGCAATGGGGTACTGGGGCAAATTGGGCAACATGACCGCTACCCGCGTTCCAACGGTCAAGCCCTGATCCTGTAACCAACTGGCGAAATGCAAGGCTGACCGCTCGATCATTTCGTAGGAGAAGGAGTGCCCCATGCATTGGAAAGCATTGTGCTGGGCAAAGGTGCGACAGGCCTGCCCCAGCATGCGGTCCAGGGTTTCCTGGGAAGCGGGATTGTACTCCGAGGGGAAGAGTGAAGAGATTTCCATGAAATGACGACTCGTTCCCTTGGCTTCACAGGGTTGAAAGTAGGCCTCCAGGGGCCATCATCGCATGCTTCGAGTACACTGTCAAAAGAGCCCGGGGAAGCAGGTCCAAGGGGTAGGAATCATTGGGTCATGGGTCAGAAGGCATGGTACAGGAATCCCCGTTCACGTAACGTGCGGTGCGCTTCGGCGTGGTCCGGATACAGGTGTTGCAGGGTCTCCCGGAATACTGGGCCATGATTCATGTGCCGCAGGTGGGTCACTTCATGGGCGATGACGTAATCCATTTCCGCCGGACTGGCCTTGAGCAAACGCCAGTTGAGTCGGATCATCCCGCGCGCATGACAACTGCCCCAGCGGCGGCGGGCATTGGACAGGGCAACGGCGGGCAGGGGCACGCCCAACTGCTCGGCATAATGCGCGACGCGTGGCAAAAAGAAGGGCAGGGCCTGGGCCTGATACCAGCGCTGGAGTTTTACCGTGATGTCGCCTCGGCCGGGGTTGAGGTATAAAACCTCTCCTTCGAGGCGGGTGGGCCCGGAATCCAGGGACAGGCGCACCGTGCGTCCCAGATAGGGGAGCATGGCGCCTTCTCGGGGGGCGACGCGCAGCGCCGATTTTTGGCAGCACTCGGTCCATTTGGTGCGGATCCAGGTGGCACGAGTCTGGATCAATGTTTCAAGTTGCGCGGCGGGCAGGTTGGGGGGCGCAAAGACCGTCAACCCCTGCTCATCGATCTTGAGCCCGATCGTCCGGCGGCGGGGACTTCTCACCAACTGGTAGGGGAGGGTCTGGCCGGCGCAGGTGAGCGGAGGTTGGGGCAGGGCAGGACGGCTCATCGGACAGAACGAGTCCTGTGTTTGCGCCGCCAGGGGTGGGCAGGTTGATGGCTCCAGCGTTCCAGTTCGGCTTCGATCCAGGTTTCGGCTTCCTGATTGACCTCGAGCCCTTCCCGTCCTTCGGTGGAGAGGACGGGGCCCAGGGACAGGTGAATGGTGCCCGGATATTTGCCCAGTAACCCCTTTTTCCATAACCGGCCCGCATCATGGGCCAAGGGTACGACGGGAACGCCTGTCTGGGCGGCCAGCAAGCCGCCGCCAGGAGCATAGCGACCCCGATAACCGTAGGGTACGCGTGTCCCCTCGGGGAAAATGATCACGATCAGCCCCCGGCTCAGGCGTTCTTTCCCCTGACTGAGTACTTGCTGGAAAGCTTCACGCCGTTGCTCGCGGTCGATGGCAATGGGTTCGAGCAGTTTCATCCCCCAACCAAAAAAAGGAATGGAGAGGATTTCCTGTTTCAATACGAAGACATGGGGGGGGAGAAATGCCGGGAAAAAAATCGTCTCCCAGGCGGACTGATGTTTGGCTACCAGGACGAAGGGTCCGGCGGGCAAGTGCTCCCAGCCACTGAGTTCATGACGAATGCCACAAATCCAGCGGGCCAGGCGCAGCATCAGGCGCGACCAGGCGCCTGAGAAATAACGGGGTCCGCCCACGCCGAAGGGCGCAGAAACGATCATGAGCAGGGCGTACAAGGGAGTGGCCAACCCTTGGGCCAGAACAAAAATCAGCGCGCGCAGAATTCGCATGATCAACGCTTGGCCAGCAGGGTGCGTACGGCCTCCTGAAGGTTGTCGTGAACCTGGGTTCCGGGCGGCAAATTGCCTGCCTCGAGGGTTTTTTGACCCTTGCCCGTGAGGACCAACATCGGTTGGGCACCGACTCGTTCCGCGGCGACCAGATCGCGCAGGGAATCGCCGATGGCGGGAACGCCCTGCAGCGAGGTATTGTAGCGCTGACCGATTTCTTCAAACAGTCCGGGCGCTGGCTTGCGACAATGACACCGTGACTCGCGGGCGTGGGGGCAGAAGAAAATGGCTTCGATCATCCCGCCCTGTTGGGCCAGGGCATCGATCATCTTTTGGTGAATGGCATTGAGGGTCGTCAGATCGAACAGGCCACGCGCGATGCCCGACTGGTTGGTGGCGACCACGACCTGATAACCGGCGTGGTTGAGGCGGGCGATGGCTGCCAGACTGCCGGGAAGAGGGCGCCATTCTTCGGGGCTTTTGATGAAACGGTCGCTATCGGCATTGATGACACCATCACGATCGAGAATGACGAGGGACATGGTCGTAGGGTTCCTTGCCAGAGAGGGGGCCGTGCGTTTCAACCGCTCAGGCAGGACAGGTCGCCTGCCTGGTTCATGAGCGATTCCAGATTTTGCAACAAAGCCAGGCGTGCCGCGCGCAGTCCGGGATCCTCGCACATGACCATGAGGTCGGTAAAAAACCGGTCCACAGGGGCATGCAATTCCGCCAGCGCGCTCAGGGCAGCGGAAAAGTCTGCCTGAAGGACGAAAGTGGCGATGCGAGGTTGCAGACGCTGCAACTTTTCCTGCAAGTCGAGTTCCGCAGGTTCTCGCAGGGGTGTGGGGAGTACGGACTGTGTCGAGCCAGACTTTTTGAGCAGGTTGCGAATGCGTTTATGGGCTGCACTCAGACCGATGGCTTCCGGGCGGGTGCGGAAAGTGGCGAGCGCCTGGAGGTGTGCGGGCAACTGGTCCATACGCGCGGGCAAGGGAGAAATGACCGCTTCCACCAAACCCTGATCGAATCCCTGGTCGCGCAACAGACCGCGCAAACGATCCTGGATGAAGGTGGGCAGCGAGTCCAATGCCGCAGCGTCCAGCACCCCCCGGGGAAAAGTGGCCTCGGTCCAGGCGAGGAGCACAGGCAGTTCCAGTGCGAGGGTCTTATCCATCAGCAGGCGCAGGATCCCCAGGGTGGCGCGGCGTAGTCCATAGGGATCCCGATCTCCCGTCGGGATTTGGCCGATACCATAGATGCCCACCAGGGTTTCCAGTTTGTCGGCCAGGGCCATGACCGTGCCCAGTGGCGTGGTCGGTAAGGCATCTCCGGCAAAACGGGGGCGGTAGTGGGCTTCGATGGCCAGCGCCACTTCCTCTGCCTCCTGGTCATGGCGGGCATAGTCTCGTCCCATGAATCCTTGCAGTTCGGGGAATTCTCCCACCATGTCCGTGACCAGATCGGCCTTCAGCAATTGCGCTGCCCGTTGCGCCTGTGCGCCAGACAAATGCAAGGCGCGTGCCATCTGTTCGGCCAGTTGGGACAGGCGTTCGACGCGTGCACCCAGACTGCCCAGACGTTGATGGTAAACCACCTGATCCAGTCGGGCGCGCCGTTCGCTCAAGGGAATCTTGCGATCCTGCTGGTAGAAGAAACGGGCATCTGCCAAGCGTGCGTGCAGGACACGCTCATTGCCCCGCACGATGGCCATGGGGGTGGCCGTTTCCAGATTGCTGACCAGCAGGAAGCGGGGCTGCAACCGGTTCTGGGCATCGCCCAGGGGGAAATACTTCTGGTGTTGTTGCATGGACAGGATCAGGCATTCCTGGGGAATTTCCAGGAAAGCAGGATCGAATCTTCCCTCCAGAACGGTGGGCCATTCCACCAAAGCCGTCACCTCGTCGAGCAGTTCTGGTCCGGCCAGCACATGATGGGGTTGGGCGAGGGTATCCAGGGCCTGTTGGATACGCTGGCGTCGTTCGGCAAAGGATGCGATCACCTTGCCTTCCCGTTCCAGCAGTTCGGCGTAGGCAGAGGCGTGGTCGAGGGTGAGCAGGCCCGCACCCAGAAAACGATGCCCCAGGGTCTGGCGACTGCTCGATAGTCCGAGCAGGCTCAGGGGGATCAATTGGTCTCCGTGCAGGACCATCAGTCCATGGACCGGACGGACGAATTCGGAGTTTCCCGAACCCCAGCGCATCACCTTGGCCACGGGCAGTTGGCGCACGGCCTGCTCGAGCAGGGCGGGGAGCACTTCCCCCAGAGGGATGCCGCGTTGCGGGGAACGGTGGACATAATATTCCAGCCCCTTGTCATCCGTACGCAACTCCAGTTCGTCCACGGCGACGCCACAGGATCGGGCAAATCCCTGAAGGGCCGGGGTGGCCGTTCCATCGGACGCTCGTCCAGCCTTGCGACTGGGACCTTTGCGTTCCACCTGGCGTTCGGGTTGTGCACCGTTCACGTCTTCGATCAACACTGCCAGGCGGCGTGGGGTTGCGAAGGTCCGGACGGAGGCAGAGGTCGGGGCGAGGTGTTGGGTCACCAATCCCTGATGTACCGCCTGAGCAAAACTGGTGGACAACTTCAGCAGGGATCTGGGCGGCAACTCTTCGGTGCGCAGTTCGATCAGCAGGGGCGCGGAGGTCATTTGGGATCTCCGGTTTGTGCGTTCAGCAGGGGAAAGCCGAGGGCCGCCCGGGTCTCATGGTAGGCCTGGGCGACCTGCCGTGACAGGGTGCGGATGCGCCCGATGTAACCGGCGCGTTCCGTGACTGAAATGGCGCCACGCGCATCCAGCAGGTTGAAGGTGTGCGAACACTTGAGGGCCATGTCATAGGCGGGGAGGGGTAAGCCCGCTTCGATCAGGCGTTTGGACTCGCGTTCAAAACCTGCAAATTGTCCAAACAGCCAGGCAGTGTCGCTGGCTTCGAAGTTGTAACGAGACTGTTCCACTTCATTTTGGTGATAGATGTCACCATAGCGCAGGCCTTCCGTCCAGATCAGGTCGTAGACGTTGTCACAGCCTTGCAGGTACATGGCGAGGCGTTCTGTCCCATAGGTGATTTCCCCAAGTACGGGGGCGCAGGTCATCCCCCCCACTTCCTGGAAATAAGTAAACTGGGTGACTTCCATGCCGTTGAGCCAGACTTCCCAGCCCAGTCCCCAGGCACCCAACGTGGGGTTCTCCCAATCGTCTTCCACAAAACGGATATCGTTGTTTTGGGGGTCGATGCCCAGAGCGATGAGGGAATCCAGGTAGAGGGACTGGATATCGTTCGGTGAGGGTTTCAGGACGACCTGAAACTGGTAATAATGCTGCAAACGGTTGGGGTTCTCGCCATAACGCCCGTCTTTAGGTCGGCGCGAGGGCTGAACAAAGGCGGCTTTCCAGGGTTCGGGGCCGAGGGCGCGCAGGAAAGTGGCCGGATGGGAGGTGCCCGCCCCCACTTCCATATCAAAGGGTTGCAACAGGGCACAGCCCTGGTCGTTCCAGTAGTGTTGCAAGCGCAGCAGCATGGCTTGGAAGGTGAGCATGGGTCAGAATCGTTTGTTCAGGGGTTGCAGGAAAATCCACAGTCCAAGGACGATGAACCAGAGCAGGGACCATTCGGAAATGGCCAGACCGGCAAAGGTCCAGCCCACGCTGGCACATTCGCCTGAACCCTTGAGGACGATGGCCAGTGCGTTGAAGAAGGGATGGGCCTTGAGGATGTAGTTCAGACCGGGGCCGCAACTGGGGACCTGGTCGGGGGGGAGATGCTGAAGCCAGACCTGGCGCGCCGCGATGGCCGCGCCCGCGAGGGCCAGTGCCCCTCCCAGACGCGCGTAGGCGCGCACAAAAAACCCCTGGATGGGGTTATGAATGGCTGCCACCAGAAAGATGACGCCCAGTCCCATCATCAGGACACGCTGCAAGATGCACAAGGGACAGGGTTCTTCACCCAGACCATGCTGCAGATAGAGGGCAAAAAAGATCAGGCCGCTGGTCGCCACAAAACCAAAACCGTGGCAGAGGCGGCGCGAAAGTGGAAAATTCATCGCAAGGGTCGCCAACGTAAGGAAAGAATCAGGGCAAGAGCGCAAAGCGCAAGGATACCGTAATTTCCGACCAGCACGAAAGGTGTCACGCCGCCATAGCCGGAAATATTCCCGCCGAGGTTGAAAATTTCCGCGCGGGGCGCGCGTTCCAGGATCTCTCCATGGGCACCGATCAATGCGGTGACGCCCGTGTTGGTGACGCGCAGCATGGGACGCCCCGTCTCCAATGCGCGGGTCTGGGCCATCTGAAGGTGCTGTTCGGGGCCGATGGACGACCCGAACCAGGCATCGTTGGTGAAATTGGCCAACAGGGTGGCCTGGGGCAAGACCTGACGGATTTCATCGCCAAAGGCATCTTCATAGCAGATATCCACCCCGACCCACTGCCCTCCTACGCGCAAGGGCGGTTGATCGGGATCTCCGTGCTGCTGGTCATCCAGGGGAATGTCCAGGACGGCGTGGATCAGGGGGCCCAGCAGATGACTCAAGGGGATGAATTCGCCAAAGGGAACGAGGTGGACCTTATGGTAGACCTGCATGGGGGAGTGACCGAAACTGAAGACGCTGTTGTAATACTGACCGCGCTCCGGTTCGGAAAACAGTCCGACCAGAATGTCGCTGTTGTTTTCATAACCAAAGGTTTCGAGTGATTCGCTATACCCTTCCGGCATCTGCTGGCGCAGATAGGGCAAGGCACTTTCGGGCAGGAGAATCAGGCGTCCGGTGCTGTTGAAGAGCAGGGTGTTGTAGCGTTGCATGATCAGCCCCCGGCTTTCGGCCATGAACTTCATGTCCTGAGGGATATTCCCCTGCAACAGATTGACAGCGATGGGCTGGCCCACGGGGTGAACCCAAGGCAGCCGTTTGAGTACCAGTCCGCTGGCAAGGAGCATCCCCAGGGCGAGAAACGAGGCGAGGGCGGAACGATGATGCCGCAGCGAAAGGAGGGCGAGCGTCAGCAGTCCCGCTCCAAGGACCGTGGCTGCCGAAGTCCCGAATACGCCGAGCAGGGGCGTAAATCCGGCCAGTGGGCCTTTGGGGGTGGCGGCATAGCCCAGGGACAGCCAGGGGAATCCGCTCAGAAACCAACTGCGTATCCATTCGGAGAGCGTCCAGAGTGCCGGGGTGACCAGCAGCCAGCGACTGGTGGGGCGGTCGTGGAAGCGCCAACTCCAGCGTCCGACCAACGCGGGGAAGAGCGCGAGGAAGGCGCTGAAGAGGAAAATGAGGGCATAGGCCAGGGGCAGGGGCATGCCGCCAAATTCGTGCAAGCTGATCTCGATCCAGCGAATCCCGGCTCCAAAAAACCCCAGACCCCAAAACCATCCGATCCAGCCAGCACTCCGGCCATGGGGGCACCCATGCCAAAGCAACCCCAAAACCGAGAGAGACAGGATGGGGGCGGGCCAGACATGGTAAGGCGCAAAACCGGTGACGGCCAGGCACCCTGCCAGAAGGGCAAAGAAGTTGGCCCGGAGCTTTCCTCTCATGGAGACGAGGAATCCTGATCGAGCTTCATGACCGAGACGGAATGGAGGCGGCGGCTGTCGGCACGCAGGATTTTGACCCTGAGCCCGGAAAAAACGATCTGTTCTCCGCGCTTGGGCATGCGTCCGAACTGATTCAGGACCAGCCCCCCGAGGGTTTCGATGCCATTGCCATGGAGATGTGTGCCCATGAAACTATTGAAATCTTCCAGTTCGGTGGTGGCTTTGACGCGAAACTGGTCCTCCCCTTCCGGGATGATATTGTCCTCGGTTTCATCAAAGTCGTATTCATCCTCGATGTCGCCCACGATCTGTTCCAGTACGTCCTCGATGGTGACCAGCCCCGAGACTCCCCCATATTCGTCTACCACCATCGCCATGTGGTTCCGGTTGGTGCGGAATTCGCGGAGCAGGACATTGAGGCGTTTGGATTCGGGCACGAAGATGGCCGGGCGCAGCATGTCGCGGATCTGAAAGGGCAACCCGGCGGTGAAGCGCAGCATGTCCTTGGCCAGCAAAATGCCCACCACATTATCCTTGTTGCCATCGATGGCGGGAAAACGGGAATGAGTGGTTTCGATGAGGAATGGAATGACCTGTTCCGGAGAGGATTGAAGGTCGATGACGTCCATCTGGGCCCGGGGAATCATGACGTCCCGGACCTGCATGTCGGCCACCCCCAGAACGCCCTCCATCATGCTCAAGGCATCGGTATCGAGCAGGTTTCGTTCCAGTGCCTGGTGCAGGATGGCGATGAGTTCTTCGCGGTTCTCGGGTTCATGGTGCAACCAGTGGGTCAGACGCTCGAGCAGCGAGGGTTTGTTGGGGGGCTCTTCAACCATGGGCAGGACGGTCCAGATAAGGATTGGGAATGGAAAGTCGGGTCAACAGGTCGACTTCGAGGGTTTCCATGAGGGTGGCCTCCCCCTCGTTTTCGTGATCGTACCCCTGCAGATGGAGCACTCCGTGAATGAGCAGATGGGCATAATGATCCAGGAGCGGTTTATGGTGTTGCCGGGCTTCAGCCCTGACCACGGGCGCGCAGAGTACCAGGTCCCCATGCAGACGGGGGAGGGCGCACGGATGTTCGTCGGGATAGGTGAACGTCAGAACATTGGTGGGGTAATCCTTGCGACGAAATGCCTGGTTCAGGGATCGTCCCTCCGGGCGGTCCACCAGACGCACGGTGATCACGGCGGAACGGCGCAGCGCATGACGCACCCACCGGCGGATCTGCCGTTCGGAGGGTTGGGGGGATGAACGGCTGGCGCGCTGGACCGTCAGGTCGAGGTGGAAGCGGCGCGGCTCAGCCGCGGGGAGAGTTCTGGGTTTCATAGGCATTGACGATGCGTTGAACCAGAGGGTGGCGAACCACATCCTCGGTCTGGAAGATGGTGAAAGCAACGCCTTCCACCCGTTGCAGGACATTGCGGGCATCGATCAGTCCGCTTTTCTGGGTGCGGTGCAAGTCGATCTGGGTGACGTCGCCGGTGATGACGGCGCGGGTACCAAAACCAATGCGGGTGAGAAACATTTTCATCTGCTCTGGCGTCGTGTTTTGTGCCTCGTCCAGAATGATGAAACTGTGGTTGAGGGTGCGTCCGCGCATGTAGGCAAGCGGGGCTACTTCGATGATGCCGCGCTCGAAGAGGCGTCCGACCCGGTCATGGCCCAGAAGGTCATAGAGCGCATCGTACAGGGGGCGCAGGTAGGGGTCGATCTTCTGGTGGAGATCGCCCGGCAGGAAGCCCAGGCGTTCCCCTGCTTCCACGGCGGGGCGCACCAGGATGATGCGTTTGACTTCCTCCCGTTCCAGGGCATCCACGGCGGCAGCCACGGCCAGATAGGTTTTTCCCGTGCCGGCGGGTCCCACGCCGAAGCACAGGATATATTCGCGCATTTGTTGAAGGTACTGGATTTGGCGGGGGGAACGAGCTTCCACTTGACCACGGCGCGTTTGCAGTATCCGTGTGGTCGGGGCCAAAGGGGGTTCTTCGGCGTGTTGCAGACGTAAATGGGTCATTTTCTGGAACAGGAGGGCGGGGTCCAGGGGTGCGGTGGCCTCCTGGTACAACGCGCCCAACGCGGTTTTGGCCCGTTCCAGGTTCTGAGGATGGCCGGTCAGGGTGAAGACATCTCCCCGTCGATGCAGGTCGATGTCCAGATGGCGGGCCATGATGGGCAGATTTTCATCGAGCACCCCGCACAGATTGGCCAATCGAACATTGTCCAGAGGGGTGGGGATGAATTCGCATTGTTCGGGAACGGGGAGGGGCATCAGCGCAAGTCAACCAACTCGCCACGCAGGGTGTGGGGGGCCGTGGCCGTGATGAGTACCTCGACGAAATGACCGATCAGCCGCTCTCCGCCAGGAAAGTTCACCACACGGTTGTTGTCCGTTCGTCCCCTCAACTCCAGCGTATGGCGGCGCGCATGCCCATCCACCAGAATGCGCTGACGGGTGCCTACCATGGCCGTACTGATTTCAAAGGCATGGGCATCGGTTTGAGCCAGCAGGGCCTGGAGTCGCCCCCGTTTGACCTCCAACGGGACGGTGTCCGGCAGTTCGGCGGCCGGGGTGCCGGGACGGGGGCTATACATGAAGCCATAACTGCCATCGAACCCCACCTCTTCGATCAACTGCAGAGTTGCGGCAAAATCATCCTCGGTTTCGCCGGGGAAACCAATGATGAAGTCACTGGTCAAGGACAAACCGGGTTTGGCCTGACGCAAGGCGGCCACGGTTTCCTTGTAGGATTCCACGGTATAGCCTCGCTTCATGGCCGCCAGAATGCGGTTGGAACCTGACTGAACGGGCAGATGGATCTGGCTGGCCAGTTTGGGCAGTCGTCCGTGGGCGGCGATCAGGGTGGGCGTCACTTCCAGCGGGTGACTGGTGGTGTAGCGGACCCGTTCGATCCCCTCGAGGGCACAGACCTCTGTCAAGAGGTACGCGAAGTCCAGATCTGCGCCGGAGTTTTGCAGGTGTAGCCAGGCATTGACATTTTGTCCGAGCAAGGTGACTTCCCGGACCCCCTGGCGGGCCAGGAGACGGATTTCCTCCAGAACGGCCTCGAGTGGGCGGGAGAATTCTTCTCCACGCGTATAGGGCACGACGCAAAAACTGCAATACTTGCTGCACCCTTCCATGATGGAAACGAAAGCCGTGGGGCCTTCAACCCGGGCAGCGGGCAGGGCATCGAATTTTTCGATTTCCGGAAAGGAAATGTCGAGTTGGTGCTGTCCGGAGCGCTGGCGTTGGCGCATCAGTTCGGGCAGGCGATGAAGGGTTTGAGGTCCGAATACCACGTCCACATAGGGGGCGCGGTCCAACAGGGCCTGGCCTTCCTGGCTGGCCACGCATCCGCCGACGGCAATCACCACGCCGGGTTGGGCCAATTTGAATTCGTGGGCCCGTCCCAGTTCGGAAAAAAACTTTTCCTCGGCTTTTTCGCGTACCGAACAGGTATTGAAGATGATCAGGTCGGCGCCTGCCATGTCCTCGGTGGATTCCATGGCATGGGATTGTTGAAGCAGCGCAAGTATTTTCTCCGAGTCATAGACATTCATCTGACAGCCGAAGGTCTTGATATGGACCTTTCGGCCTGGAGGTGTGAGCGGGACGGTGGAATTCATCGAAACAGTGACGTGACCTATGAAAAAGTAGAGCGTGTCAGAACGGATTCCAGGTTTTTTCCGGGGTGTAATGCATGTAACCGACACTGGCGCCTTCACGCAGACCCACGCCCAGTCGGATCGGGGCCAGGATGATGTCGCCCCGTTGCTGATAGTTGATGCCAGCACCGCCGATAAAGTAGAGACTGCCATCGACGCCGGGGTAACGCTGGAAAATGGCATTGGTAGAAGGCAGATGATAGACCAGAACGAACACCTTGGTGGCATCCCCTCCCAGATCAAAGCCGACGGACGGACCGGTCCAGTAGACTTTGCGCACAACCCCGTCCTTCATGATCAGGTCGCCATTCCCGTAACGCAGCCCGACGGCGATGGCACCGGCGACTTCCTCCCCCCTGATGTAGCCATTGGGGCGTCCTTTCTCACGAAAGGCTTTTTCGATCAGTTTGGCCAATCCTTCCGTGGTCTGGCCAAAAAACTGGGTCGCATCCTTGACGATGGCGTCCTGATCAAAGGTCTGTTCTCCCTGAGCAGGGGCTGCACTGACCAGCAAGGGGAAAAAGCCGAGCAACAGGAACCAGAGACGTACCAGAGACATGGGAGCATCCTTAGGGTTTTGTGGGTGAACAGGGTCATCATACCAAAAAATATTGAATCAGGGGCTTGAGGAAAGTCCGGTCAAGGGTTAGAATGCACCGCTTGTGGCGAATTAGCTCAGCCGGTTAGAGCGACGGAATCATAATCCGCAGGTCCGGGGTTCGAATCCCTGATTCGCCACCACTAAATCCAAATTGATAGCCTTGGCAGTCAAGTGACCCCTTGACTCGTGGGTGATTTCTTTCCATGCTTCTGTCTGGCACCTCTTCCGCCAGTCCAGCAGGCTCGTTCCGCACTTTTTCAGGATCCAGAAGCCCCTCTTGTTCGCTCGCCACTGTGGCTTGTCTCCCTTCTCTTCCCCCTGTGACAAAACCGAGGGAGGGGATGGGAAAAATTCATTGACGGGAACATGCCACGCGCAGTTACGGTTTACAATGCCATAACTCCAAGACTGAATTTTTTTGCAATAGATTCAAAGGAGAATAATTCTTTGAAAACTACTTCTAAAATAGTGGGCTGGTTTGGCAGCGCGGGTCTGTTGATAGTGCTGGTGGCGCTGCTGTCGTTTTGGTTGTTCAGACAGAGCGAAGACGCCGACCGATGGCAGAGACACGCTTTTCGGGTATTGGAGAAGTCGAATGGGTTGCTTTCCAGCCTGAAAGATACCGAAACCGGTCAGCGCGGGTATCTTCTGACGGGGGATAAAGCCTTTCTGATGCCCTATCTGGAAGTGCGCGACGGCATTCCGTCCCAGTTGGCAGAATTGCGCCGACTTACTCAGGATAACCCGGTCCAGGAACGCCGATTGAATGTGCTGGCCCCCCTGGTCGAGGCAAAGTTGCTGGAGTTGAGGGAGGTTTTGGCGTTATACGACGACCAACATGCTGAAGACGCACTAAAAATACTGCGTAGCGGTTCGGGCAAGCAGTTGATGGACGAAATTCGCGCCGAGTTGAACGACTTCGACCAGCAGGAAGGTGAATTGCTGGAACAGCGCAAGGCTCGATTCCGTATGGATCTGAGCCTGCTGCTGATATCGATTTCCATCGTCAGTTTGTTGGCGGTGGGGCTGGCTTTGGCCGCCGTTTACATCATATGTCGCGAAATGCGTTTACGGCTCCGGGCCAAGGAAGAGGCAAACAAGGCATTGAGTGATGCTCATGATGTTTTGCGCGTCAACGAGGAAAATCTGTCCGTCACGCTCAACTCCATCGGCGATGGGGTGCTGGCCACGGATGCTGAAGGTCGGGTGACGCGCCTGAACGCCGTTGCGGAGCGGCTTGTCGGCTGGTCTCAAACAGAAGCGACGGGTCGACCGGTGGGGGATGTTTTTCACATCATCAACCAGAAGACGCGTCAGCCCGCTTTCCTCCCGGTGGCGGAAACCCTGGCGCAAGGCGTCACTTATGGTTTGGCCAACGATACCGTGTTGATCGCCCGCGATGGCAGCGAGTGCCCTATCGCCGATAGTTGTGCCCCCATTCGCAATCGTGCGGGTGAGGTGATCGGAACGGTGTTGGTGTTTCGCGACGTGAGCAGGGAATACGCAACACAGGCCGCACTGCGCGACAGCGCCACGCGCATTCAGGCGATTCTGAATACGGTGGCGGATGTCATCATCACCATCGATGAGCGCGGGATCGTCGAGACGGTCAATCTGGCGGCCAGATCCCTGTTTGGTTACGATGCCACCGAGATCGTCGGACAGAACATCCGCATGTTGATGCCAGAACCGTATGGCAGTCACCATGATGGCTACATTGGGCGTTACCTGGCGACAGGCGAGGCGCACATCATTGGCACCGGGCGCGAGGTCGTGGGACGACGCAAGGACGGCAGTGTTTTTCCGATGTATCTGGCCGTGAGTGAGATGCAGCTGGAAGGTGAGCGTCACTTCATCGGTGTCGTGCATGACATCACTGAGCGTAAACAGGCCGAACAAAAACTTTCTGTCGCGAAAGAAGTTGCAGAACTGGCCAACCGCGCGAAGGATTCGTTTCTTGCCACCATGAGCCATGAAATCCGTACCCCGCTTACCGGGATGTTGGGCATGCTGGAGGTGCTTTCACTGACGTCTCTCGATCACGATCAGGACGAGACATTGCGGGCCGTGTGGGATTCTGGCCGGAGTTTGCTGCGCATCGTCAATGATATCCTGGACTGGTCGAAGATCGAGGAAGGAAAACTGACGCTTTCCCCTCAATCCATTTCGATCCCCCGGTTGCTGCAAGAAGTTGTCCATACCTATTCACGGGTGGCCAGTTCCAAGTCCCTGTTGCTGTGGCAACACGCCGATGCCCGGCTGGGCGTGGCACATATCGTCGACCCGCTGCGCCTCTCACAGGTGCTCAATAATTTCGTCAGCAATGCGCTCAGATTCACTCAGAGTGGGGAGATCGAACTGCGTGCCGAACTCCTCGAGCGACTCGACAGTTGTGAGCGCATACGCTTCTCGGTCAAGGACACCGGCATTGGCATCGCCAAGGAAGCCCAGCAGCACTTGTTTCAACGCTACCGCCAGGAGAGTGCCGATACTGCCCGTATGTACGGTGGTACCGGACTGGGGCTGTCGATCTGCCGCCGTCTGACGGATTTGATGGATGGTCAACTCGAACTGGACAGTGAACCCGGTCGGGGTTCCACCTTCGCTGTGATCTTCAATCTGCCGGTTTCTGCGATGCCGGGGGACATGATGGTGACTGCCTCGTCCGAGGTGACACAAAAGCATGTTCAACCGCTCCTGGAGGGCGGCGTGGATTCGCCGCTGGTATTGGCAGTGGATGATCATCCGATCAACCGCGATTTGTTGATGCGCCAGATCAAGTTGCTCGGTTTGCGGGCCGAAACCGCCGAAAATGGGCAGGTCGCACTGTCTCTGTGGCGAGAGGGGCGCTTTGCGCTGGTGATCACTGACTGTCACATGCCGGAGATGGACGGGTATGCGCTCACTCAGGAGATACGCAGGATCGAGGCCGAGAAAAGACTGCCGCGTACGCCCATCATCGCCTGGACAGCCAATGCGCTTTCTGAAGAAAAGCAACGCTGTCAGGACGCCGGCATGGATGCGTTGCTGGTCAAACCTGCGGATCTGTCGCAACTGAAAGAGGCGCTGAAAAAATGGCTGAACCTCTCCGGGACAGACCACCGTCAACCCGCAGTCTCGCCGCAAACGGGAGACGCCGGACAGAGCCCGGGTCCCATCGATTATGTCGCGCTGAGTCGTGTGGTGCCGAAGCATGCCGAGCAGATTCGGGTGCTGCGTGATTTTCAGGCACATCTTCGGGCCGACCGCGTTCATTTGGGCGACATGCTGGAACAGAGGGATGGCGTCAAGGGTGAGCGCACGGCCCATCGCATGAAAGGCTCGAGCCAGATGGTGGGGGCAACGGACATCGCCCATGCTTGCGCCGTCATCGAGCAAGCGGTGCGGGATGGGAAATTGGCGGACGCGTGCGCAGCCATGGCTGGGCTGGATGAAGGCATCAAACGGCTGGAGGCACATTGCATGGAATTGAAAGAGGCGAATGGGGGAAACCAATGATTGCGAGTGAACTGAATTTTCTGGTGGTTGAAGATGATGATTTTCAGCGCCGGATAGTCGTTGCCATGCTGCGCTCGTTGGGGGCCGTCGAGGTACAAGAGGCAGGCAATGGCAGGCAGGCACTCGAGATACTGCATGTTGCGAACCCCCGGTCGGTGGATATCGTGCTTTGCGACATGGACATGCCGGAAATGGATGGTATGGAGTTCCTGCGCCACCTGGGGCAGGAAAATAACACGGCTGCAGTCATCATCCTCAGCATGTTGGAACGGGTGTTGCTGGTTTCGGTGGAAAAGATGTCCGAAGCCTACGGGGTCAAGTTGCTGGGGGCCGTCGAAAAACCCATCACGCTGGTCCAACTCGAGGCGTTGATTTTCCGTTACGAGCGAGGGGAAAACAGGGTGCGGCAATCCCATGGTGCCGTACAGGTGTTCACTCTCGAGGAAATCAGGCAGGGAATGAAGGCGGAACAGTTTGAACCCTACTTTCAACCCAAGGTGGATATGAAGAAAGGGCGGTTGATGGGAGCGGAGGCGCTGGCGCGCTGGATTCACCCCAAGTGTGGCGTGATCGCTCCCTGTGCCTTCATCCCGCTTCTGGAGAAGGCACGGGAGATGGATGAACTGACCTTCATGATGTTGGAAAAGTCGGTGGCTGCCTGCCGCTCCCTGCAGGACAAAGGCCATTCGCTCGCCATTTCGATCAATGTGTCCCTGACCTCGCTGACGGACATCACCCTGGCTGACCGGGTGACGCAAACGGTGCTCGATGCCGGTGTCGATCCCCGTGACATCGTTCTTGAGGTCACCGAATCGGCGGCGATGACCAATGTGGCCCACGCCCTGGAAAATCTGGCGCGCCTGCGCATGCATGGTTTTGGTCTTTCCATCGATGACTTTGGCACGGGTTATTCCAGTATGCAACAACTGATGCGGATTGCCTTCAGCGAATTGAAAATCGACCAGTCGTTTGTGAAAAACATTGCCCACAACGAAGCAATGCGCATCATGGTTGAATCGAGTATCGGCCTGGCGCGCAAACTGAAGGTCAAGAGTGTTGCCGAGGGCGTGGAAACCCAACAGGATTGGGAGGTGCTGAAAAGTTTGAATTGCGATATCGCGCAGGGCTATTTCATCGCCAAACCGATGAGTCTGGACGCATTCATGGACTATTGCGCGGGCGGTGGCGAATGAATCCTCGTGTCCTCGAGGTGGAAATGGTTTGTCCGGGGATAAACCGGGGCAAGTCCCTCAGTGATCGATCGGCAATGGTTTTCCGGCAGCGTGGAGCGCAATCCATTTCTCCAGTTCGGCCACATGCTGAGATTCCTCCTTGGCAAACTCGCGCGCAAGAATCAGAATTTCGGGATCCGATGTCGATTCGACGATGCCGGTATAGTAATCCAATCCCGCCCGTTCGGCTTCCAGCGCAATTTCCAGGGCCTGCCCCCGCCCTATTTGCGGATCTGTAGCCCAAATCGCCGCAGTCTCCGGGCTTTCGATATCAGGCCAATGAAAACTTCCCGGATCGAGGGTGGGGATGTCCCGAAACCCTGCTCGAGCGCGTGCATCGCCCAAATGCAAACGAGAGTATCCGGCCAGTCGTCGAAACAGCGCGCCGACTTCCTTATTGCCAGCGGAGGCCATGGCGTCCGCCAGTTGGTCAAAACGAAGAACGGCTTCTTCTTCGAGTTTGATGGAGTAAGTTAAAAATTCTTCAATTGAATTCACGGATGGTATTCCTTCTTTCGATAAATGAGTTGGGAGATCGAAGGCCGTTCGACAACCTTGTAGGGTTGTCGACAAAACTCCTTCATTGGAAGCCTCTTCCCGATTGTTTTTGTTCTGAAGTTAGAGTACAGCAATTACCGTGCCATGAACCTGTGCCATGGTGCATCCACCAACGCTCCGGTCAGATGCGGGCGTACGAAACAGGGATGAAATAGTCTATATGAACAGGCAAAAGGTATTTCTCTGATGGGGGTAAACCTGGGTTAGACTCCGCCCATGTCCTTATCCTTTCATCTGAAGCGCTCCCTCAACCCATGGCGTCGGGCACGTTGGCATTTGCGTCTCGTTCTGTGGGGCTTTGCAGCGCTGTCGGGTTTGGCGGTGGCGGGGTTTGCCAAGGGGGCTGACCTGGCCCTGGCGTTCTTTTTTTCCCTGGATCGGCACTGGCCCTGGTTACCCTTGTGCTGGACCCCTTTCATCGGCATGATGTCCGTGGCTCTGACTCAAAAAGTGTTTCCTGGTATTCAGGGGAGTGGCATCCCGCAAGTGATCGCGGCCACCCGCTTGATTGCTCAGGGGAAACCCGTTCACCATCTGGTGTCTCTGCGGATTGCCGTGGGCAAGATATTGGTGGGATTGCTGGCCTTGACCGGAGGGTTCTCTGCAGGCCGCGAGGGACCTTCCGTGCAGGTGTCGGCATCGCTGGTGTTTCTGGCGCATCGTTATCTGCCCCATTCCCGGGCCCTGCGCCCCAGTGATCTGATTCTGGCGGGCGGTGCCGCTGGGGTGGCAGCCGCCTTCAACACGCCTCTGGCCGGGGTGGTATTCGCCATCGAAGAGTTGGGCCGTCGACTGGAAACCCGCACCAGTGGAGTGTTGCTTGGGGTGATCATCGTCTCCGGGTTGACTTCCATTGCCCTGTTGGGAAACTACAATTACTTTGGGCGTATTACGCTCCGTGATCTGGATTACCATATCGTGGGTCCCGTGCTGGTGAGTGGGGTGGTCTGCGGGCTGCTGGGCGGACTTTTCAGCCGCCTGTTGTTGTGGCCGCAAAATGGGCAGGCCTGGGGGCTATGGCGCTGGCGTCAGGAACATCCGATCGTGTTTGCCGGGATCTGTGGGGTGTTGATCGCCATGCTGGGCCTGCTGACCCACGGGCTTTCCTTCGGGAGTGGTTATACCCTTGCCTTGCCTCTGGTGAACGGAGGGGTTCAAGGCGTGCCCTGGTACACTTCGCCTGCCCGTTTCCTGGCCACCGTGATCAGTTACCATTCGGGAATCCCCGGCGGGATCTTTGCGCCCGCCCTGGCGGTGGGCAGCACCCTGGGGGCAACCTTGGCTCCCGCGCTCGGCAGCCATGACCTGATCCCCTGGGTCACCCTGTGCATGGCCGGTTTTCTGGCGGCGGTGACGCAAGCTCCGATCACGGCCGCGCTGATCGTGATCGAGATGGTGGATGGGCATCGCATGGCTTTGCCCCTCATGGCGGTGACCTTTCTGGCGCGCGCCATCAGTGCGTATTTCGGGCCGGAACTCTACCAGCAGTTGGCCCTGCGCTTTGCCGAAGACCGGCGGCATGACGGTGGGGTTCGGTCTGCGGGTTCCCGGGAGGAGGCCTAGGTGCGCTGGTTACGTTTCAGACGACTGGTATCGCATACCCCATTCCCTTTCTCGTTCAAGCAATTGTTGGGCGTTTCCTTTGCCGGGATCCTGATCTTGCTGGGGGGGGCGCTGGGGCGTGCCTTGGTGGCGGTGGACACGCTCAGTCGAGACAGTCGGGACTTCCCGGCCAAGGCATTGCAACGTTCCGGGCAAGTGCGCGAGTTACAGGAAACGACTGTCGCCCTGGAACGTCAGGTACGTCAATACCTGGTGTTGCATGATCCTTCCCTACGCCCGGATATCCGTCATAGCTGGATGCAAAGTCTGGCTGTGCTGAAGGATCTGGATGATGCGGGTCCGGCGGATCTCGTTCCCCTGACGCAGCAATGGCGCGTACTGGCGGATGCCAATATTCCTCCATTGCTCGAAGAGCACAGTGAACGAATGAGCATTCCCACCGCGCATCTGGACGCGGTGTTTCATCAGTTGGGGCAACTGGACCAACAACTGGACAGTGTGCTGCAAATTCGCCTGGCAGAACAGGATCGGACCTTGTTACAGGAGTTCGAGCGCCAACGACAAGCCTTGATCACCATGGGCGTCACGGCTTCTTCGCTGGCCTTGGTGCTGGCCCTGGGTCTGGGGGCATGGTTGTCACGGTCCTTCGCTCAACTGGACCGCTCCATTCGCCAGTTGGGGCAGTCTCAGCGGGTGCCCCTGAAACCGCTGGGTGGACCAACGGACATTCGTCAATTGGGGGAACGGGTACGTTGGGTACAACAACGACTGGCGGATCTGGAATCGGATAAACTTCAGTTCATGCGGCATATTTCTCACGAATTGAAGACGCCCCTGGCCAATCTCCGGGAAGGGGTGGCCCTGCTCGAAGAGCAGGTGCCGGGCCCGGTCAATGAAGCGCAACGGGAAATCCTGGTGATCCTGCGGGAAAATTCCCTGGCTTTGCAACACCAGATCGAGGGTCTCTTGCAGTACAATGCGGCAGCATCAGGCGCTCAACATCTACACAAGCGCTGGGTGGATGTGCGCGCCCTCCTGGAACATCTGGTGACACGCCAGCGTTTGCAGATCCAGGCCAAGTCTCTGCAGGTCCGGGTCGAGGGAACGCTGGCGCAGGTCTGGCTGGACCCGGATAAATGGGAAACCGTAGCGGGGAACCTGCTGATCAATGCCATTCGTTTCTCTCCGGTGTCTGGGTTGATTCGGTTGACCCTCTCGGACGGGAGCGAGAGTTGGAAGATGTTGATTCGGGATCAGGGTCCCGGGGTCGACCCTCTGGATGCATCGCATATCTTTGATCCCTTTTATCAAGGCAAACGTCAACCTGCTGGCGCGCGCAAGGGCAGTGGGGTGGGGCTATCCATTGTCCGGGCGCTGGTTCAGGCCCATGGCGGTGGAGTCTCACTCATCCCTCAGGATAATGGAGTCAGCGGGGCTGTTTTTTGTGTGGAAATGCCTCGTGACGCTGGAGAAACGGGTCGTCAACGAAGCAAAGGAAGCAAGGATCAGGCATGAAGAGGGTGTTTGAGGGAAAAAGATGGGAGAAAAATATTCCTGTGGTGTTGGGAGTGATGGGCGTGACGTTTCTGGTAGGGTGTGCGGCGACCACGCCACATCCCGTGATTCCAAAACCCCTTGCGCCCTCCGTATCCTCCCGGGTGGATGAGACGAAGCGCATCCCGGAAGCGATCCCTGCCGATGGCGAGGATATCGTCCTGGCTTTGTCCCAACTGGATCAGGATATGGTCCTGTCTCCCGGGGTACGCAGTGAAGTTCTGGCCAGTCTGGTAGCGCAACCCGCGCCGGAAACGGCTCAGGACCGGTTACGGCGGGCTCAATTGTTGTTGCTGCAACATCAGGCGGGAACCACCCAGCAGGCTGTGGTCCTGTTACAGGCCTTGGTGGGTGAGGAGGAAAAGGGGGATCATGCGGAACTGCTTCCCCTGGCGCATTGGTTGAAACAATGGGCGGACACCCAGGCGCTGCTGGAACTTCAGGCGGATCAATTGGCTCGCCAGTCCCAGGAGTTGCAGGTCAAGGCCGATAACCTAGCGCGACAGATTCAGGAATTGCGCGCGATCGAGCGCCATTTGAGTTCCCGTCCCGTTCCGGACAAAGCGGGCACTCACCCCTGAAAGCAGAGGCGGCGTACCCGCATAGTGCCAGGCGCGTCGAAGAACCGAGGGAACGCGGCGTTCTTCCGGGATATCCAGCAGGGAGAGCCCGCGCATCTTGAGAAAACGGGTGGAATGACTGGTGGCTACGGCCAGAGGGGCTGCCAGCAACCAGGGCAAGGCAATGGGGAGCAGGAAGACCATCAGGGTTGGCCCGCGCAGCGAGGCCAACGCCAGGCCGCCAGCCGCGATCAGGAACAGGGTGCGGTAATGTTGCCAGGTATTGCGCCAAGCCAGGGTGGAGGCCTCCCGCGCCGGGGATTTCCATTCCAGCCTGAATCCAGTCAAGGCGGTGAGTACGAAGAGCGTATGGGCGACCATGCGCAGGGGGGCTTGCAAGAGAGAGAGGGTGGCTTCGGTGAAGGCGCTGGCCAGGAGGGTGGGGGCTCCCCCGAATTTGGCTTGTTCGCCCCGTTTGAAAAGAACCAGCAGGGCCAGCAGGCGAGGGATGAAGAGCATGCTCAAGGTCGCTGGCCAGAGTACGGGCAGGAGAGGGGTATCGGGGGCGAGCACGGTCAGACCCAGACTGACCAGAATGTACGCCATCCAGAGGGGAGCCGAGGCATAGGCCAGCACGCCGGTGAGCAGCATGGCCCGATGCGCGGCATGAAATCCGGGTTCCCAGAGCAGACGGAAGTTTTTCAGATTGCCTTGGCACCAGCGTCGATCCCGCTGCAATTCCTCCAGCAGGTGGGCGGGTTGCTGTTCGTAACTGCCCTCGATGCCGGGAACGATCCAGACGTGGTAGCCCGCGCGCCGCAGTAACGCCGCCTCCACGAAGTCGTGGGAGAGAATTTCTCCGCTCAGGCTGCCCTTTCCGGGCAACAGGGCCAGTCCGCAGTGACGCATGAAAGGCGCGACACGCAGGATGGCATTATGTCCCCAGTAATGGGATTCCCCCAGTTGCCAGTATTGCATGCCTGCCGTAAACAATTGACCGGTCACACGCCCCGCAAATTGTTGGCTGCGCGCATGAACCGTGTCCAGTCCCACGGAGCGAGGCAAGGTCTGAATGATGCCGGCACTCGGGTTGCGTTCCATCAGGCCGACCAAGGTCGTCAGGGCGCTTCCGGTCATCACGCTGTCGGCGTCCAATACGACCATGTACCGATAATCTTTCCCCCAACGTCGGCAAAAGTCCGCCACATTGCCGGCTTTCTTGCGTCCACGCCGTGCGCGGACCCGATAAAACAGGTTGAGACGATCGCCCAACTGGTCATGCAATTCCTCCCAGGCCGCCTGTTCTTCGGCCAGAATGGCGGGGTCGCGACTGTCGGACAGGACGAATACATCGAAAAGTGTGGCATCCCGGGTGGCCGCCAGGGATTCACAAGTCGCCCGCAATCCAGCAAAGACGCTGCGCACCTGTTCATGACAGATGGGCATGATGAGCGCGGTACGGGCATTGGGATCCAGAGGCAGGTCGGTAGGAGAGGATGGCACGGTCAGGGCGTGAGGGTCGGGATGCAGTTGCACCCAGAATCCCAGCACTGCCGTCAGGAAGCCCGCGCTGACCCAGGCGAACAACAGGACGAATAGAGTCCATTGGGTCCAGCCGAGCAACGCCCCCAGACCGTGGAGGTTCTGGGGCCATTGACTCCAGCCGGCCAGCAGCGAAGAAAAAAGAATCCCTGCGCCCAGAGTGCGGCGCCGGAGACGAGCCGCCGTTTCCCAGGCCTGAGGGGTGGCCTCCGCGTGGTTCCTGCGGGGGGGGTGCAGGAGGGTGCGGAAGGACTGCAGGAACCCGTTCCAGAATCCGGTCCACGGTCGGGTGACCATGGATCCCCGGTTTAGAGGAGGGGCCTGAAGATCAGGGCGGGTCAGCGGTATGAGGTCGTAAGGATTCATGTCGGTGACTCAAGCAACGATTATGCCAATGTCCGAGTTAATTTATCAACCATATGAATTTAAATAATTTTAATTATTTTTTGGCAGGGATGGGGTGGGTTTTCAGAGTGTTTCGGGCGCCAACCTCGGATTTTTTCAGGGGAGTTGTCGTCGTTAGCCGACAGGTTGTGCGGGAATTTATTTAATATATTGATAATTAAATACTTTCTTCTGTCGCTGTCAAGAGACAGGACGAAAACTGTCGGGCGTCAGTCCGTACTTTTGAAGCAGGCGATAGAATTCGGTACGGTTGCGTTGTGCCAGTCGTGCGGCATCGGCCACCTGGCCCTCGGTCAGTTTGAGCAGTCCGATCAGGTACTCCCGTTCAAAGCGTTCGCGGGCTTCGGTCAGGCTGAGGATTTCCACCGTCGGCAGACGCAAGGCCCGGTGAACCAGAGACAAGGGGATGATGGGTGTGGTGGAGAGGGCACAGACCTGTTCGATGACGTTGTGCAGTTGGCGGATATTTCCAGGCCAGGGGGCTGCAGACAGGGCAGTCAGCGCCTCGGAAGAAAATCCGTTGAGATGTTTGCCGTATTTTTTTCCCAGTCGGGTCAGAAAATGCTTGGCCAGCAGGGGGATGTCTTCTCGTCTCTCGCGCAGGGCCGGGAGGACGAGTTCGACGACATTCAAACGGTAGTAGAGATCTTCCCGAAACTGATCAGCGGCGATGGACGCTTCCAGGTTTTGGTGGGTGGCAGAGAGGACCCGCACATCCACGGCATGATGGACATTCGAGCCTACGGGGCGGACTTTGCGCTCTTCCAGGACTCGCAACAATTTGGTCTGCAGGTTGAGGGGCATGTCGCCGATCTCGTCGAGAAAGAGGGTTCCGCCCTGGGCGGCGCGAAAGAGGCCCTGATGGGCCTGGACGGCACCGGTGAAGGCCCCTTTTTCGTGTCCGAACAGTTCGGATTCGAGCAAGGCTTCCGGAATCGCACTGCAGTTCAGCGCGATGAACGGGTGCGCAGCACGCACACTGGCGCGGTGCAGGGCACGGGCCAGCAACTCCTTCCCCGTCCCGCTTTCACCCCGGATCAGCACGCTGGCGTCGGAACGGGCCACCAGTTGGGCTTCGTTCAGGAGTTCGGCCATGCGCTGCGAACGGCTGAGGATTTCCGCGCGCCAATCTTCTCCCAGACGATCGGGTTCCGGTGGCGGGGTGGACAGGTCCAGGGCGGATTGTACCTTGGCCAGCAGGAGCGCCGCATCGAACGGTTTGGTGAGATAGCCGAAAACGCCCTTGGCGGTGGCTTCCACTGCATCCGGAATCGTGCCGTGCGCGGTGAGCAGGATGACCGGCAGGGTGGGGTCCCGACCATGGATTTCATCGAACAGGCGGAGCCCATCCATGCCGGGAAGCTGGACATCGCTCAGGACGACCCCGGGACGTTCCGTGGCCAGACGCGTCAAGGCTTCTTCGGCACTGGCCGCACTGACGACCCGGTAACCCGCCGCACGCAGACGCAGGGAGAGCAAATGGAGGAGATCCGCGTCATCGTCCACCAGCAGGACGGTCGGGCTGCTCACAGGCAGTCATCCAGGGTTTTGGCCAGACGAACCCCGGCTTCTTCCAGTTGCAGGGCGATCATCGCCATGGCCTGACGGGCATAGGCATCGGTCAGGAAGGCGCGGCCCTTTTCATCCGGGGCCGGCAAGGGATCGTAGGCCTGACTGCGGGCGGTGGCGAAGGATTCCATGGCCCAGGTGCGAGGGGTTCCCCGTTGCCATGTGCGCAGGTTGTCAGGGGTGATGCGGGCGCTCAGACGCCGGGCCAGATGGGTGGGGTCAGGATCCATGTGTTCGATGAACACGGTGTCCCAGTAATGATGCAGGTTCCCTGTAGGGACGTGATCCCACTTGACCCGGATTTCATTGCCGCCACGGTCGTGGTCGTCGATGGCGTGCAAGGGTTGATGCAGGTCTCCAACCAGATGAATCAAAAATTTGAGGGCCAACACGGCTTCGGGGCGATCGGCAGACTGAAATCCGCTCTGTTTGTAACGGATCAGTTCGGCGCTGAATTGCTCGATTTTGGCCACCACGCAGGCCTGTGCGGGTCCCTCGGTAGCCAGGGTACCCACGGGCAGTGGCTGAAAGTTCTGGCAGGCCTGCATCAGGTCGGGATGGTGGCGGTCGATGTCGACGAAGTGCCATTCACGGGAATGCTGAAACGTGATGGGGCTTCCGGAGCCGGCGCGCAGACGATCGGCCCAATTGGCAACGGAAACAGGATCATGGGCGGTCAGCGGGTCATTGTCGCTGGCCAGCAATTCCTGAAGCCGGGCCTTTTGGGTGGGGGCCATGAAATTCAAGGCAATGGCGGCCACCACTGCATGACCTTCCTCGCCCCAGGCCCAGGCGGAGGAAGAACCCCCCAGACAGAGCAGAATTGGAATCATTCCAATATAATGGGAGAAGCGAGGCCCGGCACGGTTAGTCCACTGGGTATTTTTTCCTACAGGAGTCATCATGTCCATTCAAGAAATCATCGATCAACAAGTCAAAGGTCATCCCGTCGTATTGTATATGAAGGGCAGTCCCGATTTTCCACAATGTGGATTTTCCGCCAAAGCCGTCGAACTGCTTCGCCAGAGTGGGGCGCAGGACTTCTTTTCGGTGGATGTATTGCAAAACCCCGAGATTCGTCAGGGGATCAAATCCTATGCCAACTGGCCGACCATCCCGCAATTATATGTGCGGGGCGAGTTCGTCGGGGGGTCGGACATCATGGTCGAGTTGTTCCAGAGTGGGGAATTGAAGTCGCTACTGGCCGGTTGATCGTTCGGGGGCCTCAGTCGGGAACGACCGGCGGGGCCAGCAGCCCTGGGCAGGTACCGCTTTGGTGGAAGGTTTCCAGGCGCTGGATATAGGCTTCGGTGGTTTTCGGCATGGGCGTGCGTGCGCGTGAAATGTCGTTCAAAATTGCCCAGCCTTGCGCCACCAGTTGCAATCCATGCTCCTGGTGGCGAACCCGTTCGATATCGTCAGAGGAGGCCGAAGAGGGGCGGTAATGGATGAGGTTTTCCCCTGCGACCACAAATTCTGGCCAGACCGTGAAGATCAGATCATCGGTTTGAAGCGTTTCCAGTTTGCGGTGGGCGGCGTCGATGACGTTCCGGATGAGGGGCACGAGCGTTGCAAAATCTGCATCCCCTTCAAAACAGCAGATCAAGGCAGAACCGATGTGGTCCACATCGCGCAGCGTGGCCGCAATTTTGAGATAGCGGCTTTCAAAAAAGTCTTCCACCGGAATGGAGAATGCATGCAGGGGTTCGCCCCAGAGTTCATCGATGCCTTCCTCCCCACTTCGATGCAGAACCAGACGCCCCAGGGCCAAGGCTTCCTGCAAACAGTTCCCGCATTCCCGCAACAAGGCGTTGTCTGAACGGATTTCCACGCCGAGTTCCTGGATTTCCACCAATTTGGCGATGATGTCCGAGGCTCGATTGAACAGAGCCCCCGCCAGCATGGCGCCATTGACTCGTTTGAGTGCAGGGTCCAAGGTCGTTTCATAGGCATGGCGGGCCTGCGTCAGACGCACACCGGGGATATTGATGCCATGCTCGACATGGTTGAAAAGACGTCGGGTCAGCGCGGTGATCAGGTGGCGCTTGGTACTCAGCGTATTTTCCGGGGGCTGATAGTAACGGATCCAGTACCCTTCGTAATACACCCGCTCCACACCGTCAACGATTTTGCGCGTGCCCGCTGGCAGGGAAACCCGGCGGGTGTCCGGAGAGAGGTTCGCTGGTTGATCCATGAAAGCACCTTTCCTGAAGATGACGATCGAAGTCGGCATTCTAACGCCGCCCCCATCAAAAAGGGAATGGCCTTCTCATTCTCACGACCTTTGCCCGCCAGTCAGGCGCTCCAACCCGGCCAGATCGGTTCGGGTTGTGACCTGGGTGAAACCGGCCCGAAGGAAACAGGACCGACAAAACTCTCCCTGATCGTAGCCATGCTCGACCCGCAGTATTCCTCCCGGGTTTAGCCAGAGGGGGGCTTGGGCAATGATGCGTTCCAGGTCTTCCGTGCCGCTCGGCCCGGCGGTCAGGGCTTGGCGAGGCTCAAAGCGCAGATCTCCCTGGTCCAGGTGAGGATCGGCGGCGGCGATGTAAGGCGGATTGGAAACGATCAGATCAAAGGTCTCTCCCTTGGGCAGGGCTTCATACCAATCCCCGTGATACCAGTGCAAAACCGGACCCGAAGGAGGAAGCAGGCGGGCGGCATTTTTTTTGGACAGGTCCAGGGCAGCAGCGGAACGGTCCGTGGCGCTGACTTGCCAGCGTGGGCGGTGGTATTGCAAGGACAGGGCGAGTGCGCCACTCCCGGTGCCCAGATCGAGACAGCGCAAGGAATCCGGGGGAGCGGAGGTTTCCAGTCCCCAGTCCACCAATCCTTCGGTTTCGGGGCGGGGAATCAGGACGGCGGGGGTGGTCAGGAAAGGGAGGCCGTAGAACTCCCGTTCCCCCAGCAGGTAGGCCATGGGCTCCCCGCGTTGACGGCGTGCCTGCAGGGCTTGGAAATGGGCGATTTCCGCATCGTCGAGAGTGCGTTCGGGCGCGCTGAACAGAGCGGTCAGGGAACACTGCAACACAGCCTGAAGGAGCAGGCGCACCTCGAGACGCGGCAGGGGGCCTTCGAGCAGCAGGCTGGACACGTCGACCATGGGTTACTCGGCGGGTTCTGCCAGACCGGCCAGCAAGTCTGCCTGATGTTCGGTCATCAGAGTTTCGGTCAACTCGAACAGGTCGCCATCCATCATGGCCTCGATTTTGTAGAGGGTCAGATTGATGCGGTGATCGGTAATGCGCCCCTGGGGAAAGTTGTAGGTGCGGATGCGTTCGGACCGGTCGCCACTGCCGATCAGGGAGCGGCGGGTGGCGGCAACCCGGGCATGCTGTTCCCGTTCCTGTTTGTCCCGCAACCGCGCGGCCAGCACGGCCAGAGCCTGAGCCTTGTTCTTGTGCTGGCTGCGGCCATCCTGGCATTCCACTACCAATCCGGTGGGCAGATGGGTGATGCGCACCGCCGAATCGGTTTTGTTGATGTGTTGTCCCCCCGCGCCGCTGGCCCGGAACGTATCGATGCGCAATTCTGCGGGGTTGAGGGTGATTTCTTCCACTTCGTCGGCTTCCGGCAGAACAGCGACGGTACAGGCCGAGGTATGGATGCGTCCCTGGGTTTCGGTGGTGGGGACCCGTTGAACGCGGTGCCCTCCCGACTCGAACTTGAAGCGCGAATAGGCGCCCGCTCCCTCGATGCGAAAGATGATCTCCTTGAATCCTCCCATTTCTCCGGGGTTGTGGGAAATGATCTCGGTGCGCCAGCCCAATCGTTCGGCAAAACGGGAATACATGCGAAACAGATCGCCAGCAAACAGTGCGGATTCGTCACCGCCGGTCCCGGCCCGGATTTCCAGAAAGATGTTCCGCCCATCGTTGGGGTCGCGCGGCAACAGAGCCGTTTGAATGGCTGCTTCCAGTTGCTCGAGACGGCGTTTCCCCTGTTCGGTCTCTTCATCGGCAAAGTGACGCCATTCGGGATCTTCTTGCCCCAGCGTGGCAGCGGCTTCCATATCTGCGAGGGTATGCCGGTAGGCATCGTACAGTTCGACCACCGGCACCAGTTCGGCGCGTTCGCGCGTCAGTTTGCGGTACTGGTCCAGTTGTTGTGTGACATCCGGGGACAGAAGACAGCGATCCAGTTCGGTCAGGCGCGTGCGCAGGGTTTCCAGGCGGTTAAGCAACGAATCTTTCACGCGGGGGTCTCGGGAAACAGATGGCGAATGGCGTCCACCAGTGACTGGCGAGTGGGGCCGCGCGTCTGGTTGAGGGCTTGGACCGGATGATGGAGCCACTTGTTCATCAAACTTTGGGATAACTGTTCCATCACCTTGGCCGGTTCGTCTCCCCGGGTCAGGGCACGTAACGCCTTCTCCAGTTCCAGTTGGCGATAGTGATCGGCCCGTTCGCGCAGGGAGCGAATGGTGGGCACCACACTGCGGGCTGCAATCCAGCCCAGAAAGTCTTCCACATGCCGGGTAATGATGGATTCGGCTTCCTCGACGGCCAACTGGCGTGAATCCTTGTTTTCCTGGGTGACTTTGCCCAGATCATCCACCGTGTACAGGAAGACATCTTCCAGGCGCGCGACTTCGGGTTCGATGTCGCGGGGGACGGCCAGATCGATCATGACCATGGGACGATGTTTGCGTTCGCGCAGCGCCCGTTCCACCATGCCCTTGCCGATCAGGGGCAGGTGGCTGGCGGTGGAAGACACGATCACATCATGGTGGGCGAGGGCCAGGGGAAGTTCGCTCAAGGGGAGGTAACGCCCTCCAAGTTGCCGGGCCAGGGTCTGGCCCCGTTCGGGGGAACGATTGGCAATGGTGACGGCCCGGGGATGGCGTGCCAGAAAATAGGTCGCCACCAGTTCGATCATCTCGCCCGCACCGATGAACAGGACCTGTTGTTCGTTCATGGGGCCCAGTACGTCGGCACTCAATTTGAGCGCCGCGGCAGCCAGTGAGACGGTCCGTTCCCCGATGCCGGTTTGACTGCGTACGGCCTTGGCTACGGAGAAGGTGCTTTGAAACATTTTGTTGAGCAGGGGACCCAGGGTTCCGGCCTCCTCGGCCAGGCGGACCGCCTGTTTGACCTGTCCCAGAATCTGGGTTTCGCCCAAAACCATGGAATCCAGACCGGAAGCCACACGGAAAGCATGATGGGCGGCGGCACTGCCATCGAGATGATACAGGTATTGGGACAGGTCAAACCCGGTCAACTCATGATGATCGGCCAGCCAGTCGGCCACCGTTTCCGGATGCGGGGTCTTGCAATAGATTTCCGTACGGTTGCAGGTGGACAGGATCACCGCTTCCTCGGCGGGGGTAGCGTAGAGCAAAGCGCTCAGGGCTGGTTGCAGGCGTTCCTGCGGGAAGGCCACTCGCTCGCGTACCGCCACCGGCGCAGTCTGGTGGTTCAGACCGAAGGCATGGAGCTGATGGGCGGAGGAATCAGACAAAGGCGTTCCCGGAATCCTGATAATAACTGGGCATTATAACTGTTCCCGATCTTCTGGTCAGTGTGTCGCCGGCGGTTGCATGCCGTGCGGGTAAAGCAACCAGAGCCGTCCTGCCTGTTTCATGTGTCCGGCCGCTTCTTCGGCTTCGACTCCAAAGCCCCAGAAAAAATCCGCACGGACTGCACCGCGAATGGCCCCCCCCGTGTCCTGGGCCATCATCAACCGATTGAGGGGCTGGTGGCGGCCCGGCCAGGTGGTGCTCAGAAAGACAGGGGCGCCCAGGGGAATGACCTGGGTATCCACGGCCAGGCTGGCCTGACCGGTCAGAGGAACCCCCAGGGTTCCCAGGGGGCCGGGCAGGTCCGGTGGCAACAGACGAAAAAAAACGAAACTGGGGTTTTGATTCAGCACGGCCCGGAGATCCCGAGGATGTGACCGTGCCCAGGCTTCGATGCCTTGCATCGAGGCCTGGGCCAGAGGTAATCGGCCTTGTTCGATCAGGTAGCGGGCGATGGAACGGAACGGGTGCCCATTTTGATCGGCATACCCCACATGCAGGCGTCGTCCATCCCGCAACTGGATCACACCGGACCCCTGAATCTGGAGAAAAAACAATTTGACGGGGTTGTCGACCCAGAGGAGTTCATGGCCGGTCAGAGGCCCATCCTCGAGGTCGATCTCGGCGCGGGAGAAATAGGGGACGACCCGATTGCCTTCCAGTCGTCCGCGCAGGTGTCGTCCCTTGAGATCAGGGGCCAGATCGCCCAGATCGATGGTCAGCAGATCCGGCGGCGGGCTGTAGAGAGGGAAGCGGTAGACGGCAGTACGCGTCAAACTGCCCTGCAGAAGGGGTTCGTAATAACCGGTGATCAGACCCTGAGAGGATTCGTCCGGGTTGAGGATCTGCCAGGGATCAAAGAATCGTTCGAAGAAGCGGCGCATGGTGAGGGCATCGAAGGGTCCCAGGGCGGCGGCCTGTTGGCAGGGGGAAGACCAGGGCGCACTTTGGGACAGGCGGGTGCAACTTTCCAGGAAGGCATTCCAGGTGGCCGGACTGAGCCCTTGATCCCATTGGGGTAACTGGCTGAAATCCGTACGGACCAAGTGTCCCGGAGAAGGCTGTGCAAGGTTTCCCGCGAAGGGGGCGCCGGTTTCAACCGGTGCGGGGCAGGTCGGAGAAGCCGGCGTACCGGCGCTGAGCCTGGGAGCGGGCGCGGCAGGTTGCGGGGCAGGCGAAGGGGTGGCACAGCCTGCCAGCAGGAACGGAACCAGGATGCAGACAGAAATCAGGAGGCGCGTCATGCGCATAGCGTACCATCACCGGGCCTCGGCCTGTTAGAATGTCATCACTTCATCCATTCTCGTGAATCAGATTCCAAGGAGTTCAGTCATGACCTTTCGCATTGCTCCCAGTATTCTCTCCGCCGACTTTGCCCGTCTGGGGGAGGAAATATCCCAGGTGATGGCAGCCGGTGCGGACATCGTCCATTTCGATGTCATGGACAACCACTACGTGCCCAACCTGACCATTGGACCTCTGGTGTGTTCGGCCATCCGCCCCTATACCCAGGCCCCCATCGATGTCCATCTGATGGTCAAGCCGGTGGACCGCATCATTCCGGACTTTGCCAAGGCGGGGGCCAATATCATCAGTTTTCATCCGGAGGCTTCGGAGCATGTGGACCGCACCCTGCAATTGATTCGCGATCAGGGGTGCAAGGCAGGTCTGGTCTTCAATCCGGCGACACCGCTCGATTATCTGGACCACGTCATGGACAAGGTGGATCTGATCCTGATCATGTCGGTCAACCCGGGCTTTGGCGGGCAGTCCTTCATTCCTTCGGCGCTCGATAAATTGCGCGCAGCGCGTCAGCGCATCACCGCCAGCGGACGGGACATCTGGCTCGAAGTCGATGGCGGGGTCAAGGTGGACAACATTCGCGCCGTGGCCGAGGCAGGCGCGGACACCTTTGTGGCGGGTTCAGCCATTTTCAACACCAAAGATTACAAGGCCACCATCGATGCGATGCGTGCCGAACTGGTCCGATGACTGAAGCGGAACTTGCGGAACGAGGGGGGGCCGGGTTTACCCTGATCCCCCTGGTACGGACGGTTCCTGCCGATCTCGATACACCCTTGGCCGTCTACGCCAAACTGGCGCACCGCCCTTTCTCGTTCCTGCTGGAATCGGTACAGGGGGGCGAGCGTTTCGGTCGTTTCTCCTTCGTGGGGTTGCCCGCCCGAACCCGTCTCCAGGTAACCGGTTACCGGGTCGAAGTGATTACGGAGGGGTGCGTGGTGGAAACGGTGGAATGCCCGGATCCGCTGGTTTTCGTCCAGACCTTCATCGATCGGTACAAGGCGGCGCCGGTGCCGGATCTGCCGCGTTTCCACGGGGGGTTGGCCGGGTATTTTGGTTACGATATCGTGCGTTATATCGAGCCTCGCCTCTCCGGCGGCTGGAAGCCCGATGACATCGGAGTCCCCGACATTCTGCTGTTGTTGACCACGGAACTGGCGGTCATCGACAACCTTTCGGGACTCCTGCATCTCATCGTGTATGTTGATCCCGGTCTTCCGGAGGCGCGGGTACGGGGAGAAGCGCGTTTGGATGAACTGCAGGAAGCCTTGCGGGCGGGGGTCCGTTTGCCGGAGCCCGTGCCGGACAACCTGATGGTCCCCTTGTCGGACATGTCTCCGGACCAGCACCGGCACATGGTGGAGCGGGCCAAGGCCTATATCGAGGCGGGAGATGTCATGCAGGTGGTGCTCAGCCGGCGGATGCGCCAATCCTTCGAGACTTCGGCGTTGTCCCTGTATCGTTCGTTGCGTCGACTGAATCCCTCACCCTACCTGTTCTACTATGATTTTGGAGAGTTCCAGGTGGTCGGCGCGTCGCCGGAAATCCTGGTCCGTCTGTGCGCCGGCGAAGTGACGGTCCGTCCCATTGCGGGCACGCGTCCGCGCGGCAAGGATCCTGTCGAGGATGAAGCCTTGGCCAGGGAACTCTTGCAGGACCCCAAGGAAATTGCCGAACATCTCATGCTCATGGATCTGGGCCGCAACGACGTGGGTCGGATCGCCCAGACGGGTTCGGTGGAAGTGACTGAAAACATGAGCATCGAACGTTACTCCCATGTCATGCACATCGTCTCCAACGTGGTGGGGCGTCTGCGTCCGGGAATGCGGGCGCTGGATGTGTTGCGCGCCACCTTTCCGGCGGGAACCCTGTCCGGTGCCCCCAAGGTGCGGGCCATGGAGATCATCGACGAACTGGAATCCACGCGCCGTGGGATTTATGGTGGCGCAGTGGGGTATCTGGGGTTCGACGGAAACATGGACATGGCCATCGCCATTCGCACGGCAGTCATTGCCCGGGGGCAACTCTGGGTTCAATCCGGCGGCGGTATCGTGGCCGATTCGGTCCCCGAGGCGGAGTGGCAGGAAACGGTCAACAAGGCCCGTGCCGTGGTGCGGGCGGCCGAACTGGTCCAGTCGGGAGAATTTGCTTCCCATCGTTGATCAATAACCATTGGAGTTCTGGATGAAACGCCCTTATCCTTATATTATTCCCTCCCCTCCCGATCCCCTGCGCCGCAAGCAGCCCCTGCCCTGGTCCCATCCCAAAAGAGATCCCGAGGATCTTCAGTTGGAACAACGCCTGAAAGCGATCCTCGAACATCCTTCCTATCGGGAGCCGGACGAGGATACGGATTTCATCCAGTCCGAATCTGCGCGTGGCGTCCGGCTTCAACTGGATTATGCCAAGGCAGAACAGGGGATGCGCGGCCAGGGCATCGAGCGGTGTATCGTGGTATTTGGCAGCACGCGCCTGCGCGAGCCCGCCCTGGCGGAACGGGAGTTGGCGCAGATCGTGGCGCAATGCCTGCAGGCGCCGGATGATGCCCAATTGGCTCGGGAACGGCGTTTGGCCGAAAATCGCCTGTCGCTCGCCCGCTATTACGAGGTGGGGCGGGAATTGGGGCGACTGGTGGGGAAGACTGGAAACGAAGTGAGGGGATCCCGTCTGGTCGTGATGACCGGGGGAGGGCCCGGCGCCATGGAAGCGGCCAATCGCGGCGCCTTCGAGGAAGGGGCGCCCACCATCGGATTGAACATTACCCTGCCGCGCGAACAATTTCCCAATCCCTATATCACCCCGGGATTGTGTTTTCAGTTCCATTATTTTTCCATGCGCAAACTTCACTTCATGAAACGTGCGGTAGCCATCGTGGCGCTACCTGGCGGTTATGGGACGTTGGACGAGTTGTTTGGCGCCCTGACCCTGATTCAGACCCGCAAGGTGGCACCGATTCCAGTCGTCCTCGTGGGTGAAGCCTACTGGCGTCGCGTGTTGGATGCAGAATACATGCTGGATCAAGGACATATCGATGCGGAAGATTTGGACCTGTACTGGTATGCAGAGACCGCGGCCGAGGCTTGGGAAGGCATTCAGCATTGGCATCGGGAAAATGGCAGTGCGCTGATCTGAAAAAACTTTGCTAAATTTAATTTTTTCTTTGCCGATAAGAAAAAAGATGCGAATATTACAAAAAATTTTTGCTTCATGACAAGGTGAAGTGGCGGTTTTCAATTACCATGTGCCCTTGCATTTCAGGAGCAGATGTTGGTTTCACGGGAAATGAACCTGAATATTTCCTGATGGGGGGGTAGGGTTGAATAACAAAAAAAATGTTCTTGTGGCGGGCGGTGCGGGTTATATCGGCAGTCATGTGGTGACGGTGCTCCTACAGGCGGGTTTTTCCGTGGTGGTGCTGGATGACTTTTCGAACAGCGATCCTTCGGTCCTGCAACGCCTGGAAAAAATCACCGGTCAGACCCTCCCTTTCGTTCATGCGGATCTGCGTGCCCGCGACACGGTGATCTCCACGTTGCGGAACTACCAGATCACCTCGGTCATCCATCTGGCGGGGCTCAAGGCGGTGGGAGAATCGGTGGCCAAACCCATCGAGTACTATGGCTGCAACATTCAAGGCACCCTCAGTTTGCTGGAGGCGATGCAGGCCTGCGGGGTTCATGAGTTGGTCTTCAGTTCCAGCGCTACCGTCTATGGGGATCCTCAAACCCTGCCCATCGATGAGACTCACCCGACGAGTGCCACCAACCCCTATGGACGCAGCAAGTTACACATCGAGGAAATACTGCGCGATGTGGCCCTGGCGTCGGACAAATGGAAAATCGTCTGCCTGCGCTATTTCAATCCGGTCGGAGCCCATCCATCGGCATCGATCGGGGAAGACCCGGCGGGGATGCCCAACAACCTGATGCCCTTCGTGGCGCAGGTGGCCTCCGGTCAGCGTCCCCTCTTGAGGATCTTTGGCAATGACTATCCAACCCCGGACGGTACGGGGGTGCGGGACTACATCCATGTCATGGATCTGGCCGAGGGGCACCGGTCTGCACTGGATTACGTGGCGACCCGCCCCGGTTGGCAGGCCATCAACCTGGGCAGCGGGCAGGGGCATAGCGTGCTCGAAATGGTCGCCGCTTTTGAAAAGGCCAGCGGCCGGCCGGTTCCCTACCAGATCGTGGATCGTCGTCCCGGCGATATTGCCTCCTGCATCGCCGACCCCGCACTGGCCCTGCGCGTATTGCACTGGAAGACGACGCGGAGTCTGGAGGACATGTGCGCCAGTACATGGGCCTGGCAACGGTATCGGGAAACCTTGGTGTGAGTTTGGCGTGGCGTTGGGGGCTATGGGCCTGTCTGTGGGCAGGCTCGATCCTTGGGGAGAATGCCCTCGCTGCCGCGGAGGCAGGAGGCTTTCCCAATGTGGCGTTTTATCGGGGGACCGATGCGCCTCTGGATCTGCTCCAGGCCTTCGATGAGGTGATCATCGATCCGGCAACGTCTGCCTTGCCCTCGCCGGAACGGTACCCGCATACCCGCTGGGCAGCGCGTCTGGAAATCACGCAGAAAGACTACCAGAGTACACCGGCGGCCTGGTTGGAGAAAACGCTCACGCCGTTGTGGGAGAAAGGGTTTCACGACTTCTATCTGGCCGATAAAGCCGGATTGCCTTCGATGGAGCAGTTTTATACGGCCGTATCTGCCGAAGATCGCTGGCTTTCCCTGGCCTTGACCGAAATTCATGGAAAATTCAAGGGGGCACGGATATTCTTGCGGAACCATCCGCCGGTCGCTGAGGCCCATTCAAATCTTTTGACCGGCTGGGTGGTGGAATCCATCTTTCAGCCCTATGATGCCCTGCAGGGTTGGTTTCTGACCGTCGATCAGGGTCGTTTGAATGGAACGTTGAGCCAGTTGCATCGGTGGCAGGAAAAGCATCCTCAAATTCCTTTGATCGACCTCGAGTTTGCCCAAAAATATGATCGACAGGCACAGCGGTCATTGGCACAGAAGTCTGCGCAGGCCGGGCTGATCCCCTATGTGACCAGCCAGGAGCAGGATTCTGTTGGCCTGGGAAAACTGGAAGTTATGCCCAGAAAGATTCTGGTGGTCCAATCCCTGGATCCGGGGACGGCCATCGAGGAAGGAACGGGGTCCAAGATCCTGTCCCTGCCCATGGATTATCTGGGTTATGACATCCAGTACGTGAACGTCAACGAGGGACTGCCAGAAGACATTACGCCAGATCGTTACGCCGGTATCGCCGTCTTTCTGGACAAGGATGTGACGGATCAGGACAAATGGCGCCTATGGTTTCTGCAGGAGGTGCATCGTCACGTCCCGATTGCGGTGTTTGATCGCTTCGGTTTTGACATCGATTTTGAAACCGCACAAACCCTGGATCTCGAGGTGCTGCCGGGCGGGTATCTGCCGGGGGCGACCGCCCGGATTCTCCACACCGCTCCCATGATCGGCTTCGAACATGCCCCGCAGGTCGAGATACAGGACGCCGTGGGGCTGGCCATCGGCCCTTCGGGGCAATCCCTGGCACAGATCCAGGTGGGCGACAAGGTCATGGATATGGCGGCCACCCTGCCTTGGGGGGGCTATGCCCTGGCGCCTTTTTCCCTGGAGTATGTGGGGGAGTTGAATCGCGACTATTGGGTCATCGATCCCCTCAAATTCCTGCGTCAAGCCTTGTCATTGCCTGCGATGCCGGTTCCCGATACCACCTCGGAGAATGGGCGACGCCTGTTCTTCGTTCAGGTGGACGGGGACGGATTTCCATCCCGGGCAGAATTTCCCGGTTACGATTATGGGGCAGAAGCCCTGTATGACCAGATTTTCAAGAAATACCCCATTCCGATGACGGTTTCCATCATCGAGGGAGAAATCAGTCCGACGGGGAAATATCCTGCCCTTTCCCCAACTCTGGAATCCATCGCGCGCAAAATTTTTGCCCTGCCCAACATTGAAATCGGTTCCCACACCTATTCCCATCCCCTCGACTGGATCCTGGCCGATCCCAGGTATGGACAGCAGAAGGAACAGTTATCCATGCAGATTCCGGGCTATACCTTCGACCTCAAACGGGAGATCGAGGGTTCCATCGAGTACATCAATGGTCGGTTGGCCCCGCCGGGGAAAAAGGTTCGGGTCCTGCAATGGTCGGGGGCGGCAAATCCCACAGCCGCGGCCCTGGAGGAGGCCTGGAAGGCGGGGCTGTATAACATCAATGGGGGGGACACCCTGCCTGTCAAACCCGATGGTTCCTGGACGGACATCAGTGGAGCCGGGATCGCCAAAGGGGAGGGTGATCAGGATTACCAGATCTATGCAGCGGAAATGAACGAGAACATCTACACGAACGAGTGGACTCGACCGTTCTATGGCATGGTGCGGGTGCTGGAAACCTACGAAATCACCGAGTTCCCGCTGAGACTCAAACCGGTCGATATCTATTTCCACTTTTATTCCGGTACCAAGCTGGCTTCCTTGAAGGCGCTCCAGAATGTGTATGAGGTGACATTGAAACAACCGGTGTTTCCGGTGTATACCTCGGACTTCATTCAAAAAGTGCTGGATGCACGCCATGCATCGGTGGCCATGCAGGAGGGGCAGTGGCGGATTCGGACGGGCAGGAGTCTGCGGGAATTTCGTTTGCCGGTGGGGGAGGTTCCCGATCTGGCCCGTTCCCACGGGGTCATCGGGTACTTGTCCGTTCCCGGCGGAACCTATGTCCATCTGGGAGAGGACCAAGCCCGCGTAGCGTTGCTGCCGGTGGGGCATCCGGCGGATGGTTTGCCCTATGTGTCGGCCGCCACGGCGTACATCACGCATTTCGAGAGGCAGGGTCGAACGATTCGTTTCGATGCTCGGGGCTATTACCAACCCTATGTGCTGTTGAACCATGCGGACCCTGCCTGTCGGTTCACAGTGGACGGTCGGGAGGTTCGGCCCACGGAAGATGGGAAGGGACGGTTGAAGGTCTCCTTCCCGTCTTCCGTGGGCGAGCAGGGTCCTGTGCATGGCATCGAGGTTCGCTGTCGTGATTGAACGGGAAAAAATCATTCGTCCGTGGTTGACGTTGGTCCTCGGGGCAGGAATTCTGTTGGCCATGGCCGCCGCCTATCAGGGCAATGAAGCTTTTCTGAAAACGGTGGACCCCTACAAACCCACCGGCATTTCCATCGCCTATCTCGAGAGCCGGTTGGCAGGACATCCGGATCAACCCGCCATGCTGGAAACCCTGGCCTGGCAATACCTGACCCTCGGGCATTGGGATTCGGCGCTCATGACCGCGCAACGCCTGGAGGACCTGGGGGGGAGACAGGATCAGGCGCGGGCCCTGTTCATTCGCGTTCGGGTCACGGAGCAGCGGGCTTTCGAATACCCTCTGCAGAGTGCTCAACGGGCGCATTATCTGGGGGAGACGCGCCGGTTGTTGAACCGTACGCTCGACTATCACTGGGATGTGCCGACTCTCGAATACCTCGTCAGGATGGCTCGGGATTCCTCCAGTTTCGACGTGATGTCCCATGACTATCAGGCCCTCGCCGTCCAGGATACCGAACGCGCACGCCTGTGGTACGCCCGTTATGGTAAAGCCGCGCAGGACAGCCAGCATTACGCCCTTGCCGCAGAGGCTTTTTTCCAGGTCGAGCGGTTATCCCGGACTGTGTCGGACAAACGGCGTGCCTGGGCTGCCGGGATCGGCGCTCTGGAGGCAGGAAACCAGGTGGCGGCAGCCTGTGTCGCGGCCGATGCGTATATGGCGGGTCTGGAAAAAGACCCGGAAGCCGTGGCGACCATGCTCAAGTTGGCAAGGCGGGCACAACGACATGATCTCGAAGTCAGATATGCAAAAATCCTGCTGCAGATCAGCCGGCGCGAGGAAAGTGTCGACCCTGCGGTGCGCTGGGTTCGTTGGGATGGCCCAAGGGCGGGTCCGGCCCGGCTGTATTTTCGCGGGCAGAAGTCCGGGTTTTCCGATGGGGTGCCCGGTGCTGTGCTCTGGGCGAAGTCGCCTGCCCGTTTTCGTCGGAGCGCCGACCAGGAACCGGCCATCAATGGGTTGGGGGTGGGGGCCGAATCCGGACCTGATGCCGAGGATGCCACCTTTGTGAAGGACGCCACGCCGGAAATCGAGCAGTCTTCCCCGCAGGGCGCGCGCGCGCCGAAAAAGGGTGGATGGGCAGCACCGGCAGGGGCCAACTCAAAAAACTCCGAAGATTTCGAGTTGATGTACAGCGCCTTTGTGGGGAATGGCCAGTTGAAGGATGCGGAAGAGGTCTGTCGCAAGGCGCTGGAGCGCCATCTCGACCCTGCGCTCTGGACCAAACGCCTGGCCCAGGTGGCGCTGTGGAATGGGCAGCCCAAGGTGGCTCTGGAGAATTGGTTGATTTATGCCCAGGCCACGCAGGCGGAGGAGGCTTGGCAAAACGTGCTGAGGATTGCCCGTCAAACCAATGATGACCGAACTTACCTGACGGCCCTGCTGCATGAATCCGAGCGCAATCCCGATGATCTCGAGTTGATCGGAAAGATCATCGCCGCTCATGAGCGGTTGGCCGAGCCGGAGGCCAGTCTGAGTTTTCTGAAGGCCCGTGCTGTCGGGTCGATGCGGGTTCCCTTGCTGGAACGGTATGCTCAACTGGCCGAGGATATGGGGGATGAAGACAAGGCGTTGTGGGCGTTACATCGCTTGCAGGCGGACTATGGACCCTCCCCACGCTATGCCGTCGACATGGCGGATATCGATCTGCAAAAAAAGGACCCTCAGGCGGCTTTTGATGAATTGGTTCAGGTCAAATCCAGGGTAGGTGTGGACAAGGGGAATGCCGCCTTCTGGCGAGCCTACGCCGAAGTGGCGGATTTGTCGCACCATGATCAGGCCGCCAGTGAAGGCCACAGGAAATTGCTGGAGTCCGGGGGGTACGACGGCGATGATCTCCGGGATATGGAGAATTACTACACGGGGTATCCTTTGGATGCCGGCAGACTTTTTGAACTGGAATTCCGTTTGACGGGCAAACTGCAACCCTTGTTGAATGCCATGAGCAGTTATTCCACCGCTCGGGCCTGGGGGCGAGTGTATGCCTTGTTGCAAGGGCTCACGACCAGACAACGCGCCGAGTTCGAATCCGATGCCGATTTTTTGATGGCGCGGGGGGGGTATTTTGCACGCAGTGGCCATTGGAAACTGGCCTTGGCCGATATGCACCGGGCGATGACCCGGCCCAAAGTCGGCGATAGCCAGCGGTTGGATTATTTGTGGAATCTGGTGGACTTCGGGGCGGATGATGAATTGAGTACCGTGCTCTATGCCTGGCGCTATCGGATCGAAGCCGACTCGATTTATTGGGGAGCCGCAGGGGCCGCCTACGTTCGCTTGAACCAGCCTGAAAAAGCATTGAACTACCTGTCCCGGGAGGTCAAGGAAATGAAGGAGGACCCCCAGTGGTTGCTGATTCTTTCCTATGCCCAGGAGGATTCCGGGGATGGGGCTTCGGCATGGCGTTCGCGCCGGGCGGCCTGGAATCGTCTCGGTGCCTTGATCTCTGCGCCGCTTCAGCCTTCTTCCTCGATCCGGAATCTGGTGTCCAGAGGCAATGCGTTGCAACCCGTCGCTCCTGTGTTGGATACGGGCGGTGTGGATTCTCCTTTGGCACTCCGGGTGACCTTGAGTGAACTTTTTGTGAATGGGGATGCTTCCCTGGACTACCTCACTCAACTATTGCAACGCCGGCATTGGCGGAAGCGGTCGGGAGATTCTCTTGGAACGGCGGAATCTTTATTGGGCAACCTCCGCGCATTTCAGGACGTTCCCTTGACGACCGGGGACGATTGTCTGGAAGAACTGGATGCAGAAGGCTTGTCCCCCGAGGCCAAGAAAAAGGTGGTGTCGAGCGAGCGTTGCCGGATCTCCAACGCGGCCAAGGATGTGGCGACCTCCTGGGCCCTGGGTGGGGAACATAACGACCTGGCGCGGGCCTGGCTGGCACAGGAGTATGGCAACCGTTTGCTGCATTCCACCGATGCCCGGATCACGCTGGCCCTGGCGGAGAATGATCGGGAGACGCTGGCCCGTTTGATCGACGATCAGGAGAACAAGATCCAGGTGGATCAAAGGGTTGAAATTCTAAAACAGTTGGGTCGGAGAGCGGATGCGCAGACCGTCGCCTTTGATGGAGGAGAAAATGCCCGTGACAATACCCCCCGTCATGAAATCGAACGGGAGGCGCTGCTGACCCCCAGCGACAACATCAGTCAAAATCAGGATCCTTCCCCCGGACCTTACTGGAGCCCGCAGGGTTATATCACTCCCTCCGTGGTGACCGGCATGAACCTCAGCACCTGGAGCCCCTTGTCCTATGTGGAAAAGTCTGCAGGCGTGGGGTTTGCTCTGAGCAATGAGTATACATTGGATGTGGAAGCCATTCAGCGCAACCAGACCGACCTGAATACCCGTCAGATCGCTTACGTTCCCGCCCAGGACAACAGCATGGCCGTGACGTTGGGCGATCATACCGATGCCCGGGACTATGGCGTGACGGTGGGCCATCGTTCGGCCTGGTATGCCTTTGATACCTACAGTGGCAGTGCCCAATACACTTGGTCGCCAACGCTCAAGGCCAGGGTGATGGCTGGCTGGAACCAGTTCACGGATCTTTCTCCAGTCATTCAGGTGATGGGGATGAAGAATATGGTCGATATGTCGTTGGAATGGCAGTTTATCTCACGGTGGTTCCTCAAAACCTCCGTCGAAGGCGATCGGTTCAATGCGCAGAATGGAGAATATCTCGGCAATGGGCTATTGTATTCCATGGAAATGGGATATCAGTTGATGACCACTTTGCCCAACTGGAACCTGCGTTTCGTGACCTATGAAGGCCGATTCAATTCGGCAGGGAACGCGGTACAGCCTCAACTGGCGACCCTGGTGCCCAGGGGGCAGGCGCTCAATACGGCCTTTTTCATGCCGGGAAACATCTCTCAATATGGGCTGATGACGGGGTATGGGACCGACTATGAGAACAACTATCTTCGTTCGGGCTGGCAGCCCTACGTGGACGCAGGGGTCGTGAAGGATACGGTGCTGGGATTGCTGCCCCAGGTCAGCGCGGGGCTGGCGGGACCGATCTTTGGCGGGGACTATGCCCGGATCTATTATTTCCATGAAACGGCACCGGGCAGTACGGAATCCATGACCCAGATCGGGGGCAGTTATCGGTATTTTTATTGAGTGGGTAGGGAAGGCTGCGGCAGAATTTTCAACTTGAAAGATACGTCGGGAGACAGGACATCATGAAATCGAATAGAACCATTGCTGGGGTGCTGACGGCAGCCACTGTCGGGTTGGCCGCCTGTTCAACGCTCGATGTGGGGCAACCGCCCTCCGTGGCCTCGAATGCCTCATGGGCGCTCCTGCCCCTGGCCAATTATACGGAAACTCCGGATGCCGGAGACCGGGTGGCCAGCATCGCGGAAAGTATCCTGCATCAGAAGGGGGGAATGGACCTCAAGCGTTATCCTGTCAAGGATGAAAAGGATACGTTCATTTTTGGGAACAATGCCAAGGTGCAACAGGCCGCCATGGACTGGGCCAGTCAAAACAGGATTCAATATGCCCTGACCGGATCTGTCCAGGAGTGGCGTTACAAGACGGGCGTGGATGGTGAACCTGCCGTCAGTGTGACCTTCAATCTGGTGGACATGACCACCGGAAAGATCCTCTGGAGCGCGACGGGTAGCCGGAGCGGCTGGAGCCGTTCGAGCGTGGGATCCGTGGGGCAGACGTTGATCGATCAGTTGTTGACCCCCCTCGAACACACGCATTGAGCCGAGACGACCGTGGAAAACGCTATCCAGACGGCCAAAAAATCCCGTTTCAGCGATGCCCTGGACGGGGTGACTCTGTACAGTCGTTTCTTTGCGAAAACGGTCATTCGTCCGGTGGCGGTGATCGAGGTCGTGGGGTACATGGGTGCCGCCATCGGGGTATTTTATCTGATCAACCCGCAGGACCCGCTGTTGCTCCTGCTGTCCTATCCCTGGATCTGGTTGGTGGCCACGGCCCTGGCGTTGCGTTATGGCGCTCTGATGGGCGTACTGGCGGGGTTGATGATCGTTCTGGCCTGGGAGATCCTGTATCGGGGTTATCAGGGCAATGGGGTGCTGAGTTTTCCGGTGATGTTCATGTCCGGAGGGTTGGTTCAGGTGATTCTGGCCGGGCATGTTCGCGATGTCTGGTCGAATCTGTTGGTCCGGGCCAACGGGATCAATGGCTACCTCAATGATCACTTGGCGTCCCTGACCACGGCCCACTATCTCCTGCGGGTTTCTCATGACCGACTGGAACGCGATTTGTTCACGAGACCGGCAACCTTGCGCAGCGCCCTGGAACACATGCGCGAAATTACGGCGCTGTCCACCGATGCCGGAGAACCCGATTCTCCCTTCAAAGGGGCACAGGCGGCACTGGACCTCATCTCGATGATTTGCCAACTGGGTTCCGCAACCCTTTATGCGGTGACTCCCGACGGTCAGGTGGCGGATGAGTCCCATGCCTCAGTGGGAACGCCGATTCCCTTGAATCGGGATGACCCGGTTCTGATGGACTGTCTGGCGCGTCAGTCCTTATCCCACCTCAAGGCGGTGGATGCGGAGAAATTGGGCTCCTACTATGTGGCGGCCCCGATCGTCCAGGTCTCGGGCGACTTGATCGGGGTCCTGTTGGTCCATCAGATTCATTTCATGGCGCTCAACCACGACAACATGCAATTGATGCGGGTATTACTGGACTACTATGGAGACGGTCTGGCACAACACCAACTGGTCGGCCAGGTCCATCGTCTCATACCCCAGTGTCCCTATGGATTTGCTGCCGAGTTGGAGCGGATCTCTCATCTCAAGAAACTCTATGGCATCGATTCTTCGCTGGTGGCGCTGAGTTTTCCGCGCTCGGGTCCGGGGGATCTGCAGTTTCAGCAGGTGACTCGCCAGTTGCGCTCTCTGGACATGCTCTGGACGGACCAGAACGATGAACGGCAATTTTCCTTGTTCCTGATGCCGTTGACCGAAGGAGACGGTGTCCTGGGGTACATGAACCGGATCGAGGCGGGTTTGCAACAGACCTTCCAGACAACCCTGGCTGAGGCGGAAATCCGTTTTTATTCGACGTCCGTCAAACCACGAGATGCCGACAGGGATTTGAAAATGATCTACGATCAGGTGCGAGCCGCATGATTCCCGTGACGATCATTCTGGGATTTTTGGCTTTTCTTTTCCAGGGTCTGGCCCTCCATGCGCTGATGGGGCCCCCGGCCGGCGTGGACGTGTTGCTGGTTTTTTTCTTCTGGCAAGCCTGTGCGTCCCTGCTGACGACAATTTTTTATGCAGTGCTCTGGCCTGAATTTTTTGCCCTTCCCGGACGGGCTTCCTTGTTGCATGTCTTTTTGACCTGTCAGTTCTTGCCGGTGGCCGGTGCCCTGCTTTTTCTCACCGAAATGGCCGTTCACCGGTTTTTGAAACCGCTCCCGGATCACGGTTACCTGGGGGCCGCCGACACCCCCGAATTCAATCATCACCTGTTGACCCGCATTACCCATGGCGTGGGTTCCCGCCTGCTGGCCAAACTGACCACCACCGAGGCACCCCTGGCCAGTAAACTGTCTGCGGTGGTGACGTTGCGCTCCATGCCCCTGCGCTATTCCGGCCAGATGCTCTCCGATCTCCTGGCGGACTCGAACGACGAGGTCCGCCTGTTGGCTTATGGAACCATGGATGGAGCCGAAAAAGAGGTGATGAAACAGATCTATGAGATTCATCATCAACTGGCTTCCCTGCCGGCAGGGCAACCTCCCGTTCAACTGTGGATGCGCATGGCCGAACTGTATTGGGAACTGATCTATCAGAATCTGGTGACGGGCGAAGTGCGTCAACATACGCTGACCCAGATCGCCCATTTTGCGCATCAAGTCCTGGACAGGTCTCCCGAGGAGGCGGAAATGTGGTTTCTCCTGGGACGTTGTGCGCTGTTGCATCGAGATTATGGAACGGCAGAAAACCATTTTCTGCACGCGCAGCGATTGAACTATCCTCAGGATCGTCTGTTGCCCTGGCTCGCCGAAGTGGCTTTCCTGAAAGGGGAACTGCATCGGATTCCCTACTTGCTCAGTGGGTTGCGTAATAGTGCGCGCATGCCCCAACTCCAGCCCCTGCTGAGGTATTGGTTGCCATGAAGAACGAAAGACGCTTCAAAAAAGCGGAGAAGGCGGAGGTCTGTCTCTTGCTCGAGGGAACCTACCCCTACGTGTCAGGCGGCGTTTCGGCCTGGGTCAGCCATCTTCTGACAGAGTTTCCCGATGTGTCTTTTGCGCTGGTGTTCATGGGAAGCAGCCCCCAGGATTATGGCGATCCTGTGTACACCTTGCCGGACCATGTGGTCTACTACGAAGAATTTTTCATTCACGATGCCGTGCCCAAGGAAGCGGTCCGGAAGAGACATCAGGGGAATCCCCAGGCTTTTGAACAGATGGAACTCTTTCACCAGGCTCTGCGGGATCCCCTGCACCCGGGCATGAGTGGGCATCTCTTGCGTCAGATCCTTCCCCTGATGGAAAAGGGAAAACACCTGGATGACGCACAGTTCCTGTATGGCAAGATGTCCTGGGACATGATCACCGAGTACTACGAGCGGTACTCCACGGATCCCTCCTTTACCGATTATTTCTGGACGGTGCGCATGATGCATAAACCGATCTGGGAGATCGTCAATGTCAGCCGCCAGATCATTCCCGCCCGGATTTATCACACGGTATCCACGGGCTATGCGGGATTCCTGGGCGCTCTGCTTCATTACCGCACGGGGCGCCCCCTGTTGCTCTCCGAGCATGGAATCTATACGAAGGAACGCAAGATCGACTTGCTGCAAAGTACCTGGTTGCGGGACAACCGGCGCTTTCTCGAGGAAGATTCCACGCAGGTCGGGTACCTTCAGGACCTGTGGGTACGTTTTTTCGAGTCCATCGGTCAGATGTGTTATTCCGCTTCTTCGTCGATCATCTCTCTTTTTGAACAGAATCGGCGTCGTCAGATCGAAGACGGGGCTCCGGAGGAACGTACGCGGGTCATCCCCAATGGCATAGATTTGCAACGTTTCTCGGCGTTGCGGGCGCAACGCCCGGAATCGGTCCCCCTGGTGGTTGCCTTGATCGGGCGGGTGGTTCCCATCAAGGATATCCGGACTTTCATCCGGGCCATTTTTATTGCGACGCGCCGGGTGCCCGAGTTACAGGGCTGGATCATCGGGGGCGAGGGAGAAGATCCGGAATATGCTCAGGAATGTCGCAGTTTTGCGTCCAGTCTGGGTATTTTGGACGTTCAATGCCACTTCCTGGGACATCAGCAAGTGGATCGCTATTATCCCAGGATTGGTTTGCTGGCCTTGAGTTCCATCAGCGAAGGTCAGCCTCTGGTGATCCTGGAAGCCTACGCGGCGGGGGTCCCCGTCGTGGTCACGGACGTGGGCGCCTGTCGCGAGTTGGTGGAGGGGATGGCGTGGGAAGATCGCGAGTTGGGGAAGGCAGGGGCCGTGGTCCCCATTGCCGACCCCGAGGCCATGGCTCAGGCCATGATCGATCTGCTGACCCTTCCGGGATGTTGGCAGAATGCGCAAGCCGCTGCGGTGGCACGGGTGTCCCGCTATTACGATGCGCGGATCATGGAAGACCACTATCGCCAACTCTATATGACCTTGTGGCAGAAGCCCAACGAAGTGTTTGCGGAAGGATGATCGACGATGGCTGGCATTGGTTTTGAAATACGCAAGATCCTCCACAAGGATAATCTGACCAGTACGCTGGCCGCCTACAGCTATGCGGGGTTGATCGGTTCGGGACCATTGATCCTGTCCATCGTCTCGATCCAGTTGATCAGCCTGTTCAGTTTGTCGGTGGCGCGCACCAACTTTCCCATCATCCAGTTTCAGGTTTCCCTGACCTATCTGATCGCTGCCAGCCAGATCTTGACGGGCGCGGTGCAATTGATGTTTACCCGCTATATTTCCGACCGTCTGTTCGGGAACGAAAACGAGACGGTGCTGCCCAGTTACCACGCGGTGCTGCTGGTGGTGACCCTGGGGGCCGGGATCCTGGGGTTGACCCTGTGTTTTACGGTATTTTCCGGCATGGATAGTGACTATCGCCTGCTGATGTTGACGGCCTTCGTGCTGTTGTGCAATATCTGGTGCGGCATCATTTTCCTGTCGGGAATCAAGCAATACCGGGCGATTTTGTTGCTGTTCGTGGTGGGCTATGGATCAGCGGTGATTTTCGCCCTGTTTCTGTTTCCCCGTTTCGGATTGAACGGATTGGTCGGCAGTTTCGTCCTGGGTCACGTTCTTTTGATTCTGGGGTTGCATTCCCTGATCTACCGTAATTTTCGCTCGGAAAAATATATTTCCTGGCAGGTCTTCGACCGCAGGTTCAGTTATCCCCGTCTGGGCGTGGTGGGTTTTTGCTACTATCTGGGCGAGTGGTTGCACAAGATCCAGTTCTGGTACTATCCCTTCACCGGTCAACCGGTCATCGGGCCGTTGCATGCCTCGTTCATTTATGACTATCCGATTTTTTTATCGTATCTGGCGGTGTTGCCCGGGATGGCATTTTTCCTGTTGCGAATCGAAACGGATTTCGTGGAATATTACAATGCCTTTTACGATGCCGTGCGTTCGGGGGGGACTTATGAACATCTTCAGAACATGCGCAACATGATGGTGCGCGGGGTCCGGACAGGGCTCTACGAGGTGCTCAAGATCCAGGGCATCGTGGTGCTGCTGGTCTTCGCTTTCGGACGGGATTTGCTTCATCTCGTGGGCATATCGGTCTATTACCTGCCTCTCCTGCGGATCGATACCATTTCTGCCAGTCTGCAGGTGCTTTTCCTGGTGGCGATCAACGTGTTTCTGTACATCGACCGCCAACGGGTGGTCATGATCCTGTCCGTTTTGTTTGTGGCGTTGACGGGGCTGTTTACCTGGATTACCTTGAAGGTGGGACCGGAGACATACGGCTATGGGTTTGCCCTGTCCAGTTTTGTGGTGGTCTTGATGGCAATTTTCTATCTGGAACAGTATTTTTCTGAACTGGAATACGAAACCTATATGCTTCATCAGGATGATCTGGTCTATGGCCGTCACTGAAGGAGCCTCTGTGGGGCAGCGGCGGGGTAGGGCGAATATCTGGTTTCTGCTGGTATTGTGGGGCGTGAGTCCGCAACTCTTGGCGAAACCGCCCACCGTGGCCTTCTATTACGGCATGCATCCCGCTGTGCGGGAACTGGCGGATTTCGATCTGGTGGTGGTGGATCCCGACAGTGATTTCACCCCGGTACAGTATCCCCGCAGTCGGGCTCATTGGATTGCCTATGTCAGTGTGGGTGAGGTGACGCCCAATCGGGGCTATTACGATCTCTTTCCCAAATCCTGGATTTTGGGCGACGACACCGACTGGAATTCGGAAATCATTGACCAGACCTCACCGGCATGGCCCATCTACTTTGCCGAGCAGGTGGTCCGTCCTTTGTGGAATCGGGGCTACCGGGGATTTTTTCTGGACACGCTGGATTCCTGGCGCAAGGTGACGACGGACCCCAAGGAACAGGAACGACAACAGGATGGGTTGATCCGCCTGATTGTGACCTTGCATCAGAAATTTCCCCGAGCACAGATCATCCTGAATCGAGGGTTTGAATTGCTGCCCAAGGTCCATTCCCTGGTCAGCGCGGTGGTGGTGGAGTCCGTATTTCAGGGATGGAGCCAGAAAGATAAAACCTATTATGCGGTTTCTGCCCAGAATACCCAGTGGCTATTGGGCCAGATCGATGCCATTCGCCGTCAGTACCGCCTGCCGGTCATCGTTCTCGACTACTGTGACCCCCAACAGCCGGACTGTGCTTCTCAGGATATTTCCGTATTGCGCCGGACCGGAGTGATTCCCTATGTCTCCGATGGGCTTCTTCAGGTCATCAATCCAATGACCTTGCGATGACGGGTCATCCCCGACCGGAAGGGTGGGCAGGGGATCTGTGCCGAAGTTTGTACTGACGAAAGATCAGGGACAGTAAACTCGTTCCCAGGGCGACCGCCAGGGGGAAGCGCCAGTCGGGATGGTCGATGACGAAGGGCAACAGTCCCACAGCGGTGGCGGGGGGGGCATGCAAATCAAAAAAACGGATCAGAGTAATGGAAACGCCCATGGACAGGATGACCGCCAGGGGGCCATGACCGAGCAGCAGAAAAATTCCCAACCCCGAGGAAGCGGTCAGCAGGCAGGCCAGGACCAGCAGGACGGGTTTTCTTGCCCAGGGACAGACATCGGCATGGGCAAACATTTCATAGGCGATGACCACCAGGGGCGGATAAAGGATGAAGCGCCAGCCGGAAAAAAGCACCAGCCCCATGGCGATGACCAAAAAAACGATGAAGTAGGGCAACCAATGGTATTGGGTGGCAGGACATTCCACTTCATCATCGATTCGATCGGCCCGTGAAGGGGGTGGGAGAGGGAGGTGAGCATTTTTTTGCAGCCGTTGGCGCAGGACCGAGCCCAGCGCCAATACGGATGTGCTGAAAAGGACGGCGCCCGCGTACCACCAACTGCCATCATTCAGGGCGATGGGCAATACCCCGGCGGAAATCGCGGGGGCGATGGGAGAGCGAAGTACCTTGATGAAGAGCAAGGCGGCTGAAATCCCCAGTCCCAGCGACAGGGGGCCATAGCCCCACTGGTGTTGCAGCCACAGACCGACCACCGCCGCCAGAAAAGGGGTGAGAACCAGCAGGAAAGGAGCACTGGCCCATTTGCCCTGGGGGCGCTTGAAAATATCATAGGAAAGGGCTGCCAACTCCGGAAAAAGTACATGAGAAATGCCACTGATCAGGGCGACTTCTGCAATGCCTCCGATATAGCACAGGGCCAGGAGTTCTCCCATGTCAGTTCGTCCCTTCAGTCTTCAATGGAGCCCTCGCTGTTTCCGGAAGAAGGAGCGGTGGACGAGGGTTTGTCACGGACCGAGGCAAACTGGGCATCATAGGTTTTACCCACGATGTTGGCCAATACCCCGGTGGTCCAACCGAAGGTCAGCAATCCGGACATGGTGATGAACATGGCCAATTGGCGCCACCCCAGCGGCAGCAATACATCCCCGTTTCCCAGAGACGTATAGGTTTCTCCAGCCAGATAGAACGCGGTGCGCAGGTCAGGGATGGCCTGCATGAAGTACAGAATCAGTGCCAGAGAAAAAATTTCTGTCAGGTGGGTCAGCAGGATCAGGATGACCAGATAGAAGAAGTAGATCTGTCGGCGCAACTCACGATTTTCCCGGGCAAAACGCCACCAGTGGATTTCGAAGCGGTGCATGACCTGATACATGCCCAGGCTGTGAATGAGCATGCAGAGCAGGATCATGACCAGACCCAAACCGATCTCCAGGAATGGGTGAACATCTGTGATGAGCGGCGCAGGGTTCAGGGCAACCATGGAGGGAGAATCAAGGGTGGCATCCGTGTGGATTATAGCGAGATATGACCGTGACCTCCAGTGGATCCGGGGATTGCATAAAAGTTTCATGAAACTGCAATATTCACGACACGGCCCTGTCATAAAAGGATGGGAAAATGCATCCTGAAAATAACAAACGGGCCATGCCCGGACCCATTCACCCTTACCGACAGGAATCACTTTCATGCACAAGAAATTTCGTCTGAAGCCGTTGATCTCCGGACTGTTTCATGCCTCCATGCTGACGGCTCTGCCGGGAACCCTGTGGGCCTATGATCTGGGCTCGGTGTCCAGTGGCGCGGGCAACAGCAACGAAGCCATCCCGCCCGCCGAGTCGGCGTCGGCCAACGCGCCCACCCAGGGATCCTTGACGGCCACCGAACCCCAGTCCGTGATCAACCGCAACTATATCGAGAATACCCAGACCGGGGCTTCCACTTATGTGGACAACGCCGCCATCGCGCCGGGGGTCTGGGCCTATAGTCCCAACGGCCCCGGAGGCAATGAGAACCCTTCCCTAACCCTACGCTCCTTCGTCGACGGACAATACAACGTCACCTTTGACGGGATTCCTTTCGTCGATGGCGCCAACTTCACACACCACGTAAACAGTTATTTCCTGGCTCAGGACACGGGGGAAGTGACGGTGGATCGGGGTCCGGGGCGGGCCAGCACGGTGGGGGATGCCACCTATGGGGGGACCATTGCAGTTCGCTCCAATGATCCTCTGGGGGACCCGACGGCGACGGTACGGAGCCAGATCGGCAGTTTCAACTCGCG
>JAJZFH010000046.1 GCA_021805445.1 Pseudomonadota bacterium
CGGACCTCCATAGTCGTCGGTGCGTCGATTGGTACTGTCTTGCAGAAACTGATCGAGGAGATAGCCGTTGGCCCCATGAATTTCCACCCCATCAAAACCAGCGCGTTGGGCGTTGAGTGCTCCTTGCCGATAACTCTCCACGATGCCGGGCAGTTCAGACCGTTCCAGGGCGCGCGGCGTGACGAAGGGGCGGTGCGGACGGAGCAAGTTGACATGCCCTGCGGGGGCGACGGGACTGGGCGCCACGGGTAACGCGCCCTCCAGATAATACGGGTCGGAAATTCGTCCCACGTGCCAAAGTTGCAGGAAGATACGCCCCCCTGCGGCATGGACGGCTTCGGTGATCTGGCGCCAGCCGACGATCTGTTCCTCGGACCAGATCCCCGGCGTGTCGGGATAGCCAATGCCTTGGGGGGATACCGCCGTGGCTTCGGTCAAGATCAGCCCGGCACTGGCCCGTTGAACATAGTATTCGGCCATCAATGCATTGGGCACCCGTCCCGCGCTGGCCCGGCAGCGCGTCAGGGGGGCCATGATGATCCGGTTGGGCAATGAAAAATCACCCAGAACAAGGGGAGATAACAAAGAGGGCATGAAAAACTCCTAAATAGTACGAAGACGAACTATTTTGACATGATTTCAGGCAGAAGGAAAGCCCGAGATGGCTGTGATCGGTTGCTTCGAGACAGTAGGAAAAAAGAAGAGTAGAATCTCTCCACTTGAATAGTTCGGGGTGTAGCTCAGCCTGGTAGAGTACTACGTTCGGGACGTAGGAGTCGGAGGTTCGAATCCTCTCACCCCGACCACAACATAAAAACATATCTATTTGATTCAAAACAAAAAAATCGCAATTCGTGCTGAATACAAAACGTTTATGTGTATTGCGATGGTGCGTGGTGACCAATGGTGGCTTTTTGGTGGCTATGTGGTGACCAGTGCCATCTTCTTCAGGGCGCTCTCAAAGCTTATCTGACAACAACGCGTGGTGACTGCGTTTTCTCTTCCGTCCATCTTCTAGGCAATGCGCGTACCGATAACGTGCTGTGATTATGTCGCGCATCTAGACTGTCTATTTTATCCGAGTGGTTTCAGATTTTGTCTCGACACATTCATTGTCGTCAGGAACGTACTCCATCAAATCGGCAATCCCACATCCAAAGTGCCGGCATAAATCATTCAATAGTTCGACGTCAACCTTTTCAACGGTTTCATGATACATGCGAGCAATAGACCCTCTATTGACTCCCAGTTCCCGAGCGAGATCGGCAGTTTTAAGCTTTCGTTCGCCCATTAGTTTTGATAAATGAAATTTAATCACAATGGTCACCAAAAAAATAAAATGAGCGTTTAACGAACAAAAAACTTGCAAAAAGATTTTTTTTCGTGTATTATGACTTTCAAATGATCTTTATGACATAAGAAAGGTCATTTTGGGCTCTGCGTGTTTAAATAACTCATCGGGAGAATACCATGACTCAAACCTACCTTACCACCAAAGCACTGTCAAAAGTTTTGCCCTACAGTGAATGGACCATCCGTAACCAACTCAAGGACAGCGTTCTTCTGGAAGGTGTTCATTATTTCCGTCCTTTCGGTGGTCGAAAAATCCTTTTCATTTGGGAGAAGATCGAAGAAGACATGAAAAAAGGAATTTCTGCCCTCTCTATTCCAATGGCGAACGGAGGGGTTTGTCATGGCTAGCATACAAGTTCGGAAGCGAACCAATTGTCTGATCATAGATTTTTATTACAGCGGGGTACGGTGTCGGGAGCAAACCAAACTCAAGGACACCATTCAAAACCGTAAGCGCCTGGAAAAACTGCTCGAGCGCCTTGAGGCTACCATCGCATCTGGGAATTTCAACTACGACCAATTTTTTCCGGGCAGTAAAAATGCGCAGCGCTTTTCTGCCCATTCCGAACGGATTGGAAAGGATTTGACCCAAGAGAGGAGGGTGGTCATATCAACGTCAGACTGCCCGTTGTTCCGAGAGTTTTCCGAAATCTGGTTTGCTGAACGGGAGGTCGAATGGAGAAACTCCTATCGCAAAGGTATGCGTGCCGATATCGACAGGGTACTGATACCCCACTTCGGAGAAATGGTGGTCGACCAAATCACCAAGGCTGATATTCTTTCCTTCCGTGCCAAACTGTCGAAGGTCACAGCACGGGGAAAGACCACAACGCTATCAACTCGAAGAATCAACAAGATCTTTGAGCCTCTGCGCCAGATTCTCAATGAAGCGGCCGACCGATTTAATTTTCGCACAGTTTTTCAAGGTGTCAAGGCACTCAAGAACCGAAAAACGGACATCCGCCCGTTTACTCTGGACGAGGTCAGCCTGATTCTGAGAACGGTCCGACCGGACTACCGGCCGTATTACACGGTTCGATTCTTCACCGGAATGAGAACGGCTGAAGTAGATGGGCTCAAATGGAAGTATGTGGATTTTGAGCGAAGACTGATACTGGTCCGCGAGACTATCGTTGATGGTTTGGAGGAATACACCAAGAACGATGGCTCCCAGCGTGAAATTCGTATGACCCAAATGGTCTATGATGCCCTGAAACTTCAGGAACAGGCTACTCGTTCTCTGTCACCCTACGTATTTTGTAACAGTGCCAAAAAGCCATTGGATCACAAGAATGTGACGAACCGGGTTTGGTATCCCCTGTTACGACTTTTGGGGTTGGAAATGAGACGACCCTATCACTGCCGTCATACAGCAGCGACATTGTGGCTGGCCGCAGGTGAAAACCCGGAATGGATCGCCCGACAAATGGGGCACACCACCACGGAAATGCTGTTTCGGGTGTATTCCCGGTATGTTCCCAATCTGACCCGTCAGGATGGCAGCGCCTTTGAGCGCTTGTTACTCCAGAACATGCCGAATGTTGCGGTCTTTAACCAGAATGATGCCGAGGTACACCATGCTTGATAAAAATAATCTTCTTCTTTTCCCGGCCACCCATCAAACCGCGCAGACCAACACGATCACAGCGCCATGTACTGAAGGCATGCCCACCATTTTTCGCGTCACATCCCTGAACCACCATCAGGAGGAGCGCTGCATCCGTTACAAGGCTCACCTGTTTCATGACAAGGCCAGCCTGACGGTGGAATGGACCCGAAGCCAGCCCGACACGCGCATCCACCCGTTTTGTCTTGTATCACCCAGATGGAATATGCATCC
>JAJZFH010000002.1:0-5893 GCA_021805445.1 Pseudomonadota bacterium
GGCAGCCTTTGCACATGGTCCACCACCATGTAGTTCTTGGCACCGAAAATGCGCGACACATACTGGTCTGCTCTGGGATCAAGGCTCAGGCAGTAAGTGGCGATGCCATTACGCGTCAACTCCTCCACCGCTTTCTTGGCGTCGAAACGCAGGTATTGCGGATCGCGCACGTCGTTGTCGGCGGGTTCCCCATCGGTGACCACCAGCAGCAGTTTCTTGTTACTGGGCTGGCGCTTCAGAATCGAACCGGCGTGGCGCATCGCCGCGCCCATGCGCGTGGACAACTGTCCACTCATGCCCGCCAAGCGGGATTTGGCCTGATCGTTGTAGAGCGCGTCGAAATCCTTGAAGCGGAAATACTCCACGTCGTGACGGCCATTGGAGTCGAAGCCGTGGATGGCGAAGGGATCGCCGATCTTGTCCAGGGCATCGGCCAGCAGCACCGTGGCCTCGCGCGCCAGTTGCAGTACCGTATTGTCCGAACCCAGCACCGCATCATTGGTGGATTCGGACAGGTCGATCAGCAACAGTACCGAGAGGTCGCGCACATTGCGCACGTTGCGCATCATGACGCGCGGGTCTGGCTGCTCACCCATGCGCATCTCGATCATGGCGCGCACCGCGGCGTTCAGGTCGATCTCATCGCCGTCCTCCTGTTTGCGCAAACGCTGCACGCCCTGCGGTTGCATGGCCTCGATCAGATACTTGAGCCGACCGATGATGGGTTTGTACTTGGCCACGATATCGTCAATGACTTCCACATCGCCCGGTTTGGGGCGTTTTTCCAGTACGGTGCACCAGTCCGGGCGATCCAACTGCATCTGGTAATCCCACTCCGGGTAATGGTAGGGATCCGGCGGCGGTTCGCGACCTTCCAACTCGTTGTAACTCTTGCCGAGATCTTCATAGGGAAAAAGTTCGCTGGATAGCACCCAGATTTCCTGCGCGTCGTCACCGGCGGTCTCGACCTCGACCTCGTTGGCGAACTCCATGAGGCTGACATGCTTGCGTACCTGCTTTTCCTTCCACGGTTCCGCATGCGCGAAATCCGAGACCTCGTCAAAATCCCACAGATAGCGATTGTCATCGCGGTAGAGCGCGCTGAGCACATCGGTATGTGGGCTATAGGAGGGCAACTGCAACTGCATCAGGTCGTGGGCAAGCGTCACACCCATGTCCCACGCAAGTTGATTGCTCGCAAGCAGATGCGCCTGTCCGGCGAACAGCAGTTTCGCCTTGGCAATCAGCGGGTCGGGATCTGCGTAGTCCGGGTCCAGCAATGCACGTGCAATGCGGTCGAGATAATCGCCAATGCTCGCATTTCGGTCGGGCGTGGCGTGGTGAAGTTTTTGCCACAGAGGGGCAAGACCCGGGAAACTGTTGATCGCCAGTTGCTCCACGCGCGCGTCTTCGATGATGCCGATGACCCTCATTTGCAGGGGCGTGAGCGCTTCGGCTGACAGAGGTTCTTTGGTATACATTTGATGTGCGGCAGAATGGGCACAGGCCGCTCGATAAAGATCCACACCCTCGGTCTTGCCGAAAGGAGTCTCGAGGTCGTCATAGGCGTCGGGCAAGTGAATGATGTAACCCTCGATATAGGGCCGGTAGCCTTCGCGCTGTTCAAAGTCGCCACTGGTGGGACGCATGAAGAAATCCCGTCCCCACAAGGCACGCAGGTACATGCCGATGCGCCGCTGCACATCGATGAACAGGGTGCCCTTGCGTTCCTTTTGCAGCACGCCCAGAGATTCCGGGCTCTCCAGACCGAAGTATCTGGCCTGGGCATCGAAATCGGTCTTGTGCGCCTGGGCGCCCCACAGCGCCCAACGCCGCAGACCACCGAGGGTCAGTTGCCCGAGCAGGGTGCCGAGGTGATCCAGCATCGGGCGTACGCCGCGCGGTGCCTGGGCGAGCAAGGTATCGATCAGGTGCAAATAGCCCCGGAACAGTTCAGGATCACCCAGCCGTGAGGCAGCGATCGGGCTGGAGGAAAAAAACAGGGAGATCACGGTGGCGCTGGTTTTGGAATACATCTTGATGGCAGCGGCAATCAAATCGCTCACCGCGTCCTCGCCCAGTTCGCGTGCCACCGCCGGTGCACTCTGGATGAAGGATGCCACCAGGTCAGTACCACGGCCCAACGATTTCAGGCTGGTTGCGCCACGCAGATAGGCTTCCAGACCCCGTGGGCTGAACACTCGCGCCGCCTCGCCCCAGGAGGCGCGCAGCACTTCGCCGGCGTGGTCACCGAGTTCGTTCAATATATCCTGGTACTTTTCGAGTTCTATTGCCATCTTTCTGCTCCGGCAAGTTCCGTTGTATGACCAGTGTCTAGAAGAAAGTCGTCACTGCCGCGTCGAGCGCATCGCGCATGTCGGGGTCGTCGGTGATCGGACGAATCAACGCGACGCGGCAAGCATTCCTGGAATCTACCCCCTTGGCGATCAGACTACCCGCATACACCAGCATCCGGGTCGAAATGCCTTCGTCCAGACCGTGCCCCTTGAGGTTTCTCGCCCGCTCTGCAATCGAAACCAGTTTGTCGGAAATCTCGCCGGATACTCCCGTCTCGTGCGAAACGATCTCCACCTCGATCCCATGCTCGGGATAATTGAAGTCGAGTGCGCCGAAGCGTTGCTTGGTAGACTGCTTCAGATCCTTCATCAGACTCTGATAGCCCGGATTGTAGGAAATCACGATCTGAAAATCGGGATGGGCGTGCACCAACTCCCCTTTCTTTTCCAGGGGCAGCACCCTGCGATTGTCCGTCAGAGGATGAATCACCACGGTGGTATCCTGCCGGGCTTCCACCACCTCGTCGAGGTAACAGATTGCCCCAAACCGGGCGGCGATGGCGAGCGGCCCATCCTGCCAGCGGGTGCCGTTGGCGTCCAGCAGAAAGCGTCCGACCAGGTCGGAGGCGGTCATGTCTTCGTTGCAGGCCACGGTGATCAGGGGCTTGCCCAACTTCCACGCCATGTATTCGACAAAACGAGTCTTGCCGCATCCCGTCGGACCTTTGAGCATCATCGGCATGCGCACGCCGTAGGCAGCCTCGTAAAGATCGACTTCGTCGGCAACGGCATGGTAGTAAGGCTCTTTTTCGATGCGGTACTGGTTGATCACGTCATTCATGGTGATTCCTTGTTAGTGGGTAAGTAGGGGGCCCGTTGGCATCACCATGAATGTCACAACTGCCTCCCGTCGCAAATTGCAGCACGATACAAAACAGATTTTGGTCGGTGTACAAACAGCAATCTTGTCGGCAGGTCCATACCCGTCGGACTACTCGCTCCCGTCCCTGAAAAATGGAGCGGAACGGTGACACACCGCTCAGTCAGGCCAAACTCGATGCGGGTGCAATGCACCAGGCTTGCTGACCTTGGCGGGTCCAGGTTTGGCTGCACTGCGCACCGGTTTCGTTCTGGCGACCGGGGGGGCGGTCAGCCCCACGTCCGGCGGCACCTCATCCTGCCGGGCTTTGACCTGATGTACGCCTTGCGCAAGTTTTGTCCCCATTTTTTTCACAGACATAAAACCTCCTCGATGATCGCTTCGATATCCGCCACTGCAGTTTGCGCACGCTTGCCCAGACCATAGACGCTCGTCCCTTCCACTGCAGCACTGCGGTAGGCCGCACGTCGCTGCATGTCGGCGTCCAGAACGGGCATATCGAACGCCGCCACTGCTTCACGCATGGCGCGGGACAGGGTATTGCGAGTTTCCATCTGATTCAGGACCAGGCGAGCTTGCAATGCCGGATTTTTCTGCCGTGCCCGACTCACCAGCGCCCCCATGTCCACGCTCGCCCACAGGTCAAGCGGCGAAGGCAGCACCGGGATCAGCACAAGGTTGGCAGAAGCCATCACCGCATCGATGACTGGCCCTTGCACAGCGGGTGGGCAATCCACCACCACGTAACGGTGGTTGCGCGCCAGTTTTGCGAGGGTGGCGACAGGGTCGCCACCCAGCACGGCCAACGGCAGGACGGCAGGCCCGGCGCCCATCCCGACCCACTGGCTGACGGAGCGTTGGGGGTCGGCATCCACCAGATGGGTCGAGCCGCGCAACACCAACCCCGCTGCCAGGTTCAGGGCCAGGGTAGTCTTGCCGGTTCCGCCCTTCTGGTTGATTATCGCGATGATCCTGTCAGCCATTGCCGCGCCAGCCCGCTAGATCTTGCCCGGTGCAGCCAGTGCTTCCATCTCGCTGATGAAGGGGGATTCCCGGCTGGCCAGCGCAGCCCAACCCACGGCATCGATGCTGACGATCACGTAAGTTCTTCCAAAACTCAAATTCGGATAGTAGTCCTCGCGCTTGGATAATCCCGCCAGTTTATCCAGGAAGGACCTCGCCTCGGCATAGTTGCCGAAATCAAAGCGTCGGTTCAATACCGGCTTGCGCGCCTCTGACGTGGTGATATCCGTGTCTGAATCCCTGGCTTGCATCATGGCCTTATTCTCCCTGTAACTCGGACAACTGCTGATCCAATTCCTTGAGATGACCCAACTCATCTTCCATGAGGGCGTGCATCAGTGCCTGCGTTTCCTCATCCTGGCGTCTGGCGCAATAGAGCATCGCTTCTTCGTAGAGCCGAACCGCCTCGATTTCCAGTTTGCGATCGATTTCCAGCATTTCCGCCAGCGTTCTGCCTGGACGGATGGGGGGCAACTGGGTTGCATTACACGGAACCCCCAAGACCAACATGCGTTCCATCAAGCGCTCGGCGTGCACCAGTTCCTCGTTCACGTCCCGGCGGAATTGCGCGCTCTGTGCAGATAACCCCCACATGCCGGTCAACTTGGCCTGCATCAGATATTGCTGTACTGCCGCCAACTCGTGAGTGAGTGCGCGTGTCAAGTAGCCATTCAAACGCGGGTCCATATGCATATTCACGCCTTTATCCACTCGGGAGATAGCCTAACTGATATCCCCATCCCGTCCACCCTGGCCCGCATCGGGAGTCGTCGGCAGAATGTTCTCCACCTCGCTGTGCACACGGGCAATGATGTGCGCCGCAACCAGACCATCCCCCACGCGCTCGCACGCATCCGCCCCGGCGCGCACCGCTGCATTCACCGCACCGGTTTCACCGCGCACCAGCACGGTGACATAACCACCGCCAACGAACTGGCGCCCCACCAGACGCACTTCCGCCGCCTTGGTCATCGCGTCCGCCGCTTCAATCGCCGGCACCAGACCCCGCGTCTCGATCATGCCCAATGCAATACCGCTCACTGTGTTTGCCATGATGTATTCCCTTCTCTCGTCAAGTTATTAAGACAAAACCCTTCAGGCTTCAGGCTGACTCGGCAGAATGTTCTCCACCTCGCTGTGCACACGGGCAATGATGTGCGCCGCAACCAGACCATCCCCCACGCGCTCGCACGCATCCGCCCCGGCGCGCACCGCTGCATTCACCGCACCGGTTTCACCGCGCACCAGCACGGTGACATAACCACCGCCAACGAACTGGCGCCCCACCAGACGCACTTCCGCCGCCTTGGTCATCGCGTCCGCCGCTTCAATCGCCGGCACCAGACCCCGCGTCTCGATCATGCCCAATGCAATACCGCTTACGTTTGCCATTTTCATACTCCTTTTGCGTTATTAAAAACTGCTTACTTACCGGCTTGACCAGCGCCGGGGTCCCAACCATCGATAATTCCACCGATGGTCAAATCGGTAAGAATCCTGTAATCGCCCATGGCGTAGCGCGCAGCCGACCCGCTCACGGTAATCACCCATTTACCCGGCGGAACACCCACCGGATCGGCCGCCACATTGAGCCGGCCCTTGACATCGCGTACCACCCTGAGCGAAGCACTGTACAAACCAGGGATGCGGCGTGTGGATACAAGGTCGGAAACCACTTCCATGATCTCCATTT
>JAJZFH010000002.1:5993-52178 GCA_021805445.1 Pseudomonadota bacterium
CCCACCGGATCGGCCGCCACATTGAGCCGGCCCTTGACATCGCGTACCACCCTGAGCGAAGCACTGTACAAACCAGGGATGCGGCGTGTGGATACAAGGTCGGAAACCACTTCCATGATCTCCATTTCAGTCTTCCGCCCAATGGTCGATAATGCCGACGATGGTGAGGTCGCTGGGAAAATCCTTGCCGCCCGCAGCTTCACGCGCCGCGGAAGAACCCACGCAAATCACCCAGTCTCCCGGGATGCAACCCACCGCGTCCACCGCAATGCTGCGCGAACCACCTTTTTCTTTCACGACCAGCAGCGGGCGATGCCCCATCTCCTTGATCCGGTTAGTCGAAACCAGCGTCTTTTCCACCTGACAAATTTTCATTGTGCTCTCCGCAAAGCCTCAACCTCCGCTCGCCTCGATCAACTCGATCGGACTTCCGGCTCTCTTGTCCTGTACCGTCATGCCACATGCCAGCAGTCCTTGCCGGGCCAATTCGCCATAGCGCGACTCGATTGCTGCCTTGACCCGGCGGCAACGCTCTGCCGTGCGTTCGCGGCTACCCGGCACGCGACTGTCGTAACGGAAGTGAACTGCCAGAGGGATCGGCAAGCCGTGACTGACGTTGAGTTTCTTGAAAATCCTGATTCCCACGTCCAGATCGGGCGCACCCTCCTCAACCGTGTGCAGGTGGGCAAAATAGGCCAGATTACGCAACTGAAACTCTTCGAACCCTTCACCAACGCTGATGAAGCGCTCGTTGTGTCCGATGTCGGGGTAACGTCCGCCCCAGTTGCCGCACACGTATTCGATCTGCGACAAATTGTTGATCAACAACGTGGCGATCAAACGCCGCATGCCCTCATGTGGCTCGCCATTGCCGCGCCCCCAACCACTCTGGGTATTGGCTGCCTGGATCGCCTGATAGACCTTGAGCCGGGCAGTATTCTCGTCGTCGTTGACGGTCTGGCGATACAGTGCAAGGTTATCCACCGCGCGGTATAAACTCATGTCGCCGTCCGCATCGGGCACATGCACTTTGATCGCATCGGTATCGGTATCCACACCGACCAGCAAGGTGTCGACCGATGCACCACAGCAAAAACTGTTTTCGATCGCTTGACGGAACTCGCGCAGCCGCTCCAGCCCCTTCTCTGCCGCCTGCATCACATTACTGTCATGGGCAGCGCAACCTTCATGCGCGGGATCGGAACTGCTGGTGTGGTACACGACCATCTTCAGGTAACGCGTACCTGCATCAGCGGATACCGGACGGCCCTCGCGAAAGCGCATCAACTCGGTTTCGATCCAGCGCTTGACGTTGGCATCCACATCGAACATCGCACCCGCGTAGGACTGCACCGTCCCAGCAGGCAGGCGCAGGATATACTGCACCAAACCCTTCAAGCGCCCATCCGAGCAAGGCGAGATGTCGACCGCATGGTAGCCGCAATCCAACAGGAACGACACCGATTCATCCGTGCCCACCGCCTCAAGCGGATTGGACGCGGTGACCTGTTCTGCCTGAAAGCGCAGCATGCGCATGACACTTTCGCCATACAGGGCCCGCATATTCAGGTCGGATACCCACGCATCTGCAAGTATGTGCGCCGGCAACTCAAAGCCCAATTCCTGACTCGCGATGGCTTGCGCCTGCTCGACAAAGTCTGGTTCATGCTGCAATCCGGCGATACGCTTCAACACCGGAACGATATTGGCGAAACACCCCTTGATGGTTTCCTCGTGTTTCAGCAGACGCCGGTTCTCCATTTCATTCGTCAACGGGTGGCGGCACAGTCGCCCGCCTTGCATCGTACATGCCGGATTGGGTTCCACGGCTGCGCCGGCAACATGCATCTCTGGCTGACGACCCTGAAGCACGCCGCCAGGCGTCCCCAGCCCATAAGGCGGACGGGTGGCTGCAGACTGCGGGCTGACGTGCCGCCCGGGGCGATTGCGCGTATTCATAGGTTAGCCACGCGCGCCACCGGAGTAGGTGATGGTTGAGCCGGTGTCGGCGCTACCGCTGCTGCCGGTGACTTTGCTCGGCGCCACTTGCAAGTGCTCGCGATCCTTCAGTGCAGGGACTTGCATCGCCATGCTGCGCTGATTGCCGCGCAGGGTTGGGTTACGCCGCGCAGCAGAGGTCCCTTCCGTGCCGGTAATGCTTTCATTACGCCGCCAGGCAGCCCCCGTGATGGCGAAGCCTCCTTCGCGTCCGTCTCCGGTGAGGCGGCTGCGCTGCCCTTCAGGCGTCTGCAACTGTTCACTCGCAATCGGTGCAGTGCCGTAGATGTCGTCCCGATAGCGAAACTCCGGTGTGCCTGAAACCAGTCCGGCCGCCAAATTGACTGGCCCGGTGATGCGGCCTTGTGCACCGGAAGCGGTGCCGGTAATGCGACTCAAACTGCTGTCCTGGGCTCTGCGTGCCGGAGTGACGATGCTGAAAATGCCTTGCACCACGGGTGCCTGCGGCTCCTCGGACACTACTGCACGCGGTGCATTTGCAGGTCCACGCGTAAGCGGGTGCGGATTGCTATTGGCACCCCGCTGCGACACACGCTGATGTGGGCCGGAATAGGGCGTGCCGCTCAGGACCCGGCTTTCGCCACGTTCCACGCCCGTCACCTTGCTCCCGGATTCGACGCGGGTTCCGCTCGGCGCCACACCCGCCCGGGCACCACGACTTGCCATCAGGGCGCGCGAAGCGGCCTGACGTTCCTCGTCACAAAACGCGGTATATTGAGCCGGACCCATGTATTCGGTACCGGAAATCGGCTGGCATCCGCCATATTCAGCACCGGTAACCTTCGGGTCATGCTCCATCATCGTTCCGGAAACTGGCTGGTCGCGCCAAGTGCGCATCACGCCAACTTTTTCCGGCGTCAACACCGGTTCGCGGTTACATGCCTGATATTGCTGCAACCCGACGTACTCGGTCCCCGTCACGCTGCTGCATGCGCCGTATTCGCCGCCAGTGACCGATGCGCTCACCGCCACATCGGTGCCGGTCACCGGACGCTCGCGTACGGTGCTCATCACGCTCACCTTGTGCGGTACGCCACTGCCTTGACACATGTTGCCGGACGGATTCTGGACATACTGACTGCCAGTGAGTTTGCCGTTGCAGGCACCGTGTTCATCTCCGGTCACCTTCTCGCTACGACCAAGTTCGACGCCACTCACGCGCTGATTCCGGCTGGTCGTGCTGACACTGACCTTGGCAGGCGCGGCTGGTGGCGTAGAGACACACAACTTTCCATACTGCTCGGCGCCGATGTATTCGGTACCGGTAATCTCCCGGCAACTGCCCGATTCAACCCCGGTCACCTTGCTGCTGCGCTCGACCTGAGTGCCAGTGACCAGGTTGCCGCTCAGTGTGGTGCCGATCTCGACCTTGACCGGAGTCGCTCGAGAACGCACTCGCCCGGAAGGACGGCACGCCGGGTCATTGCCTCGACCGTTCTCGCACATCGCCTCGCGGCGCGCCCGTGCAGCAGCACGCCCACTCGACCCGACTACCGCAACCGCCTTGTTGTTGCTGCTGCCATGACGCGTCGAAACAGCATTCATTCCCGCAGATTTCACGGCCGCCTTGCCCTGGCTGGAAAGCGCTCGCCGCCGCTCCTGGCACAATCGACGCACGCTGGAAGAGATCGCTCCCAAGGGGGTCGGCTCCGCTTCTACCAAGGCGCAGACTGCATCCAGCGTTTTCTGCTCGCTGGCCTGCATACACCCGCAGTTGCTCGCACCATGATCACCTTCTCTGGATGGCTCTTCTGGCAGTTCAGGCGGCACAGCCGATTCCACGCGCACTGGCGCGGCGGTGGGCACCGCCTTGCGCATCTGCCCCAAACTTGCCTTGCCGCTCTGCGACATCGCCTGACGGCGCGCACGCGAGAGCATGCGTCCACTCACGCCACTGGGCGCAGAACCCTTATTTTCAGCCTTGGCATCGCTCATGCTTTTATCCTTCCAATTTCAATGGGCCCTTGGGGGACCCGTGCCGGATCGCTCAATCCCCGATTACCGTCCGCGAAACACCACGAAAGAACTGCCCTGGCTCTGCGAGTAATTGTCGTAGCCGATCAGGCGCACATGGTGGCTGGGATGTGCACGATGGCAGGCTTCCAGTTCGGCGATGATGGCTTCCACCGATTGTTCGCCGAACATCGGCAACTTCCACATGTACCAGTAGTAGTTGAAGGCACGCGCCGGCTCCACGTGTTCAACGCCGGGATTCCATCCCTGACTCACGATGAAGGCAATTTGACGGCGCATCTTTTCCGGCGTCATCGCTGGCAAATACGAGAAGGTTTCGTACTTGGGTGTCGAGTTGTAATCTTGAATGTCAGCCATTTTCTTTCCTTTCCTTTAACGCTTGACGGGGCATCGCTCGACTTTCCGAGCGGCCACGCACTGCGAGAGTTTTCATTTATGCCAAAAAAGCATTGCGACCCGAAAATCAGCGGTTCACCACGTCCAGTTTGTCCACGGTATCGAACTCGAACTTGATCTCTTTCCAGGTTTCCATGGCGATCTTGAGTTCCGGGCTGTCCTTGGCGGCATTGGTCAGAATTTCCTTGCCTTCGCGCTCCAGTTCGCGCCCTTCATTACGCGCTTCGACGCAGGCTTCCAGTGCGACGCGGTTGGCAGCGGCGCCCGCAGCATTGCCCCACGGATGGCCCAGGGTACCGCCACCGAACTGCAACACTGAGTCATCGCCAAAGATGTTGACCAGTGCAGGCATATGCCAGACGTGAATACCGCCAGAGGCGACAGGGAGCACGCCCGGCATGGAGCCCCAATCCTGGTCGAACATGATGCCGCGCGAGCGGTCTTCGGGAATGAAGGATTCCCGCATCAAGTCCACCCAACCCAGGGTTGCACCGCGGTCGCCTTCCAACTTGCCCACCACGGTGCCGGAGTGCAGGTGATCGCCACCGGACAGGCGCAGTGCTTTGGCCAACACGCGAAAATGGATGCCGTGGTGCGGATTGCGGTCGAGCACGGCGTGCATGGCACGGTGGATGTGCAGCAGCATGCCGTGCTTGCGGCACCAGCGTGCCAGGCCGGTATTGGCGGTGAAGCCGCCGGTCAAAAAGTCATGCATGATGATGGGCGAGCCAATCTCCTTGGCAAACTCGGCACGCTCGTACATTTCTTCGGGAGACGGGGCAGTCACGTTCAAGTAGTGACCCTTGCGTTCGCCGGTTTCAATCTGGGCGTTTTCAATGGCATCCTGAACGAACAGGAAGCGGTCGCGCCAGCGCATGAAGGGCTGCGAGTTGACGTTCTCGTCGTCTTTCGTGAAATCCAGGCCGCCACGCAGGCATTCGTACACGGCGCGCCCATAGTTCTTGGCCGACAGGCCTAACTTGGGCTTGATGGTACAGCCCAAAAGCGGACGGCCATACTTGTTCATCTTGTCGCGCTCGACCTGAATGCCATGTGGCGGACCATTACAGGTCTTGACGTAGGCGAGGGGAAAGCGCACGTCCTCCAAGCGCAGGGCGCGGATGGCCTTGAAGCCAAACACATTGCCCACCAGCGAGGTGAACACGTTGACCACCGAACCTTCCTCGAACAGGTCGATTGGATAGGCCACGAAGGCGTAGAAACAGGTGTCGTCGCCGGGCACGTCCTCGATGCGGTAAGCCCGGCCTTTGTAATAATCCATATCGGTCAACAGATCGGTCCACACCGTGGTCCAAGTACCGGTGGAAGACTCGGCAGCCACAGCGGCGGCGGCTTCCTCGCGATCCACCCCCGGTTGTGGGATAATCTTGAAACAGGCCAGGATGTCCGAGTCTAGCGGCACATATTCTGGCGCCCAATAGGTATGCCGATATTCCTTTACACCGGCCTCATATTTTTTAACGGCCATACTTGCTCTCCTCGTAGGATGATTGACGAACGCGATTGGAACCGTTTGATTAAATGAGTTCCGCTGGCTGTTTCACATTGTGGAAGATTTAATGACTTAATTAAAGTTAATTGTATTTACTGTCATCTTTTATTATTATTTATCATCATATCGGGTGGGACCATAAATAATTCCTCTGGGTTGACAGATTGACAGTGCGGGGATCATGTAAAATCAAGCCGAGGTCACGAGCAGGGGGTTATGCCATCATTCCACGCATACCCATGCGTCTGCCCTGTGAAAGGCTCATCGGCTCAAGTATGAAGGCATCAAGACAGTGGCCATCAGAACGATGACAACATGGCGATTCAGGATGTAATAAAAGAAGGGATCTTCGTCGATCAACAAGTCAACTACTCATGAAATCTGGAATGATGTCCGATACCGATCCCTCACTGCCTGGTCAGTTATTTATTGTCACAGCCCCTTCCGGCGCAGGCAAATCGACTCTCATCGCTGCGCTTCTGAAACAGGACCCGCGCATCCGCCTGTCCGTTTCTCATACGACTCGTGCACCGCGCCAGGGTGAAGTCGAAGGAAAGGACTATCATTTTGTCACCCGCGCAAACTTTTTGACCTTGCGCGCAGAAAATCAGTTTCTGGAGTGGGCAGAAGTCTATGGGAATTTTTACGGGACCACGCGGCAATCCCTCGAAGATTTGCAGAATCAAGGTCTTGACGTCATTCTGGAAATCGACTGGCAAGGTGCCCGCCAGGTCCGTCAACTCTACCCGGAGTCCTTGGGGATTTTCATCCTCCCCCCCTCGCTCGAAACGCTACGCAGCCGACTGCAGGGACGGGGTAAGGATGATCCCGCGACCATAGAAAAGCGCCTTTCCCTGGCGCAGGATGACCTGAGCCACGAGAACGAGTTTGAGTATGCTATCATCAACACTGAATTTGATGAGGCCCTCAGGGATCTGGCGGCCATCCTGCGCGCCGCACGTTGTCGTCGCACTTGTCAGTATCCCCGTTATGCCTCCCTTTTAACGCGTTAGATTTCACTCTCCCGGAACCCTGACCATGGCACGCATCACCCTGGACGATTCTTTGCACTCCAATCAAAACCGTTTCGAGTTGACCCTGGCGGCCACTCAACGCGCCCGTCAAATTGCTTCCGGCTCCCTACCCCGGGTCGACCCTCATCGGAACAAACCCATCGTCATTGCGCTGCGCGAACTCGCTGCAGGCAAAACGGGGCTGGAAGTCATCGACAAAGCCTGATTCCGACTCTGGTGACCGCGCCCACCCCCTCCGAGATTCTGACTTCCGAACCTCTGCTTCGGGTGGCCACCACGTATCTGCGCCCATCGGACCTCGAACTTCTGGAGCAGGCTTTCCACCTGGCGGCCCGCGCCCATAAGGGACAGTTCCGCAAAAGTGGCGAACCGTACCTCATCCATCCCCTCTCCGTTGCCATCATTCTGGCAGAATGGCATCTTGACCCCCAAGCATTATGCGCTGCGTTGCTCCACGACACGATCGAGGACACGGGCACGACCACACAAGAGATCATGGAACAGTTTGGCCATTCGGTGAGCGAGTTGGTGGAGGGAGTCAGCAAACTCGATCGTCTGGAATTCCAGACGGAACAGCAGGCCCAAGCCGAAAACTTTCGCAAGATGCTGTTGGCGATGGCTCGGGATGTACGCGTCATTCTCATCAAATTGGCGGACCGACTGCACAACATGCGCACATTGGGGGCCATGAAGTCTGACAAGCAACGGCGCATTGCACGGGAAACCCTCGATATCTATGGCCCCATTGCCAACCGTCTGGGACTCCACAAACTGTATCAGGAGTTGGAAGACCTGGGCTTTCGCTACCTCTATCCCCATCGCTATACCGTATTGAGCAAAGCGCTCAAAGCGGCACGGGGCAACCGGCGCGAGGTGGTGGGAAAGATTCTGACTGCGTTGGAACAACGCCTTGCCTCCTTCGGTCTGGACGTATCCATCAAGGGACGAGAAAAACATCTGTCCAGCATTTATCAGAAAATGCAGGAAAAGTCCCTGTCCTTTTCGCAAGTACAGGACATCTATGGCTTTCGAGTCATCGTACCGGACCTACCCAGTTGCTACCTCGCCCTGGGCGCATTGCACACGCTTTACAAACCAATTCCCGGAAAATTCAAAGATTACATCGCCATTCCAAAATCCAATGGCTATCAATCCCTGCACACCACTCTCTTCGGCCCTTTTGGTACTCCTGTAGAAATCCAGATCCGCACCCAGGACATGCACAAGATTGCCGAGTCCGGTGTGGCGTCCCACTGGCTCTACAAGTCTTCCAGCACCCCTCTGAGCGATGTCCAGAAAAAAACGCATCAATGGCTCCAGTCACTGCTCGAGTATCAATCCGAAAGTGGTGATGCGGTAGAATTTCTGGAGCACATCAAAGTCGATCTGTTTCCCGATGCCGTTTATGTCTTCACGCCCAAAGGAACCATCAAATCCCTGATACGGGGGGCGACGGCCGTGGACTTTGCCTACGATGTCCATACGGATATCGGTCATCACTGTGTCGCCGCCAAGATCAACGATCAATTGGCCCCCCTCCGTACCGTTCTGAACAATGGGGATCGGGTGGAAATCATTACAGAAGCCGAAGCCACCCCCAACCCGGCCTGGCTCAATTACGTGGTCACCGCCAAGGCGCGTGCCAAAATTCGTCATTATCTGCGTACCCTGCGCCACGAAGAAGCCGAAGTTCTGGGAAAACGCCTGCTTCATCAAGCCCTGCGCGCCCTCAATGCAGACCCAGACACCCTAACGACCGATCAATGGGAGCAACTTCTGAAAGGAGATCGTTGCAAGACCCGGGAAGAAGTGTTGGCCGAGATTGGCTTGGGGAAACGTCTGAATATCGTGGTAGCCAGATCCTTGCTCCCCAAGAACGGGGATACCGTCCCCACACCCGAAACCCGCACTTCCATCACCATTCGCGGGACCGAAGGCATGGCTGTGCAATTTGCCCCCTGTTGTCGCCCCATTCCGGGAGACCCGATTATCGGACTGATCAAAAAGGGCCAGGGATTACTGGTTCATACGCAGGATTGCCAGAATATCCGCCAATCTCGCACCGATCCGGATAAATGGGTGGATGTGGCCTGGGAAAACAATAGCGGTCAACTGTTCGAAGTGGCCATCAAGGTACTGGTACTCAACCGTCGCGGCGTTCTGGCCACGGTCGCCTCGGCCATTGCCGAGGCGCACTCGAACATCGACAGCGTCACCATCGCCAAAGCCGATGGCACCTACAGCGAGATCAACTTTACGGTTCAAGTGCAGGATCGCGCACACTTGGCCATTTTGATGCAAAATCTGCGGGAAAACCCCGATGTCGTCCGTCTAACCCGTGTATGAATCCCCCTGGAGTCCCATGTCCAAAACCATTTTATCCACCCCAGCAGCTCCCGCCGCCATCGGCACTTATTCCCAGGCCGTCCAGGTAGGAACCACCGTCTATCTGTCAGGGCAAATCGGGCTCGACCCCACCACCATGACCCTGGAAGAAGGCATCGATGCCCAGATAGAGCGGGTCCTGACCAACCTGCAGGCAGTCACCCAGGCTGCAGGCGGAAGTTTGAATGATCTGGTTCGAGTCACGGTCTACCTCACGGACCTGGCGCATTTTTCCAAAGTCAACGAGGCCATGGCCCGGCACCTGAACTCCCCTTACCCTGCCCGTGCCGCCGTAGGCGTGGCCTCGCTCCCGCGTGGAGCCTTGGTGGAGATGGACGGAATCATGGTCTTGGCATGACTGGAGCGGGTGAAGGGAATCGAACCCTCGTCTTAAGCATGGGAAGCTTCTGCTCTGCCATTGAGCTACACCCGCACCGAACCTGAACGCCGATTCTAACCGATTTACCGTGAATTGTCCCGCTCCCCCCTCGACTTTCTTCGCGCAGGCGCTGGTGGACTGGCAACGTCAACATGGTCGCCACGACCTGCCCTGGCAAGGTACCCAGGAACCTTACCGGATCTGGGTCTCGGAAATCATGTTGCAACAAACCCAGGTCAGTACGGTCATTCCCTTCTACCAACGGTTCATGACCACCTTTCCTGATGTGGTCAGTTTGGCCCGAGCAGACCTCGAGACCGTGTTGGGCCACTGGGCCGGTCTGGGATACTACGCCCGCAGCCGTCATCTCCACCGTGCGGCCCAGGAAATCGCCAAGCAGGGATTTTTTCCCCGATCCCCCGAAGAACTCCAGAAACTCCCCGGCATTGGGCGTTCCACTGCCGCTGCCATTGCCGTATTTGCCTTTGGACGACGAGCGGCCATTCTGGATGGGAACGTCAAACGTGTCCTGGGACGTTTCTTTGCATTGGATAACCCGGGAGATGCCGAGTTATGGGTACTGGCCGAATCCCAACTGCCGGATCGGCATCTGGAAGCCTATACCCAGGGTTTGATGGATATGGGAAGTCTGCTCTGTACGCGCGCGCGCCCCCATTGTACGGCTTGTCCTCTCCAGTCCCAATGCCAGGCATCCCTGCGCGGAGAAACCCAGCGCTATCCCACAGCACGCCGGAAAACGCCCAGATCCCAACGCCATCATCGTCTCCTGTTGCTGTGCACGCCTGACGGACGATGGCTGATGGAGAAACGCCCTGTCCCGGGCGTATGGGGGGGGTTATGGAGTTTTCCCATGGAAGCCATGGACTCACTGCCGGCGGGTCACTCCCTGACACTTGATCTCACTCCCTACCCCGACCTGGACCCCCCTTCCTTCATTCATCGCCTCACCCATTTCGACTGGCACCTGACCCCCCAGGCCTTCAGGACCAGCGAGGCCGTGCCTTCGCCTTCCTCCTCCCCCTGGCACTGGGGACCCCTTTCGGATCTAATGACCTATCCTCTCCCAGCGCCGATTCGCCAACTGCTTCACACGCTGGTCACAAGGGAAACAGAGCGTGTAAAATGACTCCATGAGATTTCTCCTCCAAATCGCATGAAGGAAGCCTTCCAACGCGCGCGCGATGTGCGCATCATGGTCAGTCTGATCATCACTGCCTGGATTCTGTCCTTCATGATGCTGACCAGTTGGTGGAATGAGAGCCGGTCGCAGGATCAGGATGAAACCAAAGTCCGCGTCTCCCGCCTACTCGCCCTCGAAGAACTCACGGAGGAAAGTCAGGTCAGTTTTCAGCGTGAAGTCCACGAGTGGAAAAATATCCTTCTGCGCCAACATGACCCGGCGTTGCGCCAAAAATACCTGCAGGACTTCATCCGAGCCCAGGAAACCACGCAAGAATTGCTGGAGGCTACCCAGATCCTGGCACGGGAAGAACAAATGCCCGAACTTGCCGAATTCCTGCAGATTTCCATTTTTCACCGTGCCCTCTACCTCTCCTACCAGACCGCCCTGACACACCTCGACGCCCATGATCCCCTGTCTTATCGCTCGGTGGACCAGCAGGTGCGCGGCCTGGATCGCCCCCTGGAAGATTCCCTGCAGAAGGTGGCAGGACAAATTGCCGAATATGCCAGTCGCCAGATCGATGAACTGGATCGCTTGAGAAATGGCGAAAATCTTTGGTGGCAGGTCTGGGGAAAGTATTTCGTCGGCCTCGAGATCCTGATCATCCTGGCCTTCATGCGCCTCATCCAACTGGCGCAAAATACCGAACTCAAAGGACGACGAGCGGCTGTCATCATGGATTCCATCGACGATGCCATCATCGTGACCGATTCCGAATGCCGTATCCGTTTTGTCAATCGGGCAGCAGAGGCGCTGCTGGAACACCCCCAGGAAAAACTCAAGAGTCAATTTTTCCAGCAACAGGTCCAAATGACCGACGAACATCTCGCGCCCGTGCCTGATCTTCTGTTGCAGGTCATTCAGAATCGTCAGCGCGCCTCCTCCGGCGCACTGCACCTGTTGCATACCTCTGCGGGAGCACTTATTCCGGTAGAGAGCCGGGCTGCGCCCATCCTGACGGAAAACAACCAGTTGGACGGGGTCGTCACCCTCCTTCACGACATGACGATGCACCAGGAACTGACGCGACAACTCCAGACCCAGTCTTTTCGTTTTCAACTGGTCTTTGAACAAACCGGAATCGGAATCGCCTTCTGTGAACCCCACAGCACCAAGATCCTCGAGACCAATCAGCGCATGGCTCATATCCTGGGAGCCCAGACCTCCGAATACATCATCGGACGACGCCTCAGCGAGTTCTATGTCGATGTGCTCGATGCCAATACCCCGAGTGGCCACAACACCTGTTTGAAAGGACTGGAACACATGGTTCTGGAGGCGCGGGGTTCAGATGTCCAGTTGCTGGATCTGACTGGCCAGCAACTGCGTTGGTACCACCAGACGGTGGCCTATCTGCACGACCCTGAACGCCACATTCCCAGTCAGTTGGTTTTCGTATTCTGGGATATCGACGATCGCATCCAACTTCAAACCCGTCTGGAGATTCAAGGATCACGCGATCAACTCACCGGTCTGGGCAATCGTTTCCTCTTTCAGTGCGCGATCGAAAACGCCTTGACCCGGGGGAGGACATCGGGACAGGACGATTCATTCTGTATCCTGCTGATCGATCTGGACAACTTCAAAACCATCAATGATGCACGCGGTCACTCCGTAGGCGACAGCCTGCTCAAGGAGGTGGCCCTGCGTCTCACCCAAACGGTCAGGGATTATGATACGGTGGCCCGTCTGGGCGGAGACGAATTCGTGATCCTGTTGTGCCATGGTCAGGAAAATACGGCACTCGCGGTGGCAGACAAACTTTGCCATACCATTGCCCAGGAATTTCTGGTGGAAGGGCAGCGCCTCCATACCTCTTGCAGCATCGGCATCAGCACTTTTCCTGACCATGGTCGGGAATATGACGTATTGCTACGACGTGCGGACATGGCCATGTATCAGGCCAAATCTCTCGGGAAAAACCATTTTTCCCTGTTTTCCGAAGCGTTGGAACGGGAAGGCATGGAATACTGGCAACTGGAGACAGAATTACGTGAAGCCCTGGAGCGCCATGAATTCGAATTATACTTCCAGCCAAAAATAAATCTCGACACGGGCATCCTCTGCGGTGCCGAAGCATTGATCCGCTGGAATCATCCGGTCCGGGGGCTCGTGTCCCCCGATATGTTCATCCCGCATGCCGAACGGTCCGATCTCATCATCCGTATCGGGAACTGGGTCATCCATGAAGTCTGTCGACTCCTCAACCAGTGGGATCTCATGGGCATCCCACCGGTCGAACTCAGTTTCAACGCATCGCCTCGTCAATTGCTGGAACCTGCCTCATTGATCGCCCAGATCGAAGAAAGTTTGGCCCATTTTTCCATCCTTCCCCGGCGACTGACCATGGAAATCACGGAAACCGCCCTGATGCAGGAGCGAACCTGGGAAACTGCGCTTGAAGTCGTCAAACGCGGCATATCGATTTCTCTGGATGATTTCGGCACAGGATACTCGAGTTTGTCTCTTCTCCAGAAACTGCCTTTTTCCTCGTTGAAAATCGATCGTTCCTTCGTTCGGGATTTCATAGACAACCCCACGGATGATACCCTGGTTCGGGCCGTCATCGGTCTGACTCATGATCTCGGCATGGAAGTGGTTGCAGAGGGCGTTGAAACCCAAATTCAAGCCACCACCCTGGCCAGGTATGGCTGTCAGACGGGTCAGGGGTACTTCTTCTCTCCCCCCATTCAGACGACCCGGTTTTTGGATTATCTGAATTCCACCCGAAAAACCCCTTAAGGCGGATGGCTTACCGCCCTTCGCCGGTCCTCTCCACCCCGATCCAATTCCCGATGAATGACCCGGGTGGACTGATACTGAGAGAAATGGCGGGTCAACTTCTCGGCAAAATAGACCGAACGGTGCTGCCCTCCCGTACACCCCAGGGAAACTGTCAGGGCCGCGCGATTGTCCCTGATGAAATCAGGCATCCAAGAAGTCACGAAAGTTTGTAAATCCGCGAACATGCGTTGCGCAATGGGAAGATTTTCAAGAAACTTGATCACTGCGGGATCCTGTCCGGTCAGTGGACGCAAGTGGGGATCATAAAATGGATTGGGAATACAACGCAGATCAAAGACGAAATCAGCATCGAGCGGAATACCGAACTTGAACCCGAAGGACTGAAAGAAAAGGGTGAGACGGGCTGGGTCCAGGTCCACGAAATCACGCACCCAGGCCCGCAGGGTATTGGGTGTGATGTGCGTCGTGTCGAAACGACGAGCCAGATCTGCCACCCCTGACAACAGGTTTCGTTCAAGAGCGATGCATTCCGCAAGAGAATGCTGATGGAGCGCCAGTGGGTGGGGACGACGGGTTTCCGAAAAACGCCGGACCAGATCCTGATCACTGGCTTCCAGATAGAGCAGCCGAACATCCAGCCCATTGTCCCGCAAGGTATGGAGCGCAGCAGGCAGGTTATCCAGAGCATTCCCACCGCGCACGTCGAGGGTCAGAGCAATCTGGCGCTCCCCCCGCGCCACCAGTTCCTGTAATACGGAAACCAGAAAGGAGAGAGGAAAATTGTCCATGGCAAAGTAACCCGCGTCTTCCAAGGCACGCAGAGCCACTGATTTTCCTGATCCTGACAACCCGCTGATCAATATCACCTTGGACATGACTGGCCCCGGTTCACTGCGGTTCATGAGAATCCTCATGAATGCAGGATTCCTGCATGAACTGTTGCTGGCGATCGATAAACTCCTGAGTACTGTTGATCCCCCGCTGTTCCAGAATGAAATTACGGGTGGCGGCTTCCACCAATACCGCCAGATTTCTTCCCACCGCCACGGGCAAGACCACCCTGGGAACGGCCACCCCCAGGATGGATTGGGTCTGGCGTCCCATGGGAAGCCGTTCACAGGTATTCAGATCGCCACTGGACGGACGCTCGAGATGCACGATCAATTTCAAATTCTTGCGGGGACGAACCGCCGTTTCCCCAAATATGGAACGGATATTCAATAATCCCAGTCCACGAACTTCAAGAAAATCTCTCAACAGGGGAGGGCAACGCCCCTGGAGAGTGTCCGGAGTGATCCGGTAGAACTCCACCACATCATCGGCCACCAGTCCGTTTCCGCGCGAAATCAATTCGAGGGCCAACTCACTTTTGCCCACCCCGGAATCCCCGGTAATCAATACCCCCACTTCAAGAATCACCATGAAAACACCGTGGAGGCTTTCCTGCTCGGCCAACTCCTGACTGAGGTAATGCCGTATCTGATTGATGACCGAGGTACTGTCCACGCTCGCACCCATGACGGGGATACTTCGTTGTTCCGCTTTTTCCGCCAGGGCAGGCAACAGCACACACCCTTCGCTGAGAAAAATGGCCACCAATTCGGAAGAAAAGATGCCCTCCCAGGCCTTTGCCAGCGCCTCCTCGTCCAGACCCTGCAAATAGGCCATTTCATGGGCGCCCAGGACTTGAAAGCGATGGGGGTGAGTCAAATTGAGGTGGGCAATCAGGCCTGCGGTGGAATCACTCAGGGCCCCTACGGTCACCACCCGGAGAGACCCTTGCTGACCCGCCAACCAACACAGGTCGAGTCTTTCCCGATTGTCTGTAAAGAGGCGTTGAACGCTAACCGAAGGCATGGGGTTGAGAAAGTGCCTGAATCACGGCCAAGGGGTCCGTAACCGATAATAAGTGTTGGCGCAAGGATTCATCGCTGAAGAGTTCGGAAATTTCTCCCAAAAGACGCAAATGCAGTTCGTTGGCATGCTCCGGAACCAGCAGAACAAAAACCATGCGCACGGGTTGACCATCTGGCGCCTCAAAAGGGATTTCCGTAGACAGACGCAGAAACGCCGCAAAAGTGTCTCGTACTCCTTTCATGCGTCCATGGGGCAGGGCAAAACCATGACCCAACCCCGTGGAGCCCAACTTTTCACGATTGAACAAAGCGTCGAAGACCTGACTGCGCGATAACTGGTCATGATTTTCGAAAAGTATCCCAATCTGCTCAAACAACCGCTTTTTGCTGGTCACTTCCAGATCGAGCAAAATGTGGTCGGCTTTGAGCAACTGGTGGAGTCGAGGAACGACGCTTCCCACAGCAGATCACACCCCGTTAGCCAGATGTTTCAGCGGCTGACCGTTCCGCTGATCGCTTTGGCGCTCCTTGTGCTTGATGATCTGACGATCGAGCAAATGGGCGAGATCATCGATGGCTTCGTACATGTCTTCCTGTGAAGTATGGACAAAAAAGTCCTTGCCATTGACATGGACGTTGGCTTCCGCATTGTGCTTGAGTTTCTCCACTGTCAGCACCACGTTGATGTCCAGCGGATGTTCGAAATGGCGTTTGATCCGTCCAATCTTCTCCTCCACATGTCCGCGTATCGCAGGGGTGACTTCGATGTGTTGCCCAGTGATGGTGACTTTCATCTCGTTGTTCTCCTTGAAAATATGCAACTCACAGCGACTTGCGCAAACTGGCGGCAGAAAGATGCATGGCCTCACGATACTTGGCCACGGTCCGCCTTGCCACCTGGAATCCCCGCTCGCCCAGCAAGTTCGCAATACGCTGGTCGGACATGGGATTTTTGATATCTTCCTGATTGATCAACTGACGGATCAGGGCCCGGACAGCGGTGGAGGAGGCCGCTTCGCCACTGTCCGTCCCCACATGGCTGCTGAAGAAGTATTTTAATTCGAACAAACCGCGCGGAGTCAACAGATACTTCTGGACGGTCACGCGCGAAATGGTGGATTCATGGAGCCCCAACACTTCGGCAATTTCGCGTAACACCAGAGGCTTCATCCCGACCTCCCCTCGTTCCAGGAAATCTTTTTGTCGCTCCACCACGGCACAGGCCACCCGCAGGATCGTGTCAAAGCGTTGCTGGATATTCTTGATCAACCAGCGCGCTTCCTGCAGTTGTTGGGACATGGAGTGACCGGGAACCCCTTTCTTGAGAATATTGGCATAGACCTGGTTGACCCGCAGACGCGGCATCACTCCCTCATTCAGCGATACATTCCAACCCCGCCCCGTTCGCCGCACGATCACATCGGGCACGACATAACGAGTTTCGGCCACACTGAACGCCGCTCCCGGACGAGGATCGAAGTGCAGCAACATCTGCTGCAATTCCCTGACCTTGCGTTCCTCGACGCCCAAAACCCTCCTCAGGCGAGTGTATTCCCGTTGTGCCAGCCATTCAAGGTGATCGAGCAATTTTTTGCCCAGTCGTTTGTCCTCTTCGGTCTCATGGCTGGCCAATAATTGCACTTCCAGGCACTCACTCAAGGTACGCGCCCCGATCCCTGCGGGATCCAGGGACTGCAGAAGGCGCAAGGCCACCAGCCATTCTGATTCTTCCACCTCGCCGAGCGCATCGGATACGCTGGAATTCAGGTCGGTGAAAGAATGACGCAGGTAACCATCCTCGTCCAGATGATCGATCAGCGTGGCCACCAGTTCCTGATCGCGTTCCTCGAGGGGCATCAGACGTATCTGCCCCAGAAGATGGTCACGCAGGGACAGCGGGATCACGCGCAGATCCTGTATCCCCTCGTCCTCATCTTCGCCCTGCCCCCCCTGGCCGATGCCGCTTCCTTCTTCGAAACTCCAGGATTCCTGCTCAACTTCGGCAGAAGGGGAAGGTCCGGTTTCAATGGAATCAGCAGGTTCAAAGTCGCCACCGGGCTCCGGATCGACAGCCCCATCCCTCCCGTCGACGCGTTCCAGCAGAGGATTGAGCCGGAGAAATTCCTCGACTTCCTGTTCCAACTCCTGCGTGGAAAGTTGCAACAATCGAATCGACTGCTGCAGTTGCGGCGTCAAGGCGAGTTGCGTCGTTTGCTTGAGTTGGAGTTGAACCTTCATGGTTCACAACCGAAAATTTTCACCGAGGTAGACCTTTCTGACGCTTTCATTATAGACGATTTCATCGGGCTTCCCCGCGGCCAACACCCCTCCTTGATTAATAATGTAGGCCCGGTCACAAATGCCCAGGGTTTCGCGCACATTGTGGTCAGTGATCAGCACCCCGATACCGCGATTCTTGAGAAAACGGATGATCTGCTGAATATCCATCACCGCAATGGGGTCCACCCCGGCAAAAGGTTCATCCAGCAAGATGAAACGGGGGCGTGTCGCCAGCGCGCGCGCGATTTCCGCACGCCGTCGCTCTCCCCCGGACAAACTGACGGCGGCACTGTCACGCAAATGACTGATATGCAGTTCCTCCAACAATTGATCCAGTTCCTGCTGGCAATCGGATTCGCTGATTCCACGAAGCTCCAGAACAGCCCGAATGTTCTCTGACACCGTCATACGCCGAAAGATCGAGGCTTCCTGCGGCAGATAAGAGAGCCCCATCAAGGAACGGCGGTGAATGGGATAGGCACTGAGACGGGTACCGTCCATATAAATTTCGCCGCCATCCAATGGAACCAACCCGACAATCATATAAAAACAGGTCGTCTTTCCGGCACCATTGGGCCCCAGTAACCCCACGACTTCCCCATTTTCCACGGTCAGGGAAACATCCTTCACCACCTGACGGGCACGATAACGTTTGACCAGATGCTCGGCGCGTAACTGGCTCATGGAGATAAATCCGTATCCTGTTTCAGGATGAGTGGGGGTGGAGCGAGTGGGGAAGGTGTCTTGTCTTTGCCCACTGTCGAAGGAATTGAAGCCGTGCCTCCCTTACCTGCGACTGCGGACTTCTGTTCATCCTTCTTCGGTTGCAGTACCACATGCACCCGCCCAGGAGCTTTCCCTCCCTGCTCATCAGCCACCCCGTTGGCGCGTAGAAATTCCGTTTTGGTGTCATAGGACAGGTAGTCTCCCTTGATCTCATCCTTACCCTGATGCACCACGGCGTGGTCGAAGAGTTCGATCCGTTCGATCTTGCCGTTGTATTCCACATGCTGTGCCTTGCCATCCACCCATTCGTCGACGCCATCGCGTTTCTGCCGGAAAGTTACCGGATTGCCGAAAGCCGACGCGTATTTCATGCCCTCGGGATCTTCACGAACCGTCATGTGGTCTGCGGTCATGTGGATCGTTCCCTGTGTCAAAATGACATTTCCTTCAAAATAACTCACTTTTTTAGTGTCATCCGCAGTCATGCGATCCGCCTCGATATTGACGGGCTGGTCATGATCCGACTTTTCAGCATGAACTGCCGTCACAATCCCGGCCAGAAACCCGCTAAGGGTGACGAGGCGCAGAATGATAGAGAAGTTTGGCATGGGTGAAATGGGCCACTTTGGTTTTGTTGTCAACGATCATTGAATTGGCGAGCAGCCGATCCTGGCCATAAGTGACCACCACCGGTTGATCGGTCTTTTCGATACCCCGCTGAGGATAGGCAGTCAAAATACTGGTCGTCATCACCGTCCGGGGTTCTTCAGGGGTGGGTTGACGGGTAACCACCACATGTCCGGTAAACACCACTTCGTCATGCGGTTCGGAGCGCACCGCCCGCTCGGAACGCACATCCACCGGGGGGCCATTGGATTCATAGGAGGTGAACAGAACCGTCTCGAAATGAGAAGTATCATCGTCGGGATAATGTACCATTTTAGAAGCATCCAGAGTGTAACGAATCTGCCCATTTTCTCCCAGTTGCAGGGCAGAAAAGTGAGACATGATGAGATCGGGTATGTGACGGACAGATTTTTGCCCCCACGCCCCCCCTCCTTCGACCACCCGCCACAGCCATGTGGTGACCATGGCCAACAGCAGGACCACAGCCACCGGTACCCAGGCCTCCAGATTCTGGATCAGTCGACCCATCGTTCCAGTACTCTGTCCCACTCCCCGCGCGCCTGCAGGAGCCAGGTTGCCGCAGCCCGGACCGCCCCCATTCCCCCACCCACCGGAGCCACCCAATGAGCCGCCGTACGAATCTCCTCCGGCGCCTCGGGGACGGTCAGCGCCAAAGCGGAGCGACATAAAACGGACAAGTCGGGCAAATCATCGCCCATATAAGCCAACTGGTCCCAATGAAGCCCTTGACCGGAGAGCAGGGTATCCATCACCTGACGCTTGTCCTGAACGCCCTGAAAGACATGGGCAATACCCAATTCTCGGGCGCGCAACGTCACGATGGAAGACTGGCGCCCAGTGATGAAGGCCAGCGTCAAGCCTGCCTGCTGCAACAATTTCAGTCCCACCCCATCGCGCGAATGGAAGGATTTGGTTTCGTGCCCTTGTTCATCAAAGGTCAAGGTTCCTGGTGTCAGAATACCGTCCACGTCAAATCCCACCAACCGTATCTGGCCGGCACGTTGCGCGAGGTCTTCAGTTGATAACTTCATGATTTCCTGTCAAACGATTCCGTGCCGCAAGAGATCGTGCATATTGAACGCGCCCACCAAATGCTCGTTTTCCACCACACACAACCCAAAAATCCGCTTATCCTGCATCACCTGCGCCGCGTTGACCGCGAGTTCGTCCGGTTGGGTTACCACAGGATGACGGGTCATCCACTGGCTGACCTCCTGTTCTAAAAGATCGACGGTACCGGTTTCAAGCGCGCGCCGCAGGTCACCATCCGTAAAGATTCCCTCGAGATGATTGTCGTCCCCCACCACCGCCGTCATCCCCAGACCCTTATCCGACATGACCCGTAATGCTTCAGCCACAGTCGCCTGGCGCGCCACCCGAGGAACACGCTCCCCTTGGTGCATGATGTCCTGGACCGCCAACAACAGACGTTTACCCAACGCCCCTCCAGGATGAGTCCGTGCAAAGTCATCGGCAGAGAACCCGCGCGCTTCGAGCAAGGTGAGGGCCAGTGCATCGCCCAATGCCAGAACAGCCGTGGTACTGGCCGTCGGTGCCAGATTGAGGGGACAGGCCTCGCGCTCCACCCGCACTTCGAGATGCACATCGGCGAGACGGGCCAGACGGGAGTTGGCATTTCCGGTCAAAGCCAGAATGCGCGTGCCGCGTCGCTTGAGCAAAGGAGCGATGGTCAGCAACTCATCGCTCTCTCCTGAATTGGATAGAGCCAGCAACACATCCTCTGCGAGGATCATGCCCAGATCCCCGTGACCGGCCTCGGCCGGGTGCATGAAAAAAGCCGGACTGCCTGTACTGGCCAGGGTCGAGGCGATCTTGCCGCCAATGTGTCCGGACTTACCCATGCCACTGACCACGATGCGCCCCCGACACCCCAGAAGCAAGTGATGGGCGGCCACAAAGTGTTCATCCAGACGACTGGCCTGGTACTGAATGGCTGCAGACTCGATCCCCAGAATGGCGCACGCCATGGACAACAACGTGTCGGGGGAGAGGGGAGGAAAAGAATCGGGATGAGCATTCATGGTTCACGGATTATACTTGAGGGCAAGAAGGGTGTGAAACTCGGCCTCTCTGTCAATGGAATGGAAACTCGTGAGCGACACACTGGAACTGATTTTACTGCTGCTGATCCTGGCGACACTGAGCGTGGCGTTGTTTCGTCTCCTGCGCCTGCCGGCCATGCTCGGATACCTCCTCACCGGCATTCTGATCGGGCCTCATGCCGCAGGCTGGATTCCCCCCGGCGAAGAAACCCGACATCTTGCCGAATTCGGTGTCGTGTTCCTCATGTTCAGCGTAGGGCTCGAGTTCAGTTTACCCCAACTGATCGCCATGCAACGCACTGTATTTGGTCTGGGCAGTGCCCAGATGGGTCTGGCCTTTGGACTGGTCTTCATGCTGGGCTTGGCCATGAACCTGCCCCTGCAGGGTACGGTGGTTTTGGCCGGGGCCCTGTCCCTGTCTTCCACCGCGATCATTTCGCGTCTGTTGGCCGAACGCTCTGAACTGAAATCCCCCCATGGGCAACGCATCATGGGCATGATGCTGTTTCAGGATCTGGCCGTCGTCCCCCTTCTGGTCCTGATCCCTGCTCTGGCCCAACCCCACGATCATCTGGGGCGTTTGATGCTCATCGAGGCCTTCGAAGCCGTGGTCATTCTGTCCCTTTTGCTGGGCCTGGGCAAAAAGTGGCTGGGACGCTGGTTTCACTGGATTGCCCGCCAAAAATCCTCGGAACTGTTTCTACTCAACGTCCTGTGGGTCATTCTTCTGTTGGCCTGGATCACTCAGAAGGCCGGACTATCGCTGGCGCTGGGGGCTTTTGTGTCTGGCGTATTACTGTCCGAAACCGATTACCGCTACCAGGTGGAAGATTACATCAAGCCCTTTCGCGATGTTTTGCTTGGTCTTTTCTTCATCACCATCGGGACCTTGCTCGATCTGGGTGTCGTAATCCACCACCTGCCCGCCGTATTTCTGACCCTGATCCTCCTTCTGGGGCTCAAGTTGCTGACGGTATACGGACCCGCGCGCGCGCTGGGCGAGCAGGATTCCGTTGCCCTGCGTACTGCATTGGCCATGGCGCCGGCGGGTGAGTTCGGGTTCGTTCTGCTGGCCCAGACCGAAGGGCTTCATCTGGTTCCTGCCGCACCGCTTCAAATCGTCCTGGCAGCCATGCTTATCAGCATGATCCTGGCGCCTTTCATTCTGCTCATGAGTGACCGTATCGTCCTCTTTGCTTGCAAGAACGAATGGGCCCTCCGTTCCGTCGCCCTCCATGAACTGTCCAGTCGAAGTTACGGGAAACAGCGACACGTCATCGTCTGCGGATACGGCCGAAGCGGTCAGAATCTGGCCCGTTTCCTGGAGCAGGAGGGAGTCTCGGTCCTCGCCCTCGACCGCGACCCGCAACGGGTCCGGCTTGCCTCGGAAGCGGGCGACGAGGTCGTATTTGGCGATGCAGGGCGTCAGGAAGTCCTGATTGCCGCCGGTCTCCAGCGCGCCTCGGCGCTCATCATCAGTTTTTCCGATACGGCGTTGTCTCTCGCCATCATCGCGCTGGTCCGGGAGTTGAAACCGGATCTTCCGGTCATCGTCCGCACCCGTGATGACAGTGATCTGGATCGTCTGAAAGAGGCGGGGGCCGCCGAGGTCGTTCCGGAAATTCTGGAAGGGTCCCTCATGCTGGCCAGTCATGCGCTGCTCGAATTGGGCATACCCCTGTCACGAGTCCTGAAACGGATCCGACAAGTCCGTGCCGAACGCTACCAGTTGATGCGCGGATTTTTTCGTGGGTTGACCGATGAATCCAGTGAAAACGCCAACCCCGACCAACTCCGCCTGCAAACCTTAACGCTGCTGGAAAACAGCCTTGCCCAGGGCATGCAACTGCGCGATCTGCCCCTTCATCAGTGGGGAGTGGAAATCACGGCCCTACGCCGGCGTGGACTGCGCGGCTTTCAACCCGAAGGAGAAACTCGCCTCGAAAGCGGGGATATCCTGATCCTGCTCGGCCGTCCAGAAGCCCTGGCTCAGGCCGAGACCTGGCTCATCCAGGGGAAATGAGCCATGCACCTGCCTCCCACTGCTCCTCTGAGCGCCTTGGGTCTCACCCCGCGCGTCTGCAGTTTGCTCCATACCCTGGGGGTGCATAACGGATTTGATCTGCTGCTCCATCTTCCCCTGCGCTACGAAGATGAGCGACACCCCCTGTCCGTGGCCGCTCTTGTGGCAGGGCAAAGCGCCTGCCTCCTCGTTCAGGTGGTTCGTCATGAAATTCGCCAGGGTCCCCGCCGCACCCTGACCGTGCAGGTCAGGGATGAGACCGGCTTGCTTGAATTGCGCTTCCTCCATTTCTATCCCGGTCAACTGCATTTATTCACCCCGGGAAACCGTTTGCGCCTCTTCGGTGAAGCGCGTCAAGGTTACCAAGGGCTGGAAATGATCCACCCACGTTGCCAACCCTTCAAGGAAAACAGTCCTCTTCCGGCCACGTTGACGCCCGTTTATCCGACCTGTGCCGGCCTGTCCCAGACCGTCCTGCGGCGCGCCCTGGCGCGAGCGCTGACGCAACTCGATTTGAGCGACACTTTGGCCCCTTCCTGGCGCGCCTCCCTGAAGTTACCCGATCTTGCCGCGACCCTGAAGATCCTGCACGGCCCCACCGATGCTTCCCAGTTGGTACCCGCCTTATGGCAACGTCTCAAATTTGATGAACTGCTGGCCCAGCAATTGTCCATGCATTTCCACCGTCAGCATCGTACTGAAACCCCAGCCCATCCCTACCCCAGCCAGGGAGAACTTTCCCGACGTCTCGAACGGTCCCTTCCTTTCCCGCTCACTGCGGCTCAACACCGGGTCGTGGAGGAAATTCGCCGGGATCTGGCGCAGGATCGTCCCATGCATCGACTGTTGCAAGGGGATGTCGGCTGTGGCAAAACCATCGTCGCAGCCCTGGCTGCCGTTCAGTGCATCGAAGGGGGAGGGCAGGTGGCCCTGATGGCGCCCACCGAATTACTGGCCCAACAACACCAGGCAAAACTCCACGACCTGCTCACTTCTCAAGGAATCCGTGTCGAATCACTGACCGGGCAACTCAAAAGCCAGGCCCAGCATCAGGTGCAGAAACGCATTGCCAATGGAGAAATTGCCCTGGTCATCGGCACCCATGCCCTGATTCAGGAACGGGTGTCCTTCAAAACCCTGGGACTGGTCATCATCGACGAGCAGCACCGTTTTGGCGTTGCCCAGCGTCTCTCGCTCCATCAGAAAGGCGGGGAATCCCCCCGGCAACCCCACCAACTCATGATGAGCGCCACGCCCATTCCCCGCAGTTTGAGCATGAGTTACTATGCCGACCTCGACGTCTCCGTGATCGACGAACTGCCCCCCGGACGTCAGGGTATCACCACCAAACTGGTTTCTACCGCCCGCCGGAGTGAGGTCATCGAACGCATTCGGTCGGCCTGTCGCCAAGGCCATCAAGCCTACTGGGTCTGCCCCTTGATCGAGGAATCGGAATTTCTCGACCTGCAAAATGCCCAGGCCACCTTTCAAACCCTCACCGCCGATGCACCGGATTTGCGTTGCGAATTGCTTCATGGCAGACTTGCCGGGGCCGAGAAACGGGATATCATGCATCGTTTCCTGAAGGGAGAACTTCAATTGCTGGTCGCCACCAGTGTCATCGAGGTGGGTATGGACGTCCCGAATGCCACGCTGATGGTCATCGAACATACGGAACGGATGGGGCTGGCCCAACTCCATCAGATGCGCGGGCGGGTAGGGCGGGGCACGCGTCCTGGCGTTTGCCTGCTCCTCTATCGGCCCCCTCTGTCCGAGTTGGCGCGTCAACGTCTGAAAGTGATTTATGAACATACCGACGGGTTTGAAATCGCCCGCCAGGACCTCTTGCTCCGCGGCCCCGGCGACTACCTGGGTTCCCGTCAAAGCGGTCTGGCCCTGCTGCGCTTCGCCGACCCTGTGCAGGATGATGATCTGCTGGACCTGGCTCGTCGATACGCTGCTGCCTGGATTGCCGAAGCCCCTGAAAAAGCACGCCACCATGCCGCGTGCTGGCTGGGCACCCGTCAACCCTACCTGACCGCTTGAACTCATGAACTGGAACGCGTGGTGGCGCCTGACCCGGATGGACAAACCCATCGGGACCCTGCTGTTGCTGTGGCCCACGCTCTGGGCCCTGTGGTTGGCCAGCCAGGGTCACCCCTCTCTGTCCAACCTGCTCGTCTTCTCCCTCGGTACCCTGCTGATGCGCTCAGCCGGCTGTGTCATGAATGATATTGCAGACCGCAAGGTGGATCCCCATGTTGCCCGAACCCGTTTGCGTCCTTTGGCCAGCGGGGAAGTCAGTGTCAAGGAAGCCCTCGTGCTGGCGCTTCTCCTGAGTCTGTGTGCCTTTGCCCTGGTTCTGACCCGCAATACGCTGACCTTGCTACTTTCCCTCCCCGCTCTTTTTCTGGCCGCCAGTTACCCTCTGACCAAACGATTTTTTCCTCTCCCTCAAGCCTATCTGGGCATTGCCTTTGGTTTTGGCATCCCCATGGCTTTCGCGGCCGAACTCGGTCGGGTGCCCGGTTCTGCCTGGATACTGCTACTGGCCAACACCTGCTGGACTCTGGCCTACGACACCGAATATGCCATGGTGGATCGGGAAGATGATCGCCCCCTGGGAATTCATTCCACGGCGCTCCTCTTCGGAAACCGGGACGTGATCCTGATCATGATGTTCTACGGACTTTGTCTGCTCCTGCTGGGCTGGACAGGTTGGCACTTTCATTTGGGCGTATTTTTTTATGGGGGACTGTGCGGCGCGGCAGGCGTGGCCAGCTTTCATTACACCTTGATCCGTACCCGCGCACGCGCCCAGTGTCTGCGCGCTTTTCTGCACAACACCTGGTTCGGTGCCACCATCTTTGGAGGAATTTTCTTATCCTACGCCATGCGGTAAGAACGACGATCACGCCAGCCCTCGAGGGCACGTTGAAATTTGCTTCAAAATCCGTAACGCAGCCCCAGCGACAACAAATCGATGTTGGAATTGCCGTTGATCCGGTTGTAATTCAACTGGTAGTGGTCCCAGCCCCCTTGAAAACGCAAACGCTGACTGAGATCGTAATGCATCCCCAGGCCCGTCATGTTGTAAGGCAACGCATCATACAATCCCACCGTCGACGTATTGGCAGCGCTGCCCAACCCCTGGTTGCGAATGGTTGCCAGACTTCCCGTCAGGGCCAGGCTGTCTCCCAAGGGCAGGGTTCCCGTGCCGCCCAGGACCCAACTGCGGGAAAGTCCGGAAGTCTCCGCCCCCCCCAATCCTTCACTGCGCATATGACTGGACAGTGCACTCCCTTCCGGAGCCAGTTCCGTATTCCATTGCACCGAAAAGGGCAAGGCACTGATCCCGGAAAACCAGCCATTTCCCTGCTCCTGAGCCAAAGCCGATTGCATCATGAGGAGGAGCACACCCACTCCCTGCATACCCTTTTTCACGACGATCTCTCCCGATGACGGACGCCATCCCCCAGTGATACTTCTACACCCTCCATGCTAGCGCAAGGGGTTTGGTGCAGACAATACCCTTGTATCCGAAACCGTGCCGGACTGTGGTATTTTTGACTCAGTGCGGACCCAACGGAGCAAGGCTTCCTGAACCGCTACCGTACCTTCTGCCCCCGCTCCGTTGGCCAGAAAGACTACCACCACCCAATGATCTTGCGCATCCAGCCCGTAACCCGCCAGGGCTTTTACGCCGTCCAACGTACCGCTCTTGAGATGAAAGCGGGCGCGCAATCGTGGATCTTCAAAGGAATGGCGCAGCGTTCCATCCACGTTCACCAGCGGCAGGGTGGTCATGAATTCATTCCCATAAAGACTCTTCTGCTGCATCCAAAGGAGCAAACGCGCCAGGTGTTCCGCAGAAATACGCTCCTTGCGCGATAATCCGGCACCATTCTCCAGCACCATTTCAGGAAAATCCAACCCTCGTCGCGCCAAAATCTGAAAGACTTTGGCGCGACCACTCGCCTCCGTCGCCGCGTTGGCGGCATTCGATCCGTCCCCGTCCATCGCCAGATCGAGCAACAGCGTTCGTGCCACCACATTATTGCTGTTCTTGTTCATTTGCAGGAGCAATTCGATCAAAGCGGGAGATTCACTGGACGCCAGCACGGGCCAGTCACTGGGCACGGCACCCTGCTTCAGGGTCCCCGTAAACGTTCCTCCCAACTCATGCCACAAGGTCCGGAAGGAGGAATCGAGATAGGCGGGATTGGTGAGCAAGGAAAAACCCATGACCTGAACACCGCAATCCCGTGGCATGGTCCCCGTCAACTCCAGGATCACCCCGGTATCCAGGCGACCATCGGGATGAGTGATCGGCACCTGTCCGGGAAATTTGGCACGAATGGCATAGTGCAAACCCGAACGCCACAGGGCAGGGCAGGGACCACTGACGGTGTGGGTCCGGTTGCGCAGCATGATCCGGGGGAAAGGGAATTCCGGCCAGATCCGGAGCGGCTCGCCAGCCCGTTCCCCGGGACGAATGAACCACCACTGGGTCTGTTGCCCCACCTGCAAGGCACGGGGAATGACGTTGTAAGCTCGAAAACCTTCCCGATCAAATGTTTCAGGAGATGACTCCAGGGGGGCAAACCCCCTCTGATCGAAAAGAATCGGCCCCGACAACTGGTGGACCCCTTGTTGATAAACTTGGCGCCAAAGTTCCTGCCAACGTTCCAGCGTCAATCCCGGATCTCCCACCCCGATGACTCCGAAGGGGCCCTGTCCCCTCTGCGCCTCCAAACGAGGCACGCGAACTTCCGTGCGCCATGTTTTGGCAGGACCCCAATTTTCCAGGGCCGCCAAGGTCGTCACCAATTTCATGACGGAGGCTGGATTGCGGGGCGTTTGAGCCTCCCAAGCCAGGCGGGGGCGGGGTTCGTTGATACCCCAGACCACGACCGAAACCTCTGAAGCCGGAACCCCGGCCTGGGCCAGTGCCTGACGCAGGGTTTGAGGAAGTTCTTGAGAAGCGGAGGGAGAAGGCTCAGGGTTGGCGCAGGATATCCCACCCCAGATCAGGATCCACACGCCCCCGACAATCCTGCCAAATTTATTTATAATTTCTTTTTCACTCAATTGGATATAAAGATCTTCCGAAGACCGCCGGGTTTTAGAGGATTTTTATATCCTTCCCCTTGAAAACCTTCGAAGACGCCCATACACTGTTAGCACTCGCACTTGACGAGTGCTAATCCTGCCTCAATTACTTTCTCAACATGGAGAATCGTCGTATGAAAATTCGTCCCTTGCATGACCGTGTGATTGTCAAACGCCTTGAAGAAGAACGCAAGACCGCCTCTGGCATCGTCATCCCGGATTCCGCCGCAGAAAAGCCGGATCAAGGTGAAGTATTGGCCGTGGGCAAAGGCAAGATTCTGGAAGATGGTACCTTGCGCGCCCTCGAACTCAAAGTGGGCGACCGTGTCCTGTTTGGTAAATACTCGGGCCAGGCCGTCAAGGTAGACGGCGAGGAACTGCTGGTCATGCGTGAAGAAGATGTCATGGGTGTCGTCGAGGCCTAAGCCTCCCCATTTTCAATCGAATCGGTTGGATCCCCTGGGTCCGCCCCCATTAAATTCAGGAGTCTCAAGATGGCAGCTAAAGAAGTTCGTTTTCATGATAGTGCCCGCGCCAAGATGGTCGTGGGTGTCAATGTGTTGGCCGATGCAGTCAAGGTCACCCTCGGACCCAAAGGCCGGAATGTCGTACTCGAGCGTTCCTTCGGCGCTCCCACCATCACCAAGGATGGCGTATCCGTCGCCAAGGAAATCGAACTGAAAGACAAGTTTGAAAACATGGGCGCTCAGATGGTCAAGGAAGTGGCGTCCAAAACCTCCGATGTCGCCGGCGATGGAACCACCACTGCAACCGTTCTGGCCCAGTCCATTGTCAAGGAAGGCATGAAGTTCGTGGCCGCCGGCATGAATCCCATGGATTTGAAGCGCGGGATCGACCGTGCGGTCGTGGGCATCGTGGAAGAGTTGAAAAAACTCTCCAAGCCCTGTACCACCAATACCGAAATCGCCCAGGTGGGCTCCATTTCCGCCAACGCCGACCATTCCATCGGCGAGATCATTTCCCAAGCCATGGACAAGGTGGGCAAGGAAGGCGTCATCACCGTGGAAGATGGTTCCGGTCTGCAAAATGAATTGGAAGTCGTGGAAGGCATGCAATTCGACCGCGGCTACCTCTCTCCCTACTTTGTCAACAATCAGGACCGTCAAATCGCCTTGCTGGAAGATCCCTACGTGCTCCTGCACGACAAGAAGATCTCCAACATCCGCGATCTGCTGCCCGTACTGGAGCAAGTGGCCAAGTCCGGCCGTCCGCTCCTGATCATCGCCGAAGATGTGGAAGGGGAAGCTCTGGCCACCCTGGTCGTCAACAACATCCGCGGCATTCTCAAGACCACCGCCGTCAAGGCTCCAGGGTTTGGTGACCGGCGCAAGGCCATGTTGGAAGATATCGCCATCCTGACCGGTGGAACCGTGATTGCAGAAGAAGTCGGCCTGTCCCTGGAAAAAGTGACGTTGAATGAACTGGGCCGCGCCAAACGCATCGAAGTGGGCAAGGAAGAAACCACTGTCATCGATGGCGCTGGAAACGAAGAGTCCATCAAGGGCCGCGTGACCCAGATTCGCAAGCAAATCGAAGAAGCCAGCAGCGACTACGATCGAGAAAAGTTGCAGGAACGCGTGGCCAAGTTGGCTGGTGGCGTTGCAGTCATCAAGGTGGGTGCCGCCACTGAAGTGGAAATGAAGGAAAAGAAGGCGCGCGTGGAAGATGCTCTGCACGCCACCCGTGCAGCAGTGGAAGAAGGGATCGTTCCCGGGGGCGGAGTGGCACTGTTGCGCGCCCGTTCCACCCTGACCGCGCTCAAGGGCGACAACGCCGACCAGGATGCCGGCATCAAGATCGTGGAGCGTGCCATTGAAGAACCCCTGCGCCAGATCGTTGCCAATTGTGGCGATGAACCTTCCGTGGTGGTCAACAAGGTCATGGAAGGCAAGGGAAATTTCGGTTACAACGCTCAAACCGGAGAGTATGGCGATCTGGTTGCCATGGGCGTGGTCGATCCTACCAAAGTCACCCGTTTTGCCTTGCAAAATGCGGCCAGCATTGCCGGTTTGATGCTGACCACCGATTGCATGGTAGCGGAACTGCCCAAGGAAGAATCCCCCATGCCTGGCGGGGGAATGGGCGGTATGGGTGGCATGGGCGGCATGGACATGTAATTTCCCTGTCGTTCCCTCTGGTGTTTCATCCCGGAGTGTTGCGCCAAACCCCCTTCAGACCTGGTCTGAAGGGGGTTTTTCTTGGAAATTTCCCTCTCATGAAGGGTACGAAGTCTGTCTGCTTTATAATGGGACGATTACCTTCTGTTTGAGCCTTCGATGACATCTTCCGATACTCCGCCGCAAAAATCCTGGTCCGGACGTTTCAGTGTCCCCGTCGCCGAAACCGTCAAGCGTTACACGGCCTCGGTGCTTTTCGACAAGCGTCTGGCGACCTATGATATTCAGGGTTCTTTGGCTCATGCCCAGATGTTGTGCGAGGTCGGCATCCTGACGAAAAACGATTTTTCTGCCATCCAGCAGGGTTTGGCGGTAATTCGCCAGGAAGTGGAACAGGATCGGTTTCCATGGACTTTGGACGATGAGGATGTTCACCTCAATATCGAAAAACGACTCACCCAACTGGTGGGAGATGCGGGTAAGCGCCTTCATACCGGGCGCTCGCGCAACGATCAAGTGGCCACCGATATCCGTCTCTATCTGCGAGCCGCCATCGATCAGCACCAGATCCAACTGCGCGCCCTTCAGTGTGCCCTGATCTGTCTGGCCGAAGGGCATGTGGACACGCTCATGCCCGGGTTTACGCATTTGCAGGTGGCACAACCGGTTTCCTTTGCCCACCATCTGCTGGCCTATGTGGAAATGCTGGGGCGGGATCGCCAACGTCTGGCAGACTGCCGCCAACGAGTCAACCAACTTCCCCTGGGTGCCGCAGCCCTGGCGGGGACCAGTTATCCCATCCGACGCGAACGGGTCGCCGAGTTACTGGGATTCGAAGGTCTCTGTCGCAACTCTCTGGATGCCGTTTCCGACCGCGACTTCGCCATCGAATATTGTGCCGCAGCTTCCTTGCTGATGGTCCATCTGTCCCGTCTGTCCGAAGAACTGGTCCTGTGGATGAGCCCGCGCTTCAATTTCGTCCGGATCGGCGACGCCTTCTGTACGGGCTCCTCGATCATGCCCCAGAAACGCAACCCTGACGTGCCTGAACTGGTGCGCGGCAAATCCGGACGCGTCATCGGACATCTCATGGGATTGCTGGTGCTCATGAAGGGACAACCTCTGGCTTACAACAAGGACAATCAAGAAGATAAGGAGCCACTCTTCGATACGGTGGAAACGCTGTCTCAAACCCTGGTCATCTATGCTGAAATGATGGGCGATGTGCAGGTCAATGAAGCCACCTTGCGTCAGGCAGCGCAGGAAGGATTTTCCACTGCCACCGATCTGGCCGATTATCTGGTCAAAAAAGGAACCCCCTTTCGGGATGCCCACGAAATTGTGGCGCGTGCCGTACGCCATGCAGAATCCGAAGACTGCGATCTGGCTGATCTGCCCCTGGCCACGCTCCAAACCTTTTCTTCCATCATCGAGTCCGATGTCCATGAAGTGCTGACTTTGGAAGGTTCGGTCGCCAGTCGCGACATTCCCGGCGGAACGGCACCTATCCGGGTCCGTTCCGCCCTTCAGGAAGCACGGCAGCGCTGGGACCATGCGGGTGAGTGACTTCCATCCTCACGCAAGGGGAATGCGTTCAGGGTTCTGGACGTTGTGCGGTCTGCTGTGCCTGTCCCTGTCGGGCTGTGGACTTAAAGGGGGACTCTTTCTGCCTCCCGGACAAACGCCGGTTTCAGCCACCGTGCCAGCGCCAACTCCGGAACCCGCGAGCCCTTCTCCGGCTCCTTCAGGAACTTCGCCCTCTTCTTCCCCCAATCCTGCCCCCCCTCAAACTTCTCCTTGACGCAGACTGCCATGTCCCGACCTCTCACCGTTTTTGGCCCATACCGTGCGCCCACCGATGGCACCCTGATGCTGGAGTCGGTTTCATTGAACGAGGTTGCCGAACGCTACGGGACCCCTTGCTATGTGTATTCCCAATCCGTCCTGCTCCAGTCTTATCAGGAGTACCGGGATGCCTTTCAATCCTTTGATACCCTCGTCTGCTACGCTGTCAAGGCCAATGCCAATCTGTCTCTTCTCCGCCTCCTCGCCGCGCAGGGTGCCGGTTTCGACATCGTGTCCGGAGGCGAATTATTCCGGGTGTTGCAAGCCGGTGGAGACCCGCGCCGCATCGTATTTTCAGGGGTCGCCAAGTCTCGACGGGAGATCGATGAAGCATTGAAGGCCGGGATCCTCTGTTTCAACGTGGAATCCGCCGCCGAACTCCAGCGACTGTCCGAACGCGCTACCCGGTTGGCGGTGACTGCACCCGTCTCGTTGAGGGTCAATCCGGAGGTCGATGCACGAACCCACCCTTACATCGCCACCGGATTGCGTACCAGCAAATTCGGTGTGCCTGCAACCGATGCGCTGGCCCTCTATCGGGAGGCGAAGAAACTTCCTCATCTGAAAATCGTCGGCATCGACTGTCATATCGGATCCCAGATCACCACACTGGAACCTTTTCTTGAAGCCACCGATAAAATTCTCGATCTCGTACGCCAACTCGCCGAGGAAGATATTCATTTGGAACACATCGATCTTGGTGGCGGCGTAGGCATTTGTTACCGGGATGAAAACCCTCTCTCCCTATCCGACTACGCGGCCGCATTGAAACCGCGTTTCAGTCGGTTCCGGGGACGCCTGCTCTTTGAGCCCGGACGACGCATCGTCGGCAATGCCGGTCTACTCCTGACGCGCGTGGAGTACCTGAAAAGCATTCCGGAACGTCAATTGGTGATCGTCGATGCCGGCATGAACGATCTGATGCGTCCCTCCCTCTATCAGGCCTGGCATGAAATCGTTCCCGTCGATGCGCCTCGAAAAACGGAACAAAAAGTGGATATCGTAGGTCCCGTCTGCGAATCCACCGATGTGCTGGGCACAGAACGCACACTCGACGTACAGGCGGGGGACCTGCTGGCCATTCTTTCCTGTGGCGCCTATGGGGCCTCCATGTCTTCTCGCTACAATGCCCGTCCACTCCTCCCCGAGATACTGGTCAATGGATCCCTGACCACAGTGATCCGCCGTCGGGAAACCTACGCAGACTTGATCCAGCATGAATTGCCCTGAGTCACGCCCCTCCTTATCCGCCTCTATACGAAAGGAAGAATTCGGCCTACAATGACCCCCATACTTCTTGTGCAGGGGTTCGCCATGGTCGCCGCAAAGAAATCCTCATCCACTCTGCAGTCCCCCGAGTCCGAAGTCCTTTTGGAACTCGAAAAGAGTAAGAAAAAAGCCGCGAAAAAGGAAAAATCCCAGGGCGGTCCAGAAATCGGGAAAGAGAAAAAAGGTAAAAAAGTCAAAAAAGCGGAAAAGAAATCCGGCAAGAAAATCAAGAAGGCTGAGAAAAAAGCGCGCAAGGCCGCACAGGAACTCGGAGATGTCACGGCCGTAGTCACTCTGGTCGATACCGTCTCCGAGGAATTCACCCCTGCCGAAGTCACGGCTCCCGCCAAGCCCTCTCCTTCCCCCCGGAAGAAGAAATCCGCAGAGGCCCCCAGCCCTTCTGCCGCAAAACCCCGCCGCCGCAAGGAAATGCCTTCACTCTCCGAAAATAGTGTCGCCCCCCCCGCCAAGCGCGCTCGGCGGGTTGCGGCCCCCGTGGAAGTTGCCACGCCACCGCTGGCCGAGCGCAAGACGCGCCGAACTTCTGTCAAAAAAACTCCTTCCGTCCCACCGGTCCCTGCTGCCACGCGCAGAAAACGCGCTGCGCCCGCGCAACCGCCCATTGTTTCTCCAGACACCACCGCCGTGTCTTCTCCCAAAGCGCCTCGTCGCCCTCGTACCCCTAAAACCCTTCCTCCCCTGATCAAACCCATGACTTGAGAGGAGGAAGACCGCTGCGCCTAATCGGGAATCGCCACCTGACTTCTGCGGTTCTCGATCCGGTCGGTCTTGTCCTGTAAACGAAGGCTATTGCCATGACCCTCATAGAAGCGCGGACGAGAGATCATGGAAGCCAGGCGCGCGGACTGCGCGGGCGTCAAATCCCGGACCGGCTCATGAAAATAGTGCTGGGCGGCAGCGGCACACCCAAAGAGACCCTCTCCCCACTCGATGGTATTGAGATAAACCTCAAGAATGCGACGCTTGCTCCAGGTCGCTTCAAGCATCACCGTGATCAGCGCTTCCTGGCCCTTGCGCCACAAGCTTCTCTGCTCGGACAAAAACAGGTTCTTGGCCAATTGCTGGGTCAGGGTGGATCCGCCGGCCACGAACCTGTGATGTTTCAGGTCTCGTTGGTACGCCTGCCGGATGCCTTCCCAATCGAATCCATGATGGGTCATGAAGTGACTGTCCTCGGCCGCCACCACCGCCTGTTTCAGAGTATTTGGAATTCCCTGATAAGGAACCCAGGGATGGGGGAAGAGAGGGGGGCGCCGTTGGGACTGGAGAGAGGCGGCGCGCGCACGCATGAATGATGTCTGATCAGGGTTATGGGTCCGCCACCACAAAACCTGTGCAAAAATGAAGGTTTCCCACAGAAAAACCAGCAGCAGGATCCACTTCATCCCAAGCCAGATCCAGGCCCCAAATCCTTTGCGCCCCGCCAGAAGCGCCCCGTTCAGTGACATGCGGCGCGCAGCGCGCGTAATACCTCTGCGCCGGGGGGACGTATGCCGCGCCACAAATAGAAGGATTCGGCAGCCTGTTCCACCAGCATCCCCAATCCATCCTCCATCTGGCCTGCTCCTGCTTGACGGGCCAGTTCCAGAAACGGGGTCGGACCTTTGCCGTAGCCCAGATCATAAGCCAGGGTTCTCTGGTCGAATAATGTCGCCGGGAGGGGAGGCATATCGCCTGCCACCGCCGTAGATGTGGCATTGATGACCACTTCATAAGGGTGCTCAGGTATCTCACTCCAGGAAAACGCATGGCAGGGAACTTCATTGGATACCGACTCCAATTCGCGGACCAGGGTCTGCGCCCGCATCAAAGTCCGATTGGCGATATCCAGTTGTGCGATCCCCGCCTTCAGCAAGGGCTGCACGATGCCCCGCGCAGCCCCTCCGGCGCCCAGAACCAGCACCCGTGAACCCGCGAGGGTCACGCCCAGATTCAGCGTCATATCGCGAACCAACCCCTCACCATCCGTATTGTCGGCCCAGAGCGTCCCCTCGAGCGTCATCCCCAAGGTGTTGGCCGCACGCGCCACCTGGGCGCGCGGCGATCTCTCCACCGCCAAAGCGAAGGCGCGCTCCTTGAAGGGCAGGGTCACATTCAAACCCAGCCCTCCCGCCGCAAAGAAGCGGATAACCTCGCTTTCAAAACCCTCCAGCGTTCCTTCGATCCGTTCATAACTGAGGGGCTGTCCCGTCAGAAGAGCAAAATGTTGATGAATGGCGGGAGAACGGCTGTGCCGAATCGGGTGTCCGATCACCCCGTAACGATCCATCAACTCTGTTTCCAGGGCAACCCGGCAGCCTGCCACCCATTCAGATGACCGCGATGCCCCTGCGGGTCGCGATCCCCCTCAAAACCCTGAAGGATGTTGTAGCATCCCGTCCAGCCCACGGAAGTAGCCACCTCCGCCGCCGCGTGGGACCGGGCACCGGAACGGCACAAAAAGAGCACCAGCGCCTCTTCAGGAACCTGTTCACGCAAAGTATCCAGAAACGATTCGTTGCGCACGCCCATGGGATAAGACTGCCATTCCACATGCACCGCTCCGGGCACGGACCCGACCCAGTCCCACTCCGCTTGCGTACGAACATCCACCAACACCGCCTGGGCATTCAGATTCAGCAGTTCAAAAGCCTCGGACGGAAGCAGCGCCCCTGCATAGGACAATCCGATTTCATGCCCGCGTTGTTGGGCAACTTTCAATAACTCAGCTATTCTGGACATGGAAAACCTCATCGATGGGTAAGAACGTATTGTATCTAAAGGGCATTGCAGTTGCAGCCATCACTGAGGATAAAAAAGGATTCGAGTCCCGATTGTAATTCGAAAGGAGACGGTGTGGAACCCGAACTTGAGTTGCATTCAATCAAAGAGACGACTAACATGACCACGTCTACTGGTCACGGAGGGACCGTCATGAATGTCAGTGCCGCCGAGTTGGTGTCCATTGAGTGCGAAGCGCCTACCAGCCTGTTCGACTACATGAAAAATACCGGTCAGATTCTGGCTTGCCAACCACTCCGAGCTTGAAATGAGCAAGCCACCTTGAGCAAACCCGACGACCTCTACCGGCTTCACCGCCTGCTCGATGGCCGACGCAGCACCATCAGCCGCCAAACATTGATAGACGAGTTGGAAATTTCCCGCTCCAAACTCACCCGCCTCATCGCCTCCTCGCCATCCTGCGCTTTACCGCTCACCGAGCCCGCTGGGTTGCCGACGAAACCTGGCACCCCGACCAGCAAAGCCGCTGGGTAGATAATGGTCACTACGAACTCAGCGTCCCTTATTCCAACGACAAGGAACTCATCATGGACATCCTCAAATACGGCCCGGATGTGGAGGTGATCGCGCCGGATGCGTTGAAAGAATCCATCAAAATCCAACTCGACCGCGCCAGAAGCCAATATGGATAAGAGGTTGCAGCATGCTCAGGTTTTGGGCCTGGGTGGGGGTAGAATCTACATCATTCACCAGAAAAATTGAAAATGCCAGAGACATTACGACCTATCGCTCACGCAGCCCAGAATCCAGATGGAAGTTGGCGGGATCCGCACGATCTTACTGACCATCTGATCGGTGTAGCAGCGTTGTCGGCTTGCCATGCCCGGAAATTTGGCGCTGAAGACTGGGCGCATCTTGCGGGATTGTGGCATGACTTGGGCAAGTACCGCCCGCGCTTCCAGCACTACATTCGCAAAGTCAGCGGTTTCGATGCCGAGGCCCATATCAAGGGCGAGGCAAGCAAAGCCCCGCACTCCACTGCGGGTGCGATGTTGGCTTGTGATCGTTTTGGTGCAAAAGGGCGAGTATTGGCCTACCTCATCGCCGGACATCATGCCGGGCTATATGACTGGTCTGGCGGGCTGGATGCTCGTCTCGACAGCCAAGATAGCCGCGACGAACTTAACGAAGCCCTGGCCGAACATCCTTCTGCGGACATTCTCGATCACGGCACATTTGCCCCTGATCTGCGCGTCATACCGGGTGGCAAAGAGGGTTTCGCCTTGTGGGTGCGGATATTATTTTCCTGTCTGGTCGATGCCGACTTCCTAGACACTGAAGCCTACATGGACGCAGGCAAGGCCGAGCAGCGCAGCAACTGGCCTGATGTCCAAACCCTGCTCGAACAATTCGATAGTTTCATGGAGCGCAAAATAGTCGCGGCGGACCCCACGTCGGTCAATCAGTTGCGCACTGACATTCTGCGACAGTGCCGCGAGAAAGCCCATAAAGCACCTGGCTTGTTCTCGCTCACCGTACCCACCGGTGGCGGAAAAACGCTTTCCAGCATGGCCTTCGCGCTGGAACACGCAAAGCGCTACAACAAACGCCGCATCATTTATGTCATTCCCTACACCAGCATCATCGAGCAGACTGCAGACATCTTCCGGGACATTTTTGGTGAGGCGGTGATCGAGCACCACAGCAATGCCGAAGCCGATCCCAACAAAGAAACCAGCAAAAGCCGCCTCGCCTGCGAAAATTGGGATGTGCCGATTGTCGTCACCACCAATGTTCAGTTTTTCGAGTCGCTGTTTGCCGCCAAAACTTCGCGCTGCCGCAAACTGCATAACATCGTCGACTCAGTTGTCGTGCTGGACGAGGCACAACTTCTGCCACCGGAGTTTCTGCAGCCTATTCTTGATATCTTGAACCTGCTGACCCAACATTATGGTGTCACCGTGGTACTCTCCACTGCCACGCAACCTGCATTGGCCACCCGCGAATACTTCGATGCACGGAACAACATGCGTGGTTTCGACAACGTACGCGAGATCATGAGCAACCCGGATGCGCTCTACCGTGCCCTGGAGCGCGTCAACGTGCGCCTGCCCGCCGACTGGAACGCGCCTGTGAGTTGGGACGCGCTGGCAAGTGAAATCAGCCAGCATGATTCCGTACTCGCCATCGTCAACCGCCGCAAAGATGCCCGCGAACTTTGGGAGTTGATGCCGGAAGGTACCTTGCACCTCTCCGCACTGATGTGCGGCGAACATCGCTCGCAAACCATCCGGAAAATCAAAGCGCGACTCAAGGACGGCATTCCCACTCACGTGGTCAGTACTCAGTTAGTTGAAGCCGGTGTCGATGTGGATTTCCCTGTTGTCTATCGGGCACTCGCTGGGCTGGACTCCATCGCCCAGGCCGCCGGTCGCTGCAACAGGGAAGGACGGTTGACCGAACAAGGTACGCAGGGCGAAGTTGTGGTGTTCGTCCCACCCCAACCCGCGCCACCCGGTCTGTTGCGCAAGGGCGAAGACGCCTGCCGCAGCGTGCTCCATAGCCACGCTGGCAAGCCGCTGGAGCGAGTCTTGTTTGCCCGCTATTTTGAGAAACTCTATCACACCTGCGATCTAGATGCGCAGAGCATTGGTGAATTGCTCAAGGTCGATGAACGAACGCTGGCCATCAACTTCCGCACCGCCGCCGAAAAATTCAAACTCATCCAGGACGAAGACAGCACCCCGATTATCGTTCGCTATCACGGTCTGGATGGTCAGGATAAAACCGTGGATGGCCTACTGGGTGCTTTGAGAAGTAAAAGTGATGGCCCTAAACGTGGATTGATGCGAAAACTCCAGCGTTACACCGTCACCGTCCATAGCCGGGAAGCCATGAAACTGCTGTCACAAGGCGATATAGAGGAAGCCATACCCGGCCTGTACGCCCAGGTCAGCGATTGGCTCTATCATCCTGACCTCGGGCTCAATCCAGATGGCTTGCCGCCGAAGTTAACAAATTGCATAACATAAGGGAGAATAATGAAGACCTACTGCCTTGAGTTAACCGGTGACTTCGCCTGCTTCACCCGACCGGAAATGAAAGTCGAGCGCGTGAGTTACGATGTGATGACGCCTTCCGCCGCGCGTGCCTGCTTCGAGGCCATCTTGTGGAAACCAGCCATCCGCTGGCATATCCGCAAAATCGAAGTCCTCAAGCCCATCCGCTGGATCAATCTGCGCCGCAACGAAGTCGCCAGCGTGGTCTCCACCCGCAACGTGGAAACCGCAATAAAAAACGGCACGGGCATTCTCGGACTCAACATTGAGGACGATCGCCAACAGCGCGCTGGGTTATTTCTGCGTGATGTGGCCTATCGTGTTCATGCCGATCTGGAGTTTTTCTCAGAACGCGATCCCGGCGCGCAAGTTAATAAGTATTATGAAATGTTCGAACGCCGCACCAGCCGTGGGCAATGCGTCAACCAGCCCTACCTTGGCTGCCGCGAGTTTGCTGCGTACTTTCGGCCAGTAATAGACCCCGCCGTCGAACCCGCATCGATAGATGAAACCCGCGAACTTGGTTTCATGCTCCACGATCTGGATTTCACAAAACCTGCTGATCCACAACCTCGTTTCTTCCGTGCACTACTGGAAAATGGCGTGGTAAGCGTGCCGGCCCGGGATAGCGAGGAGGTACGAGGATGATTCTGCAAGCGCTTAATGATTACTATCAGCGCCGTCAACGCTCCGCCGATCCACAAGAGCGGCTACCGGCTTTTGGCCTGGAAGAAAAGGAAATTCCCTTCGTCATCGAGATTGATACCGGGGGGCGGCTGGTCAATCTGGCTGATACCCGCACGACCAAAGGCAAGAAAAAAATCGGTCAGCGTTTTCTTGTGCCTCAAGGGGCAAAGAAGACATCTGGTGTAGCAGCTAATCTACTTTGGGATAACAGCGAATATATATTGGGTTTGCGAGATGCCAAAAAACTGGAAAGCAAATGCAAAGAGGGTAAAGAGTGTGAAGACAAAGTTGTGGAATATTCAGCGCGCCTGGAGGACATGCAAACCGAGTTCAGAAATAAAATCGAATCGCTACCCGTTGAGGCATTGAGTGACCAAGGTATCTGCGCTGTGCTGGCTTTTCTGGACAATCTCGATCTCAATCAATTCAAAGCGTTTCCCACATGGCCAGACATTTCAGCCATCAACCCGGTTATGACCTTCCGTCTACAAGGCGATATAGAACTGGTCTGCCAACGCCCCGCCATTGTGGCCGCAACTGCTCAAACAAGTGATGAAACACCTGACGGTATCTGCCTCGTCAGTGGCAACCCCATGGCGATTGAGCGTCTACATCCCGCCATCAAAGGCGTATGGGGTGCCCAAACCTCCGGGGCAAATATCGTTTCTTTCAATCTGGATGCGTTCAACTCCTACGGTAAGGTACGCGGTGCGAATGCGCCACTGGGCAAACCCGCCACTTTCGCCTACACCACTGCGCTCAACCACCTGCTCGCGCGTGATTCCCGCCAACGCATCCAGATCGGCGATGCCTCCACTGTGTTTTGGTCGGAACAAGCCAACGACTTGGAAAACGCACTTCCCGATCTGTTTGGTGAACCGCCCAAAGATGACCCCAACCGGGGTACGGATGCACTCAAGGTGCTGTATCAGGCTGTGCAGTCCGGCAAGTTCATGAAAGGGACTGCCGACGACCGCTTCCATGTTTTAGGTCTCGCGCCTAACGCTGCCCGCATCGCCATCCGATTCTGGGAAACAGCACCAGCACAAGAACTGGCACGGCGCATCGCTCGTCATTTCGATGATATAAAAATTGCCAGAGCACCGCACAACCCTGAACACTTGTCCCTGTTCCGTTTGCTTACGTCACTGGCGATACAAAGCAAGGCCGACAATATCCCGCCAAACCTGGGTGGCGAAATCATGCGCTCCATTCTGGAAGGGTTGCCTTATCCGGCCTTATTGCTCAATCTGGCAGTGCAGCGTTGCCGAGCAGAACAGAAACCCAGTTACGCCCGCGCTGCTGCCATCAAAGCATCGCTAAACCGTCTCATTCGTCGCACCCACAGTGAAAAGGAGTTCATGGTTATGCTCGACCCGACCAACATGCACCCAGCCTATTTGCTGGGTCGACTATTTGCCACCCTGGAAAAAATCCAGGAAGAAGCCAGTCCCAGCGTGAACGCGACTATCCGTGAGCGCTACTACGGTGCAGCATCCAGTACACCCATCGCGGTGTTCACCACCCTGCTGCGACTACATAACCACCATCTCGGCAAGTTATCCAAAGGCCGCGCGGTGCAAATGGAACGACTCGTCGGCGAAATCATGGGGGGGCTGAATGACTTTCCTCGCATCCTCTCTTTGCCCGACCAAGGCCGCTTCGCCTTGGGCTACTACCACCAGCGCCAAGCTTTCTTTACCAGATCCGAATCCGCCGACAACCAAGAGGAATCCAAATGAGCCTGACTAACCGCTACGACTTCGTGCTGCTGTTCGATGTAAAAGACGGCAATCCCAATGGCGATCCCGATGCTGGCAACCTGCCACGCATGGATGCGGAGACCGGTCACGGGCTGATGACGGACGTTTCATTGAAGCGTAAGGTGCGCAACTTCGTCGGCATGTCGAAGGGTGAACAGCCACCATTCGAGATTTATGTGAAGGAAAAAGCCATCCTCAACAACCAGAACAAGCGCGCCTACGTAGGTATTGACCGAGAAGATCTTCTCGCGGGCGACAACAAGAAACGCAAAGGCGGCGATACCGTGGACGATGCCCGCCAGTGGATGTGCCGTAATTTCTTCGACGTGCGTACCTTCGGCGCGGTCATGTCCACCGGCATCAATTGCGGTCAGGTGCGCGGCCCAGTGCAACTCACTTTCGCCCGCTCCATCGACCCCATCATCGCGCAGGAACACTCCATCACTCGCATGGCCGTGACCACCGAAGCAGAAGCCGAAAAGCAGGACGGTGACAACCGCACCATGGGCCGCAAGCACACCGTCCCCTATGGCCTCTATATGGCGCACGGCTTCGTTTCCAGTTTCCTCGCAAAACAGACTGGCTTTTCCGAAGATGACCTGGAATTACTCTGGCAAGCATTCTCTCAAATGTTCGAGCATGACCGCTCCGCCGCACGTGGCGAAATGACCACACGTGGTCTGTATGTGTTCAAACACGAATCGGAACTGGGCAACGCTCCCGCTCATGCACTGTTCGAACGTATTCAGCCAAAACTCAGGGAAGGGGTGAACGTGCCGCGCAGTTTTGGCGATTACGATGTGGCAATTCAAGATTCAGACATGCCCGCCGGAGTGAAACTTCTGCGTAAGTCGTGTTGAAAAGTCCGGCTCAAGGCCAATATTTTTTATCTGTGAGATAGATGATACCAGAAATTATCCCAAATTTTTCATTAGCAGGCTGCTGAAAAATTGACCCGCCGGAGCGGGTAAGGGAAAATAAATCAGCGTTTTTCAGCAGCCTGCTAATGAAAAATTTGGGATTATCTTTAGTTATTGGAGGACAGTACCCATGAGCGAAATCCATTTCATTGTCGAAGAAGCACCGGAAGGAGGTTATGTCGCACGTGCTGTTGGCGTGGATATTGTGACCGAGGCCGACGATCTACCCAGCCTGCACGCCCAAGTCCGCGACGCGGTGCATTGCCACTTTGACGGAGGGAAATTTCCCGACCTGATCCGCCTGCACATCACCCGAGAGGAAGTGCTGGCGGCATGAGAATTCCACGTGACCTCTCAGGGGCGGGTCTAGTCAAACGCCTTGACCGAATGGGATACACCGTTACACGCCAGACAGGTAGCCATCTACGGCTGACCAGCACCGTTCGTGGCGAGCATCACATCACCATCCCCAATCACGACCCGCTCAGGCTGGGTACGCTCGCCGCCATTCTCGCCAGCGTAGCTTCGCGTCATGGCCTCACGCGCGATGAACTCATCCAACGATTGTTTGATTGAGTGGAAAATCCTGCTGACGAAATTGTCGCCCTCTCCGCCCTGCAACACTGGATCTACTGTCCGCGCCAGTGTGGGCTGATTCATCTGGAACAGACGTTCGAGGACAACATACACACAGCGCGTGGGCAGGCTGTGCATCATCTTGTTGATACGCCGGGTTATGAGATCAAATCTGGTGTGCGTGTTGAGCGCGCGTTGCCCGTGTGGTGTGATCGATTCAATCTGATTGGCAAAGCCGATCTCGTCGAATTCCATCCCGACGGCAGTGTGTACCCCGTCGAATTCAAGCACGGTGCCAAGCGACAGAAGTTACACGACGACATCCAACTCGCCTCGCAAGCAATTTGCCTAGAAGAAATGCTGAACCGCCCAGTGCCCAAAGGTGCGATTTTTCACGCTACCAGCCACCGTCGGCGAGAAGTGTCCATCACACCAGAACTCAAGCAACTGGTCGAAGAAACCGCCGATGCCATTCGCACCATGCTGGCATCTGGGAGACTCCCACCGCCGGTAAACGATGCCCGCTGCCGGGAGTGTTCACTGAAAGAGACTTGCCAGCCTGAGGCGCTGGCGGAACAGGGCAGGTTGAAGTGCTTGCGTGAGGAATTGTTCAATGCTGCGGAATAAAGTACTGCGCCATGCCGCAAACACCCAGAAAGGCACGCTCGACGTTTGCCATTTCCTCTTCGTTCAATGTGGTCAGCGGCCCTTCTCCAAAGCGCTCACGATCCAGCGCTCGGGGTTGATCCACAACCACTTGGCAATCCACCAGCAAACGACCTTTGGCACGAACCGATACTCGCCAAACGCTATAGTCGGGATACACCTGTGTTGTGATAGGCAAAATGACAACCATGGGAGTGCCGATTGCGCTCAATTCATCGGCCTGCAAAACCAGCACTGGTCGGAACATGCCGATCTCCCGCCCGCGACCGGGGTTCAGGTTGGCTACCCATATCTCGCCACGTCGCGTTATTTCCACCACTGCTCAGGGTCACCGGGCTTGCGGCCTTCAGCGCTATCCAGCGCTTCATTATCCAGCGGCAAAAACTCCTCCGCGATTTCGCGCGCGTGTTGGCACACGGCTTCATCCGCATATGCGGCTTTGGCTTCGGCAACCAGCGTATCCATCAATTGTTTACGTTCCAACTCGCGCAGAAACTTCTCCAATGCCGTGCGCACCAACTCGGAACGATTCCGGTGGGTCTGCGCCGCCAGTGCGATTAATTTCCTGTCCAGATCATTCGGCAAAAGTAAGGCCAAGGTCGCCATGTCATCCCCTATAAACTGCTATTTGTGAGTCACATTGCAATACGATAATGCATACAATTCAAAACACGCTATACGTCATGACCCCTCATGCCTACGCGCATTTGGAAAACGCCACCCTGCGCATCGACGTAGAACGGGAGAAAAAACTTCAGGTGCCGCTGCATCACTTGGGCGGCTTGGTCTGCTTCGGTAATGTCATGGTCTCACCTGCGCTCATGCACCGCTTGGCGGATGAAGGTAAGTCGTTGGTGCTGCTGGACGATTCAGGCCGTTTCAAGGCGCGGCTCGAGGGCCCGGTCTCCGGCAACATCCTGTTGCGCCAGGCGCATCACAGCAAAGCCTTGGAGCCTGCTTTCGCCCTGGAATTTGCGCGTGCCGTGGTTGCGGGAAAACTCAAAAATAGCCGCACCAACCTGCAACGCGGCGCGCGCGAAGCCGCCGACCCGAATGAAGCCACCATGCTCACGCGCAGTGCCGACAACCTTGCCGCCTCACTGCGCGCTGCGGCTGTTGCGGCCACGCTGGATGAATTGCGCGGCGTGGAAGGAGAAGCCGCGCGCGGTTACTTCACCGCCATCAACCTCGTTGTCAAATCCCAGGCTCGCACTTCGTTTGCCCTCAACGGACGCACCCGCCGTCCACCTCTGGACCGTTTCAACGCCCTGCTTTCCTTCCTCTACGCCATGAGTATGAATGACTGCCGCTCCGCCGTTGAGGCTACCGGGCTGGATGTGCAACTCGGCTTTCTGCACGCTGTGCGCCCTGGTCGTGCCGGACTCGCACTGGATTTGCAGGAAGAATTCCGCTCAATACTTGCCGACCGGCTGGCGCTCACGCTCATCAACCGCGGCCAGATTACAGCCGCTGATTTTGACGAACGCGAAGGTGGTGCCGTCATGCTCAACGACAGGGGCCGCCGCGCTGTCGTCACCGCCTGGCAAGAACGCAAACAGGAAGAAATCACTCACCCGCTTACCGAAAACAAAATCCCCATCGGCCTGCTCCCATTCATCCAGGCACGTTTCATGGCACGCACTATCCGCGGCGAAATGGAAGGCTACCTGCCTTATCTGGCGAAATAGGAAACCGCATGCTCATCATCGTCACCTATGATGTCTCCACCGAAACCGCAGCCGGACGCAAGCGACTAAGGCGGGTTGCAAAGGCCTGTGAAAAGATTGGCCAGCGGGTTCAGAAATCTGTATTCGAATGCACCGTCAATGAAATGCAGTTTGAGCAATTGGAGCGTACGCTACTTTCCGAAATTGATGATAACCGAGACAATCTGCGTTTCTATCGCATCACCGAACCGGTAGAGGTACGGGTCAAACAATACGGTTGCTTCCGTTCTGTTGATTTTGAAGGGACTCTCATTGTCTGAGCGCGCGGACCTCAATCAACGACCAATACCCGAGGCTTTCGCGCAGGAGTTAACTTGATGACTAATAAACAATTTTCACGCAGAACGAAATTCATGAGCCAAAAACAGTGGCTTTATGAAGCGGTTCGCGGGAAAATACAGAAATCTTCTTACGTGGTGATACGTTATGTAAGTGG
>JAJZFH010000050.1 GCA_021805445.1 Pseudomonadota bacterium
CACCCGGCCAGCCGGGTGCACGAACTCACCCCCCGTCTCTGGAAGCAGCACTTCGCAGACAACCCCCTGCGTTCCCCTCTGCACAAATTCGACCAGCAGTAAACAACGCCTCCAATTTAACGCTTACTCCATTGTTTAGTCCCGTTTTTTAGATCTATGAGTCCCATAGCGGCCTTTACATCGTCCAACGTCGAGGCCGTAAGTTTACGTGCTACCGCTGTCCCTCTGCGCAGAATATCCATCACCGAATCCGGTTGCGATGCGATTTCGGCCCTCCGCGCACGAATTGGCGCCAAAGTTTCCTGTAGCACCTCTTCAAGAATCCGCTTCACCTCCATATCACCAAGTCCTCCGCGCTGGTAGCGTACCTTGAGGTCTTCCACCAAAGTATCGTCTGGATGAAACGCATCAAGGTATGTGAAGACTACATTGCCTTCGATTTGGCCAGGGTCGGAAACCCTGATGTGCTGCGGATCTGTATACATTGCGTAAACTGCCGCCCGAATGTCATTGGCGCTAGCCGACAGGTGGAGGCTGTTGTTAAGTGATTTGGACATCTTCGATTGCCCATCTATTCCCGGTAAGCGTCCTACACGGGGGACAATGGCTTCCACCTCTGTGAAGAGCGGCACATCATAGATTTGATTAAAGCGTCGAGCTATCTCGTTGGTCTGCTCAATCATGGGAAGTTGATCGTTCCCTACAGGGACATGAGTAGCCTTGAATGCCAAGATATCGGCGGCTTGACTCACTGGGTATGTCAGAAAACCAGCCGGGAGACTTCTGTTAAAGCCTTTCTGTTGAATTTCCATTTTAACTGTAGGGTTGCGTGATAGCCGGGTGACAGAAACCAGGTTAAGAAAATACTGTGTTAATTCCGCCAGTTCAGGTACTGCCGACTGAAGTACAACCGTGCTCTTTGACGGATCGATCCCTACAGCCAAATAATCGATCACTACCTCGCGGACGTTACGGCTTATCTTCTGTGGATCAGTCGCGTTATCCGTGAGCGCCTGCACATCGGCAACAAGTATGTATTGTTTATGAGTCTCTTGAAGTTTTACCCGCGAGCGAAGCGATCCCACGAGATGCCCTAGGTGTAAGGCGCCAGTGGGACGATCACCGGTAAGAATTGTTTGGCCAGATACAGCCTCTTGGTAAGTCATAAGTCACCTCCAGTAACACCATCGTGAACAGAGGAGACCTACTAGAACTGCTGCCGCCCCGGAACACGGCGGCAAGGAATGAAAAGGCAGCCGCCACGCTTACGTGACGCGCCACCAATTTTGATTATAAGATCTGAATTTCAGCATAGGCTATATTTTTAAGCATCTCAGACCGTATGTCAACTGTTCATTCTTTGAAAGATTCATTACTACAAGCGTGACTATCCGTTTCACACCAATGCATACAACCTGTAGTTATGACTTCTCTCCGTTAACAATGCTTCGTACGTTGGAGCCTTGACCCGCCGGAGCGGGTAAGGGAAAATAAATCAGCGTTTTTCAGCAGCCTGCTAGGGGTTCAAAGATATACGCGATGCCTATGCCTTCGAGGGCGAACTCTCGCGCAAACGTCGCATCTGTGATGACCGCCGTTCCCGTCGTCTTGACGGCCACTTGCCGATCGTCCTCGGTCATGTCCCACTTGTAAAGGCCACCCGAGCTCAAGAGCCTGAATCCGATGCAATTGTAAGTGGATAGTAAGCGTCCGGTAAGCGACAAGCCCTGTTACCCCGATCGAGTTTGGGAAGCACTGGTAGGGGGTGGGTTGTCGATTGTCACTGGATTGGCCAGCGGAAGCAATTCGTCCAATCTGGAGTTTGGCCAGGTTGGCAATTTCTCCAGAGTATCCTTGAGCCACGCATAGGGATCCAGCCCATTCATCCGCGCCGTCCCCAGCAAGGTTTGGATTGCCGCAGCACGAACTCCAGCCCGCGCCGATCCTGCGAATAACCAATTTTTCTTACCAATGGCTATGGGTCGGATGGCATTTTCAATCCGGTTGTTATCGATGGGCAAATGCCTATAGTGGTGGCGTTGATGTGGTGTACGCAAGGTAATATTGTAACTTTCAGGCAATATTAGAACTTCCCAGTACTATTAGGGCGTCGCACGCTTGCCTGACCATTCCTCCCACCCACCACTCGCCAGGACCATCGCCGCGTCTAACGTTCAGTCTCGAGCAGTTCCCCATCGCTCGACCTTGGTATATCTTGAATGTATCCAAATCCTGCAGGCGACCTGTCAAGTGGCAGGCCAAACCTCCTGCCGCGACGCCTGTGGCTGCGTCCTCGTACAAGCCCCCGCCGCAGGGAAAATGGCGAGCTTCTATGTGGTTATACGATGGGGATGCGCGCTGACTAAAAATATAAATGCCAGTGGTGGCATGTGCGTCGCAAATCGATTGCACCTGAGAGGAGGTTGGTTGTATGTGATCCAAGCAACCATCGGTCACCTCAATATAGGTTTTGGGGCGAACGTTACCGCCCAAGAAAACCGCCACCGTATCCGCTATTTCCAGACCACTAATGCGATCCAGTTCCTGGATATCTTGTCGCTGAAGTACATGAGTAATTTTATTGTCCGTTGTAAGCATGTCCACTGCGGTGCGACCCTCCTTTTCTCCAACTTGCAATGCAAACACGGCGGCTTGAGTCTCAACGCTGTGGTCACCAAGGCCGGCCATGCCCAATTGATGGAGTTTCGCCACTGCGGCCAATGTTCCATGCCCGCACATGGCCATTTCCGCATTGGGAACAAAGAATCTCAGTTTTGCCAGATGATTTGCTTGAGAAGAGGGTACCACTAAGGTGGTCTCCATCCCCCTAAGGCTTGCAGTGGTTTTCGCCAAGCTAATGGCTTGAGTGGACTCGGTTTTGCTGACCATCACCGCCGCTGGGTTGCCGCCTGTTCCCTCGACGGAGAAAGCGAAGCATGTATCAATTAGCGGTTCAAGAAATCGTTCAAACATAATTTGCCTTTTGCTTCTTATTCAAAGTTGTTTACAACACATGGGAAGGCGCGCTGAAACGCCTCGGCATAGAGAATCGCTTGTGCAGCCCGGCGACCGGCCTGCGCCCCGCGCTGCAAGGCCACGCGCTCGTAGTAATCCCACACGCCTTGTTGTGATTCGATGGCTCTGAAGGCCT
>JAJZFH010000025.1 GCA_021805445.1 Pseudomonadota bacterium
CTGGTACGCAACAAGTTCCGCCGTTCCGCACGAGAGGAATACCGGCACAACCCTGTCCGCCCCAAAACGCACGCTCTGCGCAGTCCTCGTTCTGGTTCTGGCTCTGGGGGGGTGCGCCCATACGCAGGACTTCGCCCTTTCCCCTCGAGACAGACCGCTCAACCTCAAGTTGGCCGAAAGCTCGACCGTAGACCCGGAGTCGGTGCGCAGTTGGGCGCTTCCCGACTCAGCCAAGGACACTCCCGACAGCCAGGCAAAGGTCCATCAGATCATAGACCGCGCAAAAATGCGCGCCATGAAGGACATGACCGAAATTTTGTCTCCTCTGCCTGCCCTACGCGTCGACCCCCTTCCTCTGGTATTGCCTCCGGCCCTGGAAACACGCCCCATCACCGGACGGAAAAACGGACTGGATCCTGTGCTTCTGACCCAACTCCAACAGTCTTCTCCAGGCGCCGATGCACTGCTGAGATTCGGGATTACGGATTACGGACAGACCCCCACCGCCTGGAAGAAAGGCGTGATCGTTTTTGAAGTCGTCTCCACGCTCGGCATTGCGGCTCTGGCCTACGCCCGTCCTGCCACCCGTGCCATCGCCGGCATTTATCTGGTCGATGAAACCATCGAAGAAAGTATTGAAGCCTATTCCGGTTTCTGGGCCCTGAATGAAATTTACCGGCCAGTCAGAGTACAAGCCGAACTGATCGACTTGCACGATGGGCACCAAATCTGGTCTGATACGGAAACGGGGTTTTCTGATGGACGTTGGACCCGCCTGGTTCGAACCGTCTCCCCGGAAGAGCGAAGCAACCAACTACAGGCAGCCCTGCATGACGCCCTCACCAAAATCGTCGCCAACCTTGAACGAGACTCCGGGTCCACACCCCCGGTTCAGCCCTGATCCGGGGAAGGGAGTAGATCCGTGCACCCCATGAGTACGCCCGGTCTCGTCGTCCTGCATGGCAACCGTCTGGAGTTGTTGCAGGAGGCCGTGGTGCACTGGATGCGCCAGCACCCCCTGGACCCTCTGACGGAAGAGGTCATCCTGGTCAACAGTATCGGTGCAGCCGAATGGGTCAAGGCCTCCCTGGCAGAATCCCTGGGGATCTGCGCCGCGACACGGGCCGAACTACCGGGCCGTTTCCTGTGGCGTTTATACCGAAAAATCCTGGGGAGCACCGTGGCGGAACGATCCCCCCTGGATCGTCAGACCCTGGTCTGGCGCCTCATGAGACTGGCGCTTCAGGGTACACTTCCTGCCCCCCTGGAGGCCATCGCTCACCTTCTTCGGGCGAAGGATCCGGAAGCCCGGTATGGCTTTGCCTGCGAGGTTGCCGACCTCTTCGACCAGTATCAGAACTATCGGGCCCATTGGCTGGCGGATTGGATACAGGGTCGAAACCAACTGACCACGGCACGGGGAGAAAAACTGCCCGTGCCGGCGAATCAAGCCTGGCAACCCGCCTTATGGCGTTGTCTCTGGCAGGATCTGTCTCCCGCCGAACAAGGGTTCACCCTCCCGGTCCTGCATCAACAGGTCCTCGAACGGCTGCAGCGCAGCGGAAAAATCGTCGGACTGCCTCCCCGCATCGTCGTCTTCGGCGTCTCCACACTGCCTCACTCAACCCTGCAGATTCTGGATGCCCTGGCGCGTCACTGCCAGGTACTGGTGACCTTGCTCAACCCCTGTCGCTTTCACTGGTCCGACATCATGGAAGGGCGGGAACTCTGGCAAGCCGTCCGGCGCCGCCAACCCTGGCGCCACCACCATGATTTCAGCATGACGGCCTTTGAAGACATGCATGTTCACGCTCACCCCCTGCTGGCCGCCTGGGGTCGCCAGGGAAGAGACTTCATGCGGCAACTGGACGCCTATGACCCTTCCGTCCCGGATACCACGGCCCTCCCCCGCGTCGATCTTTTCGATGAACGAACCCCGCAAACGTTACTGGAGGAAGTTCAATGCGCCATCCGCGAGTTGATCCCCCTCGCCGAGCACCCCCTGAATGTCGTTCCCGCAACGGATCGTTCCCTGGTATTTCACCGGGCCCATAGCCCCCTGCGCGAAGTACAGGTATTACAGGACCAATTGCTCGATCTCTTGACTCAGGCATCCCCCGCCTTGCAGCCTCGTCAGATCGTGGTCATGATTCCCGCGCTCGAGGATTATGTCCCTTTCATCGAAGCCGTCTTCGATCGTTATGAATCCGGGGACCCACGCTTCATTCCCTATGAAATCGCCCTCTCCCGCCCTCGCCTCAGCAACCCGCTCATCCATGCCCTGAAATGGCTGCTTGCCCTCGACCGACACCGTATCACGGCCAGTGAAATCCGTTCGTTGCTGGAAGTTCCTGCGCTGGCACAGCACTTCGAACTGGATGCCAACGGGGTGAGCAAGTTGTCCCAGTGGGCAGAAGCCAGCGGTATTCGCTGGGGGTTGGATGATCTCCATCGCACTTCCCTCGAATTGGGTGCCTGTGGCGACCAGAATACCTGGCACTTTGGTCTGGAACGCCTCTGGCTCGGCTATGCGAACGGATCTTCCGGCCCCTTCGATGGGATCGAGCCCTACCCGCACTTGAGCGGACTGGAGGCCATGACCCTTGGCTCCCTTGCCCGTTTCATCGAGACCCTGAAAGAAACCTGGGAAGCCCTGCTGACCCCCGCTCCCCCGGCGGTCTGGGTGGAGCGGGGACGCCATCTGCTGGACAACTGGTTCGACGGGACCAATGAACTGGAAAACCTCAGCCTCGGCCAGTTGCACGAGGCCCTGAGCGACTGGCTGACTCTGTGTCAGGAAACCGGTTTTTCAGACCCGATCCCCCTTTCCCTGTTTCGTCGGTCCTGGTTCGATATGCTGGAAGAACCCAAGGAATCGGGCCGTTTTCTCAGCGGAGGCGTCACATTTTGCACACTGTTGCCCCTGCGCGCCCTCCCCTTCGAAGTCATCTGCCTATTGGGCATGAATCTCGAAGCGTTTCCTCGCCGTTCCGCCACGCGCCCACACGATCTGATGCAATGGCCCGGCATGCCGCGTCCCGGCGATCGCGCCCGCCAGGAAGATGATCGGGCTCTGATGCTGGATACCTTGCTCGCCGCCCGGCGAGTCCTGTCCATCAGTTGGTGCGGCCGAGACCCGCGTGATGATTCCGAACGCCCTCCCTCCGTGCTGGTAGCCCAGTTACGCGACTATCTGGCGCGCGGGTGGCACCCCGATGAAAGTCACGGGTATCCCGATCTATTGGCCCAGCAGACCCGGGATCACCCCTTGCAACCCTTCAGCCGCCGCTACTTCGAGGAGAACCAACCCTTTCACACCCATGCCGAGGAATGGCGCCGGGTCTTTGACCCGGACTTGTCGAGAGAGCCTCTTCCCTCACTGACTCCCCAAGATCCCCCCAAAACACTCTCTCTCGAGATGCTGGGCCGTTTTCTCAGAAACCCGATCCGGTTTTACCTGGAATCCGTCCTGAATACGCATTTCGAGGAAACCCTGACTCCCCCGGACGAAGAAATATTCGACACTTCGGGTCTGGCACGCCATGAATGGATCGGTGCCCTGATCACCCCGCCTTTCAACCCGCGCGAATCGCAGGAACTGGAAACCCGGCTTCAGCGCCTGCGTCGTGCCGGACAACTGCCCCTGGCCGAAATGGGGCAAGCGGTCATGACCGAATTGCGCGACACCGTCACCCCCATGCTGGAAACCTGGGGATCCCTGCAGGAACGTTATCCCCATCTGTGCGACAAGCACCCGGTTCACCTCTCTTTCGGCACCCATGACCTCCGGGACTGGCTGGAGGGCATACGGAAAGAGAATGACATGAAACCCGCCGCATGGGTGGAACTCCATGCTTCCCGTGTCCTGGAAAAAAATGGCAAGGACCTGCAACTGCACAAACTGCTTCCCGTCTGGCTCCGCCACCTCGTCGCCAGCGCCACGGGGCATGTGCTCGACTGCCATCTGGTGGCACAGGACACCTTGCTCACCCTGCGTCCGCCTGCTCCAGAAGAGGCTCGGGCAGTGCTTTCCACCCTGGTTGAACTTTGGCAAGAGGGCCACCGTCGACCGCTGCCGATGGCGCTCAAATCCGCCCTCACCCTGGTTCGCTCCGACGATCCGGATAAAGCCGCCCAGACCTACGAAGGGACAGACCATTTGCCTGCCGAGAAGGACCGTTATCAGGAACGTATCTACCCTACCTTTGCCTGCTTGAACCGAACAGGTGAATTCGAGACCCTGGCTCGAAGTCTGGTTCCCCCTCTGTGGTCCTGGGCAAAAAACGCCGTATTGGCTCCCCTGGCATCCTCCCATGAGTGAACCCCTGGATCCCCTGACCTTTCCCCTGTGGGGGAGTCGCCTCATCGAAGCCAGTGCCGGAACCGGCAAGACCTGGACCCTGGCCGCACTCTATGTGCGCCTGATACTGGGGCACGGCACTGCGAATCACGCCCCCCCCGGCGCATTCCTGCCCGAACAGATTCTGGTCATGACGTTCACCCGGGCGGCCACCCGTGAACTCTCCGAACGCATTCGAGCGCGCCTGGAAGAAGCCGCAGCCTGTTTCAGGGATGACGGCCTCCCGACCGATGATTTCCTTCGCTCGCTGCTGGACGACTACCCTGACCCGCCGGCACGGCGCCGCGCCGCCTGGCGTCTGACCCTGGCCAGCCAGGCCATGGAGGGTGCCGCCCTCCACACGCTGGATGCCTGGTGCCAACAGGTGTTGCAGGACACGACCTTTACCCATGGGCAATGGTTTCCCGCCCAAATCACGGACAACGACGACGATCTGATTCCATTGGCTCTGCAAGATCTTTGGCGACAACGTCTCTACCCATTGAGCGGTTTGGAATTCCGGGTTTTTCTGGATGACTGGAAAGATTTCTCCCAATTTTCTCGACACATCCAGAAAGATCTTCCAAAAAACACCCTCCCGCCTTGGTCGATGGAAAGCGCCAGCGCCAACGCCCGCCTCTGGAAAGAAAAGCACCGTGAAATGACCGACGGGTTGAAGACCCTGCGTACGCTGTGGCGTTCCCGCATCGAAACCCTATGTGCCTGGCTCGACGGCCAACTCCCGCCCACCCAACCAGACACCCCTTTCAATCAAAAAACCTTCAAGGGAGAGACCGTACGCCAGTGGTGTGCCCGTTTGCTCCACTGGTGCGAGGAAAATGGCCCAACCGACCCCTCCCTGACGGAGGACGTGTGGGACAAACTTACGCCCACCGGTCTACGGGCGCAAGTCAAGAAAAATTGCCAGGTCGATCCCCCGGCGCTCTTTGAAGAACTCGATGACTTCCGCACGGCGTTGCAATACCTGAGCGACCAAAAGAAACACCTGCATGACCTCATGGTGGAAGGCGTTGCCCTGCGTCTCGCCCAACACAAGACCCAGGTCCTGCGCCAAAACTTCACAGACATCCAGCAACGTCTCGACCAAGCCCTGCAGGGGCCGCAAGGGGAGGCCCTGGTCACGGATCTGCGGCTGCGCTATCCCATTGCCCTGATCGACGAATTTCAGGATACCTCGATGCGCCAACTGCGCATGCTGGACCGGATTTATGATCTGAATGCCAATGCACCGGAACGGGGGATCTTTTTGATCGGTGACCCCAAACAATCCATTTATGGTTTCCGCGACGCGGACATTCGGAGTTACCTCAAAGCCCGTGCCTCAGTGGCACCGCGTCATTACCTCCTGACCACCAATCATCGTTCGGTGGCTCCCGTCGTCGAATTCATCAATACACTCTTTAGAGGGGCCGAACAACGGGTCGGACCCGGGGCCTTCCGCTTTCGTGAAAGGGATGAGGCGCCCTTGCCGTTCCACCCCGTGCAGGCCCGTGGACGGGAAGAACAGTTGCTCTGTGGCGGCCAGCCTCCTCCTGCCCTCACGGTCTCCTGGACGGCGGAACTGGATAACCGGGGGCAATTATTCGAACGCATGGCAGAACATTGTGCGGAACATCTGGGCAGACTCCTGTCCTCCGCCGCCGGCTTTTACACCCCTCAAAGCGCCCTCCAGGCCCCCCTTTGCCCCGCCGATCTGGCCATACTGGTGCGCGACCGTCATGAAGCCGCTGCGGTAAAAAATGCCCTGGAACGGCGAAACATTCCCTCGGTCTATCTGTCCGACCGAAGTCACCTGCTGGATTCTGCGGAAACCCCGGACGTCCTCCTGTGGCTTCAGTCCGTGGCCCATCCCCGCAACCCTCGCCTTCTGCGGGCGGCTCTGGGTACCGCCACCCTGGGGTTCTCCTTGACCGAACTGGAACAGTGGGCCAGATCGGAAACCGCCTTTGAAGAACTGTTGAATTTCTGGATGGAACTGCACCACTGCTGGCAGAGACAGGGAGTTCTGTCCATGCTGCAGCGCCTGCTCCATCATTTTTTTCTGCCAGCCCGCTGGTTACAGGAAAAAGAGGGAGAGCGCCGCCTCACCCAGGTCCTCCATCTGGCGGAATTCCTGCAACGCACCAGTGCCCATCTCGAAGGTCCGGAAGCCCTGATCCAGTGGCTGATCCACGAACGCCAGACCCCTACATCGAGCCCGGAAGAATTACGTCTGGAAAGTGACGCAGACCGAGTCCGTATCATCACCATCCATAAATCCAAGGGACTGGAATTTCCTGTGGTCTACCTCCCCTTTGCCACCTGTTTCAAACCCCAGCCCGATGCCGAGGAAAAGCGCCTCCAGGAAGACATCCGCCTGCTTTATGTGGCACTGACCCGTGCCCAACATGCCCTGTGGATCGGGGTTTCGCCATTCAAATATAAAACCGGCGGGGCCCAGTTCTCCGCCAGTGCCCTGGGCTGGTTGCTGGGGGCGGCTCCGGGCGACCCTGCCGAACGGCTGTTGCCCCTGCTCAGGGAAACCTGGAAAAGTGTTCCGGAGGTACACTTCGCGGAAGCCCGTCTGCCGTTGGCGGTCACGCCCTTTACCCCCCCGCCCGCCCCGGCGTTGCGTCCTGCCTCTCCCCTCACAGGCAATTTCGATCGCGCCTGGGCCATTCACAGTTTTTCTTCCCTCACCCGTTCCCTGGCTTTTGCGTTGCCTGCCCCCCCCACTGCACGACAAAACCCCTCTCTTTCCGCTGCCGGCCCACGCCACCGCTTTCCGCGCGGGGCCTGGGCCGGGAAATTTCTGCACGAACAACTGGCCTGGGCTGCCGAGCGCCATTTTGCCTTCGATACCGACCCCACCCTGAATCTCCAATTACATCAACGCTGCCTTCGTCAAGGTTGGGAGACTCATGCGGCCGACCTCGGACAATGGTTACAGGAAATCGCCCTGACCCCCATTGCTCCCAGCGGAGTCGCTCTGCGGGCACTCCCCCAGACTTTCCAGGAAATGGAATTCTGGTTTCCGCTCCAGTCCACCCACACCGAACGGCTGGATGACTTCTGCCAAACTCATTTCTGGCCCGGCCTGCCTCGCCCCCCCCTCACGGCACGGACATTGAAAGGATTGATGATGGGATTTGCCGATCTGGTCTTCCTCCGGGAGGATCGTTTCTGGGTGTTGGACTACAAATCCAATGCGCTGGGGGAGAACGATGCCGCCTATACCCGCGCAACTCTGGAACAGGCCGTGGTCACTCACCGCTATGAGGTACAACTGGCGCTTTATCTGTTGGCCTTGCACCGCCTTCTGAAAGTACGCCTGGGATCCTCCTATGTCCCCCACCGGCACCTGGGCGGCGGCATCGACCTCTTCCTGCGGGGGATCCAGGGACCGGAGCACGGCAGCCTGCTCCTCGAATCCCCCCATCGCTGGATCGAGGCGCTCGATGCATTGCTCACTCCCGCGCCCACCGGAATCCCTTCATGACCCCCGCCACCCTCCTGGAACATCTCGAAACCTGGTACCGCCAGGGGAAATTGCGCCTTCTCGACATCTCCTTTGCACGCTGGTGTGCCCGGCATGATCCCGCGCCCACGCCCGAACTTCTGCTGGTCACGGCTTTGGTTGCGTATCTGGAGGGACGGGGGCACAGTTGCCTGGATCTCGAGTCCCTCCTTCCGAACACCCTGAATCTGGGAATGGAACTGGAAGCAGAACTGGCCCAGGTACTGGCCGAATTACCCTGCGCGCTCACTGCCTGGCAAAATACCCTGTACGACAGCCCTTGTGTCAGCCCTCCCTCCTCCCCCGTCGCCTCTCCACTGGTCCTGGCGGGAACCCGTCTATACCTGCGGCGCTATTGGCAGTACGAAACCGCCCTCGGCCAACAGATTCGCCAGCGGACCGACCCTGCCCTCTGGTCCCCCGACGCGCTGACCGACGCCCTTCCCTGGCTCCACGCCCTCTTTCCCGCCCATTCAGGGATCCACTGGCAACGGGTGGCCTGTGCCCTCGCCCTGCGCAGCCCCTTTACCCTCATCACCGGCGGACCGGGCACCGGGAAAACCTATACCGTCGCCCGTTTGCTGACCGTTCTCCTGAGCCAGTCCACTCGCCCGGAAGCGCTGCGCATCGCCTTGACGGCACCGACCGGGAAGGCCGCCGCCCGCCTGACAGAATCCCTCCGGAAAGCCCTGCGTGAATTGCCCTCGAACCTGCCTGCCGCACTCGATATTTCAACCCTCATCGAACAAGTGGGTCCGTCCCGCACCCTCCACTCCCTGCTGGGCCAGGACTGGACGACCCGCCAATTCCGCCACGATGCCGCGCACCCACTCGACCTCGACCTCCTCATCGTGGATGAAGCCTCCATGGTGGACCTGAAAATGATGGTCGCGCTGTTTGATGCCCTCCCTCCCCGCAGTCGCATCGTGCTTCTGGGAGACAGAGACCAGTTGGCCAGTGTGGAAGCGGGCGCCGTTCTGGGGGATCTCTGCCTCCATGCCGAGGCAGGACATTACCGTCCGGAGACGGCCTCTTTTCTCCGCGCCCTGGGTGAACCGCCCTTGCCAGAAAACCTGTGTGATCCCAAAGGCTCGGATCTGGCCCAATGCCGCGTCATGCTGCGTCACAGCCACCGCTTTGGTACCGCCATCGGTGCCTTGGCCATGGCAGTCAATGCCGGTGACGTCAAATCCGTCACCCGCCTGCTGAAGCAGGAAACGCATCCCTCCCTGGCCTGGAAGGAATGCGCGTCTCCTCAGGAAGTGGTCGAAATCGCCACCCGCCCCACCGATCTCTCCTATGAAAAGTTTGCTCGACTGCTTCAGGCCCGGCCCGCAGCATCCACCGATTTTGAGGTCTGGGCCATTTTGCTGCTCCAGACTCTGGACCGGTTCCGCGTCCTCTGCGCCCTGCGCGAGGGCCCCTGGGGCGTCATCGAACTCAATCGTTCCATCGAACGACAATTGTGGGCCATGGGCGGACTACAACCACAGGGCGAATGGTACGAAGGACGCCCGGTCATCATCACGCGCAACGACGCCGACCTGTCCCTGGCCAACGGGGACATCGGTCTGACCTTACGCTCCCCCTATCCAGCGCAGGGTCTACGGGTCTATTTTCCGGATGCCGGACGAACTCTGCACGCGCACGCTCCCAGCCGGCTCAACCACGCGGAAACCGCCTTTGCCCTGACCGTCCACAAATCCCAGGGCTCGGAGTTCGAGCATACCTGCCTGGTACTGCCCGCGCCCCATCCCATCGTCACCCGGGAGCTGATCTACACCGGCATCACCCGTGCCCGCCAGCGCCTGACCCTGCTGAGCGCAGACCCGACCACGCTGGAAGTCGGTCTGGCCCGCCCCACCCAACGCACCAGCGGTCTGAAATTCGAGTCATGATGTTCCGTCAAGCCATGCGGGGCCTTCGATCCTTTGGTAAACTACGGGTTGCCCCCGTCTTCACCAAACCCATTGGCTTTGAGAGTGTCGTCCTGTGCATGAGAACGTGCTGTGAGTTTTGAACCGATCCGCCTCCTGGCGGCCGATGATCTGAAGGCGCTGGACGCGGTCATTCGCCGTCACTTGCACTCTGATGTCGCGCTGGTCCGACAGATTGCCGAATACCTCATCCACAGCGGGGGAAAACGCCTGCGTCCCCTCCTGCTGCTGCTCTGTGCCCGGGCCCTGGACTATCAGGGCCATCATCACCACACGCTCGCTGCCGTCGTCGAATTCATCCATACGGCAACGCTGTTACACGATGATGTCGTCGACAAATCCGATCTGCGCCGCGGGCAAAAAACCGCCAATTCCCTGTTTGGTAACGAGGCCAGTGTGCTGGTGGGCGATTTCATCTACTCGCGCGCCTTCCAGATGATGGTTTCCGTCAATCAGATGAAGGTCATGGAGGTGCTGGCGGATGCCACCAACGTGATCGCGGAAGGTGAAGTGTTGCAACTGCTCAACTGTCACGATCCGGAAGTGGATGAATCCCGTTATTTGCAGGTGATCCGTTACAAAACCGCCAAGTTGTTCGAGTCCGCTACCCGTTTGGCGGGGATTCTGGCCAATAGCCCCCTGCCCGTCGAGGAACATCTGGCCACCTTCGGCGGAGAATTGGGAACCGCCTTTCAAATCATCGATGATGTACTGGATTATTCCGGTCAACTGGAGGATCTGGGCAAGAATCTGGGCGATGATCTGGCCGAAGGAAAAGCCACACTCCCGGTCATTCGAGCCCTCCAAACGGCCACCCCCGCCCAGGTCGATCTGCTGAGAAATGCCATCGAACAGGGGGGGGGAGATTCCCTGGACGCCGTCGCCCGTATCGTCCAAGGCAGTGGTGCGCTGGATTATGCCCGTCAGCGTGCCATGGAATTCAGCCGGTCGGCCCTGGTTCACCTGAATCAGGCTCTCCCCCCCTCCCCCTACCGGGATGCGCTGGAACAACTCACCCTGCTGGCTGTCGGGCGCACTCAATGATTTAAGGTGCACTTAAGGCAAATAGGGTCTAATCACTCCTGAGTCTGAGACTCCCCTGTGAATGGATTCGTTTCCCCTTAAGGTGGCCCTCCGGGCCACTTCTTTTTATCATGATCGAATCCGGCCGTTTCCTCTAGAATGTCACTTTCTTTGGGATGATTCATGAGACTTTTACTGGTTGAAGACGATCCTTTGCTGGGTGATGGGTTGCGCGTAGGGCTGCGCCAGGCAGGCTATGCCGTGGATTGGGTGGAAGACGGACAGACCGCCAAATTTTCCCTGCAATCCGAAAATTATGATCTTGCGGTGCTCGATCTCGGTTTACCCAAAATCCCCGGTCTGGAAGTGTTGAAATGGTTGCGCGCTCGAGCCATGACGCTCCCCGTTCTGGTTTTGACGGCGCGGGATACCATCCCTGACCGGGTCACCGGACTGGATGCGGGGGCCGATGATTATCTGATCAAACCCTTTGATCTCGACGAATTGATCGCCCGTCTGCGCGCTCTGTCGCGCCGCGGCAGTGGGTTGGCCCCCCCCCTCCTCACACACAGGGAGATCAGTCTCGACCCTGCTGCCCATCAGGTATTCAAAAATGAGACGCTGGTGGAACTGTCTGCACGGGAATTTTCCCTTTTACACCAACTCCTGCTCAACATTGGCCGGGTTCAGACCCGCGATCAACTGGAAAGCCGCCTCTATGGCTGGGGCGAGGAAGTGGAAAGCAATTCCATCGAGGTCCATATTCACCACCTGCGCAAGAAATTGGGCAACACATTGATCCGAACCCTGCGCGGCATCGGATATGTCATCGACAAACCCTGATTCTCCCGAACCCACGCAGCGTATCTCATGAACTCCCTGCGCCGCCGTCTGCTCCTGTTATTGTTGGGGGCCATGTCCCTCGTCCTGATCGTCGTGGTGTTCTTTGACCACCGCTCGGCACGCCAGGAACTGGACTCCCTCTTTGATGCTCAAATGGCGGAGTCCGCCCATGTTCTGCTGGGCATCGCCCAACGCACCCTCACCGAACGCATCGAGCATGGGGTCGAAGATGAATCCCCGGTGACCCATGAATACGAGCAGGCTATGGTCTACCAGGTCTGGAGCCATCAAACCCTGATTTTGCGCTCTGCCACTGCCCCTGCCACCCTGATGGGGGCTTCGACCCAGCCCGGTTATTCCACGATCACCATCAACACCCATCGTTGGCGTTTACTGGTCCTATCGGACTCTGCCCATGAACTCATGATCCAGATTGCCGAACCCATGCGCGGACGGGAACAACTGGCCCGCCAGATCGTCCTCAACATGCTGCTTCCCTCAGTGGCCATTGCCATTCCTCTGGTCCCCCTGATGATCTGGGCCATGGTCAATACCGGACTGCGCCCCTTGCGTCAATTGCGACGCGAAGTGGTCCAGCGCTCCGCCGACCGTCTGGAGCCCCTGGACTTGCTTTCCATCCCCCTCGAAGTCAAACCGTTGGCCACAGCCCTCAACGACCTGTTCGGGCGATTGCGCCACTCCATCGAATCAGAACGCCGCTTCACCGCCGATGCCGCCCACGAATTACGCACGCCGCTGGCGGCTCTGCGCACCCAGGCTCAGGTCGCCCTTCGTTCCCTCATGGAAGAGGACCGCCAGCACGCCCTGCATCAGGTCCAGCAAGGGATAGAACGGGCCACCCACCTGATCGAGCAACTCCTCACCCTGGCACGCATCGACCCGGAAGAAGCAGGGGTGCGTCATGATTTGATACTGATTCACCCGCTGGCGGCAGAGTCTCTGGCTTTTTTGGCGGGTCAGGCCGAGTTGAAAAAAATAAAACTCCTCCTCGAGGGCGAGACCGCTCTGCGCGTCCTGGGCCAAAGCGGCCATCTGAGCATCCTGCTGCGCAATCTGGTGGACAATGCCATCCGCTACAGCCCTCCGCACAGCACGGTGGTTTTACGGTTATCAGAAAATGCCGCCCATGAAGTTCAACTGGAGGTCACGGACGACGGGCCGGGAATCCCCGCCGAGGAAATGCAGCGGGTCATGGAGAGGTTCTATCGCCTGCCCGGCAGCGGCCAGCAGGGGAGCGGATTGGGTTTATCCATCGTGCAACGGATTGCAGAACACCACCGGGCCCGTCTGAGTCTGGCGGCGGCCTCACCCCAGGGGGGGCTCCGGGTCACGGTGATTTTTCCATCCACCCCCCTCCTTCATTCTCCGTCCTCCCCCATATCCCCGCCGAGTATGGTAGCGATGGTGGAACGGGAGAAACCACGATTGGCCAGATAACGCATTTGGCGGACCCGATCTTCTCCCGTCGCGGGTAACTGGCTGAATTTCCGTGCCCATACTGCGCGTGCCCCCTGTAGTTCACGGGCGCGGGCCACCTCGAGCAGGGACAGGGCAATGGCCGCAGGAACCCCTTGTTGCTGAAAATCCTGGCGCAGACGCAGCACCCCATGGCGCTCTGCATGTTTACGTAGCAAAGCCTCCGCCGCCCGCCGATCCGACAAATACCCCTGGCCCTCCAACTGGTCCAGCAACGCCTCCAGACCCACACACGCGGCGGTTTCCTGCTTCAGACGCAGTGCCAGTCCATGCCGGGTATATTCGCGCCGCGCCAGGAGACGCAGGGCTCGTTCGTACAACGTTGTCACTCTTCCTCAATTTTCCCCACGGGCATTTCCAACCCACTGGCAGAACGGATACGGTCCTCGATTTCCTGGGCCAGCGCAGGGTGCTCGCGCAGGTATAGGCGCGTATTGTCCTTGCCTTGCCCGATCTTCTCGCCTTGATAGGCATACCAGGACCCGGATTTTTCGATCACCTTGGCCACGACCCCCAATTCGATGATTTCTCCCTCCCGCGAAATCCCTTCCCCATACAGGATGTCGAAATCTGCCACTTTGAAAGGAGGGGCCACCTTGTTCTTGACCACCTTGACACGCGTTTCGCTGCCAATGATCTCATCCCCCCTCTTGATGGAGCCCACGCGCCGGATATCCAGCCGTACGGACGCATAAAACTTGAGCGCATTTCCCCCCGTGGTGGTTTCCGGATTGCCAAACATGACGCCGATCTTGAGACGGATCTGGTTGATGAAGACGACCATGGAATTGGACCTTTTGATATTACCGGTCAACTTGCGCAATGCCTGGGACATGAGACGGGCATGCAGACCCACATGGGAATCGCCCATCTCGCCTTCGATTTCCGCACGCGGGGTCAAAGCGGCGACCGAATCCACCACCACGATATCCACGGATCCGGAACGCACGAGCATATCTGCGATTTCGAGGGCCTGTTCCCCAGTATCAGGCTGGGAAATGAGCAGATCGGCCACATTGACCCCCAACTTCTGGGCATAGACCGGATCCAGGGCATGCTCGGCATCGATAAATGCAGCCACTCCCCCTTTTTTCTGCATTTCGGCAATGACCTGCAGGGTCAACGTGGTTTTACCCGAGGATTCGGGCCCGTAAATCTCCACGATCCGGCCCCGTGGCAAGCCCCCGACTCCCAAGGCCATATCGAGCCCGAGAGAGCCGGTGGAAATCACTTCTATGTCATTTTCGACGCCCCCTGCCCCCAGGCGCATCACAGCCCCCTTGCCGAACTGCTTTTCGATCTGGGATAACGCAGCGGCCAACGCTTTGCTCTTATGCTCTTCCATGCATCTTCCTCACTCTGTCATGATGTCCAAGCACTCACTCTAGGCGCATTCCCGGACGATATTCCGTGCAACAAACGGATTCTGTGACGTTCATTCCACACAGGGCCAAAGACTGTAATTATATACAGTTACCCCCGGTCGTCAAGGGGTTTCCACCGTTCACGCGAGCGCTGGTTTGCTCGCCCAGTCCCATACGCCCAGCAAACCCTGGGTGATCGCTGCGGCACGAATGGCGCGCCGGTCCCCAGGAAACCAGAAAGTATCCGTCCGAACCCCTCCCTGCCGTTCCCCCCAGGCCAGACAAACGGTTCCAACGGGTTTATGCACCGTTCCCCCCCCCGGTCCGGCCACGCCGCTCACGGCCACCACAATGTCCGCGCGGCTGAATTTCAGGGCGCCTTCCACCATGGCGCAAACCACCGGTTCACTGACCGCGCCAAAGGCTTCGATGAGTGTCTCGGGCACCCCGAGCAAGGTGACCTTGCTCTGGTTACTGTAGGTCACCCAGGCGCGGTCGAACCAGTGGGAACACCCTGGAATTTCCGTGACCAGAGCAGCCATCCCTCCACCGGTGCAAGACTCGGCCGTGGCCAGGGTCCAGCCGCGTTGACTCAGGGCCTCTCCCACCTGTTGAGCCAGAGCCAGATCCTTGTCTGCCTCTCCCCGAAGCGCACCCGTCATCTCGAAATCCCGTTCACCAGTGCCCATGCCATACCCTCCCCACATGCCAGAGTATCCACATCACCAAAATGGCCGCCAGGGCATCGTCCAGCATGATGCCCAGCCCCCCCTTGATCCGTCGATCGACCCAACCAATCGGAAAAGGCTTCCAGATATCGAACAAACGGAACAACCCAAACCCCAGCAGCCACCCAAGCCCCGTGGACGGGGCCAGCAGGAGTACGCCGGCGCAGGCCACCACCTCATCCCAGACCACCGCCTTGGGGTCCTCATCTTCCAGCGCCCGCGCCGTTGCACCGCAGGCCCATACACCGAATGCGAACAAGCCCGCCAGCAGCGCCCATTGTACGCCCCAGGGCAAGAGACGCAGCAAAAAAAAGAGCGGGAAACCGAGCAAACTGCCCACCGTTCCCGGTGCCCAGGGCGATAACCCCGCCCCTCCGCCCAAGGCCACCCAGTGGAGTGGACTCTCCCTCATGAAACTGGCCGTGGCACGCCTCATGACGCCTCTGCAAAATGATCATATCCCCGCCAGGAGACCGCTACGACCAGCCCCGCCTCATCCTGCACACAACGTTCGTCCGGGGCGGCGGTCACTCGTCCGATGCGGGTCAGGGCAACCTTCCCGCCGCGCCCCAGCGCCTCCAGTTCGGAACGCCGGACAGAGGGTGCAGTGAAACATAATTCGTAGTCTTCCCCCCCCTGCAACACCCGGCGCTGCCAGTCCGAATCAGTGGGCCCTGACGGCTGAGCCGCAGACGCCGGTATACGTGCCATCTCCAGTTGGGCGCCCACTCCGGAGGCGGTTAAAAGATGCCCCAGATCGGCCAGCAAGCCATCGGAAATATCGATGGCGGCGCTGGCCAACGCGCGTAAGGATTGCCCCAGGGCGACCCGTGGGGTAGGGCATTCAAAGCGTTCCAGGGCAAAATCACGGGCCGCGGGCGCAAGATCCGGGCAGCGTCCCAGACGCCAGTCCAAACCCAGAGCCGCATCTCCCAAGGTACCCGACACCCAGATATCCTCTCCCGCATGGGCACCGCTGCGCCGCAACGCTTGACCCTCAGGGACTTCACCGATGATCGTCACCGCCAGGGCAAGAGGCCCCGCCGTGGTATCCCCGCCCACCCAGTCCACGTCATGGGCCTCCAAAGCCTCTCGAAAACCCTGGCTGAACGCTGCCACCCAGGATTCCTGAAGGGGAAGCGGCAGGGTCAACCCCAGCAAGACCCAGCGCGGCGTCGCCCCCATGGCGGCCATGTCCGACAGGTTCGCGGCGGCGGCTTTTTGCCCCAGGCGGTGGGGGTCCATATCTGGAAAAAAGTGCTGGCCGCCCACCAACAGGTCCGTGGACAGTGCCAATTCATGGGCCGTCCGCGGTACGATCAAGGCGGCATCATCCCCACCCGCCAACAACGTATGCCGGGTAGGGGGATGGAAATAACGCCGGATCAGCGCAAACTCGCCCGTCATCTCGTCACACGCAGTCTCTCAGGAAATTTTTTGACGCGCCACCGGACGCTGACGTTCTTCCGGGCGTTCCCGCGTTACCAGACGGTCCAGCACGCCGTTGATGTATTTATGTCCGTCCGTGCCCCCAAAACGTTTGGCCAAATCGATGGCCTCATTCAAAATGACGCGAAAAGGCGTTTCAGGAAAATGGGCCAGTTCATAACTGGCCAGCCACAGAATGGCGCGCTCCACCGGACTGACCTGCGTCAAGGGACGGTCGATCAGCAGACTCAACCGCTGATCCAGGGATTCCCGCTCCGTCATCACCCCTTCCAGCAACTGTTCGAGAAACCCCCGATCCGCACGCATGAAGTGTGGCTGAGTGGCGAGATGATCGATGATGGCCGCCCGGCCAGAGTCTGCCAGTTGCCACTCATAGAGCCCCTGCACCACCAGCTCGCGCGCCTGGCGGCGCGCCGATTTCATAGTTCCCCCCGCCGGATTTCTTCGAGCAGGCGCACCATTTCGATCGCCGCCAGGGCGCAGTCCTGTCCCTTATGCTCGGCCCGGGCAAAAGCCTGTGCGTCGTTTTCCGTGGTCAGTACCCCATTGGCAATGGGAACCCCCGTTGCCAATTGTACCGCCGTGATCCCGGCTGCCGATTCATCCGCCACGATCTTGAAATGATAGGTGTCCCCGCGTACCACGCAACCCAAGGCAATCAATGCCTGGAAGCGCCCGGTTTCTGCCAGGACCTTGAGAGTCAGGGGCAGTTCCAGAGCACCGGGCACACGCAATACCGGAATATCTTCTTCGGCCACGCCACGCTCCATCAGCGCCCTGCCTGTCGCCGCCAGCAGTTGCTCGCCAATCGCCTCGTTGAAGCGGGCCAATACGATGGCAATGCGCAACCCCTTGCCATCACAGGCGATATCCGCCATGCTGGTGTTCCAGGGTCTATTCCTCGGGTGTGACATATCCAGTGATCTCCAGTCCAAAACCTGCCATGCTGGGCATCTTGCGGCGGCGGGACAGCACTTTCATGCGCCCCACCCCCACTGCCCGTAAAATCTGTGCCCCTACCCCATGCAGGCGCGAATCCCATTTCCTTCCGGCAGGGGCCACCGGCATGACCTCGGCCGTGGCCCAGGCGATCAGGTCCTGAGCCCGATCCTCTCCGTGCAACAGAACGATCACGCCGCTCCCCGCCGCAACGATTTTTTGCATGGCTCCCTGAAGGCCAAAAGAATGTCGCCCTACTCCATCATCCAGGACATCCGTCACGGAAAAGGGCTCATGCACGCGCACCAGCGTCTCCCGTTTCGCTTCGATCTGTCCGTACACCAGGGCCAGGTGGGTGCGATGACCCACCACATCATAAAACGCCACCACCTCAAAAGTCCCATGAGGGGTCACCAAGGGCCGTGCCGCCGCCCGTTCCACCAGACATTCGGTATGACTGCGGTAACGGATCAGGTCGGCAATCGACCCCACTTTCAAGCCATGCTCATGGGCAAAGGGAACAAGGTCGGGAAGGCGCGCCATCTCGCCATCCTCCTTGAGGATCTCACAGATCACCGCTGCAGGTTCCAAACCAGCCAATTGGGCCAAATCGCAGCCCGCCTCGGTGTGCCCGGCGCGTATCAGCACCCCTCCCCGCCGCGCCATCAGCGGAAAAACATGACCCGGCTGCACCACATCGGCCGGGCGTGCGAAGCGGGCCACTGCGGCCTGTATCGTACGCGCCCGATCGGCGGCCGAAATCCCCGTGGTCACCCCGCATGCCGCCTCGATGGACACGGTAAAGTTGGTCGTGAGCGGAGAACGGTTATCCGTCACCATGAGCGGCAAATTCAGTTGTTGGCAGCGGTCCTCCGTCAAGGTCAGACAAATCAGCCCACGCCCATAGCGCGCCATGAAGTTGATGGCTTCCGGAGTGACGTGATCCGCCGCCAGCACCAGGTCACCTTCATTCTCCCGGTCCTCATCATCCACCAGAATGACCATGCGCCCTGCCCGCACCTCGGCGATCAAATCCTCCGCGGATGCCAGGACTCCCGTCCCCTGTGTCATCAAACTTTCTCCTTCCAAACCCCGCATTCTACTCCAAGGGGGGCATTTCCGTTCCCTTGTCACCGGACCATTGCCGCGCGCGTTCGGCATAGCGTGCCAGCAAATCCACTTCAAGATTCACCCCATCGCCTTCCACCAGGGCGCCCAAGGTCGTGACCTGCTGGGTATGGGGGATCAGATTGACCGTAAAAAACGCCCCCTCCACCGCATTCACCGTCAGACTCACGCCCTGTACCGTCACCGATCCCTTGGTCGCGATGTAACGAGGCAAATCGCCTGGGGCCTCCACCTGCAGGGTAACGCTCTCCCCGCAGGGGGTGAAACTGCGCACCCGACCCACCCCATCCACATGCCCGGTGACCAGATGCCCGCCCAGCGCATCGCTCAAACGCAAGGCCCGCTCCAGATTGATGCGTCGCCCCAACACCCACCCGGTCGTCCCCTCCAGCGTCACCCGTGAGACCTCTGCAGAAAAGGACTGCGCGCCCAGGGCAATCACGGTCAGACAAACGCCATTGACCGCAATGGATCCGCCCAGATCGATCCCTTCCAGAGACAAGGTCGCCGTATCAAACGTCATCCGCATCCCCTCCGCCAGGGGTTCCATACTCACGATCCGCCCCACCGTCTGCACTATTCCAGTAAACATGTCCCATTCCCTCGTACCCGTGCCCGAATCAGCCAATCCCGCCCCAGAATGCGTCGCTCCTCGACCTCCAACCCCTTTCCCTGGCTCAAGGAACTCAACGGTCGGGACCAGCACACCGCCCCCAGGGCCCCCTCGCCCAGCAAGAGAGGGGCCTGAAAAATCAGCACCTCATCCACCAACCCGGCTTCCAGCAACGCGCCCGTCAAACGCGGGCCGGCTTCCAGCAACACCTCATTCAACTCCAATCGACCCCATGCCCGTACCAGGGCCCGCAAATCCACTCGCCCCGTGCTCAAAACGGGCAAAGGGACCACTTCCCCCCCTGCAGCCTCGATAGCCAACCGCCGTTCAGGCGGGGGAGGGTCGGCACAGTAAAACCCTGTCTGTCCTCCTTCCTTCAATATTCGGGCCGTGGAGGGAGTTTCCAGGCGGGGATCCAGTACCAGGCGGCGGGGTTGGCGCGCCGTCTCCACGGCCCGCACCGTCAACGCCGGATCATCCTGCCGGACCGTCCCTCCACCGGTCGCCACCGCACAGGAATACGCCCGCCAACGATGCCCCTCGGCACGTGCCTCCGACCCCGTAATCCATTGACTGACCCCATTCCCGAGCGCGCTCTTGCCATCCAGGCTGAGGGCCAACTTGGCCCGAATCCAGGGCCGTCCCTCAGTCATGCGCAAAATGAATCCGGGGTTGAGGGCCGCCGCTGCCTGTGCCTCCACGCCGAGTTCCACGACGAGGCCAGCCGCCCGCAAACGGGCCAATCCTTGCCCGGCCACGCGCGGATTGGGGTCCTCCATGGCCACCACCACACGTGCGATGCCCGCTTCGATGAGCGCATTGGCACAGGGCGGGGTGCGTCCCGTATGACTGCACGGTTCGAGGGTCACAAAGGCCGTGGCCCCCAGCGCCTGCGCCCCGGCCGCACGCAAGGCATGGACCTCGGCATGAGGTTCTCCGGCCCACTCATGCCAGCCTTCACCGACGATCCGGCCAGCCCGCACGATGACGCAGCCCACCCGTGGATTGGGCGTCGTGGTCCAGCATCCCCGTCGCGCCAACTCCAGAGCCCGTCGCATGAAAGGCACCCGTTCATCGAGAGGATCAGAGATCACGAATCACATCCCGAAAATCGTCCAGATCCTGAAAACTGCGATACACCGAGGCAAAGCGCACATAGGCCACCTTGTCGAGGTGGCGCAACTCTTCCATCACCATTTCGCCCACCTGGCGGGAAGTGATCTCCCGCTCCCCCAGCGCCAGCAGATGCTGGCGTATCCGTTCGATGGCTGCATCGACCCGTTCCACGGGAACGGGTCGTTTATGCAAGGCACGCATGAAACTGACCCGCACCTTGTCGGCCGAATACTCCTCCCGCTGACCATTGGATTTGACCAGTTGGGGAGGGCGAATGTCCAAGGTCTCATAGGTGGTGAAACGCCGGTTACACCCCATGCAACGCCGACGCCGACGGATGCTCTCGCCAGTTTCCGAGACCCGCGAATCGATGACCTGAGAATCCATGGCACCGCAAAAGGGACATTTCATGGCTTGCCCTATTCACCTGCCACGGTCATTTCCCCCACCAGAATGGAGCCGCAAATTTTGGAGCCGCGCACCCGCACGTCGGTTCCCACCCCCTGAATCGCGCGGAACATCTCCTTGAGATTTCCGGCAACGGTGATTTCATGCACGGGATACTGAATCTGGCCATGTTCCACCCAGAACCCTGCCGCACCGCGCGAATAATCCCCGGTCACCCCATTCACTCCATGCCCCAGCAACTCGGTCACCAGCACGCCCCGATCCATCTGCCGCAGCAAGTCCTCAAAGCCACCGCCGAAAGGAGTGGCAATCAGGTTATGACTTCCTCCCGCATTGGCGGTGGAACGCATGCCCAACTTGCGTGCGGAATAACTGCCCAGAAAGTACCCTTCCACCACCCCATTTTTTACCACCGGGCGGGGATGCGTCGCCACCCCTTCATCATCAAAAGGCGCACTGGCCAACCCTCCCGGCAGATGGGGTTCCTCACGCAGGGAAAACCGCTCGTCAAAGACCTTTTGCCCCAGACTGTCCGGCAAAAAACTGGTGCCCCGATAGAGCGACCCGCCACTCACCGCCCCGACGAAATGTCCGATCAGTCCGGCAGCCAGGGAGGCCTCGAAAAGTACGGGCACCTGCCGCGTGGACAGACGACGGGCCGCGAGACGGCGCAACGTGCGCTCTGCCGCCTGTCGCCCCACCTGTTCCGGGGACTCCAGTTGGTCCGGATGGCGCGACGTGCTGTACCAGTAATCGCGCTGCATGTCCGGGTCCTTGCCGGCAATGACGGCACAACTCAGAGTGTGGCTGGACCCGGCATACCCCCCCATGAACCCCAGGGTATTGCCATAAAAAAAGTGGGAATTCTGGGTATGCACCGTGGCCCCGTCCGAATTATTCAAACGCCGGTCCTGGGCGAGGGCCGCCGATTCACAGCGGCGCGCCCAGTCGATGCCCTGTTCCACGCTCAAATCCCAGGGACAAAACAGGTCGAGATCGGGCCAGGGGGCCTGCGCCAACAAGGCAGGATCGGCCAGACCCGCAAAGGGATCCAGCGCCGTGTGACGTGCGATGGCCAGCGCCTTGTCCACGGTACTGTGCAATGCCGCCGGCGAAAAATCCGAGGTGCTGGCCTGTCCCCGCTGTGACCCGAAATACACCGTCACCCCAAGATCCTTGTCACGGTTGTATTCGATGGTTTCCACTTCACCCAGGCGTACCGTGACGCCCAGGCCTGCCCCTTCGCTCACTTCCACTTCAGCAGCGCTGGCCCCGGCCTGACAGGCCTGCTGGAGCGCCGTCTGGACCAGGGATTGAAAATATTCCTGAGAATAATGAAAAGGGGAGTGATCCGACACAATAGAGGTTCCTTTGCATATAATTCCGGTATCATAGCAACATTGATCGAATTCTGGAAAACCGTGCACTCCGAAGAACTGCTCAGCAAAACCCAACGCAAACGCGACATGGAAGCCCTGCAGGAATTGGGAGAAGCGCTGGTGGCCCTGAAGCCCCCGCAACTGCGCGCCCTCGACCTGCCCGATTCCTTGCTCCAGGCCATCCTGGAGGCCAAGACCATCCATGCCCATGGCGGACTGCGGCGCCAGTTGCAATACATTGGCAAACTCATGCGTAGCGTGGACCCTGCCCCCATCCGGGAATATCTGGATCGTCTGAACGGTCATTCCCACGCCGCCACTGCGGCCATGCACCGCACAGAACGATGGCGCGAACGCATGATGGAGGATGTCTCTGCGGTGGATCTATTTGCGCACGACTACCCCACGGTGGATCGTCAGAACTTGCGCCAGCAGGTCCTGGCGGCTCAACGCGAGCGCATCCTGCACAAGCCCCCGCGCCATTTTCGTGCGTTGTTCCACACTCTGGCCCCCTTTCTGGAGGCGGGCCCACCCGTCCCTCATGAAGAATCCGATCACTGACCATTTCTGGGATACCCCGCCGGTCGTGCTCGACCCCAAGGTTCCTGCCCGTGCCACCCTCTTCTGGCTGCATGGTCTGGGGGCCGATGGAAATGATTTCGTGGCGGTGGCCGAAACCCTGGCGCTGACCCACCCCACCCTCCGTCACATCCTGCCCCATGCCCCGCGCCGTCCCCTCACCCTGAATCAGGGAATGGTCATGCGCGCCTGGTATGACATCGCCCTGGAGGGGGAACGCTGGGTGCCCAACGATGACGATCTGTTGGTCTCCTGCGCCGCCATCCAGCATCTGATCGAAAACGAAGTGCAACGCGGTATCCCTGCCAGGAACATTTTCATCGCCGGTTTCTCCCAGGGCGGCGCCGTCGCGCTCACCGCCGGCACACGCATGCCCGTACCCCTGGGGGGCGTACTGGCACTCTCCACCTACCTTCCCCTGAGCCATGAACTGGCCCAGCGGTCTCACCCGGCCAACCGCGCCTTGCCCATCTTCATGGCCCACGGCACTCAGGATCCGGTCATTCCCTGGACACAGGGCAACCGGTCGCGCCAATTCCTGGAAAGTGCGGGCTACCCGGTGACCTGGCACAGTTATCCCATGCCGCACAGTGTCTGCGAAGAGGAAATTCGCCACATGACCGCCTGGCTCGCCCCGCACCTCACCGAAAACCCCTGATCCGCCGCGTTTCTTCGCTGCTGTCCCAGCCCCACTGCGGACATACTGGAAGGGTATGCGACTCCTTCTCTGCGCCTGGATCCTGGGCCTCCTGGTACTTCAGGCTGCCCCCCGTCTCATCCCGTTGCCCGCTCTCGAAAGTGCGAGCCTGGTTTGGGCCCTTGGTGTGGGCGCGGTACGGCATTGGCCTCGAGGGCGTCCCCTGCTCCTGTTTCTTGCCTTGTTTCTGGGGGGCCTCGTCACAGCCAATGAACGGGCTCGCCTGCGCATGGAGCACCGCCTGCCTCCGCGCTGGGAACACCGAAGCCTTACCCTGACGGGCACCCTCCTCAGTTTGCCGGAAGGCCGCGCCGGCGAACTTCACTTCAAGGTGGCCGTGGACTCGGCCCCCCTTCTTTTTCCCGCCGAAGTCGCACTGTCCGAATACGCGCCTTCCCTCCGGAACGCACCGGCAGACCTGCATCCAGGACAACGCTGGCGTTGGCAGTGCCGCGTCAGAAGTCCACACGGACTGGTCAACCCCGGCGGCTTCGACAGTGCCACCTGGGCGTGGAGTGAGGGCATACTGGCCCAAGGCAGCATCGACCGGCGCACACCCCCCGTGTTCCTGGGGTGGGCTCACCCCGGCGGCCTCACCGGCCTTCAATTGTTCATCGAAACTCAACGGGATCTCCTGCGTCAACGCTTGCGCGACCAACTGAAGGGCCAACCCTGGGGCCCGGTGCTGATCGCCCTGGTCATCGGCGACCAATCCGCCATTTCTCCCGCTGACTGGCAATTGTTCTGGGCAACCGGGGTCGGCCATTTGATCAGCATCTCCGGATTGCACATCACGATGTTGGCTGGCCTCGTCGCCAAAGTCGCGGGGATTTTGTCTCCTTCCTTGCGCATCCGCTGGCTGGTCGGGTGGCTGGGTGCCAGCATCTATGCCCTGATTGCCGGGTTTTCCCTCCCCACCCAGCGCACCCTGGCCATGATCACCGTAGTCACCCTGGCCAATTTCCAGTTGCGCCCGCTGCCTGCTTCCACCCTCCTTCTGCTGGCCGCCGCCCTGACCTTGACGGGCGACCCCTTCGCCTCCCTCTCGCCCAGTTTCTGGCTTTCCTTTGGCGCCGTATCCTGGATGGTTTATGCAGGCGCACACCAGACCGGGCGATTACCTTTCTGGAAACAGGAAATCCACAGTCAATGGGCTGCCACCTGGGCCATGATCCCCCTGCTGATCTGGCTGTTTGGGCAGGTTTCCTGGATCTCGCCCCTGGCCAACGCCTTGGCCATTCCCCTGGTCAGCCTGGGCGTGGTTCCCCTGTCCTTGCTGGGACTGATCCCTGGACTGGGCTTCTGTCTGGGGATGGCCCATACCCTCATGATGGGCACGGCCTGGGGGCTGGCCTGGATGGTCCACCAGAGCGGCCCCCCGCTCGATCTGCCCACCCCGGATCTGACCGTTCTGATCGTCGCCACGTTGAGCGTAGGATTCCTGCTGGCCCCGCGCGGCCTTCCGGGACGCTGGGCCGGTTGCCTGGGACTGCTGGGGCTGGTCGCCTCGCCCCTACCTCGCCCCGATATGGGCGGTCTGTGGCTGGATCTGCTGGATGTCGGGCAAGGCCTGGCGGTGGTGCTGCGCACTGCCCGGCATACCCTCGTGGTCGACACGGGGCCGCGCATCGGTTCCGAACAGGATGCCGGAGAACGGGTGGTGATCCCTGCCCTGCGCAGTTTCGGCGTTCGGCACCTGGACGGTCTGCTCCTCAGCCACGGCGATCTCGACCACAGCGGCGGGTTGCATTCCCTGGTCAATGCCTATCCCCTCCCCTGGATTCTCTCCTCCCTGCCCGCCTCCCATCCCTTGTTGCGCGGCATGCCGCACGCGCTGACGTGCGTGGCCGGGATGCGCTGGAACTGGGATGGGGTCGATTTTGAGATCCTGTATCCAGACCACGAAGACCTGTCCGACCCGACTCTCAGGAGCAATGATCGGGCCTGCGTGTTACGCCTCACGGTGGGGGCACTGCACGCCCTCCTGCCTGCCGATATCGAGGCACGCAGTGAACAGGCCTTGCTGGAGCGCAGCCCGGAGAAGTTGCACGCGGACGTCCTGGTCGTGCCGCATCACGGCAGCAAGACATCCTCGACCCCGGATTTTCTGCAGGCCGTCGCCCCTCGCTGGAGTTTGTTCTCCGTCGGAGACCATAACCGTTTCAAGCATCCCAACCCCCTGGTCTGGATGCGCTATGGAGAGACACAACGTCTGCGCACAGACCAATGTGGGGATATCGAACTGCATCTCACGGACCCTCGAGTACAAGTGGATGTCGCGCGCGCTGCCTTTCCCCATTACTGGGAATCCCGATGCCCCCCTTGAAGGACCTCACTGAAGCGCCCATAATGGGAAAATGAGTTCCATTTGCATACTCCCGTCATGGTAGCGCGTACCGACGCTGGCCCCCTGGATTCGGCCCACGGACTGTCCGGACTGGGGCTCCATGCGCGTTATCAGTTGACGGAATCCTCCCTGATCGCCCAACTTTTCCAACTCATCACAGCGCAAGATCCTGTCGATGAAGAGGGGCAATGGGCACTTCAGCGCGCCCTCACCAGCGCGCGTCTTCTGAGTGACCTGGAAGCCCATCCGGCGTGCATCGTGGTTGCCCTGTTGCGCGCCCTGCCCTGGTCACAGCAGGAGACTCTGCCTGCCCGTCTGGATCTGGACCCGGAAATCTGGACCTTGGCCCAGGAACTGCACCGCCTGGATCACATCGTCGATACCCTGGATATTCAGGATCATCCGAAGTCTTCCCACGAAGAGCACATCGAAGGGATCCGAAAATTATTGCTGACCCTGGTTCAAGATATCCGGGTGGTCCTCATCGCCCTGGCCGAAAGGGTTTGGCTGATGCGCCGATCCACGTCACTGGATGAACCCACCCAACGCCAACTGGCCCGTCAGACCCTCGACCTCTACACCCCTCTGGCCAATCGTCTGGGGGTCTGGTTTCTTAAATGGGAATTGGAAGACCTCTCCCTGCGTGCCCTCGAACCAGAGACTTACAAGACCATCGCGCATCAACTGGACGAACGGTTCATCCAGCGCGAACGGTACATTGCCCAGTTGATCCAGACGTTACAGGATCTCCTGCAGGAAAACGGCATCGTTGCCGACGTGACCGGACGCCCCAAGCATATCTTCAGCATCGTCAAGAAGATGCGCGCCAAGAACTTGTCCCTTGAACGGGTCTACGACATCCGTGCCGTACGGGTCATCGTCAATACCATTCCCGAGTGTTATACCGTCCTCGGCTTGGTCCACCAGTGTTGGGTGCCCGTTGCGGGGGAGTTTGACGACTACATTGCCCGTCCCAAAGGCAACCAGTACCGTTCCCTCCATACCGCTGTCTATGGTCCGGAAAACAAAATCGTGGAAGTTCAGATCCGTACCCATGAAATGCACCGCGATTCGGAATTGGGCATTGCCTCCCATTGGCGCTACAAGGAAGGCGCACGGACAAACCGTTCCTTCGAAGAGCGTGTGGTCTGGTTACGCCAGATGCTCGATTGGCAACGGGAAGCCGCACTGAATACCGGCGCCTCCCTTCCTCCGGGTGATGAAACCCTCTTCGTCTTTACCCCTCAGGGACGCATCATCGACCTGCCCCAGGGGTCGACACCCATCGATTTTGCCTATCATGTCCATTCGGAGTTGGGTCATCGGTGCCGGGGGGCCAAGGTGGACGGCCGCATGACGCCCCTCAACCAACCCTTGAACAACGGGCAACGGGTGGAAATCCTGACGGTGCGACAAGGCGGTCCCAGCCGCGACTGGCTGAATCCGGCCTATGGGTATCTCAAAACCCATCGGGCTCAAGCCAAGGTACGCCAATGGTTCAAATTGCAGCATTGGGAAGAGGATCTCAGCCAGGGACGAACCCTTCTGGACAAGTGGATGTCGCGCACGAGTCAAACGGCTCTTTCTCTTGAAGAACTGGCCAATCGGGTGGGATATGCCCGAACGGAAGATTTTCTGGTGGCCCTCGCCCGCAACGAGGTCACCCTGCGCCAGTTGGACAACCTCCTCGCACCGCCGCCTGTGCCGCAGCAGGAAATCACGCTCCCCCTGACCACGCCCAGCCCCTCCGGCGGCAACCAGGGGGTGCTGGTGGTCGGGGTGTCCCAGATCGCCACGACCATCGCCAAATGCTGCAAACCCGTGCCTCCCGAACCCATCCTGGGGTTCGTCACGCGTGGACGCGGTGTCAGCATTCACCGCGCCAATTGCCGCAGCCTGGCCGCCCTCACGCATCAGCAATGGCAACGTCTGATTCCCGTGAGTTGGGGAGAAAACCCCCCGGAGCAACCTTTTTCCACGGATATCGGAGTTCTGGGCCAGGACCGACAGGGGCTTCTGCGCGATATCTCTGAAGCCTTCACCCGTGAAAAGGTCAATGTCACCGGCGTCAACACCCACACCCATGGCACGCAGGCACGCATGCGTTTCACCGTTCAGATCGACAGTCTGGAACAGTTGGCCCGTACGCTCAAAATCCTGCAAGCCGTCCCCGGCGTCACTGCTGCCTGGCGTACCTGAACGCCGCTCACAGAGCCCTCAAGACTCCATCCTCCAGGCGGTAGCGCTTATCCATACGATCAGCCAGCTCCAGATCATGGGTGGCCATGACCAAGCCGGCCCCCTGGCGGCGGTTGAGGCTCAGAATCAGTTCAAAGACGTGCCACGCCGTCTGACGATCCAGATTCCCGGTAGGCTCGTCCGCCAGTATGAGGGAAGGACGGGTCACCAAGGCACGGGCCACCGCCGCTCGTTGCCGCTCTCCGCCGGAGAGTTCGCCCGGACGATGGTGCAAACGCTGCCCCAGACCCACCGCTTCCAACATGTCCGTCGCCCTCTGGCAGGCCGAAACGGAATCGATGCGCGCAATGGACAGCGGCAACATGACGTTTTCCAGGGCAGAAAATTCGGCCAGCAGGTGGTGGAACTGATAGACGAAACCCAGGTGGCGATTCCGCAAGCGCCCGATCTGACGATCGCTCAAGCCGGTCAAATTTTCTCCACACAGGGAGACCTGCCCCTCATTGGGACGATCCAACCCGCCCAGCACATGCAGCAGGGTACTTTTTCCACTGCCGGAAGCCCCCAGAATGGCAATCTGTTCGCCCTTCCGAACTTCCAGATCGAGACCACGCAGAACGGGGACTTCATCGGCGGCCAGACTGAAACGCCGGGTCACTCCCTGGCAACGCAGGAGCCTCTCACTCATAGCGTAAAGCCTCGGCCGGTTGAACGCGCGCCGCCCGCCAACTGGGGTAGAGGGTTGCCAGCAGGGTCAGGATCAGCGCGGTGATCGCAATACTCAGCACATCGCCCTGTTGCAGGTCGGACGGCAATTCGGAAATGAAATAGATCTGGGGAGAAAGAAAATGCACCCCCAGCACTTTTTCGATGAAGGGCACGATGACCCGAATATTGAGGGCCGTCGCCACGCCCAGCGCCACGCCGATGCCCATGCCGATCACGCCGATCAAGGCCCCCTGAATCATGAAAATCACCAAAATACTGGCGGGCGAGGCGCCCAGGGTACGCAGGATCGCGATATCGGCCTGCTTGTCCGTCACCACCATGACCAGAGTGGACACGATATTGAACGCCGCCACAGCCACAATCAGCAACAGGATGATGAACATCATGGTCTTTTCCAGGGCCACGGCACGGAACAGATTGGCATGTTCCTGTGTCCAGTCTGTCAACCAGGCATCCACGGTCAGCGCCGAGGCCAATCGATGGGCAACGAGCGGTGCCAACATGAGATCTTTCAATTTGAGACGGACGCCCGTCACGTTGTCCCCCAGACGAAACAGCACCTGCGCATCGTTCAGGTGGATCAGGGCCAGCCCGCTGTCATACTCGTACATTCCCACATGAAACAACCCCACCACCTTGAACTGCTTGAGACGGGGCAACATGCCTGCCGGCGTCACCTGACCCTGGGGCGTGATGAGTACCACCTTGTCCCCCACCGACAAATGCAGGGCCAGGGCCAGTTCCTGACCCAACACGATGCCAAATTCATGGGGCTTGAGATCGCTCATGTGCCCGGCCACCATATGCTGATCCAGATCAGCCACCTGGCGTTCCTGCTCGGGCAGGATCCCCCGCACCATCGTGCCCTGGACCAGGTCGTCATTGGCCAGCATGGCCTGTCCATTGACATAGGGTGCCGTACCGATGACTTCGGGGTCCCGCCGGGCTTCTGCCGCCACCTTGGGCCAGTTGGCCAGAGATTGACCACTGCCAAAGATCTGAACGTGCGAAGCCACCCCCAGGATGCGCTCGCGCATTTCTTTCTGGAAACCGTTCATGACCGACAGGACCACGATCAGCGCCGCCACCCCCAGGGCAATGCCCGCCATCGAAATGAGGGAAATGAACGAGATGAAGTGGTTGCGCCGTTTGGCCCGGGTGTAACGCAACCCGACGGTGAGTTCAAACCACTTCAAGAGACTTCCTGACGCATCTGGGGGAAAAGGATGACATCCCGAATCGACGGGCTGTCGGTCAACAGCATGACCAGTCGATCGATCCCGATGCCTTCCCCCGCCGTGGGCGGCAAACCATATTCCAGGGCACGGATATAATCGGCGTCATAGTGCATGGCTTCCTGATCGCCCGCTTCCTTCTGGCGTACCTGAGCCTGAAAACGCTCTGCCTGATCCTCGGCGTCGTTCAATTCCGAAAAACCGTTCGCCAGTTCCCGCCCCACCACGAACAATTCAAAACGTTCGGTGATGTCGGGGTTCGTGTCGCTGCGCCGGGCGAGGGGTGAGACTTCCGCCGGGTAGTCGATGATGAAGGTCGGTTCAAAGAGCAGTGCTTCGGTGGTTTCCTCGAAAAGTGCCAGTTGGAGGACCCCCACGGAAGCACGCGCAGGCACCTTGGCACCCAGTCGGGTCAATTCCCGTACCAGTTCCGCCGGGTCGTTCAAACGTGCCGCCGTGTAGTCGGGATGATGGGTTTCCAGAGCCTGCGCCAGAGTCAGGCGGTGAAACGGTCGTCCCAGATCGAGTACCCGTCCGCCGTAACTGAGCGTCGTAGTGCCCAGCACTTCCTGCGCCACGAAACGCAGCAAGGCTTCCGTCAGGTCCATGAGCGCACGGTAGTCCTGATAAGCCGCATAGAACTCGATCATGGTGAATTCGGGATTATGGCGCGGCGACAACCCTTCGTTACGGAAATTGCGGTTGATCTCGAATACCCGCTCCATGCCCCCCACCACCAGACGTTTGAGATATAACTCGGGGGCAATGCGCAGGTACAAATCGCAATCCAGGGCATTGTGGTGCGTCACAAAAGGACGGGCCGCCGCCCCCCCGGGAATGGGGTGCATCATGGGGGTTTCCACTTCCAGAAAGTGGCGTGCCACCAGAAACTCGCGTACCTTCTGCACGATCTTGCTGCGCTGGATGAATACCTGGCGGGAATGTTCGTTGGTGATCAGGTCCAGGTACCGCTGCCGGTACTTCTGTTCCTGATCGGTCAGCCCATGAAACTTTTCCGGGAGAGGACGCAGGGATTTCACCAGCAACCGCACCTCCGTGACCCGGAGGGTCAACTCCCCCATGCGGGTTTTGAACAGCGCGCCCTGCACCCCCAGAATGTCCCCCAGATCCCAGTGCTTGAAGGCCTGATAGACTTCCTCGCCCACCTGATCCTTCTGCAGGAAAATCTGGAGGCGTCCCGTGCCATCCTGCAGGGTGGCAAAACTGGCCTTCCCCATAAGGCGCTTGAGCATCAGACGCCCCGCCAATTGCACATTCACCGCGCGCGCTTCGAAATCGGCCTCGCTCAGCGCGCCATACTGTTCGTGCAGGGAAGCCGCTTCGTGCGTGCGCCGAAAATCGTTGGGAAAAGCCACGCCCATCGAGCGCAGAGCCTGCAACTTGGCGCGCCGTTCCTGAACCAATGTGTTTTCTTCTTCGTGCATCCCGTCATACTCCCTGCTTCAAACTGGCCTCGATGAATCCCTCCAGATCGCCATCCAGTACGGCCTGGGTATTGCCCACTTCCACACCGGTACGCAGATCCTTGATGCGTGACTGATCGAGCACATAGGAACGAATCTGGTGCCCCCAACCGATATCCGTCTTGCTGTCTTCCATGGCCTGTTTTTCTACCGTACGCTTGCGCAATTCGGCTTCATATAACTTCGACTTCAACATGGCCATGGCCTCCGCCCGGTTGCGGTGCTGGGAACGGTCACTCTGGCATTGAACCACGATCCCCGAAGGCGCATGGGTGAGGCGTACCGCCGAATCGGTCTTGTTGATGTGCTGGCCGCCCGCGCCCGAGGCACGGAAGGTATCGATGCGCAGGTCGGCCGGATTGATTTCCACTTCGATGGAATCGTCCACCTCGGGATACACGAAAACAGAGGCAAAGGAGGTATGGCGACGATTACCCGAATCAAAGGGCGACTTGCGCACCAGACGATGGACGCCCGTCTCGGTCCGCAAATGACCAAACGCATAACTCCCCGTCAACTTGAGAGAGGCGCTCTTGATGCCCGCCACCTCACCCGGCGATTCTTCCAGAATTTCCACCCCGAACCCCTTGCGCTCGGCATAGCGCACATACATGCGCAACAGCATGGCCGCCCAGTCCTGGGCTTCCGTCCCGCCCGAACCCGCTTGAATATCCAAAAATCCATTGGCAGAGTCCATGGGGTGGGAGAACATCCGTCGAAACTCCATGACACCGACCCGTTTGTCTATGGATGTCAGGTCCGCCGCGACCGCCTGCAGGGTTTCTTCGTCGTTCTCCGCCAGGGCCAGCGCAAAAAGTTCGTGGCTTTCCTCGAGGTTCTGGGTACACCCGTGCATTTCGTCCACCACTTCTTCCAGCATCTTGCGTTCACGCCCCAATTCCTGGCTTTTTTTGCTGTCCTGCCAGAGCGCAGGATCTTCCGAAAGTCGAATGACCTCGTTCAGGCGTTCGACTTTGGCATCGAAGTCAAAGATACCTCCGCAGGGCCTGAAGACGCAGCGTCAGGTCCTGTTGAAGGGTTTCCAGGGCATTCAGTTGTTCCGCTTCCATGGGATGAAATTCTCGCCAATAAAGCCTTGGATTATACCTCGGGAAGCCCTTCCCTGACCATCAGGATTCGCGCAGGGGACGCACGCCCGGTGTCTGCATCAGGGGCAAAACTTTACGCCAGAATCGCCAGCGCTGTGAACGACTCAGGACCACCTGTCCGCTGAAGCGTCCTTCCAGCGCCACCAGGGTCAGGGTTTCGAGGGTTCCCTGACGCAACTGAGCCTGCCAATACTGCCAGTGCGTCCCTAAAAAATCTTCGAGAGCGGCCACCCACCCTTCCGTATCGCCATAGGCAGAAGGAACACGCAAAGTCTCCACCACTTCGTGCACCGGCCGGGTACAGGCCTCGTCCCATAACCAGACCCCGCTGATCACCCGCTGTCCCTGCGCCTGACGAGCCTGGTTGAGGGGGTGGTCGTGCAGGACCATCTGGATCTCGTTGAAGCGGGCTTGCCACAAAGCGCGCTGAGCCCCTCGCGGCAAGTGACCATCGATATTGCGCCCAACCCGCTGCAGGAGGGGCGTCGTTTCGATCTCCGGGAGAGAGGGTAGGCCCAACAGCCAACGGGTCGGCGTAACCTCATGAAACCACAGACCATCCACCGCAAAATGGGCATTGAGATCTTCCCGTAACCCGCGACTTTCCTCGGCGCTCAGCCCAAACGTATACTCATCGTGCAAAATCAACCCATCCCCTTCCACATGCAAGTGAATGGGATCCGCACATAACCAATGGGGGGCTGCCTGGGAAATCCCCGCTTCCTGGGCGCGCCGCGCGCTTTCCCACGTCGTCCTCTCCTGGAGGGGCCATTGGGCCAACGTCAGGGGCCGTTCAAAGACCTCCCGATCCCCCTGGCTCCAGGCTTTTTCCAATGCCGGAACGGCAGGCACCGCCGAATCGGGCAAGGCCGGAAACAGGCCCGGCACCACCAGCGTCTTATGTACGGGCATGATCCAGCCTGAAGCCGCTCAAGTCATGGGCCGTGGCCTCCTCGATGCGAACGGTCACAAACTCGCCGACCTTGAATCCCGTCGCCGGCGAGATGACCACGATGCCGTCAATCTCCGGCGCATCTGCCGCACTGCGCCCCACGGCGCCCCCCTCGGGCGTCAGTTCATCCACCAGCACCTGACAGTCGCGCCCCACAAAACGTTGCAACCGCTGCGCGCTGATCTTCTCCTGGCGCTCCATGAAACGTGCCAGGCGTTCTTCACGCAGGGCAGCAGGCACGGGATCCGGCAATGCATTGGCCGTAGCCCCTTCCACCGGAGAATAGGCAAAACAGCCCACCCGGTCCAGTTGGGCTTCCTCCAGAAAATCCAGTAATTGCTGGAAATCCTCTTCCGTTTCACCGGGAAACCCCGCAATGAAGGTACTGCGCAAGGTCAGATCGGGGCAGTCGCGACGCCAGGACTGGATGCGTTCCAAGGTCCGTTCCACATCTCCCGGCCGTTTCATGGCGCGCAGAATACGCGGACTGGCATGCTGCAGAGGGACATCCAGATAAGGCAGAACCAACCCTTCAGCCATGAGGGGAATCAACTCATCCACATGGGGGTACGGATACACATAATGCAGGCGTACCCAGGCCCCCATCTGGCCCAGGGCGCGGGCCAGTTCGGTCATACGGGTACGCAGGGGACGCCCCTGCCAGAAGCCTGTTCGGTACCGCACATCCACCCCATAGGCACTGGTGTCCTGAGAAATCACCAACAACTCCCGAACCCCGGCCCGGACCAGATGCTCGGCCTCCTGCAGCACTTCCCCGAGCGGACGGCTGACCAGATCCCCACGCAGGGAAGGAATGATGCAGAACGTGCAGCGATGATTGCACCCCTCGGAAATCTTGAGGTAGGCGTAATGCGCCGGGGTCAACTTGATCCCTTGGGGTGGAATCAAACTGGTGAAGGGATCATGACGCTGCGGAAGATGTTCGTGCAACGCCTGCATCACCCCTGCCTGGTCATGAGGTCCCGTAATCGCCAATACTTGGGGGTAAGCAGCAAGAATCTTGCCTGCTTGAGCACCCAGACAGCCGGTCACGATGACTCGCCCATTTTCCGCCAGTGCTTCTCCGATAGCGTCCAGAGACTCCTCGATGGCCGATTCGATGAAGCCGCAGGTATTCACCACTACCACGTCCGCCCCCCCATAATCGCCCACCACGTCGTACCCCTCGGCCCTGACCTGCGTCAGGATCCGTTCGGCATCCACCAACGCCTTGGGACACCCCAGAGAGACAAAACCGACGCGCGGTACGGAAGAAGCGGAAGGCTGACGATTCACCACAAAAGACTCCTTGACGGTCAATGGGTCCCACCCCAGCGCAGGACCCCTTAGCCCCTATGGTAGCAGAGGACAAAAAAAACCCGCAGAGTCTGTTCTGCGGGTTGAAGCCTCTATCGAAAGGAAACCTTTGCAATAAAGGAGGAGGAGACAAAAATTCGGGTCGGGAATAATAAAAGGGGCCGACACCCCCGGTTCGCGTATGCTGCAGCGCACAATTGCAAGATTACTGGAGCAAAAGTTTCTTGTCAACACTTTTTTGTTGCACCGCAACATCACCGCCCCATCTGCAACCGGGGATCATCTCATTGTTTTATTAATATTTTATTAAATGTCCCACCCTAACCTCTGATTCATGGAATAATGCCCCTATTGTGCTGCACCATATTCAGGACAAAGCCATGAAAGACCCACGAGTGATCAAGAAATACCCCAATCGGCGCTTGTACGATACGCGCTCCAAGCGGTACATCACGCTCTGTGAAGTCAAAACGTTGGTCCTCGAACGGGCGCCCTTCCGGGTCATCGACGCCAGAACCCAACAGGACCTGACACGCTGCATCCTGATGCAGATCATCCTGGAAGAGGAATTGGGCAAATCCCCCCTCTTCAGTTGCGAGATGCTTTCCCGGATGATTCGCTCCTATGGAAGCGGCATGCAACACTTTCTCGGTCATTATCTGGAACAGGGGTTACGTTACGTGCTCGAACGCCCCCCGCAAGATGCCGGATCGTCTCCCGGCACAGACCTTCAGGACCCGTACCCGGCCAACGACAAACCTTCCCTGCAGGATTTGATGGGACACCATCTGGACCAGATCACTCAGTTGTTTCACACGTTACAGCAGCAAGTCGAAAACGCTCCCGTTGCGACTTCACTCCAGAATCAACACATGAGCCCAGTGAATGGAAGCCACGCCGAGCACGATCAACCCCATCTGCAGGGCAGAGGTACGCAGATCCACCCGACGGTGTAACCCGGGAATCAGGTCGGCCACCGCCACGTAGATCATACTGGCCGAGGCCAGAGCCAAAAGGTAAGGAACCCATTTCTGCAGGGATTGCAAGGCCAGGCAGGCAATGACCGCCCCCACCAGGGTGGCCGTACTCGAAAACAGATTGAAGGCCAGGGCACGCGGACGGGACATCCCGGAATGCAGCAAGACCAAGGCGTCCCCCGCTTCCTGAGGCAGTTCATGGGCAATGATGGCCAGCGCCGTCACCATCCCCAAACGAGTATCGCTGACGAAGGCTGCAGCAATGATGATTCCATCCACGAAATTATGGACCGAATCCCCCACCACCACCATGGCCCCCGTCCGCCCCTGAGGCTCATGGGCGTGAGCATGGGCATGAGCTTCCAGTCCGGCCACATCATGGACATGGACGTGCCGCCAGAGCACCAGTTTTTCCAGCAGAAAAAAAATCAGGATACCCACCAGCACCGTGGCTGAAACCGCTTCCGGGCTGGCCTCATGATGAAAGGCGTGGGGCAGGATCTCCAGAAAAACAGCCCCCAGCAAGGCGCCAATGGCGTAACTCACCAGCATGGGAACCCAGGCAGGACGGGCAGTATATATGACCAGTGCCGCACAAAGCATCGACAATACGCCAGCCACTACCCCTGCCAGCATAGAATTCATCAACGGTGTCATAAAAAAAGCATCAGGAAGGAAACCTTTCCATTATACGCCCCCCCATGTTTCATGGTTCCACCCTCCAAACGACGTGTCCCATGCGACCTGCCCCCAAACCCTCCCGCCGGTAGGAGTAGAACGATTCATTTTCCAGGACAGTGCAATGTTCCCCGCCATAAATTCGGGTGACTCCCAGCCGAGCCAGACGCAAGCGCGCCAGCACATAGAGATCCGCCCACCATTTCCCCCTTTGGCCGGAACGGAAAGCCTCCTCGGATTCGGTCTGAGATCGAAGGAATTGCTCCCGCACCTCTGTGCCCACCTCGAAGGCTTGGGGCCCGATGGCCGGACCCAACCAGGCCAGAATGCCTTCGGGGTCTACCGCCATGGCCTGCAGGGTATTTTCCAACACCCCCGCTGCCAGGCCCCGCCATCCGGCATGTGCCGCGCCCACCACGGGCTCCTTTTCATGGCAAAAGAGTACGGGCAAACAATCCGCCGTCAACACGATGCATCCGATGCCCGTTTGCCGGGTCACTGAAGCATCCGCCCCCTCATCCATCCCTTCCCGCTCCGTTTTGACTCCGACTCCGTGCACCTGGGTCAGCCACCATGGCTGCACCTGCAAGGTTCGCGCCAATGTTTGTCGGTGTTGATTCACCTGCTCAGGAGCCGTCGCCCCCTGCAACCCCAAATCCAAACCGCGCCGGGTACTCCAGGTGCGCACTCCGGGAGGAGCGGGCCAATCGACCGGCCCTCCCGGCAAGAGCGTGCTGGGTCGTTCACCCATGAGAGGCCTCTTCCAGCACCTGGATCAAACGGGCCATATCCTCGGCCAGAGGAATCTCCCAGGCGCAAGGTTGCTGGGTGTCAGGATGCAGGAATCCCAGATGGAACGCGTGCAGGGCCTGTCGCCCAAAGTCACGCAATGCTGCGCTGCTGCGCCCATCGAGAATGACGTTTTTACCCTTGTAGACGGGATCCCCTGCGAGAGGGAACCCCAGATGCTGCATATGCACCCGGATCTGATGGGTACGTCCGGTTTCCAGACGACATTCCAGCAAGGTGTGACAAGGCAACCGCCGCACCACCTCGTAGTGCGTGACGGCCGGACGCCCCGCCGTCGTGATGGCCATACGGGTGCGCTGCGTGGCATGACGGCCAACAGGCGCCTCTACCGTCCCTCCCTCCAGTACCTGACCCTGAACCAGCGCCCAATAATGTCGATGCACCGTGCGTGCCTGCAACTGACGCACCAACTCTCCATGAGCCGTCAACGTCCGTGCCACCACCATCAACCCGCTGGTATCCTTGTCGAGACGATGCACGATCCCGCTGCGGGGGACCCGCGCCACCGCCGGATCATGAAACAACAAGGCATTCTGCAGAGTCCCGCGCCAGTTTCCATGGCCCGGATGCACCACCAAACCCGCAGGTTTGTGGATGACCCTGAAGGACTCCTCCAGCGCCACGGTTTCCATGGGGAGATCCTCCGGAATGACTTCTTCCGAAAAGACTTCCGGCTCGGTCTCCAGCCACAGACTTTCCCCTCCCCAGACGCGCGTCTTCTGCTGCGCCGGTGCCTGGTCCAGCCGAACCCGCCCCGCCTCGATCTGAACCTGCCAACGGGAGCGTGACCAATCAGGGAAGAGACGGGCCAGTGCCTGATCGAGACGCAGCCCTCCGCATGCCACGGGAACCTTCAATTCCAGCGGTTCATTCTCTTCAGGACTGTTATAATGGAAAGATTGCATGGTGAGAATTTTCATGAAACACTCCAGTGTACTCCGAAACGTTGCCCTGACTCTCGTCGTGGCCCTGGTGGGCTGTAGCGAACTGGAAAAAAGCGATGACCCCACCAAAAACTGGTCGGCCGCCAAACTCCACAGCGAAGCCAAAAAGGACCTGCAGGAAGGCAACTATGAGCAGGCCGCCAAGCTCTACGAATCCTTGCAATCGCGCTACCCCTACGGCACCTATTCCACTCAGGCCGAACTGGAGCAGATTTACGTCTACTACAAACAACATGAATCCGCCTCGGCAGTCAGCGAAGCCGACCGGTTCATCAAGGCGCACCCCAATCACCCGGCCGTGGATTATGCCTATTACATGAAGGGGCTAGCCAACTTCAGCGATGATCTGGGGATTTTTGGCATTTACACCGACAGCGATCTGGTGCAGCGGGACACAAAACCGACCAAGGATTCCTTTGATGCCTTCCGTGACTTGATCACCCGCTTCCCCAACAGCCGCTACGCCCCCGACGCCATCATCCGCATGAAATATCTGGTCAATGCCCTGGCGCGCAACGATGTGGCCGTGGCACGCTACTATTATCGGCGTCAAGCCTATCTGGCCTCGACGGATCGGGCCCTGAACATCCTGAGGGACTATCCCCGCACCGCCGCCCAGGAAGATGCGCTCGACATCATGGCGCGCAGTTACGATGCCATGGGACTCAAGGATCTGAGTCAGGACACGGTGCGCGTCCTCAAACTGGATTTCCCGAACAGCCGCTACCTGACCGCGCAAGGCGATCTGGCCAAAAAGATCGAATGGTGGCGCTTTTGGCAGACCAGCACCAATCAGTGAGGGGCAATCGGGGTCGGGGGTGAGGTGACCGTCCAGTACTGGTAAAACATCTCATCCGGGCGCACCATCCCCAATTCGTGACGCGCCCGTTCTTCGATGGCGTCGGAACCCGACTTGAGGTCCGCCACCTCGGCACGCAAGGTCTGGTTACGCTTTTCCAGGGACTGATTCACGGCGCGCTGCCCCTGAAGTTGGCGCTTCAGGTCCTGACGCCGAACCCAGCCCCCTTTCCCCAATACCAATCCATACCCCAGGGAAAGAATCAGACCGACCATCAACCAGCGTATCAGACGTATCGTGGTCGGTGACATGGCTCCTCCTCGTGGTCAAGTGCGCCGTGCGAATACGGTGGATCCCCCATAGGTGGCCACTGATCCCAGGGCTTCCTCGATACGCAGCAATTGATTGTATTTGGCCAAACGATCGGAACGCGACAGGGACCCTGTCTTGATCTGTCCTGCCGAACTGGCGACGGCGATATCCGCAATGACCGTATCTTCGGTTTCGCCCGAACGATGGGAAATGACATTGGAGTACCCCGCTTTTTTGGCCATTTCAATGGCGGCAAAGGTTTCCGACAAGGTGCCGATCTGATTGATTTTAATCAAAATCGAGTTGGCGATGCCTTGACGAATGCCTTCCGCCAGAATCCTGGTGTTGGTGACGAAAATATCATCCCCCACCAACTGGATGCGTCGCCCCAAACGCTGGGTCAACAAACTCCAGCCGGCCCAATCTCCCTCGGCCATGCCATCCTCGATCGTGACGATCGGATACTTGTCCACCCACCGTGCCAGATAGTCCACCAATTCAGCAGACTCCAGTACCTTCCCTTCTGCCTCGAGATGATAATGTCCCCCCCGATAAAATTCTGAACTGGCACAATCGATCCCGATAGCCACTTGTTCGCCCGGACGGTAACCCGCCGCTTCAATGGCCTGCATGATCAGCCCCAAACCGGCTTCATTGCTGGGCAAGCGCGGGGCAAACCCACCTTCATCTCCCACCGTCGTCGGCATACCCTGAGCATCGATCAGTTTTTTCAGGGCATGGAAGACTTCCGCACCGTAACGCAGGGCTTCCCTGAAATTCGGGGCGCCCACCGGTACGATCATGAATTCCTGCATATCCAGGCCATTATTGGCATGGGCTCCACCGTTGATGACATTCATCTGCGGAACGGGCAACTGGACTGCAGTTGCCCCGCCCAGATAGCGGTAGAGGGGCAACCCCGTTTCCTCTGCCGCCGCTTTGGCCACCGCCAGCGACACGGCCAACAGGGCATTGGCCCCCAGACGTTCCTTATTCTCGGTCCCGTCCTGTTGTATCATGATCTGGTCGATTTTGGCTTGATCCGTCACTTCCCAGCCTGCCAAGGCTTCGAACAGTTCGCCTGTGATGTGGGATACGGCAGTCAGGACCCCTTTGCCCTGATAACGGTCGGCATCCCCATCGCGCAACTCGATGGCCTCACGACTACCGGTGGAGGCGCCCGAAGGTACGCCGGCCCGACCGCGTGCCCCCGCCTCCGTGATCACCTCGGCTTCCACCGTGGGATTGCCCCGTGAATCCAGTATTTCCCTTGCCTTGATTTCTACGATCGCGCTCATGCCTGCTTTCCCGTCCTTGACCTGCTCAAATTAATCGGTAGCCCCAACCTCTTTCAAGAGGACAGGGTCTGTTCACTCAACCCGCGCTGTTTGACCAACGTATCCAGCGCCATCAAAGTTTCCAGCAACTCGTGCATCCGCCCCAAAGGCCAGGCATTGGGGCCATCGGACAAAGCCTGTTCGGGACGGGGGTGGGTTTCCATGAAGACGCCCGCCACCCCCGCTGCCACCGCTGCGCGCGCCAGTACGGGAACGAATTCCCGCTGACCTCCGCTGGCCCCCCCCAATCCGCCGGGCAACTGGACCGAATGGGTGGCATCGAACACGACGGGACAGCCCGTCCCACGCATGATCGCCAGCGAACGCATATCGGACACCAGATTGTTATAGCCGAAGGAAGCTCCCCGCTCGCAGACCAGGATATTGTCCTGACCACTGGCGGCACGCGCCTTGTCCACGACGTTTTTCATATCGGCGGGGGCCAGAAACTGACCTTTCTTGATGTTCACCGGCTTGCCCGCCGCAGCCACCGCTGCGATGAAATCGGTCTGACGACACAGAAAAGCCGGGGTCTGCAACACATCCACCACAGCGGCCACGGCAGCCACATCCTCCCGCTCATGCACGTCCGTCAAAACGGGAACCTGCAAATCGCGCCGAATGTCCGCCAGGATATTCAGCCCAGCCGATTGTCCCAGCCCTCGGAAGGATTGTCCCGAACTCCGGTTGGCCTTATCGTAGGAGGCTTTGAAAATAAAGTGAATTCCCAGAGAGCGGGTCATTTCCTTCAATTGACCCGCCACTTCAAAAGCCAGGTCACGAGATTCGATCACGCAGGGACCCGCAATCAAAAACAGCGGGTGGTCGAGACCGGCTTCAAAATGGGCGATTTTCATGGGGCAATGGGCTCCGCAACCGCCTGATGGTATACCAGGGCGGCTGCCACAAAGGCGGTAAACAAGGGATGTCCGTCACGGGGGGTCGAGGTGAATTCAGGATGAAACTGGCAAGCCACGAACCAGGGGTGATCCGGCAACTCGATCATCTCGCACAATCCTTCCTGTCCCGATTTTCCGGAAAAATGCAGACCCGCATCGGTCAAGGATTCGACGTACCGACTGTTGACCTCATAGCGATGGCGATGCCGCTCGATGATGCGTGCCTTTCCGTAAATCCTGCGGACCAGGGATCCTTCTTCCAGCAAACATTCCTGCCCGCCCAGCCGCATGGTTCCACCCAGATCGGACTGGAGCGAACGTTGTTCCACACGCCCGTCTGCCGTACGAAATTCGGTGATCAAGGCAATCACCGGCGCCGGAGTCAAAGGCATGAACTCGGTGCTGTGGGCCTCCTGCAACTGGGCGCAATGTCGGGCAAATTCCACCACGGCCAACTGCATGCCCAAACAGATCCCCAAAAAAGGCAGACGGCCTTCACGGGCAAACTGAATTGCGCGAATCTTTCCTTCCACCCCGCGCTTGCCAAATCCCCCAGGGACCAATACGGCATCCATGCCTTTCAAAGTACCCAGACCTTCACTTTCCAGCCGCTCTGAATCCACATAGTGAATATGGATTTTGGTTCGCTGGTGAATCCCGGCATGGATCAATGCTTCAGAAAGGGACTTGTAGGATTCCGTCAGGTCGACATATTTTCCCACCAAAGCGATATTCACTTCGTACAAGGGATGTTCCAGAGCCTCTACCAGAGCATCCCAAGGAGACAGGTCGGCTTCCGGAACCTCCAGAGCCAGTTTACGGCACACGATACGGTCCAGGTGCTGTCGGTGCAACCCCCCGGGAATGCGGTAGATACAGTCCACATCCGGCGCAGAAATGACCGCCTCCACGGGCACATTCGTGAACAGGGCGATTTTGCGCTGTTCATCGGCAGGCACGGGACGATCCGCCCGACAGATCAGGACATCCGGCTGAATACCGATCTCGCGCAACTCCTTGACCGAGTGTTGAGTCGGTTTGGTCTTGATTTCTCCTGCAGAAGGCAGATAGGGTAAGAGGGTCAGGTGGATGAAACAGCATTCTTCACGGGGAGCTTCCACCGCCATTTGACGGATGGCTTCCAGAAAGGGCAGAGATTCGATGTCCCCCACCGTCCCGCCGATTTCCACGATGGCCACCTGGGCATCCCCGGCACCCTGACGAATGCACTGCTTGATTTCGTCGGTGATATGGGGAATGACCTGAACCGTCCCCCCCAAGTAATCCCCTCGCCGTTCCTTGCGGATCACGCTGTCGTACACCTGACCCGTCGTAAAGTTATTGCGTTTGGTCATCCGGGTACGCACAAAGCGCTCGTAATGCCCCAGGTCCAGATCGGTCTCGGCACCGTCTTCCGTGACAAAAACCTCCCCATGCTGGAAGGGACTCATGGTCCCTGGATCCACATTGATGTAGGGGTCCAACTTGAGCAAAGTCACGCGCAACCCACGGGACTCCAGAATGGCCCCCAGGGATGCGGCAGCAATACCCTTCCCCAGGGAAGAAACGACACCACCGGTCACGAATATGTATTTTGTCATGGGCAAGGGCAATGAAAGATGAGCGATTATACCACTGCCCTCACTTTTTCAGAAATTCCTCAAAGGCTTCAACGGACATGGGACGCCCGATCAAATACCCTTGTACTTCATCGCACTCCTGTTGGCGCAAAAAATCCAGTTGCTGCGCCGTCTCCACCCCTTCGGCAATGGTTTTGAACCCCAGTTGACGGGCCATTTGAATGATGGCCGAAACGATGGCCCGATCTTCCTGATCGGTGGTGATATCGCGCACGAAGGACTGATCGATCTTGAGTTTATGGACACGAAAACGCTTGAGATAACTGAGGGAGGAATAACCCGTACCAAAATCGTCGATAGACAAGGAAAACCCCCGCTCATGCAAACGCTGCATCTGTGCTCCTTCGTTCTGGACATCGGTCATGGCCACGCTTTCAGTCAACTCCAGTTCGAGAAGAGAGGCGGGGACTCCATACTCTGCGCTCCATTGAACCAAATGGTCCGCAAAATCCGCCTGGCGAAACTGAACCGCCGACACATTGACGGATATCGGAACCACACGCTTCCCTTGCTGCATCCAGCCGCGCAATTGGTCCAGCGCCGAACGGATCACCCATTCTCCCAGAGGCAAGATGAGCCCACTCTCTTCCGCCACGGGAATGAACTCGGCGGGATGGATGACTCCCAACTCCGGATCCGTCCACCGCAATAATACTTCCACCCCGATGCAGGCATGGGTAGCCAAGCAGACCAAGGGCTGATAAACCAGATGGAAGCCCTGGACTTCCAAAGCGGTGCGCAGGGCATTGACCAGATGCAAGTTGCGCACCATGGAGGACTGCATCTCCGGTGTAAAAAAACAAAACCCATTCCGACCTCTCTGCTTCGCCTGGTACATCGCCAGATCCGCTGCGCGCGACAAGGCCTCGAGACTGTCCCCATCCTCCGGATACAACGCCACCCCAATGGAGGCAGTCATTTTCAAATCGTAATGGGGCGTTGGAAAGGGGGTTGCCAAGACCTTGAGCAATTTGGTCGCCACCTGGGCTGTGCCATGTCCATCACTGCTGGACAACAGCAAAATAAACTCATCTCCCCCCACGCGCGAAAGAACGTCCTCTTCGCGCAGAATATGGCGCATCTGCCGAGTCACATGCATCAAGACCCGGTCCCCTTCACTATGCCCAAGGGAATCGTTGACGTCCTTGAAGCGGTCCAGATCGATGAACAACAATGCCAGATGACCGTTGCTCCGACGCGCCATCTGCAATGCATATTTGAGATGTTCGTCAAGGCGCAAACGGTTGGGCAATCCCGTCAGGACATCGTAATTTGCCAGATACTGGATACGTTCCTGAGACAAACGTCGTTCTGTCACATCACGACTGATGCCCAAAAAAGCACGAATTTGACCGGACTCACCCCGCAAGGGGGCCGCGTGGGTTTCCATGAAACGGTGCGATCCGCGCGCGGAAATCAGTTCGAACTCCAGCATCCCGTTCTCTCCCGCCATGACCCTTGCGTGCAGTTCCACCCATCGTTCGCGGTCCGGGGACGAGACGAACTCCAGCAGAGGCCGACCTACTCCTTCCTCCATACGGTCCAACTCCAGCATGGCCAACCCCACGGCATTGATCTCGAGGATTGCGCCCTCCGGGCTGACCAACATGATGCACTCGGGTTGAGTCTCCAGAATGGTGCGCAGATGCGCCTCACGATTTTCCAGGGTACGATACACTTGGGCGCGATCCACCTGCAGGTCGAAGTTATCCCAGGCAAAACTGATATCCTGAGACATTTCAATCAACAGGGAACGAATTGCCTCGTCAAAAATTTCCGTTTGCCGGGAATACAGTACAAGAAAACCTGCTACCCGACCGGCACGCCAAAGCGGCAATACCGCGCAGGAACCCCAACCAAAGGGACGGGATCGCTCTCTCCAGAACAGGGATCCCGGATCTTCCATGAAATTCTGGCACCAAACGGGTTGCCGAGTCCGAAAGGCCCGTTCCACCAGTCCCTTTCCGGAAGCGAGTTCAGGATCCACGGAGACCTCGATTCCCTCGACATAGGCCGTTCCCTCCCCATACACAGAAATCGGCCGAACTCGTCGAGTCGATGAATCGAGTTCCCCCACCCAGGCCAGATGCATGCCGCCAAATTCCACTGCATCCCGACAAATTTCGGGAAACAGTTCATCCATACTGTGGGAATGCAGGATCGCCTGGTTACATTGACTGAGCGCCGCATAAAATTGGGTCAGGCGCTGAATCCGTGTCTCGACCTGTTTGCGTTCCGTCACGTCACGCATGATCACGATGCGTTGTCCCTGATCCACCAGGGCAACACTGACTTCAGCGGTAAAAGGGACTCCCGTGCGATGCCTGAAACGGCATTCCAGCGGTGAAGTTCCTTCGCGACCCAAGGATTCCAGGAAATTCTGCGAACCCTCCCGCTCTGAATGAGGCAGCACCTGTGGCATGAAGAGCCCGATCAACTCGTCGCGCTCATAACCCAACAGGGTGCAAAGACGGGAATTGACCTCCAAGAAACGCAACCCCTCATCCACGACGGCAATTCCTTCCGGTGCCAGGTCAAACAGTTGGCGATAGCGCTTCTCGCTGACCGTCAACCGATCGATCAACCGTCGGCTGTCGATGGCGATCGCTACCAGATGCGTGGCGGTACTGATGAGATGGCGGTGATGCTCGGTGGGTAGCCCGGGCTCGCGATAATACAAGGCAAAGGTCCCCAGCACCTCACCATGCGCATCGAGAACGGGCGAGGACCAACAGGCCCGCAAACCCAGGGGAAGGGCCAGCGAACGGTAATCCTCCCAGAGCGGATCGGAAGCAATATCCTCCACGAACACGTCCGCCTTTCGATAGATTGCCGTCCCGCACGACCCGGCTTTGGGACCAATGGGCTGTCCATCCACCGCCCGTATGAATTCTGAAGGCAAACTGGGAGCGGCTCCATGGCGGAGTCGTCCTGCTTCATCCAACAACAAGATCGATCCCAACATGCCCGGTGCCTGGGCTTCGAGAGTCTGCACCAAACGATTCAGGGTCTCGCTCAGGGGATGTTGCGCCACCACCCATTCCATGATCTCCACCTGGGCCAGCAAAAGAGATTCGGCCTGCTTCTGGCGGGACTGGTTATGCGCAATCCCGAGAATTTGCGTCACCCGTCCCCGCTCACCAAACTTGAAGGGCGTTTCATGGCTGACCATCCAATGCCAGGTCCCGTCCTTGTAGCGCAAACGGTATTCGATTCGACGGACCTCTCCCGCCAGCGCACGACGCCAACGACGATGATTGAGACGAATCCGCGGCACATCCTCGGGATGAAAGATGCTCTCGATGGCCTTGCCCATGGCCATCATGTCGGCGGGAGTGTATCCCACCTCGGTCGCCCAATGCGCATTCAGGTACAGGGCACGCCGTTCTACCACATCGAACACATAGACCGTACCCGGCTCTGCATCCAGAATGGCATTCAACAACTGGATCTGACGCTGCAGGGCAGCCAGCGCCTGATAGGGATCACAATTGTCGTGTTGCTCTTCGCCCATTCCCACCTCCAGGTGGGATTATATTCCATTTGCAATCGGATTGCCCCGAACGCCCCCTATGAAATCAGCCCGCCCCCCTCTGAATTTTTCCCATTCAAGTCTTGAAGGTGCGGGTCTGCGTATCCATTTCCCGGACCAGCGCGGACAATACCCGTTCGGCTTCTTCGATGGTCTGAACCACCACGGCATTTTGCTCGGCTCCTTGGGCAATCTGTTCGATGCGATTGGCCACTTCCCGTCCCTCCGTGCTCTGGGACTGGACAGCAGCAACGATGTCCCCGACCCCCGCCATGATCTTTTCCGAACTTTGGGCAATATCATCGATGGTGCTGCCCGCTTTTTCTGCCATTTTTTCACCAAACCGCACCTTGTCCACCGCCAACTGGATGCGCGCAATGGCCTCCTTGGTTCCTTCGCCGATGTCCTGCGAAACCTTGCCGATCAGAGCCCCGCTCTGGGCACTCTGCCCAGCCAGTTTGCGGACCTCATCCGCCACTACGGCAAACCCCCTGCCTTGTTCACCCGCCCGGGCCGCCTCGATGGCCGCATTGAGCGCCAACAGGTTGGTCTGGTCCGCAATTTCCTTGATGGCATTCACCAACTCGGTAATCTGTCCCGCGCGTGCACCCAACTGGCGCACCGATTCGGAAGCCTGTAACACCTCATGGCTGATGGCCCCCATGTTGTCCACCACCTGCACCACGATATCCTTGGCCCCGGACAGGGACCCTGCCGAAAGTTTCTCCACCATGCGCGCGTTGTCCGCCGTGGCGTCGATACTGGTGGACATCTCCTCCACGCTGGCCGCCGCCGCCTGTGCCGCCTCCGACTGCCGGGTAGACACCTCCGAGGCTACCCGTACGGCCTGATTCATCTGGCGCGTACTCCCACTGATGTTGCGCGCCGTTGCGCTGATCTGATCGATCACTGCCCCCATCAATACTTTGGTGGACTGAATTTCGCAAAGTAATCGGCCCGTCTCGTCCCTTCCTGAAATATCGACCATACGACTGAAATCGCCATCCACGATTTCTTCCAGGTGGGTGGAAACCTCATTCAGGGGGGCCGACACAAAGCGCCGGGCAACCCAACCAAAGATGAAGAAGAGCAAGACTTGCAACACCAGTTGGGTCATCACCATCATGAAGGTGATCAAATACAGCCGATGAAAGTTTTCCGACAGGTCGATGGTCAGGTCAGAGGCCCCATTGGACGAACCGACTTCGACGGCATGGCAATTCAGACAATCCGTTTCATGAAAATTGTGACTTTCGATATAAGGGGTAATGACGCGCATCAGAGGATGCCCCTCTACCCAACTGAGGGACGCAAAGGGCAACGACTTGCCCGCCTTGACGGAACTTTCGATCGTCTGCCTGACCAAAGGGTCATCCAGATGTTCTTCCGGCAACCCCGGACCGAACTGGTTCACCACCTGAGGCGTGCGCACCAGTCGCAGGGCCGTGAGTTGCTGTCCTTCGATGATCTTTTTGATCATCAATTGGCGATTATGAGGGTCGGTAATGGCGCCCGTGACCATCAGCATATTGGCGCTGTCGATGACCTGCATCGCCACGCCATGCCCCTTTCCGACCGCATCGTCGAAGATGGCCTGACGCAGTCGCTGATAGGCCACCACGCTGGCCGTTGTCAGCAATATGAAGAGGATCGGCTGAACGGCCACTTGCATCTTGATGCGGATGGGTAGCCCGGCAAACCAGCGTCGCAAAGAAAATCTCTGTGCCGGAGGATGCACGGGATGCTGACGATACAGAGCCTCGGCCGCGCTCACTTCGTTCCGTGAAGGCTTGCGGCGCAGAGACAGGTAACCCACCACCTGCCCCTGACGGAAAACCGGAGACACGGTGGCCCGTACCCAGTAATGGTCACCACTCTTGGCCCGGTTCTTGACGATGCCTCGCCACGGATAGCCGGCCTTGATCGTCTTCCACAAATCCTCGAAAGCCCAGCGCGGCATATCCGGATGACGCACCAGATTATGACTGGTGCCGACCAGTTCGTCATGGGTGAAACCGGAGATCTCCACGAAAGCATCATTGGCCTCAGTGATGATCCCCTTGAGATCCGTCCGGGTGATGAACACATGAGAATCGGGGTAATCGATCTCCCGTTGTGTCACAGGACCATTATTTTTCATGAGTATTTCCTTCCGCCTCTTAATTCACATCCCTATCCGGGTGCTATCGGATGATTCGACCCAAACTTGAGAGATTTAACCCAGCCCCTAGCATACCTGTATTACCCCCATGCCGTCTCTTTCCAAAAACACCACTTTACAGCCCCAATTCTCCCTTTTGCTCTCTTTCCAAAACCTCGCCACAGTGCGACAATCATCCGTCTTCATCAAAATCACTGGCGTTTTCCCCTGTTATCATATTATTTCAGTAACGCAACCCGTTCCCTCGACAATTCCGGACGTGACCCTGACCCCTTTTCTTGCCCTTTTGCACGCGCGAACTTCCAGTTCCACTGTTTTCAACCCATGGCGGGATACAGACTCGCTCAATGATTCCAGCCCGACGGCTCCGCAACAACGCCTCTCCCATCTGACCCGCTATCTGGAGGAACGCCTGAACCGGGCACGCTGGATCCTGATTGCTGAAGCCCCCGGTTACCAGGGCGCCAAGTTTTCCGGTTGTGCGATGACCAGTGAACGACGCTTGCTCGAAGACACGGGCACCATGCCCCCGAAGAGCGGGAACCCGGCACCGACTCACCGCTTTTTTTCAGGGGACAAATTCCGCACCAGCCGGACGTTACTCTCCAATGGTCGACAAAATCCTGCAGGGGCTCTGGAACCCACCGCGACCATGGTATGGAACACGATGCTGGGACTCGGCCACAGCCATGATTTCGTGTTGTGGAACGCCTTTGCCTGGCATCCCCACCACCCGCTCAACCCCCTCACCAACCGCACCCCCACCGACACAGAGTTGGAGTCCGGCAAGGATACCCTCAAGGCCTTTCTGTCGTTATTCCCGCAGGGCCACCTCATTGCCATCGGGCGCAAGAGCCAGGCAACCCTGGCCTCCCTCGGGATAAGCGCCCACCCGGTGCGCCACCCCGCCAATGGGGGAGGCAGTTTATTCCATCAACAAATGCGGGGGCTCCTGGCCGCCAGCGCCAATCCGTAAAGAGCCACCCGGTCCGTCATAATGACCCGCACGGGCATGGCTTCCAGCAGGGGACGCATGCGTCCCTTATCCACAAAAGACTCCAGGAAACCCGGTTGGCGTAGCAAGGGCAGGATTTTTGGGGCAATCCCCCCGCCCACATACACGCCACCGCGACTCATCACCTTGAGCGCCAGATTGCCCGCCTCCGCACCATACAAACGGACGAACCAATGCATCAATTCCACACACAGTGGATCCGTTGCTTCCAGTGCTGCCTGCGCCAGTACCGCGCCCGCAGAGCCCCCCTCCTCCAATGCCGCCTGCAACCAGGCGGGGATAGATGAACGTTCGTAGGCCCGTAAAAACTCATGGAGTTCGGGCAAGGCCATCCCCGAGACCACCCGCTCCCAACTGACATGGCCATGACGCGCCTGAAGAAATCGCCAGAGCGCCATCTCCCGTTCCGTGCGGGGGGCAAAGGAGGCATGTCCCCCCTCCGTGGCAAAAGGGTAAAAACGGGCACCATCCCAATGAATACCCGCCTCACCCAACCCAGTTCCCGCCGCAATCACGGCACGGTTCCCTTCTCCGGGCACCCCTACCTGCAAGGAAAAAAGTTCATCCCCCTCCAGGGCCGGCAGCCCCCAGGCCACAGCTTCCAGATCATTGAGCAGGACACACTCGACCCCGAAGTGTTGACGTAGGGCCGCCCCCTCCACCACCCAGGGGAGGTTGGTCACCTGGGCGCGCTGCCCGGAAACCGGGCCCGCCACCCCCAGCGCAATCCCTTCCACAGGGAAATCCACCTGAGTCAGGTATTCTTCCAATACGGCTTCCAAAGTGGCATAGTGCAGACTGGGGTACGCCCGTACCTCCATCAACACCACCGCCGCACCCTCTCCCTCGGCCAATGCCAGACGCGTTTTGGTCCCGCCGATGTCCCCCACCAGAATCCGTTTCATCTCTCTCCCAACGTCAAATCACCCACCATACGCCGATTATAGCCAACCGGATCGTGAAGTTGGGTTGGCAGTCTCGATGCCGGGCTATTTCTCCTTGAATTCTTCGATCAAGTGGAATACCATCAAAAGGTGGCGGTTGTCTTTAA
>JAJZFH010000012.1 GCA_021805445.1 Pseudomonadota bacterium
CAAAAACCGTGTTACTGTTTATCCACTACCCGATTCAGCGACACATACGACAACCTTAATACCAGAGATTCAAATGACTTATTGCCTTGCCATCAATACGAATGCAGGTTTTGTTCTTTGCTCAGACTCACGCACCAACGCGGGGTTTGACAACGTTTCAACTTACTCGAAAATGCACCCTTGGGCCTGGCAGGGCAACAGGGTTTTCGCGCTACTTTCAGCAGGAAATTTGGCAACCACACAGCTGGTAATTAAACGGCTCAATGCCGACTTGGATAGCGGAGCTTCCACCAATCTGCTCAATGTCAAGAATATGCATGAAGCGGTAGATTACGTGGCCACGGTGAGCACCAGCGTACAAAATATCCACGTGGTAAGAGACAGCGGGAATGTGAATTTTGAGGCAACATTTATTTTGGCCGGACAAATAGGCACGGATCGTCATGAAACACTCATGGTCTATCCGCAGGGCAATTATATACACGAGTCCAATGAACATCCGTTTCTGCAAATCGGTGAGATCAAATACGGCAAACCCATCCTGGACCGAGTCATTAACCGCCATACTTCGCTGGAAGAGGCAGGACGCTGCGCCCTAGTGTCAATGAATTCAACGGTCCGCAGCAATCTGACCGTGGCCCCTCCCATCGAACTGCTGATTTATAACAAAGACAGTCTGTGCTTTACACACCAGCTCTACCTGGGCGAAGAAGACTCTTTTGCAAGGGCAATCTCGGAGTCATGGAATCAGGGACTCGTTTTGGCATTACAAAACCTGCCCAGATTTGATTGGGAAATATCGGCCAAAACCGTTTCAACTAAAAATATGAGCCAGTCATCATAAGCGGCTCATCCATAATCTTTCTGAATTCGCACCCGCTCATCAGCAGCACTTTTCCTTATTTCCGCATATTTTTCAGCCAATCCCTCAGTATGTGCACCATTGTGAAGCGTAGCTCCTGAGCCCGGTGCACACTTTGCGAACACAACCGCATCTAGCCAGACTAGCAAGCTGATTTTTAGCACCAAATTTTCAGGCACGATTCCTGCTTAGTCATAGTTAAGTTTCATAAAATTATATGACAATCATGAAGACTGCCTATGACGAAATGTATGCCGCTGACGGTTCGGTACGTGAAAGCTACAAGAGCTATGCCAACTGGTTTCAATCCATCCCTGACGAAGTCATCACACGCAAGCGGGAAGCAGCAGACATTGCGTTCCATCGCGCAGGAATAACCTTCGCCGTATATGGTGAAGCAAGCAGCCAGGAGCGACTGATCCCTTTTGACATCATACCGCGCATCATTCCGTCACAAGAATGGCAAAGGATGACAGATGGCTTACGCCAGCGCGTCAAGGCGCTTAATGCCTTTTTGCACGACATCTATCACAAACAGGAAATTCTCAAAGCGGGCGTTATCCCCGCTGAACAAATATTAGGAAATAACCAATTTCGCAGAGAAATGGTAGGTGTGGATGTGCCGGAAAACATATACGCACATATTGCAGGTGTTGACCTGGTGCGCGCCGACACGGGCAACAATTGCGGCGAGTATTATGTGCTGGAAGACAACCTACGCACCCCGTCTGGCGTTTCTTACATGCTTGAAAACCGCAAGATGATGATGCGCCTATTCCCTGAGTTGTTCTCACGCCAGAAAATTGCGCCCGTAGAGCATTATCCGGATTTGCTGCTCAACAACTTGCGCTCGGTCGCGCCTTATGGGGTCACCGATCCGAACGTCGTCATTCTGACACCCGGCCAATATAACAGCGCCTACTTCGAACATGCATTTCTGGCGCAACAGATGGGTGTCGAACTGGTGGACGGCAACGACCTGTTCGTTCAGAACGAGAACGTGTTCATGCGCACCACGGAAGGACCACGCCGCGTGGATGTCATTTATCGCAGGATTGATGACGACTATCTTGATCCGCAGGTTTTCCGCAGCGACTCCATGCTTGGTGTGCCAGGTTTGTTTTCAGCCTACAGGGCTGGCACGGTCACGTTGACCAATGCGGTGGGCACGGGCATTGCAGACGACAAGGCCATCTACGTGCATGTTCCGGAAATGATCCGCTTTTATTGCGGCGAGGAGCCAATCTTGTCCAACGTACCGACTTGGGAATTAAGCAAACCAGAGGATCTTAAATATACACTGGCGCACCTGCCGGAATTGGTCGTCAAGGAGGTTCATGGCTCAGGCGGATACGGCATGCTTGTAGGGCCCACGGCTTCCACGGATGAAATCAGGCTATTCCGAGAAAAAATTATTGCAAACCCAAACGGCTATATTGCGCAGCCGACACTCGCCCTGTCCACCTGCCCAACTTATGTCGAGAGCGGCGTGGCTCCTCGCCATATCGACCTTCGGCCTTATGTGCTCTCAGGTCGTGAAATTACCATGGTGCCAGGTGGACTCACGCGCGTGGCACTAAAAGAGGGCTCCCTGGTGGTCAATTCTTCGCAGGGCGGAGGCACCAAAGACACCTGGGTACTGGAAGGGGAAAATTAACATGCTTTCATCAACCGCAGACCACCTCTACTGGATGGCACGCAGCATGGAGCGTGCCGAAAACACCGCACGTATGCTGGATGTAACCTATCGTATGTCGCTGTTCAAACAAGTATTGATCGAGCCTCACCACGAATGGCGCGCGATGTTGTCTATCAGTGGGCTGCACGAGGGTTTTGAGGAGCGTTACGACACACTCAATGCAGAAAACGTGTTGCACTTCATGGCGCTGGATAAAGAAAATCCTGGCAGCATATACAACAGCATTTTTATCGCGCGCGAAAATGCCAGAGCCGTGCGCGGTTCGATCACCTCGGAAATGTGGGAAATACTCAACTCCACCTGGCTGGAAATGCGGCGAATACATGACGAAGGTATCCCCATTGACGGCGTGTCACGCTTCTTTGAATGGGTGAAGGAGCGCTCTCACCTGTCGCGCGGCATCGCCCACGGAACCATGTTGCGTGACAACACCTTCCGTTTTATAAGATTGGGGAGCTTTCTTGAACGTGCCGACAATACGGCGCGCATCCTGGATGTGAAATACCACATTCTTTTACCCAGCCTGAGGGACGTCGGTGGGGCAGCAGACTATTACCAGTGGAGTGCGGTTCTGCGCTCGGTATCAGCATTCGAATCCTATCGCAAGGTGTATCGTGACCAGATCACACCCAAGCGAGTCGGTGAACTGCTGATCTTGCGCCCCGATATGGCGCGCTCTCTGATAACCTGTGTGAATGAAGTACATCGCCTGTTGCTTGAAATCAACGGGCCGCATTCCACAGAATTGATCGATCGATGCAGTCAGTTCCATGCCAGGCTGCACACCGAGACCATAGATGGCATATTCGAATACGGCCTGCACGAATACCTGTCCGAATTTCTGGAGCAAATTTACGATCTGGGCAACCTTATTAACACAACCTACTTCTGGTCGACCGATGAATGAGCATGTGTTTAAACGCACGGCAGATATATTCCTGCGAACAACAGCAAATGGTAAATAGATAGCCATGACTTATTGCGTCGCAACCATGATAGATGCTGGCATTGTTTTTGCATCTGACTCGCGCACCAACGCGGGGATAGACAACATCTCAACTTTTCGGAAAATGAAAACGTTTGAGCGGCCCGGTGAGCGCGCGCTGATAACCGTTAACTCCGGAAATCTGGCGGTCACCCAGGCCACCATCAATCATCTTGAGCGGGCGGTGCAGCATAACATCGAGCCGAACCTGATGAGCGTTCATTCCATGTACGAGGTGGCAGAGCTGATAGGTGCGGCGCTCAGGGAAGTGCGTCATCGCGATGCTCATTTCCTGGCAGAAAGCAATGTCGACAGCTGCGCAAATTTCATCGTGGGAGGTCAGATAGCAGGCGAGCACCAGCGCCTGTTTCTGGTCTATGCGGAAGGCAATTTCATTGAAGCCACACCGGAGACGCCATATTTTCAGATCGGTGAAGTCAAATATGGAAAACCCATCATAGACCGCATCATCAGGGCCGACACCAGCATGAATGATGCCATCAAATCAGTGCTGGTGTCGTTCGATTCGACTATGCGTTCAAATTTATCAGTGGGACTGCCGATAGATATGGCATGCTATAACTGCAATGCCTTGCGGCTGGATCTTATCCATTGTTTTGACGAGCAGGACAACTACATGCAGCGGCTTCACAGAAGCTGGGGCGAAGGCGTGAGACGCGCCTTTTCCCAGCTGCCGAATTTCGAGTGCTGACCAACCACTGCCAAAGAAAGACTACCCATGACCATCCGTGTTGCGCTGAACCACCAGACACTATACAGCTTTGATCGCGCTGTTAATTTGTGGCCGCACGAAATCCGGCTGCGGCCGGCCGCGCATAGCCGCACGCCAATCTTAAGTTATTCGCTCAATGTTGAACCTGCCAGCCACTTTCTGAACTGGCAGCAGGATCCATTTGGCAACTGGGTCGCACGTCTGGTATTCCCCGAGAAATCCGAATTGCTGAAAATTACAGTCGATCTGGTCGCTGACATGACGGTGGTCAATCCGTTTGATTTTTTTATGGACGAGGTTGCCGAAAATTACCCCTTCGAATATCCGGACGGGTTAATGCGTGAACTCGGCCCATATCTTGAAGCGGATCCCGCCACGCCACGACTCGCAGACTGGTTAACGCGAACCAGGGCAGAATTGCTCAATAAACCGCTGCGCACCATCGACATGCTGGTGGCTATCAACCAGCGCATCAAGGATGAAGTAGGCTATATCGTTCGCCTCGAAGCCGGGGTGCAGACACCGGAACAGACACTGGAACTCAAGCTTGGTTCCTGTCGCGACTCAGCCTGGCTTCTGGTTCAGGCGCTGCGCCATTTGGGACTGGCGGCGCGTTTCGCATCGGGTTATCTGATCCAGCTTAAAGCTGACGTCATGGCACTCGACGGGCCATCCGGCACCGAACACGATTTCACCGATCTGCATGCCTGGACAGAAGTATACATCCCTGGTGCTGGCTGGATCGGACTCGATCCGACATCTGGCCTGCTGGCCGGAGAGGGACATATTCCGCTGGCCTGCACGGCGATGCCATCCTCGGCGGCACCGGTGATCGGCGTCACCGAGGTCTGTGAATCACACTTTGATTTTGCCATGATTGTCACCCGCATCCATGAAGACCCGAGCGTGACCAAACCGTACACCGAAGCGCAATGGCAAGCCATATTGGCATTGGGTCATCAGGTTGATGTTGAACTTGCCGAGCAGGATGTTCGCCTTACCATGGGCGGCGAACCGACCTTTGTTTCTATCGATGACATGGAGGGAGCCGAGTGGAATTTCACCGCACTCTCGGACAAAAAGCGCGAACTGTCAGGCGAGCTGCTTACCCGTCTTCAGGGGCATTTTTCGCCGGGCGCGATGCTGCATTTCGGCCAGGGAAAGTGGTACCCGGGAGAGCCTTTGCCACGCTGGGCGCTGGGTTGTTACTGGCGTGTTGACGGGCAACCGCTTTGGCGCGACCGCACTCTCCTTGTCACCACTGACGGCATCGGCACAAAACAGACCAAGGATGCTCAAAGCTTCATGCAGCGCCTTGCCCGCGAACTTGGGCTTGATGAGCATTTTGTGATTACGGCGTTTGAAGATGTGGTTCAGATTATCGATCAGGAACAGCGCTGGCCGGAAAATCTGGATCCGCTCAAATCCGATCTGAAAAAAACCGATGAGCGGCGCAGGCAGGCGATGCTGATTGAGCGCGGGTTGGGTGAACCCGCAGGCTACGTATTACCGCTCAAAGCACTGCCTCCAAAAACCGTTCAGCGCGCCGCAAAAGCCATAGCTTCAGCAGGTTTTCGCTCCAGTCCATGGCCATTGCGACGCGAGCATCTTTATTTGACCGCCGGAGATTCGCCGCTGGGCCTGCGTCTGCCGCTGGCATCTTTGCCATGGACGACCGACAGGGAAGAGGCATTTGGCCGCGATCCATTCGATGCGACCAGCGAAGCACCCGATGCAAAACCAGCCTCGAAAAAGAACAAAGCATCATTGTCAGATGATGGCTATGACCCTCGAGAAATCATACACACAGCCTTGTGTGCCGAAGTACGCAAAGGCGTACTGTGCATCTTTCTACCGCCTGTGCCTTTGCTGGAGGATTTTGTAACACTGATTACGGCAATAGAAAATACCGCTTCTGCCCTAAAGCTTCCGTTGCGACTGGAGGGATATACGCCGCCAGCCGATCCGCGCATCAGGGAGTTTCGCATCACGCCTGATCCTGGCGTGATCGAGGTCAATATCCATCCGTCCTCCAGCTGGACACAGCTGGTGGAGAATACAGAAATGCTTTATGAGGAAGCGCGTTTATGCCGGCTGGGCACGGAAAAATTTATGCTTGATGGTCGGCATACCGGCACAGGTGGCGGCAACCATATCACGCTGGGTGCGGCTACACCTGCAGATTCACCCTGTTTGCGGCGGCCGGATGTGCTGATGAGCCTGATCACTTACTGGCAGCACCACCCAGCGTTGTCCTATTTGTTTTCCGGCCTGTTCATCGGCCCCACCAGTCAGGCACCGCGCGTGGATGAAGCGCGCCACGAAAGTCTGTATGAACTGGAAATCGCCTTTCAGCAGATGGCAGAACACTTGAAACCAGGCATAGAGTCCGCACAACCCTGGCTGGTCGATCGCTTGCTGCGCAACCTGCTGGTTGACCTGTCAGGCAACACGCACCGCGCGGAATTTTGCATCGACAAACTTTATTCGCCCGACAGCGCCACAGGCCGTCTGGGTCTTGTCGAGTTTCGCGGTTTCGAAATGCCACCGCATGCTCAGATGTCGCTCTTGCAAATGCTGTTGTTGCGCACGATGGTTGCGCGTTTCTGGCAGACGCCCTATACAGGCAATCTCAACCGCTGGGGAACCGAATTGCATGACCGATACATGCTGCCGCATTTCGTGGCACAGGACATGAAGGATGTCGTGCTGGATTTGCAGCGTTTCGGCTACGCTTTTGAATTCGAATGGTTCGCGCCATTCCTTGAATTCCGCTTTCCGCGTTTTGGCACCGTCGTGCATCAGAACATTGAGATCGAACTGCGTCAGGCTATTGAACCGTGGCATGTGCTGGGCGAAGAAGTCGCCGCCGGGGGGACTGCGCGCTATGTTGATTCGTCGCTTGAGCGCATGCAGGTGAAGGTGCGTCACATGAACGACAACCGGCATATTCTGACATGCAACGGTCGCCCGCTGCCCCTGACCGGTACCGGTGTCCGGGGTGAATACGTTGCCGCAGTGCGCTACCGTGCATGGGCGCCACCTTCGGGACTGCACCCGACCATAGGCGTGCACTCGCCGCTCGTGTTCGATCTGGTGGACAACTGGAGCGGACGTTCCATCGGCGGCTGCACCTACCATGTGGTTCATCCCGGTGGACGCAATTACGATACCTTCCCGGTCAATGCCAACGAAGCTGAAGCACGCCGCGTCGCGCGTTTCTGGGATCACGGGCATACACCGGGGCCTATGTACGTGCGGCGCGAAGGGCGCAATCCCGATTATCCGCTGACGCTGGATTTGCGCCGCAGCCCAGAGCCAATAATGGAAGGTCCACCCAACGACCACGCACAGCAAGTTCAACAGCAATAAACCGTATTGCAAGCACACTTCTCACCTAGCGTGATTTGCATAAATATGGCGGAGAGGGTGGGATTCGAACCCACGGTAGGCATATACCTACGCCTGATTTCGAGTCAGGTACATTCGACCACTCTGCCACCTCTCCAGACCGCGATTATAAGATAAAAACCACCGTTAGGTGGCAGAACCCGTGCGGACAAATATTCAGCGCGGCAGTTTGTCCAGCAAGGATTCCATGAAAGCGCGCAGCAGCCTTCCCGCCAAGGCCCCATCTCCCTTTTCGAGGGCCGCCAGAATGGGATCGTGAAGGGCCGCACAGGAGTCCAATTCGGCGGCCAGATGCTGAGCCACAAAAGGCAAGCGTGCACGCGTCTGGACATTTTCCCAGATTTCCAGAAACAAATGATTGCCGGACTGCACCACGATACTTCGATGAAAATCGAGTGCATGGCGACTGTAACGGGTCACATCACGATCTTGAGCCGCCTCGTGCAAGGAGGCCAGAGTGGCGCGCAGGGAATCCAATACGGCAGATGGGCAGGGAACGGCCAATTCTGCCGAACGCTGTTCCAGGACAGCCCGCAGAACATAGGCCTCGGCCATTTCCACAGGATTTGGGGAGCGTACGCGGGTCCCTTTGTAGCGCTGGGACTCTACTGCACCGAGCACTTCCAATTCGCGCAGAGCTTCACGAACGGGGCTCTGGCTGACCTGAAATTCCGCCGCCAGATCCAGTTCCACGAAACGATGTCCTGGCGCATAGGTTCCCTCCAGGATACGTTCCAGCAGGCGATCACGAATCTGGTCGCTCATGCAACGGCGCAACAAGGGTTGAGGCATCAGGAATGTGCTCCCACTGAAGCAGGAGACTTTGCTGAATCAGGGGAATCCGACCACCCGCCGCCCAGTGCCTTGACCAGAACGATACTGCTCGCCAAAGCCCGCAAACGCAATTGAGTCGCTCCGGTCAAGGCCAGGGCCACAGCCCGCTCAGCCTGCAGTACCTCGAAGCGGTTGGTCAGCCCTCCCTCAAAACTCAGACGAGCCTGTTCCAAAGCCTGCTGCGCTGCCTCGCTGGCTCCACGCGCGGCCTCCGCTTCCGTTTCCAATTCGCGCAGGGCCACCAGTTGATCTTCCACTTCACGCCACGCCCCCAGCACGGTATTCCGATAATTAGCCACGCTCTCTTCCCACTGGGCTCGTGCCAAGTCATTGGCCGCCGCGATCTGCCCCCCATTAAACAGGGGCAACGACAAAGTGGGACCGAATGACCATAAACGATTGGGGGCCACCAGCAATGGTCCATACCCCGTATTGCCATAGCCCGTATACCCTGTCAAATTAAAGACGGGAAACCATGCAGCCTTGGCCACCCCGATATTGGCATTGGCGGCCTTCACTTTCTCTTCGGCACTGACCACGTCGGGACGCCGTTCCAACAAGACCGAAGGCATCCCCGGTACGGGATGCAAGGGAGGGGGTAATTCGTCACTCACTGGGGCAATATGAAATTCCTCGGGATTGCTTCCCACCAGAAGAGCAAGGGCGTGTTCCATCTGCTGGCGCTGCAGACGCAGTTCATTGAGTTGCTGGCGTGCCATCTGCCAATTCAGATCGGCCTGTGCCTGGTCCGGTACCGCCGCCTCGGCACCCGCCACCAGAACGGCGGTCAGCGTACGGTTATCTGCCCAACTACGCACCAACCGTTCCGTCTCAAACAACTCCGCATCGAGCGCGCGCAACGATTCATAATCCAGCGCAATTTCGGCTTCCGTAGACAAGGCCAATGTAGCCAGATCGTCGGCACTGGCGCGGGCCTGAGCATCGGCAGCATGGGCTGCATTGCGCAAGGCTCCCCATATATCCAGTTCGTAATTCAGATCCAGTTGCACCTGATTGGTCTGGAATGCAGGATAGTTTTGTACCGGAAAGATCATGGTATGTTCGGAAATTTTCGTTAATTGATGCGTGGTCGAAGCTCCCACCGTAGGCCACAGATTGGCCCATTGCTCCCGAGCCAATGAGCGCCCCTGGTCCAGACGTGCCAACGCCGCCAATAAATTCTGGTTGGCCACCAACCCCGAATGTTCCAGGTCGTCCAATACCGGATCATGAAAGGCTTTCCACCAAGTTTGAGAGGCCTCCGTGACTTTGAAAGGCACCCAGTGCCCGTCCTCCGTCATTTTTTCATGGTATTGGGATGCAGTGGGCAAATCAGGACGAGTGTAAGAGGGGGCAAAGGAGCAACCCGATACCCCCGCCAAGACCAGCCACACCATCAGAACCTTTTTCATGGTGCTTTCCTGGGCACACTGACCTCATGGGTCACGACCACCACCCCCTCAGACAAGGAATCAGGGGGACTCACCACCACCCGATCCGATGGACTGATCCCTGCCAGAATTTCGATGCGTTCACCCAGATCCCGTCCCACGATCACGGATTTCAAGGACACCACCTGATGTTCATTCACTACGGCCACAGAAGTCCCACTGGCGCGAAACACCAACGTATTGGCAGGCAAGGTAACCGACTGCTGCGCAGCATGGCGAGGGAAATGTACCTCTATATAACTACCCGGCAACAACGTTCCGCCCCCCAGGTTCAATTCCACCAACTCCGTATGATTGATAGGATCGATGGCTTGGGCATGGCGAACCAATTGAGTGTTCCAGGTCCGCCCCGGAAAAGCACGTGCCTCGATGCGGACGGACCCACCTGCGGGAAGGGAAGACACCTCATCTTCCGGAACCGGGATATAGGCCCGCAGGCGCCGGGTATCTGCCAGGTGAAACAGTTCTGTCGCCTTGCCATTGGCCGATCCGCTGTCGATCATGGTTCCCACATCCACGTTGCGTGCGGTAATGATCCCGTCCACTGGAGCGACGATCTTGCGAAAGCGATCCAGCGCATGCAGTCGTTCCAGATTGGCCCGTGCCGCATCCAGCGCCGTCTTCCTGGCTTCCGCATCCAGACGTTTATTGTCTGCATCCTGGGGCGATACGGTCTTGGTTGGAAGGAGGGCTGCATACCGTTGCGCCGTCACTCGTGCCAGTTCCTCATTGGCCTCTGCCGTCCGCATCTCGGCTTCTGCCTGTGCTTCCTGTGCATCGATATCCGGGGTACTGATCTCGGCGATTTCTTGCCCGGCCTTGACCTTCTGCCCGATGTCCGCCGCCCAGTGTTTGAGGTACCCTGAGGTATGGGCATAAATCGGGGTTTCGGTCCAGGCCTGCAATTGGCCGGGAAGAACCAGATCGGGCACATGATTTTCCGGCAGGGCATGAGTCACCTCCACCTGCCATTGAGCATCTGCCATCGAATTCTGGGCCAGGGCATTTTGAGCATGCAAACGGCTCATGATACCCCAAGCCGCAACCCCGACCGCCGCCAGAAAAATCAACCCACCAAAGAAACGAGAGGAAATCATGACATGGTCCTTGAGGAAATCGAGCGTCCGGAACGAATCAAACTAAACAATACGGGCACGAGGAACAAGGTCGCCACGGTGGCAAATAGCAATCCTCCGATGACGGCACGCCCCAAGGGCGCATTCTGCTCTCCGCCTTCTCCCAGCCCCAGAGCCATGGGCAGCATCCCGATGACCATGGCCAAAGCCGTCATCAGCACCGGACGCAGGCGGGTACTGCCTGCCTCGAGCGCCGCCTCGAGCGCCGACAATCCCTCGGCCACACGCTCGCGGGCAAAACTGATCACCAGGATACTGTTGGCCGCTCCAACCCCCATACACATCACAGCTCCCGTCAGAGCAGGAACCGACAAGGTCGTGTGGGTAAGAAACAGCATCCACACGATCCCGGCCAATGCCGCAGGCAAAGCGCCAATGATGATGAGCGGGTCGATCCACGACTGAAAGTTCACCACGATGAGCAAATACACCAGCACGATAGCGCTCAAAAGCCCCCATTCCAGACTGCTAAAGGAGTCACGCATGGTTTGTACCTGTCCGCGCACGATCACCTGCGTCCCTTTGGGCAGATACTGTTGATTTTCATGAATGATTTCCTGAATGCGTTTCGCCACCGTACCCAGATCGGTGCCCTGAACCGCCCCAAAAATATCGATGGCTGGTTTCACATTGTAATGGCTGACCACGGCGGGCCCCACACCGTGACGAAAAGTGGCCAGATTAGCCAGGATTTGAGGGGGCACCATGGGCGAGGCCACAGTAATGGGCAATTGACCCAGATCGCCCACCGACTGCAGACGATATTGCGGCATCTGTGCCGACACGTTGTACTGCACACCATTTTTTGGGTTGGTCCAGAAACTGGGTGCCGTCTGAAAACTTCCTGACAGGGAAGTCATGAGGTTGGTGGCGATGTCCTGCTCCGTATAGCCCAGGGTCTGGGCAAGATCACGATTCACCTCGACCTCCACCTGAGGGTAGTCGAAGGGCTGCTGGATGCGTAGGTCCACGGCGCCCGGCACCCTCTTCAGTTGGGCCAGCAAGCGATTGGCAAAGGCCCGGTTCTCCGCAAGGCGAATCCCCGAGATTTGCACATCCAGAGGGGCAGGCAAGCCAAAATTCAGGATCTGGCTGACGATGTCTGCGGGCAGGAATGCAAAGGAAACGGTCGGAAAATCCTTGTGCAATACCTTTCTCAAGTTACGCACCACTTCCGGGGTGGGCACATGCCCCTTGCCCAACGTGATGAAAATGTCCGCATCCCCCGGCCCGATGGGTGCGGATGTACTGTAGGACAAATTGATCCCACTGTAAGGCAGCCCCACCACATCCACTTGAGTATCCAACTGCTTACCCACATGACGACGGATATCTTGCTCCACTTGGTCACACAAGGCCGTCGTGTCCTCGATACGCGTGCCACTGGGGGCGCGCAAATGCAACTTGATCTGACCTGCATCCACCTCCGGAAAAAAATTCTCTCCAATCCACGGATACAACAGGAATGACAACCCCACCACCCCATAGAACATCACCATGAAGCGACGCGGACGGGCGCGCAATACCCCTTCCAGACGGACATGATAAGCCGCCCGCAACCGGTTGAACCCTGCCTCGAAACGCTGCTGGATGACAGCACCCAGATGGCGCGCAGGCACCCCATGTTCCTGATGCAACCAATATTTGGCCAAGGTCGGTACCAGGGTCCGGGACAATATCCAGGAGGCCAACATGGCAAATACCACCGCTTCTGCCAAAGGCACGAAAAGGTAATGGGCTACCCCGGTGAGCAGGAACATGGGAATAAAGACGATGCAGATGGCCAAGGTGGACACCAGAGAGGGCATGGCGATCTGACGCGCACCATCCAGAATGGCGGTTTCGGTATCCTTGCCCTGCTCCAGGTGCCAGTTGATGTTTTCGATGGCCACTGTGGCATCATCCACCAAAATCCCCACAGCCAGGGCCAAACCGCCCAAGGTCATGATATTGATGGTCTCTCCCAACCAGGACAGCACAATCAGGGACACCAGCACGGAAAGAGGAATGGAAACGGTGATGATCAGGGTACTGCGCCACGATCCCAAAAAAAGCAGGATCATGAGCCCCGTCAAAGCCGCTGCGATCAACCCTTCACGCACCACCCCGTCAATCGCTGCCGTCACAAACAGAGACTGGTCTCCCGTGGTATGGATGTGCATGCCCTGCGGCATATCTGCCCGCACCTGGGGCAGGAGACCCTTGATGCTGTCGATGATCGTCAGGGTGGATGCCGACCCGGTCTTGAGCACACTCATCAGCACGGCTCGATGCCCGTCCACCCTCACCACATTGGTCTGCGGAAGTGCCCCGTCATAGACATGGGCCACATCCCGGATATGAATCAGCGCCCCGGAAGGTGTACGCAAAGGAATACCATTCAACTGATCGATATCCGGGAAACTGGCGTTCAATTTCACCACGTATTCCCAATGGGCAATTTTTTCCGTTCCGGCCGGGACGATCAGGTTCTGGGTGGACAAGGCGCGCGTCACGTCATTGGCCGACAAACCATAGGTCCTCAACGCCGCCGGTTCCAGATCCACCTGCACCTGGCGCATCTGCCCACCATAGGGGTAAGGAAGAGAGGCACCGGCCACGGTCGCCAACTGGGTACGAATGAAGTTATTCCCGAAATCGAACAACTGGCCTTCCGTCAGGCGCGAACTGTCCAGAGCCAACTGGATGACCGGTACACTGGAAGCGTTGTAGGCCAGAATGAAGGGAGGGGTCATACCCGGAGGCATCTGGCGCAAAAGGGTCTGAGAAATGGAAGTGATCTGCGCGACGGCCAGATCCTCGTTGACCCGGGGCTGGAAGAAATACTTCACCACCGCGATCCCATTCAGCGACTGGGACTCGATATGCTCGATGTCATTGACCGTGGTAGTGGCCACCCGTTCGGTAAACGACGTGATGTGGTCGGCCATGTCCTGGGGCGGCATGCCCGAATAATTCCATACCACCGATACCACCGGAATATTGATATTGGGCAGGATGTCCGTCGGCGTGCGACGAATGCTGAATACCCCCAGCAGCACGATCAGCAACGCCATCACCAGAAAGGTATGAGGGCGCTGCAGGGCGAGACGAACGATCCACATGGCAGGAAGACCCGAAACCGAAAAGCCCGATTATAGATTATCGATAATCAATCGTCAAAACAATTAAACCGGATCTCTCGTGAACCCGACAATGGCTGACACTCCATCATTCAGGCAAAAACCCAAGGCTCCTGCTTGGCCCGGCGTTCTTCATAGGCACGTATCTCATCGGCATGTTGCAAGGTCAACCCGATTTCATCCAACCCGCGCAGCAGGCATTCCTTACGAAACCCATCCACGCTGAATTCAAAAACCTTTCCGGCCGGAGTCGTCAGAGTCTGCGCAGACAAATCCACCTTCAATCGATAGCCTTCGGTCGCCCCCACTTCCTTGAACAGAAATTCAACTATTTCTTCTTTTTGAACAATAGGAAGCAACCCATTCTTAAAGCAATTATTAAAGAAAATATCGGCAAAACTGGGGGCGATGATCACTCGAAACCCATAGTCATCCAGCGCCCAGGGGGCATGTTCGCGGCTCGAACCACAACCAAAGTTCTCCCGGGCCAGGAGGATCTGCCCCCCTTGATAGCGGGCTTGGTTGAGGACAAAGTCAGGATTCAGGGGACGCAAACGATTGTCCTGTCCAGGCTGACCTTCGTCCAGATAACGCCAGGCATCAAACAGATTGGGACCAAAACCGGCACGATGAATGGATTTGAGAAATTGCTTGGGAATGAGGGCATCGGTATCCACATTGGCCCGGTCGAGGGGCACCACGAGACCGTTCAGGGGGACGAAGGCACGCATCAAAAGTTCTCCCGAATATCGACAAAATGTCCTGCAATGGCGGCAGCAGCGGCCATCTGTGGACTGACCAGATGGGTACGCCCACCCGTTCCCTGGCGCCCTTCAAAATTCCGGTTGGAGGTGGAGGCACAACGCTCCCCCGGGCTGAGGCGGTCCTCATTCATACCCAGACACATCGAACAGCCAGGATGGCGCCATTCAAAACCTGCCGCAAGAAATATCCGATCCAATCCCTCGGCTTCTGCCTGCGCCTTGACCAGTCCGGAACCTGGAACCACCATGGCCAATTTGATGTTGGCCGCCACATGCCTGCCCTTCACGACTGCCGCCGCTGCGCGCAGGTCCTCGATGCGGGAATTGGTACAGGAACCAATGAAGATCTTGTCCAGGGAAATCCGGATCATGGGCGTATTGGCGTTCAACCCCATGTAACTCAAGGCCCGTTCCATGCTCTGACGACGCACCGGATCCGTTTCCAGACGGGGATCTGGCACCTGTCCTGTCACGCTTACCACCATTTCAGGCGAAGTTCCCCAAGTCACCAGGGGTTCAATATGCTGAGCCGACAAAGTGACTTCCTTGTCGAACGCCGCTCCCTCATCGCTGTGCAGGGTGCGCCAATAGGAGACGGCCTGGTCCCACTGAGCATCGGATGGAGCATGGGGACGCCCCTCCAGGTAAGCAAAGGTAACCTCATCGGCACCGATCAAACCTGCTCGGGCCCCCGCTTCGATGGCCATATTGCACAGAGTCATCCGTCCTTCCATGCTGAGCCCCCGGATGACCTCCCCCGCAAACTCGATGGCATATCCCGTACCCCCGGCAGTGCCGATATGCCCAATGATGTAGAGAGCCACATCTTTGGCCGTCACGCCTTCCGCCAGAGTCCCGTCCACAGTGACGCGCAGGGTTCTGGAGCGGCGCGCCACCAAAGTCTGGGTGGCCATGACATGTTCCACTTCGGAGGTGCCGATGCCAAAAGCCAAGGCAGCAAAAGCCCCATGCGTGCTGGTATGGGAATCCCCGCAAACCACTGTCATGCCCGGCAGGGTAGCCCCCTGCTCCGGCCCCATGACATGCACGATACCCTGACGCTGATCACCCATGGGATACAGCGTTACTCCGAAGGACTGACAATTCCGGCTCAAGGTTTCCACCTGCAGACGCGAGACGGGATCATGAATCTCCGTCTGGGTGACCGTCGGCGTATTATGATCCGCAGTAGCCACGATACTCCGCTTCCGCCATAGGGGTCGTTCTCCCAGAGTCAAACCCTCGAAGGCTTGTGGGCTGGTCACCTCATGAACGAGATGGCGATCGATGTACAACAATGTCGTGCCATCGCTTTCTTCACGCACCACATGGGCCTGCCATAACTTGTCATAAAGGGTTTGAGCCGTCATCACCAAGATCCTCCACTGAGCCGGCCATTATGTCACAACTGCCAGAAGTCAGAAAACCCGAGACAATCAGAGAACGACTGCACAACGATTATCCAGGCCCCCCGATGACGGCCAACGAATTTCACGTTATATTTGAGCCATGAACCTACAGTTACCCTACTTGCTCCCACCCAACCCTTCCCTGGGTCTATGCGCGCCTTCCGGCTTCCTGACCGAGCCCGGGGCTTTGGAAATGGCCATCCTGTATTTCTCGGAACACGGTTGGACCGTGCGCGAAGGAACCCATATTCACAACCGACACGAATATTTTGCGGGGACCGATACCGAACGACTGGAAGACTTTCACGAACTGATCCATGATCCCAAGGTGGACGCCCTCATGGCTGCGCGCGGAGGCTACGGTTTGACGCGCCTGCTGCCCCATCTGGACTATGATGCCATCGCCGCGGCCCGCAAACCCATCATCGGCTTCAGTGATGTCACGGCGCTTCATCTGGCAGTACTGGCGCAGACGGGACTGGTCACCTTTGCAGGCCCCATGGCTGCCCCCGATTTCGGACATCCCCATCGGAGCGCATTGCACCAGGACCATTTTTTACCCCTGCTGCAAAACGAAACCCACTCATCCCCCCTCATTCGTCTGCCTTTCACCGCTCATGAGGGAGCGGCTGGAATGCGCCTACGCCAGCAGATCGACAACGGACTGGAAGGAATCCTGTGGGGGGGCAACCTGTCCCTGGTGGCCCACCTGGTGGGGACCCCTTATCTACCCCGGATAGAGGAAGGCATCCTGTTTCTGGAAGAAGTGAATGAAGAGCCTTACATCATCGAGCGTTACCTGATGCAGTTGTACCATGCAGGCGTCTTCAATTCGGTGCGTGCCATCCTGTGGGGCCAGTTCAACCGGTGCGAACCCACCCATGCCTCGGCAGCACCTTACACCCTGGAACAGGTGGTGGATTACCTGCAACATCTGGTCCCCATTCCCCTGTTGCAGAACCTTCCCTTTGGTCACGTGCGCGACAAACTCACCCTGCCGGTGGGAGGACGGGTACGGATCACATTGCCGGACCCAGCCCACTACCAGTTGCATTTCTCTCAATACGGCGTAACACGCACAGGTTGAAGGAAACCGACCGCCGAACTGCGGTGTTCGGAATCCCCACAAATCGGGAGATTCCGCAGACCTCACCGCAAAACTCCATGCTAAGATTCAACTTTTGTGCGAGGAACGGGTATGGCCGGTAATACATGGGGGCGAATGTTTTGTGTCACGACCTTTGGGGAAAGCCACGGCCCCGCACTGGGTGCCGTGATCGACGGGTGCCCACCCGGACTGCCCCTCAGCGCAGCCGACATCCAACCCGACCTGGATCGACGCAAACCTGGTACTTCCCGTCATGTCACCCAACGTCGCGAAACGGATCAGGTACAGATCCTGTCCGGTGTCTTCGAAGGGGTCACTACGGGTACGCCCATTGCTCTCGTGATTCACAACGAAGACCAGCGCAGTCGTGATTACGATAAAATCGCCCAACAGTTCCGGCCTGGCCACGCCGATTACACCTATCTGCAGAAATACGGGCTGCGTGATCATCGCGGCGGCGGCCGTTCCTCTGCCCGGGAAACGGCGGCACGTGTGGCCGCTGGCGCCGTTGCCCGGAAATGGCTGACCCAGCGTTACGGCGTCACCATTCGTGGATACCTGTCCCAACTGGGGCCCATTCCCATCACCGTCAAAGACTGGACCGCCATCGACCAAAATCCGTTTTTTTGCCCGGACCCGGATCTCATCCCCCAACTGGAATCGTTCATGGATGATCTGCGCAAGTCAGGAGACTCCGTGGGGGCGCGTCTCAGCGTGGTGGTCAGCGGTTTGCCCCCAGGATGGGGGGAACCCGTCTTTGACCGTCTGGATGCGGACATTGCCCATGCGCTCATGTCCATCAATGCCGTGAAAGGCGTGGAAATTGGTGATGGGTTTGCCGTGGTGACCCAGCGCGGCACGGAACACGGTGATGAAATGACCCCGGACGGGTTTCAAAGCAATCATGCCGGCGGGATTCTGGGCGGAATATCCACGGGACAGGATCTCATTGCCCACTTGGCCATCAAACCCACTTCGAGTATTCGCCTGCCTCGTCGTTCCCTTGACAGCCTGGGGCAAACCGTGGAAGTTCAGACCACCGGACGTCATGATCCCTGTGTCGGCATTCGTGCCACGCCCATCGTGGAAGCCATGATGGCCCTCGTGTTGATCGACCATGCGTTGCGCCAGCGCGCCCAGAACGGCGATGTCACGCCACCGTTGAAACCCTTTCCCCTCAGGGCTTGAGGGAAGCCCCCGACATTTCCGCCGGAGAAGAAGCCAAGGAAGCAAAGTCCATATCGCGGTTTACCAACAAGGAAAAAGGATAGCCCTTCTTGATGATGATCACCGGACCGATGGCGGCTTGTCCGGCAAAACCGATACTGGCAGTATTGACCAGAATCTGACCCGCCGCATCCGTGGTCAAGTTATTGCCCATGCCCCCCAGCACGGTCACTCCTCCCGTAGGCTGGGCGATGATCTGGGCCAGTCCGGCCGTCATGAACTGCCCCCCCAGGCGTTTCCAGAATCGATTATCCACCTCATCCTGCATTCCTGACTGCCCCTGAGCATCTGAAGCAACCATATCCTCCAGTTGAAAACTCACCCCGCTGGGCAGAATGAGGCGATGAAAAGAGGCCATCAAACGCTCCTGCCCGGGCAAGAGGCGTGCCGCAAACTGCCCGATCAGTCGACTGCCCTTGGGAACGGCCAGCAGGGTTCCGTCGATGGAATCGTAGACATCCTCCGTAATCTGGGCCGTGATCAATCCGGGCAGGTCACTGTCGATCTGGGTGATCAAGACCGCCGGCATGACTGTGCCCTCCAGCACGAGGGCATGATTGGCCGGCTGAATCGGTTCGAGAGGGGTCGTGTTCTGACGTGAACGCACTGTTGCCGGAGGAGTTTGAGGCGCTGTTCCCGGTATGGTCGGGGTCGGATTCCAGGGCGAAGCCACCATCCCCGGCAGGGAGGGTAAGGCCCCCACTCCATTGAGGCCCAACCCGAGTGAAGGAAGGTTGGGGGGGACTGATGCGCTCCCTGGAAGCATGCCCATCCCCGAACCGGAATCTGCAGGTGGCGGGAAACTGCCCGGTGCAGGGGTTGAAAGTGGAACTGGTTGAGCCACTGGCCCCCCGATGGCCAAAATTGGACTGGCCGCAATCTGTGCTGCCTGCTGGGCACGGGCCAACTCCCTCTGATGCTGGCGTTCCTGCTCGGCCTGATGAGCTTTTTCTCCAGCTTCATCCGCCAGCGGCGGAGGCGGTCCAGGGTCGGCCATCTGTTCACGTACCAACTCATGCTGCAAGGCACTGACAGCCGGCGCCTGTCCCAGAACCACCGCCTGGGCATCGGGTGAAGGCGAGGCTGCCCGTACCCGACCGACCAAAACCTGAACCCCAAACCCCAGCACCACCGCCAGTCCCAATCCTGCGGCCACCCACCAGTGCAAATGGCGATGCACCTTGCCCGGCGGCACTCCCGTCCATTCCTGTGCTTCTTCCCAGGGACCAGGAAGGTCTTCCGCGCCAGACGAAGACTCGATGTCTGAACTTGGCCGGACGACTTTTTTCATGCCGGACTGCACCGCACCCATTGATCCTCCTTCCTTCATGGTCGTTGCTCTGGCCCCTCTCCCTGCACGCCAGAAGACTTGCCGTAGTCGGAATTGATCACTTCAACCTCGGTTCCGCCCAACTTGAGCAGAAAATGTGGCATCAGGCGTTGCACCACGAAATATGGGGGGTGAAGAAGGTAATTGACCAGTCGGGAACCCTCGGCATCAATCATGAAGACGGCAGGAAGCACCTGGGGGTGACCCATGTCGATCCAGGTGAAACGTCCATCGTCAAACACTTCCATAGGACGAAATTCCGCATCTCCCTTGATCGTGTAATGGGTATGCACGCGCTGAGGCGTCAGAGAAAATGGATGAATCATTTTTCCCGATGAAGATGAAGGAGATAGGGATTTTTCTTCGTCCAGGATCCAGCGTACCCGCATGACCCATGGGCCTTGGGGCGTGGTACTGCGCAGAACCAGGGAGTAGACGCGCAAGTTGGTTACCAAGGTCCCCGCCGTGAAAAGGTCAGGACGCAACGGCTTGAGAAAAAGATGACCGGGCAATTCCTCCACACGCCATTGCAAGGTATCCCCCAAAGCCAATCCCGTGATTTTTTCATGGGGAGCCAACTGCAGGTCCGTAGGCACTCCAGGGACAGTGAGAATTTCCGTTGGAACTTCAGAATCATAGACTTGCACCTGCGTACGGGAGGGCGATACAGGCTCGGAAACCGCTACTTGAGTCCAGAGCGAAGCACAAAGATACCACCCTGCCCTTGCCCAACCCGTCGCCCTCACGCCATACCCTGGGAACATGCGCTTTGCTACCGCCGCAAAGAAGCCGAGATTCCTGAGGAGCAGGTCGTTCATTCATTGCTCCAAATCCGTATTCACCAAAAAGTGCGTGATGAATAGCCCCGCAGGGTTTTTCAGGACTTCTTCCTCACGCTCGGGAGCCACCACGGCAAAGTGCAAGGTCAAAACGAATTTCTCGCGCCGTGCCATGGGGTTTCCGCCATTACGCCGTTCCGTCACGACACGCAACAGGGCCGCTTCGTCCTCGATGAGGGATACGCTGGACACGGCCACGGTACGCGTCAAAGTGGGGTCTTTGCGCAACTCGACCATCGGCTGGTTGCGCTGCACCCAGTCGGTGAATTCCACCGTTGCTTTGCCTCGTGTCAATTGGTAAGCCTCTGCCAGGTAGGTGGGCGTCAGGTGCGGGTCGAGCGTCAGTAACTGACGCACCCACTGTGCCAGAAAGTAACGTTTTTCAGACTCCGCCGGGTGATAGACCTGTACACGGGTGTTGGAAACAGCGACAGCCCCATTTTCCGAACGATCCAGCACGAAGGGCACCACTGTCTTCAAGGGAAGGAGAAGCGCCAGAGCGATTCCACTCAAGAACAACCCCAACCCCAGGATCAGACTGACCAGAAACCAACGGTTACGCTCTACCAGCGCCGCTCCCTGTACTTCGAACCATGCCTGTATCACCCTGGGATTGACAATGGGGGGCGTGCCGTCAGGCGGATCCTCATGCTGCGGGCGGCGCCCCATCCATTTCCCTCTCATCCCCCTCCCCCTTCATGCAGAGGAACTATTGAACCATGCCGAGGGACTCCTGCATTACCAAATACCGCCGTGTCTTGACGTAATTTTCACGAGATGTGGTATCTTCTCCCCTCTTAAATGGACGGAAAAAGACAGCCGTCATAAAAATTTCATACTTTGGGAGTTCCATCATGAGTACCATTTTCCAATCTTTGGGTCGTACCGTCAGCGCGGGATTTATCCTGCTCGCTCTGATCCTGGCCTTTATGGGAGGGGGCAACATGGACCTGCTACTCTCTCATAACTGGTGGACTTTTGCCTTCCGCTGGTTGCACGTCACCGCAGCCATCATGTGGATTGGTCTGCTGTGGTATTTCAATTTCGTCCAGATTCCCTCCATGCCCAGGATACCGGACGAACAAAAATCCGCCATCTCCAAGTTCATCGCACCCGCCGCCCTTTTCTGGTTCCGCTGGGCAGCGCTGGCCACCGTCGTCCTCGGCCTGGGACTGGCCTCCATGAATGGATATGTCATGCAGGCTCTGATGCTGCGCGAAGGAGTCGTGCCTATCGGATTGGGCATGTGGATGGGGTTCATCATGGCTTTCAATGTCTGGTTCATCATCTGGCCGAATCAGAAAAAAGCACTCGGACTCGTCCCTGTGGAAATCATTGAAAAACCCAAAGCAGCCCGGATCGCCATGCTGACTTCGCGCTTCAATACCATGCTCTCCATCCCCGTGATCTTCTGCATGGTGGCCCAACAGCACAGCGGCCTCTGATCACTGACCCAATCTCAGCATTCCACCCGCACCGGACTGAAGTTGTTCGATGCGGGTGAGAATACGACCCAGATCCAGGGCATGGTTTTTTTTCCAGGCCAGAACGCGTGCCCGCAACTCTACCAAAGACCAGGGACCCTGCGGCCCCGCACTGGCCAAAACCACACCATTGCCGCTATCCAGCGTAGGAAAATGCAGGGTTCGCCCCGAGAAGATGACACCCCAGGCACTCAAAGCCGATCGATAGCCGCGCTGACGGGTCAAGAAATTGGCGCATAGAAAACCCTGTGTGCTCAGGACTCGTCCACAATCCCGATAAAACCTTTCCCCTTGCAACCGTCCTGCGCGCGCACGCGCGTCAAAGCCATCCACCAGGATCAGGTCATAGGTTTCGCTGACCTGACCCATGAAGTCGGCACCATCGCCCTCCACCAACGTGATTCGTTTCGAATCCTCCGGCATGCGGAAAAACTGGCGTGCCGCCTGTACCACGCGCGGATCGATTTCCACCACCGTCAAGTGGGCATGCGGACAATGGCGATACAAATACTTGAGCAGGGATGCAGCCCCCAAACCAATCAACAGGATTCGGGTGGGGGTGTCCTCGCATAGGATCAAGGGAAAAATCATGGCACGGGTATACTCCAATTCCAGAGCCCAAGGACGAGCCACCCGCATGGCTCCCTGCACCCAGTCGGACCCGAAATGCAGTGTCCGCACCCCCTCACTCTCGCGAATGTCGATACTCGAGACGACCTCCGGATGAACGGAGTGGATGGTTGATTGTTCCAGGGGAGGAGAATTATTGAGCACGAGAATTCCTTGAATCACTGTACAACGTTTGAACTCTCCGCAGGAACGATTCAACGATTAACCACTCTGATGAAATCATTTAATCTTCTAATCCAGGTAGACATCGACATTGTGCTCGCGGTGATCATCCACGAGCGGAATCCGGTTTTGCGGTAATTCAGTACCGTCCACGGTGAGGTGCGCCCCCCGCGCTGACAGGACGCCATCGCAATGGACGGCGATATGGTACAGGGTGTCGCGGTAGCGGTAGTGAACCTTATAGAACTTCCAGTCCGCCGGGACGCAGGGCGTGATGCGCAGGTGATCGACTTCGAGGGACAAGCCCAACAAGGTTTCGATCGTTAATCGGTACATCCAGCCCGCTGCCCCGGTGTACCAGGTCCAGCCGCCACGACCGATGTGCGGTGCGGCGCCATAAATATCGGCGCACATCACGTAGGGCTCCACCTTATAGCGTGCAATCGTATCTGGTCTGCTTCCGTGATGGACCGGGTTGAGCATGTTGAACAATTCCCAGGCGCGTGCTTTGTCGCCCATTTGGGCATAAGCCATGGTGGCCCAGATAGCGGCATGGGTATATTGCCCGCCGTTCTCTCGCACTCCGGGCACATAGCTTTTGATATAGCCGGGTTCAAGTGCTGAGTGGTCGAAGGGAGGGGTCAGTAGTTGGATCAGTTGTGCATCGCGACGGACCAGATGCTCATCGACAGCCGCCATGGCCCGTCGCGCCAGCAAGGGGTCGCCCGCCCCGGAAAGAACGGCCCAGCTCTGGCTGATGGAATCTATCCGGCATTCGTCATTCGTGGCAGAACCCAGGGGGGTACCGTCATCAAAATAGGCACGCCGATACCAGTCGCCGTCCCAGGCATTTTTTTCTACGCTGTTCTGTAAGCGGGCTGCGTGTTCCGTACAAAGATCAACGACGGCGGTATCACCCCGATTACGCGCGAGTTCCGCAAACTGTTGCAGGTTCTGAATCAGGAACCATGCGAGCCAGACGCTTTCACCCCGGCCCTCACGGCCGACCAGATTCATCCCATCATTCCAGTCGCCACAGCCCATCAGCGGCAATCCATGCGCACCAAACCGTAATCCGTTTTTAAGCGCGCGCACGCAATGCTCATAGAGGCTGGCGGATTCAGCGGATTGCTGGGGCTGGTCGTAATAGGCCTCTTCCTCCGGATTCAACTCACGGCCTTCAAGAAAATGGACGGGCTCCTCGAGTACGCCGCTGTCCCCGGTCATCATCACAAAACGACAGGTTGCATAAGGCAACCAGAGATAGTCGTCCGAGAAATGTGTACGGACGCCCTGGCCATAGGGCGGGTGCCACCAGTGCTGGACATCGCCCTGACGGAATTGGCGCCCTGCGCAACGGATCAGATGCTCGCGGGCCAGCCACGGTGCAGTGTGGATCAGGGCCATGGTGTCTTGTAGTTGATCGCGGAAACCGTAAGCCCCGCCCGACTGATAGGTGCCGCTACGGCCCCAGAGCCTGCTGGAGATGGTCTGGTAGACCAGCCAGCCGTTCGCCAAAACATTCAGCGCAGAGTCTGGTGTTTCCACATATAGGGTGCCCAGGGTGCGGTTCCAGTACTCCCGTACACCGGCCAAGGCCTGCCGGGCACCCTCTCTTCCGGCAAAGCGGTCCATGGTTTGCTGTGCTTCGTCCGTGCTGATTGCGGTACCAAAAATAAACACGATCTCACGTTCCATACCTTCGCCCAGCTCGATCTGCGTTTGCATGGCGAAACAGGGATCCAGGCAGGCTCCGGTCTTGCCGGATAAGCGGTTACGGTGCAGCGCCGCCGGATCGGCGAGCGTGCCGTTGCGGCCGATAAACTCCGCGCGATTGCCCGTGAGCGTACGCTCCCGTTCGCTGGTCTGGACAAACACGATCCGGTGCCCGCACGCATGACCGTAGTCATTGTGCGCATACAGCGCGCCGTTATTCAGATCCGCTTCAGTGACGATATGCATCATATTGGCATGACGCCACTCGCCGAGCACCAGTTCCCAGTATCCGGTCAGCGAGAGCCGCCGCGCGCGTTTTGAATAGTTGTGCAACTTGATCACCACGAACTTGACGGGCGCGTCCATAGCGACGTAGGTGGTCATCTCTGAGGAGATCCCACTTTCGTAGTGTTCAAAAACGCTATATCCAAAACCGTGGCGACAGACATATCCAGACTGTCCGCAGGCTGGCAGCGGGGCGGGTGACCAAAATGCCCCAGTGTCTTCGTCGCGGATGTAGAAGGCTTCACCACTGCTATCGCTCAGGGGATCATTGTGCCAGGTGGTCAGGCGGAACTCATGGGCGTTTTCGACCCAGGTATAGGCGCCGCCGCTCTCGCTGATGACGGTGCCCATGTGCGGACTGGCGATCACATTGGCCCAAGGGGCGGGCGTACTTTGACCGGGTTCCAGACTGATAACGTATTCACGTCCATCGGGGGTGAATCCGCCTAATCCATTGAAGAAAATACGTTCACGGGCAAGCAGCGGCTGGATCGCCTCCACAACGCGTAGCGTTGCCGGGCTTAATTTTTCCGGGAAACGATCCACAGACACCCGCCGCTCCACTTGCTCCAGCAGGGGCTCGGCGCTGTCAGTAATAACCATGCGCGCGACGGTTTGGAATAGTACGCGATCTTCTTCAGAAAGTTCTTCGGCACGGCGCACAAATACGCCGCCTGGCCTGTCGATGACTTGTGCCTCCGGACCGGCATGAATCAACCCCATGATCTGGTCTTGCAGCGTGGCCCGGTAACCTGAAAAATCTTCGTTGATGATGACCAGATCTGCCGCCAGTCCCTTCAGACGCCAATAGGCGTGCGCTTGCAGCATCTGTTTCACCAGATCAATGCGGTTTAATTGACCGATGCGCAGCAGCACAATGGGAAAGTCACCCGAAATGCCGAAGCGCCACAGGCTGGATTGCCCCAACTGATTACGGGCAATCACGCTGGGCGCGGCGCGGCGCAGGGCACTGGCATAGACCACAGAATTGGCGAGGCGGCCATACGCCTGGGCGTCGGCTTCGCTGGCGTTCAGACGACGAAGCACTTCCTGACTCTGGAACCAGGCCATTTCAAAAGCGCGTTCCACAAAGTGACGATCACCATACTTCTCCAGCAGGACGATTGCGGCCTCGCGGGTGTCGGCAACTCCCGAGATGATCTGCACCGTTGCCGATTCATCCACCTCGAGAGTCAGGGTACGACGGATGGCGACTATGGGATCCAGCACCGAACCCTCAGTATTCGACAAAGCAGAGTGCCTCAAACCATTGAGCACGCGCGGATGCTCGACCGTGCGACCACGGCCGATAAATTGTGCCCGGTCCGTTTCATAGGAGGCTTCACTGGCCACGGCTCCGGGAGCCGCAAAAAGATGAAACATCCACGGCACTTGCTTGTCTGACGAGAGGTGACGGCGGTTGCATAGAATGGCATTGTGCTCTGCCAGAATTTCGGTCTGGACGAACAGGTTGCTGAATGCGCGGTGGGCAAGGTCGGCATTCAGCGGCGCGAGGACCACCTCGGTATAACTCGTCAACTCAATGTGGCGCACGCGCGAAGACCTATTGGTGAGCGTCACGCGTCGGATCTCGACATCATCTTCCGGCGCAACACCAACCTCCATATAGCTTTCTATCATCTGGTCGCGGCATCGATATTCCGCTCGCCCCTGGACGAAAATCGCCTCATAGTGATCAGCCTCGCTCCGGGTAGGTTGATAGGTGGTCGACCAAAAGCGTCCGGAATCACGATCGCGCAGATAAATGAAAGTACCCCAGGCATCTGCGGCAATATCCTCACGCCAGCGGTTCACGGCGAGACCCGCACAACGACTGTAACCGCTGCCAGCGTTGTTTGCCATGACGTGGTAGCGTCCATTGGACAGGAGGTGAACCTCTGGCATGGGGGTATTTGGATGCGTGAATATGCGCATGATCGCGGCGTTATCCGGGTTGGGCGCGTGTGCGGCCGCGCCGACTTCGGCAGCATGCGGATGCAATATGGCCGCTTGCTTGGGCAAATGCTCCTGCAACAACAATTCGGTGGCCTGAATGCCGGGGTCCGACAAAAACCGGCGCTGCATCGGTTGATGGAGGAGCACATGGGCAAAAGCCAGGAGGCTCATGCCCTGATGATGCGCCATGAAATTGCGGACAATGACATGACTTTTGCCCGGTGTCACACGTGACGGCGTGTAATCGATCGCCTCGTAAAAACCATAGGTACCGAGAAATCCCTGGGCGGCAAGGGCCTGCAGGTTGTGGCAGGCCTCCGACGGCATTACGGTCAGCGCCAGCGCGCTGGCATAGGGCGCAATGACCAGATCATCACCGAGGCCGCGCTGGAAACCCAGACCGGGGACGCCGAAGGCCCGATATTGATAGACTTTATGGATGTCGGTGGCGTTATAGCAGGACTCCGATATACCCCAGGGCACGGCGCGTTGGCGGCCATACTCCATTTGGCGGGATACGGCCGCTTTGCAGGTCTGGTTGAGCAGCGTACCGGGATAATCCGGCATGATCAATTGGGGCATGAGGTACTCGAACATCGAGCCGCTCCACGAAATCAAACACAGGTCGCCGCCGTAACTCGTCAACAAGCGGCCCAGCGAAAACCAATGTTTCTGTGGAGCCTTTCCTTGGGCGATGAGCAGAAAACTGGCGAGGCGCGCTTCCGACGCCAGCAGGTCATAACAGGATGGATCGCGGCGGCGTTCCCCGACATCGTAACCAATCGCCAGCAGGTCGCGTGCCTGATCGTAAAGAAATTCAAAGTCCATCACCGCTAATGCACGACAACGCTCCACCAAATGATCAATGACGCTTAATCGTTCCGCCGCTGCCGTCCGTGTGCTTGCCGTCCCAAAGGCGTTTTCAACGGCCAGTTCCGCCAGCGTCGGGACATCTCCAAGCGGCCACGGCTCAGGGATGAGGTCTTTCAGATCGGCAACCAGCGCGTGGGACTGCTGATCAAACGCCTGTGCCCAGTAGGCCAATTCACCATCCACCGGTGGCTCGACGGGAAGCCCATTCACGATATCCCCGCTGACACGTTGAATGTCCGCGAGCAGCTTATGAGCATCTGCCAGGGATAGGGGTTGCCCGTTGAGCGTCGTGGCCTGCAGCGCATCTTGCAGCGAGCGGACTTTCTCAGTCAGGTCCGGCGCTACAATGCCGTGAATGCATTCTGCCAGGATGTGCAACGTATCCTGCAAGCCCGCAAAGTCGTTGCTCCGTAGCACGGGATGATTTTTGAGCTCGTTCAGTCCGGCCTGGAGGGTAAGCAGGCAACCACCGAGATTGCCGCTGTCCACTACCGAGATATATTGCGGACTCAGTATTTTCAGGGTGCGCGTGTCGTACCAGTTGTAAAAATGGCCGTGATAGCGTTCCAGTCGTTCCATCGTCACCACTGTGTTTGCGGTCAGGTGAAGGAGCCCATCGGCAGAAATATAGCCAAAATCATAGGCAGCAAGGTTCGCCAGCAGGGACATGCCCATGTTGGTCGGGGAAGTACGCGGAGCAATGACCGTCAAAGGATACTCCTGGAAATTATCAGGGGGTAACCAGTGGTCCTCAGGACCTACAAAGTCATCAAAGAAACGCCAGGTACGCCGTGCCGACATCCGCAGGAAGCGCGCTTGTGTATCACTCAGGCCAGCAACGCCGGAACGCAAGGGCCGGCTGATCCGCCATGCAATCGCCGGCGACAACAGCCACAACACCAAAACGGGCAGGCTGAACAGTAACGCCATAGGCGGACTGATCCCCAACTTTGTCGCCACTAATAAGGCCATTCCGAGGAGGATCGCGAGAAGTGGTGCACTCCGGATCTCGCCAAGAAAGTCGCTGAGGGTATGGCAGGCATTTCGGCTCGCATAGGAGGGCAACTGCCAGAGTAACAAGCCACGGCGCGTGAAGAGCATTCGTAACCCTGAGCGCAGGATGGCATCCAGGCTCATCACCGCTTCATAGGGCAGAAATGTGACAACCAGAAGCGCGGATAACAGCGGGCGGCCTGCGGACCCTCTAATCAAGGAGAGATGTGCTGCCCAGTCGAAGTCTTCTGGCTTATGGAAGAGATCAATGACGAGCGAAAGCAAGGCGGGCAGGAGGAGGATTCCGACTACCAATGTGGTCCATAACCAGGCGAACCCCGGATCGAAGAGCCACCCTCCCGCCAGCAGGAACAACAAGGCTGGTGGCACCAGGCTGCGGCGAAGATTGTCAAAGATTTTCCACCGCGACAAACTGGACAGCGGATTGGCCTGGCGCGGCACCGGCATACCGGTGGCCCTTGGAGGACCGGGCACCGATGGCAGCAGCCAGCCGGCGATCTGCCAGTCGCCGCGAATCCAGCGGTGGCGGCGGGAGGCTTCCGCGGTAAAACTCCCAGGTAATTCCTCGATCAGGATGACATTCGTCGCCAGTGCTGCACGGGCGTATCCGCCCTCCAGCAAGTCGTGGCTGAGAACGAGATTCTCCGGAAAACGGCCATCGACAGCCTGGCGAAAGGCATCCACATCATAGATACCCTTGCCGATGAAAGAGCCCTCTCCGAAAATATCCTGGTAGACATCGGACACCTCGCGCGTATAGGGATCGATACCGGAGTCCCCGGCAGTGAGTTTGCTGAACAGAGATTGACCCGCGCTGGTCAGATCGATCACTACGCGGGGCTGAATGATCGCATAGCCGTCGACGATACGGCCCTTATCGGTGTCATACACCGCCCGGTTCAGCGGGTGCGCGATATGGCCGATGAGTGCCCGCGCGGTGTCACGGGGTAATTGGGTGTCGGTATCCAGCGTGATGACATAACGGATGCTGCCAAGGAGGGCCATATCGCCGACCTGCTCTGAAAATATCGACGCCTCGGCGCCTCTCAGCACGGCATTAAATTGTTCCAATTTGCCGCGTTTACGTTCGTAGCCCATCCACACCTGTTCAAACGGGTTCCATAATCGTGGCCGGTGAAACCAATAAAACAGGCAATGCCGGTCATCGCCATAGCGCGCATTGAGGGCCTGGATGGCGGCACGTGCGTAGTCGATTAAAGAGGCATCTTCCGGGCTGGTCTGTTCAGGCGCATCACGGAAATCCGTCAGTAACGCAAAATATATATTGCGATCGCGGTTTCCCAGGTAGCGGATTTCCTGGGCCTCCAGCAACGCGTCAATTTCCTGTGGCGTACTCAGCAGCGTCGGGACGACGACCATGCTGCGATGTGCATCGGGGACGCCGTGCGAAAAATCCATCTGTGGCAGGGCACGGGGCGCCATAATGAGGGGGACCAGGCGATTTACCAGGGAAACGGCCAAAGCCGAAATACTCACCATGCCGAGGATGCCGAGCCACCAGAAGTGCCAAGCCGTCAGGCTGATCTCCGCGAGGGGGAAGTACAAAACCAGACTGATCGAAGCCGTCAGCAGCAGGATAGTGCTGATATACAGAGAAAGACGGAGACGACCACTCATTTGCCTGGCCGCTGATTTCCACTCAAAACGACAGCCCATAGCGCGATCAAGCTGCTGCCGGCCGCGATCCAACAGGTAATATCCGACATGCGCCGATCGATCTCCGATACCCGCTCGCTGCACGGCAGCCTGAGCGAGCACGATCGCCTCCTGGGCCACTGCCAACTCATCACGCCCACTGCTCCGCGCAATATCCTCAATAGCGTGGCGGTAGCCATCACGAGTCGCGAAATCCTGTTCGGCGTGTATCCCCATGGGATCCTGGCGGAGAAGCTGTTCGACAACACTGAGCGCTTCGACGTGGTGGCGCCAGTCCGCCGTCGCCAGGAAGCGCAAGCTGCTGATGCTGTTGGCCATGGATATCTGGTTGGCGGCGGACCTTCTTGCGGACACCTCGGATAACTGCGTTGCCGTTATCCCCTGTTCGAGCAATTTTTGTTCGACCCAGGTTTGCACAAAAGCCATAGTTGGACCATAGGTCTGCAGTCTGGCGTAAAACTCCTCTACAAAGGACGCCGTCAACGGCATATCCGCATCGGCAAATTCCGCAAGTAACGTGATCAGTTGCTTCGGGTTTTTTTCCGCTGCCGCGAGCATGCGGTCTGCCCAGCCAATGGCGGCATTGCGCTCTTCCCGTCGGCAAGCAACGTGCAAACCGGCGCGGCGCAAGTTTTCCAGCAGCGCCAATTGCAGCATGATCGGGAAAGCCCACAATTCGCCCAGCGTTAATGGCGTAATGGTCTGGTAAGCCTGGATATAGGCACTGACATTATCACTATCGATGCGGGCATCCCGATGGGCAATCAACTCAGACGCGAGATCGTAGACACGCGGGAATCCCGCCAATTTTCCATATTGCAGGCGCGGTAATTGTCTGCCATAACCACTCGGCAAGTGTCTTCGCGCCAGAATGATCTGTTGTTCGATAAGATGGAAATTGTCAAGCAACCAAAGCTCTGCAGATTTCGTCCGCTGCTCTGTCTGTGTACCTCCCGCAGTGACTACGTCATAAGCCGCATGCAACACCTGCGCATTATCGGCCAAGCGGGGTAAGAGGCGATCCGGCCCCGGACTTGGATCGACGGGATGCTGACCGGCCAGCATCACCGCATGTTGTTTCAGTTGTTCGATGCTGAACAACTCCGCGCGCAACAAGTCCGTATCCAATGCGTTGTTCAGGGCGTTTTTTACGCAGGGGAATAAGAACTCCGATTTTTTTGTGGCGATGACACTCTCCAGAATAACCTAGTGATGCATCAAGGTATCACGCATTCCCTCTCCACTTCTGCGCGCACCGCAACGTACGCTCGTTATGGCACTCCTCCATCCATATATTTCCTGACCGGCCACCGGTGATTTCAGTGGGGAACGATGATGCCTCCCGTACCGCTGGAATTCTTCTTGGCCTGTTTGGCCTGTTTCTTCTCTTTGGGCGTCATCGTCGGCTGCTTCTTGGTTTCTTTATTGCCCTGCTGTGTTTTGCTCATGATTCTTTCCTTTTGCGTTGGTATCCTTCACCATTGGTCGTGGCATCATGCAACTTTTCTCTGAGCCCCTCAACATCGGCCTTCTTGGATCTCAGCCGTTGCTCTGCGCCCATTACGCCCACCCGGCTCCGGCCAGAGAGGCTACTGATAAGTAGTATACCGATCATAGTTGCCATCCAAGTAATTTTAGTGTCACATTTGAAATATCCGGAAATATCCGGAGACTAGCAAACCCCGAGACAGCATGCTACAATCGCGGCTTGCTTCTTCAAGCAGTGGTGGCGGTAGCTCAGTTGGTAGAGTCCCGGATTGTGATTCCGGTTGTCGTGGGTTCGAGCCCCATCCGTCACCCCAATAAATACAATCCTGCCCACAAGTCGAAACGATCCGGTGATTTGACCATCATCTGGACATTTCAGCATGATGTGCTTCTGCTCTTGCCAATTCCTCCGGGGTATTGACATTGAAGAAATCGTCACCGTCAGGAAAACTCACCGCTACATGGCGATGACTTTGCACCCATCCCAGTACTTGATGCTGACCACTGTCCAGATATTTTTTCAGTGAATCCTTCAGGTGGGTGCGACACAGCAAAAAAGCCTGATGACTGTGCCCCCCTGATACCGGAAAAACGATTTCGGCATCTCGGGTTGAAAGAGCCTGGAACAAGCGATGAAGAAGTGTGTCCGGGAAAAACGGGGTGTCGCAGGGAAGTGTCAGGACCAAAGATGAAGTCGCGTGGGCCAGACCGGCATACAGGCCTGCCAGAGGGCCTGTTCCCAGGTATTCCTCTTCATCTGCGATGACGGAAAATCCCCAACCCCGATAGAGATCATGGTTGCGGTTGGCACTGAGCAAAATCTCCGTGACTTGGGGACGAATTCTTTCCCTGGCATGAACCACCAGGGGATACCTCCCCAAATTCAACAGCCCCTTGTCCTGCCCCCCCATACGTCGTCCCTGCCCTCCTGCCAAGAGTAACGCGCAGACATCGTGACTCTCATGCATTGTGCCAATCACCGGAATATCCTCCCGATTTTTCCAGCAAGCGAATGTCTCCGATGATCATACCGCGATCCAGTCCTTTACCCATGTCATACAATGTCAGCAGGGCAACACTGACGGCGGTCAAGGCTTCCATTTCCACCCCGGTACGTCCGACGGTTTCGGTAGTGACAATACATTCCAACCACGCTTCCTCCCTGTTGTGAATGAAGTCCACTTGGGTATGGGTCAGTGACAGTGGATGGCAAAGGGGAATCAGGTCAGAGGTCCGTTTCGCCGCCATCAATGCAGCGATTCTGGCCACGCTCAAGGCATCGCCCTTCTTCAAGGTGACCTCGAGAAAGGCTTGCAGGGTCTGCGGTTGCATGCGGATTCGCCCACTGGCCCGGGCAACCCGCCGGGTTTCGCTCTTGTTCGCAATGTCGACCATTTGAGCTTGGCCTCGATCATCGAGATGGGTAAAGGATTGAGTCATGAGTATCGTTTTCGAAATGTGGGGACGAAGTGCCGCCTCTGGAAAATCGCAAAATCATCGATGGGGGCTGATCATTGCCGGGAATGGTACACCAGTTGCATCAAAGGTGCCTCTCGTAACCCCGTGGTTTGCGGGTATGGACGTATCGAACGGGTCAAGTTGCCTCGGGCTCTGACGGAAGATCCTTTCGCCAGCGCTGTGCAATCCGTTCATCGCTTGTGCGGGCGTCGACCCATCCCTCCTTTTCGGGAAATCGTTCTTTTTTCCAAAACATGGCCCGTGTCTTGAGGTAATCCATAATGAACTCGCAAGCTTCAAAGGCCGGGCCCCGATGGGCGCTGGCCACGATCACCAGCACGATGGCATCGCCTGGGGCCAGCGCCCCGACCCGATGAATGACTCGCACACCCAACAGGGGCCAGCGTAAGCGTGCTTCTTCCAGGATCGCCTCGAGAGACTTCTCCGTCATGCCGGGATAATGCTCTATCCACAATTGAGTAAGGGCGGCTTCTTCGCTCATGTCACGTACCGTTCCCAGGAAACTGACCAAGGCCCCGGCTCCCGGACAGAATCTCCGTAGTTGTTGGATTTCGGCGCCAACATCGAAGTCCGTGGTTTGAATGGAAAGGATCATTGGATTGGGTGAATCGTGATGATTGAGAGACGGCTATCTTACCTCCTCTCCCAGGACAAGGAAATGGCATGGTCATTGCTTATCCTTTTGGCGTCATGCTCAAAATTCTCATTATCGACGAACATCAACAACCCACTGCCGACATCTGCGAACAACTTGCCCGTGCAGGCTATCAGGTCGCCGCTGTCTTGCCTTCCTCCGAGAATCTTCCAGACAAGGTCTCACAGTTCAAGCCGGATATCATCCTGATCGATACGGATTCCCCCCGTCGCGACACCCTGGAACACCTCGCGGTGATGGATCGCACCGCTCCGCGCCCAGTCATCCTGTTTGGTTCCGATGACGATAGCGAGACAATCCACCGGGTGATTCAAGCCGGGGTCTCCACCTATGTTGTCGATGAACTGGACACTTCCCGACTCAAACCGGTCATTGACATCGCCTGTGCCCGTTTTGAAATGATGCAAGGACTGAAGAGCGAACTCGCCCGTGCGACCCAAAAACTGGATGAACGCAAAATCATCGATAAAGCCAAGGGGATCCTGATGAAACAGCGTCACCTCGAGGAGGATGCAGCCTACGTTTCCCTGCGAAAACTGGCCATGACACGGGGCAAGACGATTGCCCAAGTGGCCCAGGACCTGATCGACAGCGCCTCATTGCTGTTTTGAAGTTCTAAAACCGCACCAAAACAGCCTGTTTTGAGGAAAGTCGCACCATTTCCGTGCGCTTTATTTCCATGACAGTTGCAGACTTACCATAAAAAACTCCTTGGCACCCTTCTGTAAACTGGAATCAATGCGCCAATGGCGCTTCCCCAGGATTCTATTTCAGGTATTCAAAATTTTGGCATGACTATTGCTTAATTCCCTATGACATCAGAACAACGGCGTTCCGATGTGGGTGTGAGATCGAGTCTTGGACAACGGCGTCCGCGGCAATGGGAAGGGCAGTATTCCCCATGCAGCGCATGCCGTTTTTTTATTTTTCGAGTTTTTAGGGAACCCCATGAATACTTGGCTGACAGGAACCGACAAACCAGAAATCGAAGAGGTTCGCTTGGGCTTCATGCCGTTGACGGACTGTGCCAGTTTGGTGATCGCTTCACTGGGACAATTCGATCGTCGTCATGGAATAAAAATTTGCCTGTCCCGGGAAAACAGTTGGGCCTCGATCAGGGATCGACTACTCAATGGCAGCCTGGACGCCGCACAGGGCCTTTATGGCCTGGTCTATGGCGTCCAGTTGGGAATCGGTGGTCTGCAACGGGACATGGCCGTACTCATGAACCTCAACCACAATGGCCAAGCCATCACCTTATCCCGGACCCTGGCCGATAGCGGCATCACCGGAGGGGAAAGCCTGGCCAACGCCATCGCCCACAAAAAACAACGCTTCACCTTTGCCCAGACCTTTCCCACAGGAACTCATGCCCTGTGGCTCTATTACTGGATGGCTGCCTGGGGTATTCACCCCTTGCGCGATCTCCAAACTTCCAGTGTTCCGCCCCCGGAAATGGTGGAACGCATGAGCGCGGGCCAGATGCAGGGATTTTGCGCCGGAGAGCCCTGGAACGCCCTGGCAGTTGAACGGGGTATCGGAGTCACCGTGGCAACCAGTCAGTCGATCTGGCCTGATCACCCCGAAAAGGTGCTGACCACGACCGCCGCTTGGGCCCAACACCATCCCCACAGCGCCCGTGCCTTGATTGCCGCCGTCCTGGAAGCCAGTCGCTGGCTTGATTCTTCCCCGGAAAACCGGGCCATCGCCGCCGCCCTGATGGCCCAGCCGAATTTTCTCGACCTCCCTGCAGAATTGATCTCGGCACGACTTCAGGGGCGATATCAGGATGGACTGGGTCACCAATGGCAGGATTCGCACGCGCTCAAATTCTTCGCCGATGGCGCCATCAATTACCCCTATCTCTCCGACGGCCTCTGGTTCATGACGCAGCACAAGCGATGGGGAATGCTGACGGAACACCCCGACTACCACGCTGTGGCACAACAGGTACAACGGCTCGACCTTTACCGTGAGGGTGCCGAGGCTGCTGCCGTCTCCGTGCCCGATCATCCATTCCGCCGCTCCTGCCTTTTCGATGGCGGAGTATGGGAGGGTCAGGACCCGAAACGGTACGCCGACCAATTCACCATCACTGCTCAGGAGTAACCTCGATGACTGACCATCCCACCCTCGATGGCCTGCAACCAAGTCCAACAGTCGAGCATCCCCGCCCCAAACTGGTCATGGTAGGCAACGGCATGGCGGGCGTTCGTGCCCTGGAGGAACTGCTCAAGTTGGCTCCGGACAAATATGACATCACCGTTTTTGGTTCGGAACCCCACCCCAACTACAATCGTATTCTTCTGTCGCCAGTATTGGCGGGAGAAATGACCCTCAAAGAAATCATCCTGAATGATGTGAATTGGTACGAAGATCACGGTATCAAACTGAACACCTCGAGTCGCGTCACTCGTATTGACAGGGTCTCACGTCAAGTTTTCAGCGCAGATGGACGAGTCGAAAAATATGACCGGTTGTTGTTGGCCACCGGTTCAACTCCCTTCATTCTGCCGATCCCCGGTCATGACTTGCCCGGTGTCCTGAGTTATCGCGACATCGCCGATACCGATGCCATGATCGAAGCCACTTCCCGTTATCACCATGCAGTCGTGATCGGCGGGGGTTTGCTCGGACTGGAAGCCGCCAACGGACTGCGTCAGCGGGGTATGACCGTGACCGTCGTCCACGTCATGCCCTGGCTGATGGAACGCCAACTTGATCGCCCTGCCGCCGAACTCCTGAAAAAATCCCTGGAGGACCGTGGGTTGCAGTTCAAACTGGGCTGCGAAACCTCCGAATTGACACGCGGTGAGGATGGACGGGTCTGTGCCCTGCGGTTCAAGGATGGAACCACCCTCGCGACCGAGTTGGTCGTGATGTCCGTGGGAATTCGCCCAAACACCGCCTTGGCTGAATCGGCCGGACTATTCTGTCACCGGGGCATCGTGGTCAACGACACCCTGCAAACCTTCGATCCCCGCATCTATGCCGTGGGCGAATGCGTTTCTCATCGCGGCATTGCCTACGGACTGGTCGCTCCACTTTTCGAACAGGCCAAAGTTGTTGCCAATCACTTGGCCGAATATGGCATTGCGCGCTATAAAGGCTCCGTGACCTCGACCAAACTCAAGGTGACGGGCATCGATCTGTTCTCCGCTGGTCAGTTCATGGGAACCGATGACAGCGAAGACATCGTGCTTTCCGATCCTGCCGCAGGGATCTACAAAAAACTGGTACTCGAGGGCGACCAACTGGTGGGAGCCGTCCTCTATGGCGACACCGCCGACAGTGCCTGGTACATGCAACTGCTCAAGGATGCCCGGAAAATCACAGAATTGCGCCCCCATCTGCTGTTCGGCCAGCACCACCTGGGTGACAGCGGCCATAAAGGTGAAACCCAAGCAGCCAGCCTTCCCGATCATGCGGAAATCTGCGGTTGCAATGGTGTCTGCAAAGGAACCATTGTCAAGACGATCAAGGAAAAAGGGCTGTTTACTCTTGAAGAGGTGCGCCAGCATACCAAGGCGTCCAGTTCCTGCGGGTCTTGTACCGGTCTGGTGGAACAATTGCTGGCCTCTACCGTGGGCGGAGCCTATCAGCCCACCGAAGGATTGCGTAAAGCGCTCTGTGGCTGTACCGACCACACCCATGAGGAGGTTCGCAAGGCGATTCGCGAGGAACATCTGCTCACCATCCCTCAGGTCATGGCCTTTCTGGTGTGGAAAACCCCTAACGGCTGTGCCACTTGCCGTCCGGCACTCAATTATTACCTGATTTCCAGTTGGCCCCATGAGGCAAAAGACGACCCCCAGAGTCGCTTCATCAATGAGCGGGTTCACGCCAATATCCAGAAGGATGGCACTTTCTCTGTAGTTCCCCGGCTATGGGGCGGGTTGACCACGCCGACCGAACTGCGCGCCATTGCAAATGCTGCCGAGAAATATGCCGTGCCCACCCTCAAGATCACCGGCGGCCAACGGATCGACCTGCTCGGCGTCAAAAAGAAAGACCTGCCGCACATGTGGGCCGATCTGGCAGAGAGCGGCTTGGTCTCCGGCCATGCCTATGGAAAAAGTTTGCGCACCGTTAAAACTTGCGTCGGTTCCGAGCATTGTCGTTTTGGTACCCAACGTTCCATGGCCTTGGGTGTGCGCCTGGAAAAAATGCTGTTTGGAATGTGGAGCCCTCACAAAGTCAAGTTGGCGGTCTCCGGTTGCCCGCGCAACTGTGCCGAATCCGGCATCAAGGATGTGGGCATCATCGGAGTGGACTCGGGTCATGAAATCTATGTCGCTGGCAACGGCGGGATCAAGACCGTGGTCGCCCAGTTTCTCTGCAAGATCGCCAGTGACGATGAAGTCCTGGAAGTGGTGGGTGCCTTTCTCCAACTCTATCGAGAGCAAGCGCGCTACCTCGATCGTACCGTGCACTGGGTCGAGCGGGTCGGTCTCGACTTCGTGAAACAACAGGTGGTGGAAGATCTCGAACAACGACGAACCCTTTACGAACGTCTTCTGTTCGCCCTTCAGAATGCGAGTGATCCATGGACGGAGATCGCCGCCAGTCCGTCGCATCTGAAGGAATTCGAAGTGATGTCCTTTTAAAAACCGGAGGTTGCCATGACCCAATGGAAAAGAATTTGCACTCTGGATGAGATTCCCCGTCTCGGTGCGCGTGTGGTTGAGCGTGAAACTTCCCCCAATATCGCCCTGTTCCGCACGGCAGAGGACCAAGTGTTTGCCCTGCTGGACCAATGTCCCCACAAACAGGGACCGCTTTCCCAAGGACTGGTCACGAACACCCATGTCACCTGCCCACTCCATGGCTGGAAGATTGGTTTGGTCGATGGACAAGCACAGGAACCCGATGTGGGCTGTACCGCGACTATTCCCGTGCATCTGGAGGACGGTTGGATCAGCCTGGAGTCAGGACCCGACTCGCACTAACTTTTGCTGCGATGAAACGGATTTACTGTTAATCGGTTGGTTTGGTCAATGGAATGACGACATGGACATAAAGATATTTTTGAAGTCGGGACATAGTCCGACATTGCTGGCTTCATTTCTCTACTTTGATATTTCCTTCATGGTCTGGGTGATGCTGGGCCCCCTCGGCGTCAATATTGCCAACGACCTCCATCTCGACCCTCTGCAGAAGGGTTTGATGGTGGCCACCCCCGTACTCTCGGGTGCCTTGCTGAGGATCGTGATGGGGCTTCTGGTGGATCATCTTTCACCGCGCAAAGCCGGCATCATCGGCCAGATTCTGGTTCTGACGGGCCTTGGCTTCGCATGGCTCCACGGCATCCACTCCTATCAGGAAGTACTGATCCTGGGAATATTGCTGGGTGTGGCTGGGGCCTCCTTTGCCGCCGCCCTGCCTCTGGCATCGCGCTGGTATCCTCCTGCATATCAGGGTACGGCCATGGGAATTGCCGGTGCCGGGAATTCCGGCACTGCCCTGGCTGCACTCTTTGCACCAGGTCTGGCTGCCCTCTTTGGTTGGAACACTGTATTTGGCCTGGCCCTGATTCCGCTTGCCGTGGTGTTCATGCTGTTTATTGCGCTGGCACGGGATGCGCCCAATCCTCCTCCCCCAAAAACTTTGACCCAATACCTAACTGTTCTCAAGGATCAGGACGCTTGGTGGTTCATGTTCTTTTATAGCGTGACCTTTGGCGGATTCGTTGGCCTTGCCTCCTCGTTGGTCATCTATTTCAATACCCAATATGGCCTTGATCCAAAAACCGCCGGTCTGTTTACTGCTGCCTGCGTATTTGCAGGATCTCTGGTGCGCCCCTTGGGAGGGAACGTAGCAGATCGGGTGGGGGGTATCAAAACCCTCACCGTCATGTACGGAATTGCCGCTCTGACTTTGTTCATCGTCAGTTTTGGGCCGCCCCATGCCTGGGTGGCCCTGGTCATCTTTGTCATCGCCATGCTGGCCCTGGGGATGGGCAATGGGGCAGTCTTCCAGTTGGTCCCCCAGCGCTTTCGCAAGGAAATCGGGGTAATGACCGGACTGGTTGGAATGGCGGGGGGGGTAGGCGGCTTTTATCTGGCATCATCCCTGGGTTACTCGCGTCAAATGACGGGCAGTTATCAGGTGGGGTTTCTGGTCTTCGCTACCCTGGCCCTGTTGGCACTGGCCGGCATCAGCAGGGTCAAGAGCCGCTGGCGCACCACTTGGGGAGCCAGTCATCTGACCGATGCGAGGATCTGAGTCAGGTCACGACATGAAAAATTTCAAAGAAAACTTGGGGCCATGCCGATCTCAACTCGAGGTTACGGTGGGCGGAACCAGTCGCATCGGTGGTCGCGCCGACAACCAGGACTTCCTCGGGTCGACCCTTCCTCAGGGTGAAACCCTGGAACAAAAGGGAGCACTGTTTGCCATCGCGGATGGTGTCGGGGGTCATGCCCTGGGTCGGGAGGCCGCCGAGTTCTCAGTGCGGAGCCTGTTGTCGGACTATTACTCCACGCCAGAAACTCTGGGGGTGGGTCGTTCCCTGGATTTGGTGCTGAATGCCACCAACCGCTGGCTGGTGGCGCAGGGACGGCGTTGTCGGGAATATGCCGGGATGGCCACCACTCTGACTGCCGTGGTCCTGCGTGGCAATCGCTTTCATTTGACTCATGTGGGTGACTCTCGAGCCTATCTGTGGCGTAACGGACAACTCACCCAACTGACGGAAGATCATGTCTGGCCTCATCCCGAACTAACCAACGTATTGAGTCGTGCCATTGGTCTCGACGAACATTTCAAACTGGATCATCTGGAGGGTGAAACTCAACCAGGAGATCGCATCCTGCTGGCGACCGATGGGGCCTGGAGCGTGTTGCCCAAAGCCCGAATCGAGGATCTCCTGGCGCGCAATCCGGATCCTCAAGGCGCCGCCGATGCTCTTGCCGATCAGGCAGAGACCTTGGGGAGTCACGATAATTGCAGTTGCCTGGTGATCGCTATCACGTCAGTTCCGGGTCCCGGCCTCGATCATTGGCTGGAAACCGCCTTGCAACGACCCCTGCCACCAACCCTGGGTATTGGCCAGACCCTTGATGGGCTCACTGTCGAGGCATTGCTTCATCGATCACGGGTCACCCTGCTCTATCAAGTATCGCGCCCGACGCTCCAGGGTCCGGAAAAGCTGGTTCTCAAGACGCTCCAAAGCGGGAGTGGCGATGAGGCAAGGGCTGCACTCAGTCACGAAGAATGGTTGGCGCGACGGGTAGTCAACCACGCCTTTCCGCAGGTGGTCAGTCACCCTGAGCGTAGCCACCTCTACTATCTGATGACCTGGCATGAGGGCGAGACCCTTGCATCGCGCCTGCAACGGGGTCATCGCTTCGATCCGGAAGAAATCATGAATCTGGGATTTGGTCTGATCAAGGGGTTGGGGTATCTCCACCGTCTCGGAATCCTGCATCGCGACGTCAAGCCAGACAACCTCCATATCGATACGGAAGGTCACCTGCTCATTCTGGATCTCGGCGTTGCCGCTTCAGAAGGCAACCCGCTATCTGAAATCAATAACCCGGGCACTCCCTCCTATATGGCTCCGGAACTGTTCACCGGAACGCCCTGTAGCGAGTCGAGCGACCTCTACGCCGCCGGCGTGACGCTCTATAACTTGCTGACCCGAAAATACCCATACGGCGAGATCGAACCCTTTCAACACCCTCATTTCGGCCTCCCTGTGCCTCCCACCCGGTATCGTCCGGATACTCCGGAATGGCTGGAAAACATCCTGCTGATGGCCTGCGCCCCTCATCCCGGAAACCGTTTTGAAACTGCCGATGAATTCTTGATCGCCCTTGAGCGTGGGGCCCATCGCCCCTTGACTCGCCCCCGTCCCATCCCTCTGATAGAACGTCATCCTGCCTTGACGTTGAAGATTTTTGCGGGATTGTCACTACTCGGCAATCTGGTCGCCCTCTACTATTTTTTTTCCAGACTTCCGACGGGATTACGATGAATATAACGCATCCGCACACTGCGGATATGATGGTGAGCCCTTCTTCCGTACGCAGCACCGCCGCCACTTGCCCCTATTGTGGCGTCGGTTGCGGCGTTTTGATCGAGCATGATGACAGTGGATTGCGTCAGGTCATCGGCGATCCGAACCATCCGGCCAATTATGGACGGCTTTGTACCAAAGGAGCCACCTTGCTCCAGTCGGTTCGACCCGAAGGCCGTCTTCTCACCCCCGAATGGCGTCCCGATCGCACTCGATCGCCCATCCCCTTGACCTGGCCCGAGGCACTCGACAGGGTTGCCCGCCAATTCGGCCAGATCATCCGTGACCATGGCCCCGATGCTGTCGGCTTTTACCTGTCCGGTCAACTGCTGACAGAGGACTACTATATTTTCAACAAACTTGCCAAGGGTCTGATCGGGACCAACAATGTCGATACCAATTCGCGGCTATGCATGTCGAGCGCCGTAGTCGCCTACAAGGAGACCTTGGGGGCCGATGCTCCGCCTTGCAGTTATGAAGATCTGGAGTTGAGCGACTGCCTGTTAATCGCCGGTAGCAACATGGCCTACGCTCATCCTGTGCTTTATCGCCGCATCGAGGATGCGCGCGAAAAGCAACCCGGCCGGCGCACCATCGTGGTGGATCCGCGGCGCACCGAGACCGCCGCAGCGGCCGATTTGCACCTGGCAATCTTGCCCGGTACGGATATCTGGCTCTATAACGCCATGCTTCATGTGCTGATCTGGGAGGGATTACTGGATCATGATTTCATCCGCGACCATACCGACGGTTTCGAAGTTCTACGCCAGCATGTCGCCGAAATCACCCCTGCCATCGCCGCTGACATTTGTGGGATCTCTGCGGAAGACATCATCAAGGCAGCGCGTTGGTGGGGAAAATCCGTGGCCCCCTTGAGTTTATGGTGTCAGGGGCTCAATCAATCACATCACGGCACCCATAACGGCACAGCCCTGATCGCCTTGTCCCTGGCAACCGGCAAGATCGGCAAGCCGGGATGCGGGCCTTTTTCCCTGACCGGACAACCCAACGCCATGGGGGGACGAGAGGTCGGGGGACTCTCCAACCTTCTGTCAGCCCATCGCGATCTCGCCAATCCCCAACATCGTGCAGAAGTGGCCCAACTGTGGGGAGTTCCCTCGGTACCCGACCAGCCAGGTTTCTCGGCTGTAGAGTTGTTCGAGGCCGCGCGAGCAGGCCAGGTCAAAGCGTTGTGGATCGTTTGTACCAACCCTGCCCACTCGATGCCCGACCAAACCTTGGTTCGGGAGGCATTGACCAATTGTAAACTGGTGGTGGTGCAGGATGCGTATGCCCATACCGAAACCACCGCCTATGCCGACTTACTGCTGCCTGCCTGCACCTGGGGCGAAAAGGAAGGTACGGTCACCAATTCCGAACGCTGTATCACCCATGTCAGACCCGCCTTGGCCCAACCTGGCGACAGTCGTGCCGATTGGCGCATCGGTCGTGATTTCGCCCTCGTCCTTGGACGCGAATTGGGACGCAGTGAAGAAGCCGAACGCCTGTTTCCCTATGAACATCCTCGCGAAATTTTCGAGGAGCATTGCCGCACCACAGCAGGTCGAGACCTCGACATTACCGGCTTGAGTTACGACCTGCTCGACCTACGGGGACCGCAACGCTGGCCTTTTCCTCAGGGAGCCACCCAGGATCGCGTACGACTCTATGGCGACCACCGTTTTGCCACTGCCAATGGTCGCGCCCATTTTGTGGTTCCAGTCACCTCGCTCACTGCGGAGCGTTGCAATGCGCGTTATCCCTTTCACCTCACCAGCGGTCGTTTGCGCGATCAGTGGCATACCATGACCCGTACAGGACGGGTGGCCCAACTCGGTAATCATGATCGTGAACCCTGCCTGCAACTCAATCCTGCCGACATGACGCGACGGGGCCTGGCTCCAGGGTCTCTGGTCAACGTATCGAGCCCACGAGGAAATCTGGTGATTCGTCTCCAGGCCTCCCAGGAAGTTGCCTCAGGGCAGGCCTTCATGGCGATGCATTGGGGCCGCAACCGACTCAATAGCCACGGGGTCAACGAACTGACTCTGAAAACTTTCGATCCCTATTCCAAACAACCCGAACTCAAACATGCAGCGGTTCGGATCGAACCTGCCATACTCCCCTATACCACGGTGATGATGGGAAGTGCCGCCGACAGCGAGCAAGCTCGACGATGCACCCTCCTATGGCTCGACCAGATTCCTCCTCTACTGTCCCCCTTTGGCTATGCCAGCGTCTCTTTGGTAGGTCGAAACCATCCCGCCGTGATCCTGAATCTGGCCCACGACAAACCCATTCCCGCATCCTGGCTGGAGCCGATGGACCAACTGTTTGGACTGGTCAGTGGAGTCTGCATGGAATACCATGACGCCCGTGCCCATATCGCCAAAAAAGTCCTTTTGGTGGATCAGCAGTTGATTGCGGCGCGCTTGACGGGCGAGACGGTGGCGGCTCCCTGGTTGGAAAGCGCTCTTCTGGAAAAGCAAACGGTGGCCGAGATTCGACACTGGCTGTTGGCGCCTTTATCAACGCCTCCAACTTCGATTCGGGTTGCAAGCCGAACGGTTTGCAACTGTTTGGAGGTCAGTGAAGAGACCTTGCGGACCGCCATCGAAAAAGGCACCACCCTCGCCGAATTGCAGGCTTCCCTGCGCTGTGGCACCCAGTGTGGTTCCTGTCTGCCAGAGATCCGGCGGATGCTGGGTCAACACTAACGTACCGGCTTGCTCGAGAAGAGGTTACCCGCCTGTCACTGGGGGAATCAGGGCAACTTCATCCTCGTCGCGCAATACCACGGATTCCTCGATGAGAATGGTTTGGTTGAGAGCAACCCGGAAAGGACGGCTCAAGGCCTCACGAGTCGCCAGGCTACGTGTCCGTAACTCGTCCAACAACTCGCCCACGGTCTGATCGGGGTGACTCAAGGGAATCATTTCAACTCTGCCAAAAACATCCTGTATACGTCCAAAGTACAGTATTTTCATATCAACAACCCGGAAAACGGCATGAAACGGACAGTATCTCCTCGATCTACTGAATGCCCGGCGGGTATTTCCACCAGCCCATCCGCCTGAACCAGTGAGGTCAAGGAAGCGGAACCCTGATTCGCCACCAAAGTCAGAAAACTGCCTCCCCCATCGTTATGCAACCGTGCCCGTAGCCATTCGGTCCGTTCCCTTGCCTGGGGCCAATCAAAATCAGCCCGAATCTGGTAGGTTAGCGGTTGCCAATCCAGGGATCCCTGGCTGGAGAGGATGAAGGGTCGCACAAACAAGCAAAAAATGACAAAGGCCGAGACGGGATTGCCGGGCAAACCCAGAAATGGCACCCCCTTTACCTGCCCGAAGGCAAAAGGTTTTCCCGGCTTGATGGCCACTCGCCACAAGTCGATCTGACCGATATGTTCCACTGCCCTGCGCACGTGGTCCTCCTCTCCCACGGAAACCCCACCGCAGGTCAGTATGATGTCGGCCACGGATGCAGCCATCGTGAGGGCCGAGACAGTCTGATCGAACTGGTCGGGAACCACACCAAGGTCCACGACATTGCAATGGAGTGCTTCGAGCAAACCATGCAAAACAAAACGGTTGGAATTGTAGATTTGTCCCGGTGCCAGGGGACGGCCGGGTTGCACCAATTCGTCCCCGGTAAAAAACACGGCGACGGACAGCTTGCGGTAAACCACGACCGACTCAATTCCGACCGCTGCCAGCAATCCCATATCCTGAGGACGAATACGGCTTCCCGCACGCCGGACGGCGTCCCCGACGCGAGCATCTTCACCTCGTTGACGAATATGCTGGCCCAGGCGGGGGCTGCGGGTAAAGCGCACTTCCGTGCTCGCCATCTCGCTGTCCTCCTGCATCACCACCGCGTCTGCCCCCGGAGGGAGACAGGCCCCGGTAAAGAGACGGGCCACCGACTGAGGTGCCAAGGGTTGGGCCTTCTGACCCGCAGGAATGCGCTGGGAAACCGGCAAGGGACGATCGAGGTCGGCAATACGAACGGCATAACCGTCCATCATACTGACATCCTCTGGGGGCAAATCGCACCGGGCGCAGGTATCTTCGGCCAGCACTCGCCCTTGGCTGTGCTCCAGAGGAACGGTTTCAGTGGCCGGCCGGGTTTGGATGCTCGCGATCAATCGTATGAGGGCAGCCTCTGGAGTCAGGGGATTCATCGTGATAATTCCAGTCGTTGTGCAATGAAAAGCGCCATGGGCTCAGGTCGATTCAAGTCGAATTGTGGCAGAAAACTCGCTACGGGGCGATCCGATGCTACCGCGAGAATATTGGCATCACCAGGGGAGATCAGTGGTTTTTCAGTGCTGGCGCGCCAAACCTCTAGTTTGGGCATGGGCTCATGCTTGAAGCCTTCCACCAACACCAGATCACATGGTGCGAGACAGGCAGTGAGATCTTCCAGGCAAGGCTCCGAGCATTCCCGGTTTTCGTGCATCAGGAACCAGCGTCGGGATGTGGCAAGCAATACTTCCTGACTCCCTGCTTCACGAAAACGCCAACTATCCTTGCCAGGCTGATCGAGATCCACCTGATGATGGGCATGCTTGATCACCGACACCCGTAACCCCCACTCCCTGAACAAAGGGATCAACTTTTCGATCAGAGTGGTCTTGCCACTCCCGGAATAGCCAGTAATACCGAATAACTTCATTATTTTTTTGGGCGGAAAGCCGTGATCACATCGGGCCGAGTCTCCAAACGTGGCCCCCCGATCAGATCGATGCAGTAGGGTACGGCCGCAAAAATTCCATCCAGGGTTTGTTTGATAGCTCTCGGCTGCCCTGGCAGATTGAGAATCAGGGTATGCCCCCGGGTAGCCCCAATCTGACGCGAGAGGATAGCAGTCGGGACATATTTCAGGCTGACGGCGCGCATCTGTTCGCCAAAACCGTCCAGCACGCGATGAGCAATATTCCGGGTGGCATCTGGAGTGACATCACGAGGTGCCGGTCCGGTCCCGCCGGTGGTCAAGATCAGGGCGCAATCCTCCCGATCACAGAGTTCGATCAAGGTTGTTTCAATCAAAGATTGTTCATCGGGAATCAATCGGGACAGGGCCTGCCAAGACGTGACCAGTACTTCGTCGAGCCAGGCTTGCAGAGCCGGTAAACCACGATCTTCGTAGATCCCTTGGCTGGCCCGATCACTCACACTAACCAATCCGATCCGAACGGGAATGAGAACTGACATGAAACAGAAAACTCCTGAAATTCAAATTGAAAAAGGGTGATCAACCACCCGTGGACGACATGAAGCGCATGATTTTTTCAGGGAATTCCCTAAATTCATGGCGCTCAGGTTTGAGTTCGACCGCTGCTCTCAAGGCCAGTGTCAATTCTTCATCACTGGCCCCCGAGCGCATCAAGGTACGAAAATCGACCCGCGCTTCCTGACCCAGGCAGAGGTGCAATATTCCATCCACCGTCAAACGCACGCGATTGCAAGTGGCGCAAAAATGACGTGAAATCGGCGTGATGAACCCCACATTGAAGGTCCCTTCGGGATCTTGCAGATAATACGCCGGGCCGTCCCCTGGAATCAGGGCGGGAATCAGGTCAAACCGTTGCGTCAGGCGTTGCCGGGTCTCCTGCAAATCATAGGGAGCGATGGTCCGCCCGCTATCCCCCATGGGCATGGGCTCGATCAAGCGCAGAATCAGTCTGTGATCTCTACAAAAAGCCACCATGTCGTCGATTTCGCGGTCGTTGACGCCGGGCACGATCACCATGTTGATCTTGATGGGGGAAAACCCTACCTGCTGTGCCGCATCGATGCCAGCCATGATTTTTGCGAAGGCATCCTGTCCAGTCAGGCATTTGATCTGTTCCGGTATGAGGGAATCGAGGCTGATGTTGACGCGACTCACCCCGGCATCCCGCAAGGCCTGAGCGTGATCTTCGAGCCGTGTCGCATTGGTACTGAGAGACAATTCTTCAAGCCCTGGCAAGGCCGCCAGACGCCGAGCCAGCAGAGGCAGTTGGGCGCGCAGCAACGGTTCACCTCCAGTCAAACGGATGCGGCTCACCCCGGATCTAACAAAAATTGCCATCAGGCGTTCGATCTCGGCGAAGTTCAACCAATGGGCAGGAACTTCAAACCCTCTGAACCCTTTGGGGATACAGTAGGCGCAACGCAGATCACAACGATCGGTCACTGACAGGCGCAGATAGGAAATCTGGCGGCCAAAACGATCAATCAGCGTGGGAAAAGTCTTCATCAGATCTTTATGTTTGATTAAACCGGTAGTTGTTGGGACAGTTGTCATGTCGACCATTTTCGAGCCGCGCCCTCTGAACCAGCCCCTCAGGGTTTACTTGAGCAGTACCTACGGGCTCCCAATTTCGAGCGGCACTCGACCCGCAGGTTCCTCGACCAAATTTCTTGATTCTCCATGGAATACTCGCTCAGTATCCCACAATCGTTCCTTCGATGTTGCCATGCAGGGAATCAAAATATCAATCGGGTTGTGGCGATCCATCCACTTCCGAAGGTGCTGAATCCACTCATGTTGGCCGTCTGATAACCAATGCCCAGAGTCAATTTGGTTCTCCCCTCGAGGGTAATCCGACCGAAGTTGATCCCGTAGGTGACGATTAACTGATCTTTCCCGGAAAATTGACCGCCTTTCCAATGGGTTAAACTGGTTTCGATTTCCGGCCAGAAATAGTTGGAAAAGTGCCCTTGAAAAGCGGTATTCCAGACGACGGGCTCGCCCAGGTAATTCTGGTTTCCAGAAGGAAAACTTTCGCTGAGAGTGCTCATGACAGCCACACCTTGCCCTCGGGTTCCCCAACCCTTTCCAACGGCCAGGGTTGGGGTGGTCACGGTAGCGTTCTGGGTAAAGGGCGTGTTCCCTGTCGGAAGACTAACCCCCATGAAGCCAGAGACGACGTAATTGCCATGTTCTTCATTGGCGGCCAGGAATCGGTATTTCATGAGCAATGTTTCATCGGTCCACCCTGATGTCGTGGTTCTGGGAGTTTGGAGGTTCATGTAACCCGGTTGTCCAATCAGGATTTCAACATGTTCGGAAGGAATCAATTCCAGTCCTCTTACCCCACTACCATTGTTGGTCAGCGTGGTTTCCCCCACCTTGTTCTGCACGATTTCATCATAGCGATATTGTTCTATCAGTTGTGGAAACACAGTCACCAATGGGCACACCCAATGGGGTTGTTCCTCCAGGGTCTTGTCCACAGTGGCAAACCAACCGCTATTCGTGTCGGATTCGGAAGCACTCGAGGGGGTGACATCTGCGTGGGCTGTTCCGGTTAACGTTGTCAATGT
>JAJZFH010000042.1 GCA_021805445.1 Pseudomonadota bacterium
CCCTGACACCGGGGGCTTCACGATCTGTTAAATAAAGTGTAAACTGTCAATTCGTATATCAAGTGGAGAGATGCTGTGGGTGAAAAAATGAAGAACGCACCAGTGTACTTCGCCATCGCCCAGGCCAGACACAATCCTGTCCTCCGATTGGGGTTCTACGCTGCTGATATCCAGGATCGGATGCGAAAGGTGGGCTACCCCGACTTCAAAAAGGGGGTGTCGATGGCCTTCAATTTAATGCCGCAGATCGGGGACACATCGCAACTGCAAAACCCTCCTGTCGTAGAACAGGTCGAGCGGCTGATGTTCTTCAGTACCGACAATACCAAAGGGTTTATCGTCGAGCAAAATGCGCTGTCTTTTCAGATGACGGAATACGACACGTTTGAGACATTTGCTGATGAGTTCATCAAAGGATTGGGCATCGTTCATGAGTGTGTGACGCTCGCGCACTCTGAAAGGATAGGCTTGCGGTATCTTGACGCTATCGTTCCTCCCAATGGGGAGGCCGGTCTTGCCGACTATTTGGTGCCAGGGGTATTGGGGCTAAGCAGTAAGCTGCCTGACGAAGTCCAAGTGTCACATGCGTTTACTGAAACGCATATCCGGACTGCCGAATGCGTAGTACTGGCACGGACGATCATTCAGGCTGGTCCACTGGGTTTTCCAATGGATCTTCAACCCATTGGCGTTAACATCGCTGAACGGTTCAAAACGATCAATGGCGTGCATGCCATCGTCGACACTGACGCCTCAATTGAGGGACGTCACCCATTTGAATTGGATGCAATTAAATTGCAGCTAAAAATGTTACGAAGCGGCATTGGCATGGCGTTCAATGCAATGGTGACGCCGACTGCTATTGCTGCATGGAAAACATAACAGGGGAGGGAATACAAGATGTACGCTGCCTATCAAGTAGATGGCCCCTCACAACAGGCGGTCCGGGCAACCATGTTCACCAAAGTCGATGATCACGCTGATGAGGTGGTTAGCAGTGGCAACGCTTTCCAAGGGCGAATACTCAACTACTGCGTCGCGGGAACATTGGGCCTACTGACGCCAATGTATCTTCATGCCAGTTCTGCAACCGCGAACTGGAGCATCAACCAAATCGAATTTGATGGTACCCAAGTTGTGGCGGCTGACGTCGCGACTTCTGCCTCCAGAGATATCGCCCACATCCGCCATGTGATGAAAATTTCGGTATCTGAGTTTGCCAGAGTTTTTGGCGTGTCCCGGCAAGCTGTACATGAGTGGCTTAAGGGAGGGGCGCTGTCTAAACGAAATGAACAACGGATCTCCGAATTTGCACAGGTGGCAGACGTGTTCCTGGAGTCGGGGGTCGATGTCACGCCTCAAGCCTTGAGGCGGAAGATCAGCGGTGGTCAATCCATCTTGGAATCCGTTGGAGAGGGTGGCAAGGTCGTCGACTTGGCGCGTGTGCTCGTCGGTACGCTGTCACGCGAGTCACAACAACGTCAGCTCCTAGCCTCACGCCTAGCAGGACGACAAAAATCCGCGATGGCTGCCGATGATTTCGGCACACCGCATCTCCATGAAGATGCGTGAGGAATCTGTGAATGGCAGATACCGATCGGCAGTTCTCGTGGCGGCAAGGTGATGCACTAACCGACGAAGCAGCCAAAGCGCTCAACCTGCAGCATCCGGAGAATGCTGGCGGTACCGTCGTGGTCGTCATTTCACATGACTGTGACCTGACTGCAGTCGCCGATAGAGAGCCAGAATCCGAGGTCATTGTGGGTCAGCGCATTGATAGGCTGGGCGGAGATTCATACGGCAAAACTGCTCGACGACTTCATATCGAGTACCAAACAGCGGCAGGGCCGGTGGCGCTGGAGTTGATGGCTACCGCCAAGCGACCGATCAGTAAACCCGCATTGTTCGCGACCGACCCTCGCCAGGATATGTGGCTGGATGGGCGTGGCGTAGCGATTCTCCAGCGTTGGCTGGCCGCCCGTTATTATCGGGCGGCATTTCCGGAAGCGTTTGAAGATCGTCTGCGCGCTGCCAATATCCTGAAGGGTACCTTCCTCAAGAAGTTGGAGAGCGTTCTGGTGGGCGGAGGTGATCATATTCGCGCATTGCTATTCGATCTCGATGGGGGCGAGGACGTCGAACGAGAGGCACCAGAAGATCTCTACCAACTGGGGATTATGGTTCTCTACGATAGTCTTCGAGACGAACCAACTGCTGCTGCTGCGGCCAAAAAGGCTGCAGAGAAATTGGAAGAGCTTTTCTATGCGGCATTTTACTTGCCTAGCGTAGGATGGCAAAATATTTGCCTCAAGTACTGCGACCCGATTTCGGATAGCGCGATCACCGTTGCCGAGAGAGAGATACTCAAGCAGTGGCGATTGGAACACATGAGTCTCCAAGATGATCCGCCACAACCGATGATTACGTACTGACTCCACTGAGGATAAATCGATCGTGCACAAAATCTACAAAGTATAGATCACACGGTTCGGCGCTCCGACAGTCGTCATCATGACTGCCTTCTGGAATCCCGGGCTACTACGAGGCTGAGTAGGATTTCAGACAGTAACATTCTGATTCCGCAGTGTTCCGCCTTAATCCGCACATTTCCGCAATAGCAATACAGACGCGGTTTGAATCCGGTGGCGACTACACCACCAATTCCCCAAAGCCGACTGTTCTCAGTCGGCTTTTTCTTTTCAGTCAGTTCCACAAGGGACTCGCCCTTCCGCCCCATTCTACGCGTGCCACGCCTCCGACAAAACCCTTCAATTCACCGATGTTTTTCGGCTGATTCGATCCTGTTCTGCTCTCTGTCCTCAACAAACAGAGAACCGCACCCCTCTGGCACAGGCAGAACACCTTTTCAGACAACCCGTTATGCATGCGCCAAATGGCCGGTTTGACGGGTACACCCGTGTAGCGCTCCATAGATAAGCCAC
>JAJZFH010000048.1:0-3588 GCA_021805445.1 Pseudomonadota bacterium
ACCATGATACGATTTTTCAGGCACTACATTTCAAGTTCCGCCCTTCTTCAAATCCTTGGAGATGCCGGTTTCTTTTTCTGTGCGGTGTATATCGCACCTCGTCTGGTTGGAAATCATTATTTCCATGTTCACGATACCAAAGGCCTCCTGGCACGCGGATTCATCTTTGCTGCCGTCATGGTATCCAGCATGACGGCCGGGGGACTTTACGAGTCCTGGGGGTGGGAAGGGGGATTATTCGGCCTCCTCAAACGCATTCTGCTGGCCATCTCCATTGGCATCGTGGTCATGCTGTTCCTGTTCTATGCCTTCCCCAACCTGTTCATCGACCATTGGGTGCTGGCCGTCTCCCTCGTCCTGTCTGCAACCATCATCACCACTCAACGGATTGTTTCGCTTTACTGGATGGGACTGAAACGCATGCGCAGAAATATCCTGGTCCTGGGAACCAGCGCCCGGGCCGCCAAGATCGAGCATCTGTATCATGAAAACGACCGTCATCTGGCCAACCGGCTCAACATCCTCGGATATCTTCCCTATGGAGATATCGCCCACCACCATGTCATCGCCCAAAGAATCATCCCGCTCTCGGAAGATCTGCTCACCTTGGCCGAAAGATACCATGCCAAGGAAATCGTGGTGGCCGTGCGCGACCGCCGAGGCAATTTACCCATGGACGAGTTGTTTCGCTGTCGCCTGAAAGGGATCAAGGTCACCGAAATATCGGCTTTTTTTGAAAGAGAAGTGGGCGCATTACAACTGGATTCGGTGAATACCAGTTGGTTGATGTATTCGGATGGTTTTCAGCATGGTTTGATCGTCAAAAGAATATTCGACATCCTCGTTTCCTCGATCCTTTTGATCCTCACCTTGCCGCTCATGCTGGGATCGGCACTTATCGTTGCCCTGGAGGGCAGGGGATCCATCATTTACACTCAGGAACGCGTGGGTCAGTTTGGTCAGCCGTTCACGATCTACAAATTCAGAAGTATGCGCAAGGACGCAGAGAAAACGGGGCAGGCCGTCTGGGCATCGGTCAATGACACCCGGATCACCCGTTTCGGGTCCATCATGAGGAAATTTCGCATCGACGAGCTTCCCCAGATATTCAATGTGCTGCGTGGAGACATGAGCTTCGTGGGACCCCGTCCGGAACGTCCCGCCTTCGTCGACGAATTCAACACCGAATTCCCTCTCTACCAGCACCGACATAACTTGAAACCCGGAATCACTGGTTGGGCACAAGTGTGCTATCCCTACGGTTCTTCCAAGCAGGATACGCTGGAAAAACTCCAGTATGATCTATACTATGTAAAGAACCATAGCGTGTTCCTTGACGTCATGATTCTCATGAAGACGGTTCAAACGGTTTTATGGGGCAAAGGCGCTCGCTGATTCGTCAATACAACTAAAGATACAGGCTTATTTTAAGGGAAAATTGCTGTGAACATAAACCAGAGACTGCGTCAATTTTTCGGTTCTTTCAAAGTGATGGGATTGGCGCTCTGTGGTCTGGCGTTGGTTGCCTGCTCGACCACTCGGCCTCCCGCTCCCACGAACATCACCGAGCCAGACCATTATCACTACATCATCGGTCCTGGGGATACCGTCAAGATCATGGTATGGCATAACAAGGAACTCTCCGAGGGCCTCCCGGTCCGCCCCGATGGAAAAATTTCCACTCCTTTGGCTGAAGACATGCAGGCTGCCGGAAAGACCCCAACCCAACTGGCCCGCGATCTGGAAGTCACGCTGGCCAAATATATTCAAAGTCCCGTCGTCACGGTCATCGTCGAAAAATTCGTGGGCCCCTATAACCAGCAGATTCGCGTGATCGGCCAAGCCACCAAGCCCCAGACTCTCCAGTACAACGAACACATGACGCTCATGGATGTCATGATTGCCGTGGGGGGGATCACGGATTTCGCTGCCGGCAATCGCGCCACCATCCTGCGCACGGTCAACGGCAAGCAGGAACAATTCCGCGTCAAACTCCAGAACCTGATGCGCGATGGCGATATCAGCGCCAACGTTCCCATGCTCCCAGGGGATGTGCTCATCATTCCGGAAAGTTTCTTTTGATCCTGTGGATGGCATGACCCCCCACTGAACAGTCTACGCGCGCGTTCACTTCTGCTCTTCCTCACCATGAATACCTCTCGACGAGGCCAATGAACATGCACGACCTGCTCGATCAACTGTCCGGTTACTTCGCCGATATTCGGAGCCGGCCCTGGCACGTCATTCTGACGGCCTGGTGCGTGGCCTGTATCGGCTGGATCGGCATGCTCAACATCCCCGACCGCTACCAAGCCGCCGCCCGCGTGTATGTGGACAGTCAGTCGCTCCTGCGCCCCCTGCTCTCAGGCATCACGGTCCAACCCAACGTCAACGAGCAGGTGACGATCATGGCAAACACGCTGATCAGCCGCCCCAATCTGGAAAAAGTGGCGCGCATGACAGATATGGACCTGCTCGCCAAGACCCCCGCACAAATGGAGGGAGTCATTGCCGATTTGAACAAGAACCTCACCCTGAAAAGTACGGGCTATGGCGACCTGTATACCATTGCCTACGAAAACCGGAATCCGGCCCTGGCCCGCAAGGTGGTTCAAGCCTTGCTCACCATCTTTGTAGAAAACGGGCTGGGCAGTAGCCGCAAGGACCTCTCATCCTCCCAAAAATTCATCGAAGAGCAACTCAAGGACTATGAGATCAAACTTGAAACTGCCGAAAATGCCCTCAAGAATTTCAAAATCAAGAATGCGGGATTGATGCCCGGAGAAATGGGGCAAGACTATTTTTCAAAAATTTCGGACATGCAGGATCAAATGCGTCAAACCGAAATGGAACTCCATGAAGCAGAGAATCGGCGCGACTCGTACAAGCGTCAACTGTCCGGAGAGGACCCCACCTTGCTCACCGATGCCATCACGTCTTCCAATACGCCCGAAATCGATGCGCGCATCGAGAGTCTCAAAAAGAATCTCGATACCCTGAGACTGAAATATACCGACCAATACCCCGATATCGTCGCCACCAAAAACCTGATCGATGAACTGGAAGCCTCAAAGAAAAAGGAATCCAGATCCCGCAAACCTCTGTCCGGTTCCGGCCCGAGTACGCTGTACCAGCAACTGAACGTCTCTCTGGTGGAAGCCACCGCGCAGGCAGAAGCCCTGAAAGGCAAGCTGGATTCCTTCCGCAGCCAGTACGCGCAGTTGCGCGGTCAGGCCAACCGGATCCCGGAAGTGGAATCCGAATACGCCCAACTGACCCGGAACTACGACATCTACAAAAAGAACTATGAAACCCTGCTGTCGCGGGGAGAATCCGCAAAATTGTCGGGTGAAATGCAGAACAAGACGGACATCGTGGATTTCAAGGTCATCGACCCCCCCAGAGTGCCCCTCACCCCTTCATTCCCGAACCGCCCTCTGCTGGCTTCCATCATTCTGCTGGGCGCATTGGCTTGCGGCCTGGCCCTGGCTTTCCTGATCGGGCAGATCAAGCCACTGGTGCGCTCGAAAAAGGGCATCGAGGCCATCACCGATTTCCCCTTGCTGGGGATCATCACCCTGATTGAAA
>JAJZFH010000048.1:3688-6267 GCA_021805445.1 Pseudomonadota bacterium
GTCAACTGAAGTTATTGGGCATACAGGCGGAACTGGGCCTGCTCGACCTGATCCAGAATCCTGAACTGCCGCTTTCGGAGGTTCTGATCAAGACCTCCATCGCCAATCTCACCCTGCTTCCTGCGGGGAAACCGACCCGCAACGCCACCGAACTGCTGGCCAGTGAAGCCATGGCCCACCTGCTGGACGATCTGGCAGGACGCTACCCCGATCGTCTGATTCTGTTTGATTCCCCCCCGTTGCTGGTCACCACCGAGTCCAGCGTGTTATCCACGCATATGGGTCAGGTGGTCATGATGGTGGATGCTGCCTCCACCACTCAACCGGCGCTCAAATCGGCGCTGACTTTGATACAACATTGTGGCTATGTCGGCTTGATCATCAACCGCGCATCCCCACATCTTTCCCTCGGGACCTATGGTTATGGATACAGCTATGGATACGGCTATGGTCAGCAGGCGTAGTCCGTTCCATCGCGCCGGTTTCCTGCTCCTCCTGACCGCCCTGGAGTCAGGGATCGCTGACGCGGACACCCTGACCATCACCCCCCGTTTCAACACTTCGGAAACCTATACGGACAATATCGCCCTGGCCCCCGGCGACCAGGCCACTCCAGGGTTCATCACCCAGTTGACCCCCGGCGTCTCCATCAAGGATATCGGCAGTCAACTGAAATTGAACATCGATTACTCCCTGCTGGACATGATCTACAACAATTATGGCTGGGAACATACCTACTACAACCAGTTGAATGCCACGGGCGACCTGGAACTGATCAAAAAGACTTTTTTCATCGATGCCTCTTCCAGCATCAGTCAGCAACCTCTCTCACTTTTTGGCCCTGTCAGCGCCAACGGTGCCAACCTGACCGGGAATGTCGCCAATGTCAGAACCGAGACCATCAGCCCCACCCTGGTCCACAACTTCGATGAGGAATTCATCGCCCAGGCCAAGTTGACCCGTACCGCCATGAATTTCAGCGAAGCCGGGCCGGCTGCCTATGGAATCATTGGGACTCCTCCTCCGGGTTATAACTCTAATTTCGCTTTTTCCGGCAGTTCCAATATTGCCGACCTGTATGTCGCCAATGGCGCCGAATTCACCAATTTCTTGTGGAAACTGGATTACAACAACAATCAAAGCACCTACCCCGGATTCCCCAGTACCACCGTTTCACTGCTCACGACAGATTTGGGGTATCTGATCACCCCCGAATTCAAACTCACCTCTCAAGTGGGCTACGAAAACGATAACTTCGTCTATATCGGCCCCCGACCTCAAGGACTGTTCTGGAATGTCGGGTATGGCTGGAGCCCCTCCCAACGCACCCGTCTGGAAATGAGTACGGGGGAACGGTTTTATGGTCGGACCTACCTGCTGAATCTGAGCCACCGCATGCACCACGTCATGATTCAGGCAGGGTACAACCAGTCCGTCATGACCAGCATGATGCAACAAAATATTCCTCCTGCCACCGCCCTGGATCAACTGTTGCTCAACCAGATCACCGATCCCGTCCAGCGCCAGCAGACCGTCCAGCAAATCCTCTCCGCGTTGGGTCCGCAGGCTTCCCTGTTCGGCATGAATGCCATCACCAATGAAATCTTTTTGAGCAAGTCTTTCCAGTCCAGTATCGGCGTGACCACGCCACGAAATACTGTGCTGTTGACCGCCTTCAACACCCAGATGATTCCGCTTCAACAACCCGGCGGATCTTCCCTCAACAACCCGCTGCTTCAACTCCAGAACTATCTGGCCTTTGGTGCGTTCACCAGTGTCGGGGCAACCCTGACCTGGGCCAATCAGTTGACCCCCGTCATAACCGCCACCTTTTCTGACACCTATTCCCGTTTTTCCATGGCAAACTTGGCGGGACAGGAAACCAATAATTTCCTGCTCATGGGACTGTCCGACAAACTCACTGAAAAAGTCACCAGTTCCCTGACCTACCGGCACCAATACATGAATGGGGGAATGGTGGGCGGATATAATTTTGTCGAAAACGCCTTGATTGCGGGGTTGAATTTTATTTTTTGACCGACCTTCCCTTTTCTGTTGCCGACCACGAATCCCGGACCCCTACGCCCCGCCATGTATACCTCGTTTTATCACCTGACGTCCAAGCCCTTTCAACTGAGCCCCGATCCCGGTTTTTTCTTCGCCAGCAGCGGACATAAGCGCGCCATGTCCTATCTCAACTATGGTCTGTCCCTGGGAGAAGGGTTCATCGTCATCACGGGAGAAGTGGGTGCAGGAAAAACCCTGCTGGTCAGAAAACTGTTTGAAACCCTCGGTCAGGACAATATCCTCAGCACCCATCTGGTCAGTACGCATCTGGATGCCGATGACATTTTGAGGACGATCTCGGGCGGCTTTGGTCTGCCGCATGAATCCCTGTCCAAGGCGGTCCTGCTCAACAATTTGCAAATGTTTTTCAGACGCTCGGTTCAGCAAAACAAACGGGTGCTGATCATCGTCGACGAAGCTCAGAATCTGACTCCCAAAGCCGTGGAAGAGTTGCGCATGCTGTCCAATTATCAATTGGATAATCAGTCGTTGTTGCAAAGTTTTCTGATCGG
>JAJZFH010000048.1:6367-11849 GCA_021805445.1 Pseudomonadota bacterium
TCCTGGACACCTTGAACCCCGCAGCCATCCTGGTGGTGGGGGATGTCAACTCCACCATTGCCTGCGCCCTGGTCGCCGCCAAGAAACAAATTCCCGTCATCCATGTGGAAGCGGGGCTGCGCAGTTTTGATCGTGCCATGCCCGAAGAGATCAACCGGGTCCTGACCGACCAGATTTCCGATTTTCTGTTCACCACCGAACTCCAGGCCAAGGACAACTTGGTTCGGGAAGGCATCGACGAGGAAAAAATCCATTTTGTCGGCAATGTCATGATCGATACCCTGCATCAGAATCTTTCCCGCGCCATTCCTGCCGCCACAACCTTTTCCCGGAATGGGCTGCCTGCCGTTTTTTCGGGCAACCCCCAGTCCTTCGGGGTGTTGACCCTGCATCGCCCTTCCAACGTGGATGACCCGGTGGTCCTGCGGAATCTTCTGGAAACGCTGGAAGAGGTCTCGCGCCATATTCCCCTCGCCTTTCCCCTGCATCCGCGCACGCGTCAAAAAATCGATGAATTCCATTTGACGGATTTCCTGAATCTTCCCACTTTGGCCATTCTCCCTCCCCTGGGGTATTTGCCCCTGCTGGGACTCATGAAGGATGCCCGACTTTTTCTGACAGATTCGGGGGGCATCCAGGAAGAAACCACCGCCCTGGGAATCCCCTGTGTGACCTTGCGCGAAAACACCGAACGCCCCATTACGGTGGATCAAGGCAGCAACACCATCGTCGGGCAGGATCGCACCCGCATCCTGGCTACCGTCCTGAACATCCTGGCTGGCCGGGGTAAGGCCGGGCGGATTCCGGACTGCTGGGATGGGCAGGCAGCCTGGCGAATCACGGCGCAACTGCGTACCGTCTTCAACCCTGATTTCGTTGCGCCTGCCGCAATGGCGGGACTCTAGTCCCATGTCCCGCCCCAATGCCATGACCATCGATGTCGAGGACTATTTTCAGGTCTCCGCCTTCGCGCCCTATATCCGCCGCGAAGACTGGGCGCACCTTCCCTGCCGCATCGAGCGGAACATGGAGACCATCCTTTCCCTGCTCGACCATCACCAGGCCCATGCCACGTTCTTTACCCTGGGTTGGATTGCAGAGCGGTATCCGGGCCTCGTCCATTCGATCCTGGCCGGGGGACATGAACTGGCCAGCCATGGCTATGACCACTACCGCGCCAGCGAACAATCGCCCGATGAATTTCGTACCGATATCCGGCACAGCAAACAATTACTGGAGGACCTGGGCGGACAACGGGTTCGAGGGTATCGGGCGCCCAGTTTCTCCATCGGGTCCCGGAACTTATGGGCGCTGGACATCCTGCACGAAGAAGGGTACGACTACAGTTCCAGCATCTATCCCATCCAGCATGATCACTATGGCATGCCCGATTGTCCCCGTTTCCGCTTCCACCCCCGGGGTCATACCGGCATTCTGGAAATCCCCCCCACCACCGCCAAACTCGCAGGCCGTCACCTCCCCGCAGCGGGCGGGGGGTACTTCCGCCTCATGCCCTATCCCCTGTCCCGCTGGCTTCTGCAACGCATCAACCGGGTCGAGGGCGAATCCTGCATGTTCTATTTCCACCCCTGGGAGATCGATCCGCACCAACCCCGTCCAGCCGGGGTGAATCTGAAAAGCCGGTTCCGTCACTATGTCAATCTGGCGCGAATGAAAGGGAAAATTTCGGCGCTGTTGCGGGATTTTCATTGGGACCGCGTCGACCGGGTTTTTTTGCGAGAGTCTCATGGCTGAATTGACCCTTCGCGCCATGACGGCCTCAGATGAGGGGACCTGGGATGCCTTTGTCACAGCTTGCCCCCAGGCCACCTTTTTTCACCGCTCCGGGTGGAAAAGAATCATCGAGGAAGCCTTTGGTCATCGAACCCACTTTCTTCTGGCGGAAAATGCTCAGGGCATTCAGGGCATCCTGCCTTTGGCCGAGATCCGCCACTTTTACTTTGGACATTCCCTGTCTTCCTTGCCCTTTGGTGTTTATGGAGGGATTGCCGCCCTTTCGGCCGAGGCTACCCAAGCTCTGGACCAGGCGGCCCAGGATCTGGCCGCCACACTGAAGGTGGACCATCTGGAATATCGTCAAATGCATTCCCTGCACCCCGATTGGCCACGCAAGGAACTGTATGTCACGTTTCGTCGGGAAATCGATCCCGATCCGGAACAGAACATGAAAAACATCCCGCGCAAACAACGGGCCATGGTCCGTAGCGGGATCAAGAATGGCCTGGTCAGTGAAATCGATGACACCGTCGAACGGTTTTATGCAGTTTTTGCGGACAATATGCTGCGTCATGGCACGCCCACCTTTGCCAAACGGTACTTTTCCCTGCTGAAATCCACGTTCGGTCAGGACTGTGAAGTCTTGTCGGTCCTGAAAGACCAGGAAGTCGTCAGCAGTGTCCTGACCTTTTATTTCCGGGATGAAGTGCTTCCCTACTATGCGGGGGACACCCTGGCCGCCCGCACTCTTGCCGCCAATGACTTCAAGTACTGGGAGTTGATGCGCCGCAGTTGTGAACGGGGTTATCGACTGTTCGATTACGGACGCAGCAAACTGGGAACGGGGTCCTACCATTTCAAAAAGAACTGGGGATTCGAACCCACCCCCCTGCACTACGAATATCGTCTGTATCGGTCCACCGAAGTTCCAGACCAAAACCCCCTCAATCCGAAATACCAGTTCTTCATCAAGGCCTGGCGCCAGTTACCCCTGCCTGTGGCAAACTGGCTCGGCCCCCAACTGGTCAAGTATCTGGGCTGATGGAACCCCTTTTGTTCCTGGTTCACCGCATTCCCTACCCCCCCAACAAGGGGGACAAGATCCGCTCCTACCATTTGCTTCAACACCTGGCACGGCATTACGCCGTCCATTTGGGCGCCTTTATCGATGATCCCGAGGATTGGTCTCATCAGGACAAGGTCAAAACCCTGTGCGCGTCCACCTGTCTCCTTCCCTTGCATCCCGGGCGGTCAAAACGAGCCAGCCTGAAGGGATTATGGACGGGACAAGCCCTCACCTTGCCTTATTATTACCAGGCTCCCCTCCAGCAGTGGGTCGATGCAGTCATTCAAAGGGAACAGATCCGGCGCATCGTCGTTTTCTCCTCGTCCATGGCCCAATATGTCGAAAGGTATCCCCAGGCATACCGACTGATGGACTTCGTGGACCTGGATTCGGATAAATGGACCCAGTATGCCCGCTCCAAATCCTGGCCCATGAACCAGTTATATCGTCGGGAAGGGCGCCGGTTGCTGGACTATGAACGCCATATTGCCGCCACTTTTGACGCTTCCCTGTTCGTCTCGGCCCACGAAGCCGGCGTATTTTGTGAACGGGCTCCCCTCTGTGCGCCCAAAGTCCATTGGTACAACAATGGCGTGGATACCCGTTACTTCGATCCGTCCCTCTCTCATCCCAATCCCTACCCTGCGGCGCAGATCGCCCTGGTTTTCACGGGAGCCATGGATTACTGGCCCAACGCAGAGGCCGTGGAGTGGTTTGGAAAAACCATTTTCCCCCGTCTCCGGCATCTTCGACCTGACCTCCACTTTTACATCGTGGGGTCCAACCCCACGGACAGCGTTCAACAATTGGGCAGTCGGGAAGGCATTCATGTCACCGGACGCGTGACCGATGTCCGCCCTTACCTCGCTCATGCCCATTGGGTCGTGGCACCCCTGCGTATTGCCCGCGGCATCCAGAACAAGCTCCTGGAAGCCCTGGCCATGGAAAAACCCGTGATGGCCAGCGCGCAAGCCATGGAGGGATTGGATACCCAGTCCCTGGGTCCCGGTTGCCTGACCGCCACCACGCCGGAAGAATGGATAACGGGCGCGCAACCCTGGATACAAGGCTCGCCCCAACGGATCTCATCTCATCGTCAGTGGGTGATGCGGCATTTTGACTGGACAACCAACCTGAGGGTGGTCGATGACCTGCTTTCCTCGGCTCAAACAGGACAGACCGCCCCATGACCGGTTTCCCCCCCCTCTGGAAAAGACCCCTGACCCTCAGCGGGGTCATGGCACTCCTCCTGTTGCTCTGGTTCTATCCCGTTGTCCGGTTCACCGTACACACCTGGCTGGGCAATGAAACCTATCTGCACGGAGGACTGATCCCATTCATTTCTCTCTGGCTGATCTGGCGAGAACGCGATGCGCTGAAAAACATTCCCCCGCGCACCAGCGGATTGGCTCTGGTTGCCTTTGCCTTGTTCGCCCTGTCCTGGGAACTGGGAAAAGTATCCAACGCCATGGTCATTCAACAATTTTCCCTGGTGGGCATGATCCTCTGCGCCACCTGGTCGCAAATCGGGAATGCGGCTTTCCGTCAGTTACTCTTTCCGCTTCTGTTCCTTTTTCTGGCCGTGCCCTTTGGCGAATCGTTCATCCCCCCGCTGATGGACTTCACCGCGGATTTTGCCACGGCGGCCATCCGTCTGACCGGCATACCGGTTTACCGGGAAGGGAATTTTCTGACCCTCCCCACCGGCAACTGGTCGGTGGTGGAAGCCTGCAGTGGCCTGCGCTACCTGATCGCCTCCCTGACCCTGGGCGTCCTGTTTGCCCACCTGGCCTATCGCCACTGGACCAGAAAACTCCTGTTTTTGCTGGCTTCCCTGGTGGTGCCCGTGGCAGCCAATGGCGTGCGTGCCTATCTCATCATCCTGATCGGCCATCTCAGCGGCATGAAATTGGCGGTGGGCGTGGATCACCTCATCTATGGCTGGCTATTTTTCGGGCTGGTCATGTTCCTGCTGTTCTGGGTGGGCTCATTTTTCCGGGAGGGTCCCGCTCCGGAAGTCTCTCGATCGGGGTTTTCTTCCTTCCCGGATAGTGGAGTACCCCGGCAACGCACCGAATTTGCCCCTATCGGAATACTGGTCTTTCTTGCCCTCCTCCCGCGCTGGCATGTGACCCATCTGGAGTCCCTGTCCCGATCCTCAGCCGCCCCCGCCGCTTTCGCACTCACGGTCCCTCCCTCCTGGTCTTCGGTGCCTCCCGAAAGTAACCCCTGGACACCCCATTACACAGGGGAGCGAATCAAACTCGAAGGAAGTTATGCTTCCCCCCATGGCCTACCCCCAGTCACGCTCTTCATCGCCTACTATCGCCAGCAAGCCCTGGGAACCTCCTTGATCACCTCCGGCAATACCCTGGTGATTCCCCAGGACCACCGTTGGGGGAAAATCCATGAGTCTGCACACCCTCTGTCCGTTTCTGCCCAGACGTCCCCGCTCCCTTTCACAGAAACCCTGATCCGTTCCGAAAGCCAGCACAGGATGGTATGGTACTGCCACTGGGTGGACCGGCACTGGGTTTCCAGCCCCTATGCCGTCAAGGCCTGGGAAGCATGGTCCGTACTGAAGGGTCAGGGCGATGGCGCAGCCGTCGTGGTATTTTCCACCCCAATCCTCGCGGACAATACCCTGCAGGCGCAACGGAACCTACAGTCCTTCAGCCA
>JAJZFH010000019.1 GCA_021805445.1 Pseudomonadota bacterium
TGTCGGTGTAACCGTCGACGTTGATATCGGCTTCAGGATAGTTCTTGGAGAAGTCCACGACCTGGGTCAACTTTTCGTCGGCGGTCTTGTTCAACACGGCCGAATTGAATTTGAAGTTGGCCCCATCGAGGCTGACGGGTTTTTCTTCGGTGATGATGCGCCACCGTTCTGGCGCAGGAGCGGGAGCAGCCACAGGTTCCGGAGCGGGGGCAACCACGGGTGCCGGTGTTGCTGCGGCAACGTGGCGGGGTGGTTTGGCAGCGCCGAAGTAGTAGTTCACGCCCAAGGTATAAGTATTGTTGTTCATGGTATTGGCATTATTGGACACCGACATGGTGTTCCACTCACCCGCCACACTCCAATGGGGGGCAAACAGATACTCGACTCCCAGTCCACCATTGGCTCCATTACCCGACAATCCAGAGGCAGAGCCGGTTCCGACCAAGTGACCATAGCCCAACTTGGCATAAGGCATCAACTTGTCGGTCACCGGGATCCCGAACTTCAGGCCCAAGCCGTAGTCGTGGCTACCATAACCTTGGTTGCCAGAGAAATAACCGGAACGCCCCGTGCTGTTATAACCATAACCAGCATCGATGCCCAGTACGGTGCGACCCAGAGCCCAACCATAACCGGCTTCGAGCCCAAGAGCCGTTCCGTAGTTTTGGTTGCCGGGGATTCCAGGGGTTGCGCCGCCTGTCAATGCACCGGGATTGCCCACCCCCATGTTGGAGTCGTTGACGCCAGCCTTGGCACCCACATAAGCACCGGTGAAGGGACCGTGGTAGCGTGTCAGGAAATTATCCACATCACTGGCAGCATCCTTTGCGCCATTTTCGACGGTGGATCCAGCAGATTCGACGCCATTGACGACAGTGGTTCCTGCCGATTCAACACCATTGACGACAGTGGTTCCTGCCGATTTGACATCACTCTCGGTGGTGGACAACATGCCGTCGGCAAAGGCCGAGGCGATGGGCAGGCCCATGAGAGCCAACACCAGCAATTTCTTTTCGAATTTCATAGGTACTCTCCATGACTTGGTTATTGTGACGCTAAGACTACCGCCAGCAGCCAAAAAGCGACTGGCTTCCGGCTCACTGCCTTCCACTGGGAACTTTGGACTGCCTTGAATTTCGTCACAGTGTAAAGACTTTCCCCCCGTGATGCCAGTGACATATGCCGATCAGCGCGTTTGAACAGAGAGAAGTGTTGTATATTTGCAACAATCAAAGGGGGAAAATATCCCGTCAATTTTTTCTTCCGGAATTCTTCGCAAGATCCATCTGTTCGTTGACAGAGGCGAGATGGTGATAAAATGCGCCGGCGCGTCCCCGTAGTTAAATGGATATAACGGCCCCCTCCTGAACATCATTGGGCACCGGTCATCGAAAGAGACCGGGTGAATGCATTCAAAGTCGGTGAACCCCCTGTGCCCTGGCACGAGGCAATACCGAGCAAAGTTCCGGAATGCTGGAAAATGTGTAGAGACTTGACGGATGCGGCCTGTCATCCCCGTAGGGGATTAGGGTCAAGGTAAAGTCCAGACCACGAACGAAAGGATTTTCGGCGGCGAAAGCCGAAGTGGGAAGAAGGGGTAATTACAGGTTCGATTCCCGTCGGGGGCGCCAAACTTTCAGCATTGACGGGCCTTTCAAGCGATTTGTCGTAATTTGCTTCTCATGGATATCTGTCCGGTGAAGCCACCTGTCGTTTTCTGTTTATGTGAGACACGCTGTGATTTTACACGGAGGAGCCGGAAATGGGGCAGGGCGCTGTGCCTTCGGCACGGTAAATTTGTTCTCCTCAAAATAATCAAGCGGCAACTTGTCGGGTAGAATTTTTCGTCATGCGCAAGTAATCAAAAACCAGACGCGTATTGCGATTGAGCCTGCTCATTTTTTCAGCGATGCTGGTTTTTCCATCAGAGAAAAGCGTCAACACCCCTACGGCAAAACGGCGCAAGCGGGTGACGTTCTCGGGGCCGTAGCCCGTGCGAATGCGGCTGCGGTCCTCATCGAAGTTCCAGTCGATCACGTAGTGGCAGCGATTCTCAATCGTCCAATGCCCGCGATTTGCCGCCAGCACCTGCTCTGCACTGGCTTGGGCTTTGCTCTGGCTGATCAGACCCACTGCAATCTCAAGCGACTGCTTGCCACTCTTTTTGTGGAACACCTCGCGCTCGATCAGAAACACTTGCCCGACATGGGGGAAGTCCAGATAATCCTTGAGTGCTTCACTGCACCAGATGCGCCGGGTTTCAATGCGACCATGATCAGGCGGTGAAACCTCAACCAAAGCGGGAACTGCCCGACCCTCAAACAGAAGAGCGATATCGCTCTTCTGTTTGGTCTGATTGCCTTTGGCCGTGAAGTGGTAATGCGCCCCACGCTGCACAAGATAGACTGCCAGCCTGCGCTGCGTCAACAGGGCATCGGCGGTGACGAGTTTGCCTTTGATCTCGATGGCATCGAGCAAGGCCGTGAACATGCCAATTTCGTTGGTCTGTACTGGGAAGTGAAATCCCAGCCAATCCAGCGGTCACGAACGCCACACTTGAGGGCGGCCGAGATGCTCAATTGTGCTACCCACTGGTCGCGCCAGGTGGCCACATACCAAAGTGTTTCACCAATTTTTGCCAGATCGCCAAGATAGGGATGCTGTGCCATCTGCTCTTTGTAGCGCGGCTCTTCATGTCGCGCTACTGGGTGAACCTGGAGTTCAGATAGGGCTGAACTTGTGAATGGCTTCGGTTTGCATAGCCGGATTTTACCGGATACGGCGGGGCGGGGGATGTCCAGTGCGACGT
>JAJZFH010000032.1 GCA_021805445.1 Pseudomonadota bacterium
ATTCCCGAAGAAACACGAAAATGTGGTCTTTATTGGCCCCAACGGCGTGGGCAAAAACTACTGTCACGCACACTGTCACGTCATTCGTTCTATGCGTTCAAGAATAGCAATAGCCAACCCATTGAAGTCGCTCCAAGCGCTTGCTACGGCAGCGGCATGACTACCAATGGCGCCATCAGCCGGTGTGAGTTGAAAAATAGGTTTGTGCACTTCTTGCGCCATCGGTACGAGGCTACGGTAGTGTTTGAGTTTGGCTAGGCAATCGCCATCAAATTTTTGCGATAGCGCCTGATTCAACACGCTTTCCCGGTATGTCGAAGGAATTCGATCAGCCCATTTTTTATAGGATTTAACCGGACGTGACAGGCGCTCGCTGTGCTGCATCAGCACGTAGCCAACAGGTTGTATGTTGCCGATGGGCAGCGCGAAGGCCGGGGAGGCCCAATTATCAACCCGTTTTTTCCAGTCCGCGCGCCAGCGCAATAAAGTGGGACCAAGATTACGCAGACCTTGCAGGGAGAACAAATCGGCTGCCAGAGGAATGACCACATCATCCGTGGCAATAAGCGCAGAACGATTGATGGCACCGAGGTTGGGTCCGACATCAGCAAGAATAATGTCGGCACCGTGCTGCTCGGCGGCCATCTGGGCAACTTGCCAAAATGAGGTCACTATACGGAATGGGCGATAGAGGCTTGTTGAACCCATGGCGCTTAACCATTCCTGCGACAGGAAGTCTTCGAACCCAGCCAAGGCCAGGTCACCTGGCACCAGATGCAAGTGTGAATTGATTTCTTGCGTTTGGGGAGGCAGTATGTCCCCCACCTCAGTCAGCGGTCTGACGCATTGGTATATCGTATTGTTGCGTTCCGAAAAATCATTGATATTCCACAATTCTTCCAAGGTTTCTTCAGACAGGAAGGCCGAAGTCAAATTGGCCTGCGGATCCAGATCAATGGTCACGACGCGCTTGCCCATTTCGGAAAGCATCCAAGCCAGATGAAATACCAGGGAGGTCTTGCCCACTCCACCTTTATTATTGAAAAAAGTCAGTACCGGAACACTCATGACGACAATCTTTGACTGGATGGGATAATGGCAGCAACGAAGTTTTGCTCGATCTCGAAGCGTGCAGGCGGGTTGCCATTTTTTTGCAGCGCCTGTTGCGCCAAAGCAATCCCCGCACCGAAGCGTTGCGCATAGCCAAGCACCTTGAACGCGGCAGCCAGTTGCGGGTTACGGTAATCGGAAAACCCCGGTTTGCCAAAATTCTGTGCAGTCACGCTACCATATGGACCGCCGGGATTGCTGATCTCGATACGGTCATTGAACCAATACAGCCTTACCGGTGTGTTGGTGCCCTCATAACTGCGGTGCAGTACCGCATTGCGCGCCAACTGCTGCAATGCGACCAACGGATAAGGGCTGGTGCGAACTTCGCGATCCTGGGAGGTAAAATCCACATGGGTCGTAAGATGCGCGTTCAACTTTTCATCAAGACGTCTGAGCATGTCACCGATTGTCCCGTCAATTTCAGCTTCGTCCACAACGGGGTCAGTCAAGGCTGTACCGCCGATTCGAAGGAACTGGATATAGTTACCCGGTAGCCATGTGCGCGGCGTAATGCCAAGAACCAGCAAACCCAACACAGTTGGAATAGGCTCATCAGCGGAAGCCACCATGCCGCAGGAAGCTAGCCGTTGCCCGTAACTGCGTTCATTAGCCGCCAGAACATCGGCAGCAAAGGCATTTGGCAAGTATTCCTGCTCGAAAATCGGGCGACTCAAGTCTGCAAGCGTACAAGCCGTGACCGAATGCGCTTCGAAATGAAGATCGCGGTAACGTCGCTTTTCGTTCAATGCACGTTCGTCCTGGGCACTGGCAACCCCCCTTCTGGGACCAATTCGAACCCAGGTACGGCCCTCATAGCGCACCGGCGGTGCATCGGCAGGCCAAACCGTTACCAAGCCCATCGAGGCTCCTTTGAGAATGCGTTTCTCAACTGTCAGCGTTGGGGGAGGTATGATTTTCCCATCCGTTTTCATATCGGAAAGGGTTTGGAGCAGTTGGTCTGTTACCTGAATGTTTGCCGTGCTGCCATCATCATTGGCACCGATAAAAACGATTCCTGGCTCACCGTAATTGGGCAAATCATTTGCGAAGGCACAAACGGCTTGCCGGGCTTTCTCCGGCGCATTCCCTGACCAATCTCTTTTTCGCTCTGCACGATCCGATTCGATATCGTTCAGCAGTGCTACAAGTTGTTCATCGCTGAGAGGATTCATGGTTTGACCTCCTGATATTCACGGAAAGCGCTCACCAGCCCAGCAAACGATGGCAACTTTGGGGAAATGGGTTCGTCGCATATCGGACGGTGGAGTCAATCCGATCGCGGATCATTATACGCCAACCCGGCTTCAACAAATTTTCGGCGCATCATACAAGCCACTGCCAAAAACCGACTCGAACCGGAGTTCGCCCTACAAGTCCTCAACAACTGTCTGACCATTCGGAAAAATGACAAGCGAAGCCGCAAGGTCCATTGAGAGGTATGTAAAGAATGAGAAACCTGGATCAGTCCTTACTCGTTTTTCCAGACTCCGGCTTTTTGCAATTTCTGGCGCAGGCCAGGCAAGGGAAATCCGCCATCATAGGCTTTATGGGCATAGTCCAGAGATTTGTCGTATTCCTTCATCTTGAAGTACAACAGTCCCATGTTGTATTGCAGGTTGGGATTGTCCGGGTCGATTTTTTCGGACAACTGGTAGTTTTGTAACGCCTCCTGATCCTTGTCATGGTTGGCCAGATAAATGGCGTACAGCATAGGGGGGGTGGGGTCTGTCGGCGCGAAATCCATGGCGCGATGGAAGTAGCATTCTATCGAATATTGGGCTCTGTTGGGTTGTTGGGTGTGCTCTATCTCTGTCAGTCGGGCCATGGCGTTGAGTGCGCGCGGATGGTTGGGGTAGGCGTTCAGTACATAGGCCAGGTCCCCTCCAATCGATGAAGTGTTCCCGTGTTGCAAGGTCTCCACCGCCGGGGTGAAGTGGGCCATTTCCACCAGGTACAAGATATGTCCCTTGTTTTCCGGATCGTTGTAATCCAGGGGAAAATTGCCCGGAGTGGTCTTGATGGCGGGGGGGCAGCCCAGGTCGGCATACGCATTGTGCAGGGCACCGGACAGTAGGAAGGCAAGACCAATCACACAGGATAGGGGGCGCATGAAAATTTCTCGCTCAAGGATGATCACTGGATTCGGAGGGATGTTCCAGCAGGGTGAGGATTTTCTGGAGTGCGGTAACCGGTGAAGGTTGGGACCCATCGATGACGATCTGGGGGTGTTCCGGGACTTCGTAAGGACTGTTGATTCCGGTCATGTTGGGGAGTTGTCCGCTGCGTGCCTTTTGGTATAACCCTTTGGGGTCCCGTTGTTCGCAAACTTCAAGGGGGGTGCTGACATGGACCTCGATGAATTGCTCTGCGCCAATCAGATCGCGGGCCATTTCACGCTCGTTGCGGAAGGGTGAGATGAAGGCCGTCATCACGATCAGTCCGGCGTCGCACATCAGTTTGGCGACTTCTGCGACGCGTCGGATGTTTTCTACCCGGTCGGCTTCGGTAAATCCCAGATCCTTGTTCAAGCCTTGACGGATGTTGTCTCCATCCAGAATATAGGTGCGTTTTCCCTGGGCATGCAGTTCCATTTCCAGGGTGTTTGCCAGCGTGGATTTGCCGGATCCGGACAGGCCGGTGAACCAGATGACGCATCCCTTGTGACCATTCATGCGTTCACGGTCGGCCTGGCGGAGGGTGAGGGATTGACGGTGGACATTCTGGGCGCGCCGCAGGGTATGACGGATCATGCCCGCAGCGACCGTGGCATGGGTAAAACGGTCCACCAGAATGAAGCCGCCCAGGGCTTTGGAATTTTCGTAGTGGTCAAAGGCCAGAGGCCTGGAACAGGCCAGCGTGCAGACACAGATGTCATTGAGAGCCAGATTGCGCGTAACCTCATGGGACAAGGTGTTGATGTCTACCCGGTATTTGATCCCCGTCAGGGTGACCGTCGTCCATTGAGTCGCCAGTTTCAGGTCATAGGTTCGCCCTGCATGCCCCGGTTCATCGCCCATCCAGACCAGGGTGGCTTCAAAATGATCGGTGGTTTCCAGCGGTTGGTTTTGAAGGGAAAGGACGTCACCGCGAGAAATATCGATTTCCTGCGCCAGCGTCAGGGTGAGGGCATCCCCACAGGTGGCTTCTGGCACGGGTCCCTGCGGCGCGATGAGGGCGCTGACCTGGGCCGTATGTCCGGAGGAAGTGACGCGCAGGGTATCACCCACCCGTACCCGGCCCCGTTCGACGGTGCCACAGAAACCACGAAAACCCGAATGGGGGCGGTTGACCCATTGCACCGGAAAGATCAGCCCTCCTTCCCGTTCGGGCGGGACAGCGACGGTCTCGAGGTATTCGATCAGGGTCGGTCCCTGATACCAGGGGGTGCTGTCTGACGGATGGGTGACGTTGTCGCCTTTCAATGCAGATAAGGGAATGGCACAAATTTCCGTGAAGTGCAGGTCGCGCGCAAAGGTTTCGAAAGCGTCCCGAATCGAGTGAAAGACAGCGCTCTGGAAGTGCATTCGATCCATCTTGTTGACGGCCAGGACGACATGCCGGATTCCCATGAGGGAGACCAGATAGGCATGCCGTCGGGTCTGTGTCAGCAGACCCTGGCAGGCGTCCACCAGCAGGATGGCGACCTGGGCGGTAGAGGCCCCTGTCACCATGTTGCGGGTGTACTGTTCGTGTCCCGGCGTATCCGCCACGATGAACTTGCGCCGCCGTGTGGAAAAAAATCGATAGGCCACATCGATGGTGATGCCCTGTTCGCGTTCAGCGGCCAGTCCATCCACGAGCAAGGCAAAATCGATGTCCTCGCCCTGCGTTCCATGCTTTTTCGAATCGGCAGAGAGAGAGGTCAGTTGATCGTCGAACAACTGTTTGGAATCCCACAGCAGGCGTCCGATCAGCGTACTCTTGCCATCGTCCACGCTGCCGCAGGTGATGAAGCGCAGCAAGTCCTGTGGCTGCTGACCTTGTAAGAATTCTTCGGTTGAGAGGGGGGCCGTGAGTTCCATTAAAAATAACCCTCCTGTTTTTTCTTCTCCATGCTGGCGGAGGCGTCGGAATCGATCATTCTTCCCTGCCGTTCGGAATTTCGGGCATTGACCAATTCCAGAATGATCTCTTCCAGGGTCTCGGCATCGGATTCCACGGCCCCGGTCAGAGGGTAGCATCCCAAAGTACGAAAACGCACCCTGCGTTTTTCAATGGTTTCGTCCGGGCGCAATTGGCAGCGTTCGTCATCCACCATCATGAGCATGTCGTCGCGCTCCACGATGGGACGAATTTTTGAAAAGTACAAGGGAACCACCGGGATGTTTTCCTGGTAGATGTATTGCCAGATGTCCAGTTCGGTCCAGTTGGAAAGAGGGAATACGCGGATGCTCTCCCCTCGATGCTTGTGGGTATTGAACAGATGCCACAGTTCGGGACGCTGGTTCTTGGGGTCCCAGTGATGGGTAGCCGAACGAAAGGAGAAAATGCGTTCCTTGGCCCGCGACTTTTCTTCATCCCGTCTGGCTCCCCCAAAAATGACGTCAAACTTGTACAAATCCAGAGCATTTTTCAAGCCCTCGGTTTTGGTGATATGGGTATGCATGGAAGAGCCATGATCGAAAGGGTTGATATTCTTTTCGATGGCTTCCGGGTGAGTGTAGACCCACAGTTTCATGCCGGATTCCCGGGCCATGTAATCCCGAAAGAGGTACATCTCCTGGAATTTCCAGCGCGTATCGACATGGAGCAGCGGAAAAGGGGGCTGGGCGGGATAAAACGCCTTGCGGGCCAGATGTAACATGACGCCGCTGTCCTTGCCGATGGAATACAGCATGACGGGATTATCGGCTTCTGCCACGGCTTCCCGAATGATGTGAATGCTTTCTGCTTCCAGGCGTTGCAGGTGTGGGTTGACCCGATGAGGTGAACGGGGGGTACGGCTTTGCGAATCCAGGTTGAGTACCGGGGGGTAGGGCAACAGGTTCCATTCGGAGGCCATCGTACCCTGACGGCAAAGAGACACCAGGGAGCCATGGGGAAAGACCATGAAAGGGCCGTTCAAATGGGTTTTCAATTCTTCCAGCATGGGCGCGAGATCCTCCGGGCGACCGGGGCCGGGCAAGGGAAACCACCATCGTTTGTTCTCTGGATCATTGAAAAATATATAATTTTTGTTGTCGGCGCCTTGCCCTGCTTGAGCAAACAATAGGGTGATCCCCTCTGTTCCGGCGACCTTCAATTCATGATCGAGGATCAGGATATTGAGTTTTCTTCCCGATTCATCCCTCAAGGTATCCGGTGTCAATGGGGCGGGGAGCAGTCCCCATGCTTCCAATGGCGAGTCTGTCAGGCGTGAGGCAAGCCCCAGGTGATCGAGACGGTCGATCATCATTTCGGTACTCCACAAACGGGAGGGAGCGGGTTCAAAAAGAAGCGTGGGAGTCATGGACTTGTGGACCCAATTGGGATACATTGCGCGGAGGAATCGATGTAAAGGATTCTAACTCTGTTTTGTCGGTTTTAATACTCTTTGACGATGAATATGATCCGTGAGCCCAGACAGCAAGATGAACCCATCGCGCAGGCAGTGAAGTCAGGGGTACGGGATATCGTCAAGGAAGCGGGACGGGCCATTTTGCAATTTTATTCGGGAATTGCCCAGGCCGATTCCCATCGTCCGTTAGAGGTGACCCACAAGGAGGACCAGAGTCCACTGACGGAAGCGGACCTGACTTCCCACAGAATCATCGTGGAGGCATTGGCCAGACTGACCCCTCATATTTCAGTGGTTTCGGAAGAGGACGGAAAACGGGACCCCCGTCATTCCTCCCCCGAATGTTTCTGGCTTATCGACCCTCTGGATGGAACCAAGGAATTTTTGGCGGGGAGTGGCGAATTCACGGTCAATATCGCCTTGATTTTGCAGGGGCAACCAGTATGGGGCGTGGTGGGTGCGCCCGCGCTGGATCTGCTCTACTGGGGAGGGAAGGGCGAAGGGGCTTTTCGTGAACAGAGGCATCATATCGAGCCGATTCGGGTCGCATCGTGGCCGGTTTCAGGCAACCCTGTGCGGATCGTGGCGAGTAAAAGCCACATGACGCCAGAAACGCTGGCGTTTACGCAGCGCTTCACGCCCAACGAATTGATCCAGGCGGGGAGTTCCCTGAAGTTTTGTCGGGTTGCTGAAGGCAGTGCAGACCTTTATCCCCGCTTGGGTCCGACCTGTGAGTGGGATACGGGGGCAGCCCAGGCAGTGGTGGAAGGGGCCGGAGGTCATGTCTTTGATCTGGAGGGCAAGGCCCTGCGCTATGGCAAGCAGGAGATCTTGAATCCCTATTTTGTCGCGTCTTCTGTTTCTTCCGAGATCATTCTGTCAGGTCTGTCGTGATCGATCCGGCCCATGCAGGTCTGGGGGCATTGACGGGATTGGCCATCGGCTTGACGGGGGTGGGCGGGGGGGCATTCATGGCGCCAGCCCTGATCTTGTGGTTTGGCGTGGAGCCTCATACGGCCATTGCCACGGACCTGTGGTTTGCGGTCTTGACCAAACTGGTGGCGGTCAAGGCGCACCATGGAGAGGGGCAGGTGGATTGGCAGGTGGTGCGACGGCTTTGGTGGGGAAGTGTCCCGGTCGCCTGTCTGGTCGTGTTGCTGGTGGGGCATGGGGGGGCTTTGGGGAAACCGGGGGGGTTGATTGCATCCATCGGGGTTTTGGTGATCATGACAGGCCTGGGGTTATTGATGGCCCCCCATTTACTGAAGGTCGGGCGCATGCGTCGTTTGGGACGCCCCGAACGGTTCAAGGCGGTTCAGCCGGTATTGACGGTCATGGGTGGTGCGGGTCTGGGATTTTGCGTGGCCCTGACTTCTATTGGTGCCGGTGCGTTGGGCAGCGTATTGTTATTGTATCTGTACCCACTCCGGATGACGCCGCACCGTCTGGTGGCCACGGATATTGCGCATGCCATCCCCCTGGCGTTGGTGGCGGGGTTGGGGTATCTGTGGGCCGGCAAGGTGGATGGGGCGCTGTTGCTCGATTTGCTGGCGGGATCACTTCCCGCGGTCCTGGTCGGCAGTGTCTTGAGCCGAAGCATTCCTGGGCGGTGGATGCAGATCCTGCTGGCCATTCTGTTGTTGGTGGCAGGCATGAAAGTGTTGAAAGGGGTTGCTTAAAAGGGACGATGATGGATAGGATTCGTGGGGGATTTTTTCCTCAATCAGGGTTGAAATGGATAACTCATCATGCCACATAACGGTCAGGAACTACACCCGACGCCGGGAGAAAAGAGGCGAGTACTGGTGATCGTCGGCATGCACCGTAGCGGAACTTCCGCGTCCACGGGAGCACTGCGCTGTCTGGGCGTGAACCTGGGGGAGAAGTTATACCAGGGTCATCAGGGCATCAATGACAAGGGGTACTTTGAACATGCCGGCATTGCCGATACCAATGATGAAGTGCTGGCCACCTTGGGGTCTTCGTGGGATGACCCCCTGTTGCGTCCCCATGAGTGGTGGAAGCGCGACGATCTGGCGCTGTATGTCCATAAGGTCAAGAAGCTGATCCGGCAGGACTTTGCTCACAGCCCCCTGTGGGCAGTAAAAGACCCCCGCGTCTGCCGACTTTTGCCCTGGTGGCTAAAAATCTTTGCTTCCCTTGAAATCACTCCCCATTTCATTTTTGTGGTGCGTTCTCCTGCGGCAGTCCATCGGTCCCTGGAAAAACGGGATGGTTTTCCCAGGGAGAAATCCTTTCTGCTCTGGGCCTTGCATTATCTGGAGGCCGAACGACATAGCCGGGGCCACGCGCGGACCTTTCTCGATTTCGACCGATTTCTTGAGGAGCCCGTGGAATCCCTTCGCCGGGTCGAACGGGAACTGGATCTTGCTTTCCCCATATCCGTCGATCAGGCGAAATCCGGTCTGGATGCGTTCCTGTCCCGTGACCTGCGCCATCATACGGCGGAGCAGGAACTTCAGGATACCCGACCCATTCCCGAATTGGCGCAAGACCTTCATGGTGAATTGGTGAGCGCGACAATGGAAAGGCCTCTGAACATTCCTGTCATGGATGAATTGTGGACGCGCATGGAAATGATTCAACAGGGGTTTCCAGAAGTTCTGGTCAGTCACATCCGATCTTCCGGGGTCATCCGCGGAGACCTGCAGACCGCTCTCAACCGCATTTTTCGTTCCTGGTCCTGGGTGCTCGGAAAACCGGTACGCTGGGGAGAACGGCAGTTTGGACGGGATGTATGAGTACCCCCGCCGTTTCTGTCATCATTCCGACCCACAACTGCGCAGACTACATCGAGCAGACCCTGGAAGGCATTCTGAATCAAACCTTTCAGGATTTTGAATTGATCGTGGTGGATGATGGCTCCACGGATCGTACACAGGACATCGTGACCCGTTATGCCCCCCGTGTTCGCCTCATCGTCCAGAAGAATTCCGGGGTTTGTGTGGCCAGAAACCGGGGCATCCGCGAGGCGAAGGGCCAGTTCATCTGCCTCATCGATCACGACGACTACTGGTTTGCGGATAAACTGGCCCGTCAGGTCGAAGCCATGGAGAAATATCCGGAGAGTGGCGTCATCTATACGGACTTCACCCTGTGGTTTCCAGAGGACGGGCGTTTCCCTGAACCTCACCCCTTACGCAAGGCAATCCCCGGAGATCAGATCGACCCCGATTACTCCGGCTGGATCTATCACCAGTTATTGCTGGATTGCTGGGTGTTGACCAGTACCGCCATGTTCCGGGCAGAAGTCTTCAAGAACTGTGGGCTATTTGATGAAACATTGCCCTACAGTGAAGACTGGGAACTGTGGCTGAGGGTTTGCAGGAAGTATCCCTTCACCAAATTGATCTACGCCTCTACCCTTTACCGCCAACATCCCCATCAGGGAAACCGCAAGGTCAGGGCGGTGGACTACCGAACCCGCTTGCTGACCCAGGCCCAAAAGCAGTGGGGACTCTGTAGCCAGGATAATCGGTGTATTCCCGCCCCCCTGTTCAGAAAGAAGTTGGCGTCCTACCATGCCGACTTTGGCCTTCATCATCTCAAGGCAGGACACCGACTCACGGCGACCCAGGCTTTGATCAAAGCCTGGCTGGTCAACCCACTCCACCTCAAATATCCCTGCTATGTGGCAGCGGGATGGGTGGGCTGGAAGCCGAAGTGGTGAATCGGTCCGGCTCCACACTACAGAACGGGAATTTCATTATTTGGTGCACTAATGCAGCATCGGCCGATGAATTACGCCAGTTGTTGCATGGTAGGCACTATGGTATATTACTGCATGTGATATACCGAAATATATTCTGATCAAGGAGATTGGGATGTCTCAAGTTGCGAAATTATTCATGAACGGTCGAAGCCAGGCGGTGCGTTTGCCGGTTGCGTTCCGATTTGATGCGGATGAAGTCTTCATCCGCCAGGATCCGGAAACTGGGGATGTGATCCTGTCACGCAAACCGGAATCGCTGGACAGTTTTTTTGCCGCCCTCGAGGGGGTTGACGTGCCTGCGGATTTCCTGAGTTCGACAGACCGTAACCAGGGGGAACAGGATCGCGATCCGTTCGAGGGTTGGAAGGAATGACTTTGTATATGCTGGACACCAACACGGTGCGTTGCCTGGTAAAAAAAGATCCGACAGCCATGCAAAGAGCGAAGGATATGCCAATTTCTTCCCTGTGCATTTCTGCCCTCACCAAAGGCGAACTGCTTTTTGGTTTGGCGAAGCGGCCAGAGGCCATACGGCTCCACGGGGCAGTCAGGGAGTTTCTGCGGTGTGTTGATGTGATGCCATGGGATGAAAGAGTGGCGGAGCACTACGCGCAGATCCGCGCATCATTGGAACGTCAAGGCAAAACACTCGCGCCCCTGGATTTGCTGATTGCTTCCCATGCAGAAAGTATTGGTGCCGTGCTGGTAACCAATGATCAAGCATTTCGATCGATGGGTAGCCTTCGCGTGGAGGACTGGACTGAGGCGGCAACTTGATGGGTGGCGCAACCTAAAATGTTCATTAGAGATTTAGGTTGATTTCTGGCAAACTGCCAAGACCATGGATTAAGGACGCCGTCACCTGACATTAACGGAAATGTATGAAAATGGTATGTAACATCATGAAAATATGGGAAAGAGACGCATGGTTGAGAAAATCTTTGCGTTACAGAGATTACTTCTTTACGAGGCAGATAAACAGAATAAAAACCAAGAAACACCTCGTCGGATCGACTGGCACAATCGAAGATATCACAGTGGTTCTCGCAGTCAGAAATCGATGTGACTATAGATTGGTCAATGCATTCAAGAGCATGAGAAATCAGGACTATGATGACAGGTTGATAAAAATAGT
>JAJZFH010000059.1 GCA_021805445.1 Pseudomonadota bacterium
TCCGCGTCCTTCGGATGCGCCTCAAGGCCAAGAACAGCCCCTATTCCCCAAGTCGGATGCTGGAAGTGGTGCGCGGTATCCAACATCACCAGGTCACACTCCATCGCAAACAATCAGCCAAGGGGCTTACCACCCTGACCCCTGAACAAAAGGATTTATTCGATACGGTCAATCTGCCAAAACCCTCAAAAATCGCGTTGTAGTGACAATTTTGAACATTCGTATCATTCAAATACAATCACTTGCGCAAAAAAGTGTCGAACTCGGGATTCCTGCGCCTATGGCTGGTGACGACTCCATACACAGTCGTTGGCTCATCGAGATGCCCCTCGGTGTTAGCAGGCTGCTAGAAAAATCCTTTCTACCCCCCATCCACGCTCTCTTATCACCTTCCGCTCACTACCACAGCCTCCATGAAGCAGAAAAATCAATGAAAATGCATAGTTCCACTAATCCGCGTCTTATCCCCAGATTTACGCGCTTTTTAACCCCTGCTTACAATTGGCGATCTCACGCAGTTTGCACTTCGCCAGTTTCCTGAATGCCTCATCAGGAGGTGGCCTTGGCTGAAGGTGAACATTTCGTTAATGCATCGAACTGTTCAACGGGCATTGGTTTGCCGAAAAGATCCCCCTGAAAATTCAGACATTGATGCTGAATAAGGAAATCCTTTTGTGCGGCCGTTTCTACTCCTTCTGCTATCACTTCCATACCGAGGTTATTCCCCATGACGATGATGGTTTGTACAATGATGGCCGCATCGTTATTTTCGGTTATGTCGTGAACAAAACTTCGATCAATTTTAAGTTGATCAAGAGGCAGCTTTTTAAGGCTGGATAAGGATGAATGCCCCGTACCGAAATCATCCATTGCGAATTTGATACCCTTTTCCTTGAGTACCTGCATTTTGCTGATGGTCTCAGAGATGTTGCCCAGCACCATGCTTTCGGTGATTTCAAGCGTAAGGCGTGCCGGATTAATATCAGCCGACTCAAGCACATTGGTGATCAGTTCAACAAAGTCTTCCTGTTGAAATTGGCGTGCACTGATGTTCACGGCAAGGTGCAATTGATCTTTTCCCGGTTCATGCTCCCATACTTTCAGTTGACGGCAGGCTGATTGCAGCACTTGCAGACCGATAGCGACAATCAAGCCGGTTTCCTCTGCAGCGGGAATGAAATCAATAGGAAAAATCATTCCATGAATGGGATGTTGCCAACGCAGCAACACTTCGGCACCAACAATCTTGCCTGTGCTATTTACCTGTGGCTGATAAAAAAGCATGAACTGTTGTTGAGGCAATGCGTGTTTCATCGACTCTTCCAGAGAAGAACGGCTCTCGACAGCAGCCTGCATATCAATATCAAAGAACCGAATAGTGTTACGGCCGGATTTTTTAGCCTGATACATGGCAATATCAGCACGCTTCATCAGTTCATCAATAGAAAGCTTGTTTCCTGAGAATAAGACAATGCCCATGCTTGGCGTGACATGGCGATCATGATGCTCGAGCCGGTAGGGCTGATTGAGAATTGCCAGAATTTTCTCACCAAAACCCTCAACCTGAAATGCGGCTTCCTCAGCATTCGCGCTTAAATTTTCCAGAATGATCACAAACTCGTCGCCCCCCATACGGGCCACCGTATCTTCCTGTCGCATACATGCGATGAGCCGTTGTGCAGTCTGTTTCAACAATAAGTCACCGATGTCATGACCAAGCGTATCGTTCAGGGTTTTGAAATTATCCAGATCAATAAAAATCAATGCATTTTGCAGGCCGCCACGCTCGCTGGAGGCCTGCGTATGCAGTAGTCGGTCGACGAGGAGCCGCCGGTTAGGCAGGCCGGTCAGGGAATCGTAAAAGGCCATTTCATTAATCTTCTGGCGTTGTATGTTCAACTCTGAAATATCGCGCCCCACACCCATGACCGTAACAATTGAACCGGATAAATCATATTCTGCCGTCAGCCGGATATGATTACAGATTTCCTTTCCAAATCGGCTGGTTATATTCAGCTCGAACTCAACGTCCCGACCGGTTTTAAACACTTCCTGGATTTTGGTTTCATAAGTAATGTAATCCCGACCTCCGGGAAATTCCGAAGGTTTCTTTCCCAGCAAGGCATTTGCGCCGCCATCCATCAGTGCGGCTAGCGTCGGGTTGACATAAATACAACGGCACTCGCGATCGTAGCGAGAGATGGTATCAGGGGAATTTTCAACCAATGTGCGCCATATCTGTCCACGAACAGCAAACGCCTCCTCATTGCGCTTTCTGTCATCAATATTGAACGTCACGCCGATAAACCGCCTGCCACTGCCATTTCCATCGCGATCCATGATTTTGCCGTAGTTGGCATACCAAACCCATGCACCGCTTTTGGAACGGACCCTGAATTCACAGCGGTATTGCGCTGCAGAACCTGTCAAGTGATCATTGATAGAACTTTTTATCATCGGAACATCATCGGGATGGACGATGGAAAAAATACTGTCCATGTTGGATGCAATTTCCTCTTTACTGTACCCTAATTCAAGAAAAATCTTGTTAGACTTGCGCGTGACATCACCGGTAACCAGATCATTTTCCCAAAGATCTAAACCGGCAGCCTCCAGGGCAAGTTCCAGACGCTCCTTATTGGCATCCTGCTCAATCATGCCTATCCCTCAAACAGGGTGATGAAGTGCGCCGGCATAGCCGATGTTGCGCAGCAGTCCAGCGAATGATGTCATGACACCCGCAGCATTGCAGATTTTTGAATCGGCTTCGACTTTGATGATGCTGACAGCATAGCCCGTGCTCTTGCCTATGTTCGAATCAAAATATACAGCCAGATCATCCGTAGCATTGGAGAAGCCAAGACCAGTACTTTCTGAGTAATAGCAGATTGAATCAGGCGCAGTAATATCAGGCATGTTGCTCAGACTCGAATACATGATTAAGGTTGACCTTCCCCTGATTTTTCGTCTTCCAAGAGGCTGCTTTCATGCTACCAGTTTTTTCTGATTCTGTGAGGCCGGCCAGTCCTGCAAAAATCGCTCTGGTGACTTGTAGGCCAATGTCGAGTGACGCCGCTTGCGGTTGTAAAACACCTCGATGTATTCGAAGGCCATCGCCCTCATATCGTCCCGCGTTTCAAAGCGCTCGCCATAGACCCGCTCGGTTTTAAAACTGCCAAACCAACTTTCCATTGGCGCGTTATCCCAGCAATTTCCTTTGCGGCTCATTGAACATGGCATTCCATATTTCTTCAGCTTGTCCTGAAATAGGCCACTGGCATACTGACTGCCCCTATCCGAATGATGGATCAATCCGGCTGTACCCCCCCTTCTGCACCACCACCTTGTTGAACTCAATGATCTTGCGGAACGATTCGCTGGTGGTTGACCAATCGACCACATCCACTTTCCACGGCAGGTCGGATTCGGATAAGTCGTCGCTCAGATGGGCACTGACCTCCAGTGACAGGGGTTTGTCGGTGACGATGGCCAAGTCCAAATCGGAATATTCCTTGGCCGTCCAGTTGGCGCGGGAACCGAAGGCCCACACTTCATAGTGCGGTACATGCTTTTGCAAAATATCGCGGACGATAGCCCAGTGGTCTGGACTGATGTCGATGGGTGGGGTATTCACCGGGCCAACCTCTGATTCAACTTGTCCTGAAAATAGCGCACCTCGTCGAGAAAGGAGGGAATACCGGCCACGACCTCGAGAGCGACTTCTTCATCGTAGGTATGGCTGGTTTTGGATCGCATGTCGCGATAACCTCGCCATTTCGGCCAATCACCCAGCAACAGGCCCTGTTCGTTACCAGAGCGGATCAAATCCTGAAAAGGCATGCTGTCATATTCTCCAGGTGTCGGGGAAATGGATTCGAGATAACGCTTGAGCATCTTGTGGGCGATCTCGTAAGTGAATTCGAAACGCTGAATCAGTCCATCGCGAATCAGGGTTTGCGTTTTGTCGCATTGATAGGTGCCCCAGCCTTCTTCAAGACGGGTTGTGGCTTTGAGCAAGGGGTTGATATCCAAGGTCATGGTTCATTCTCCATGGAAATCCAGCGTGAAGGGATCGGTGCATACAGTTTTTAACTTTTATTCAGTCGGGTCCTCTGCTTCCTGGATTCCTTGAAGAGACCACCCCGGGAGGATAAGCAAAAACAGGGAGTCAGTCCAGAGCAGGAAATGGGTGCGCGCTTTTGATGCTGGATATTCACCGTAAAACCTTGGTACAATTTCTATCTGCATGACGGCAGGATGGATCTGCTTCCCCACTCTGAGGATGAGGTTTTATGACCAGCAAATCTGTTTTACCCCTTGGTGATAGTCCTGACCTGGCAACCCAAGTCAGATTGTCCCAGTTCATGGATCATCAATATCTTTGCTCCTCCCTGACGGTGAGTGAGGTCCGCACCCTGCTGGAGTATCTGACCTATCAGGAAGTTGATAAAGGCGACATCCTGTCCGAGATTGGTTCGGTGGGAGATGCCTTGTACTTTGTGGTTCAGGGGCAGATCGCTTTGGCCTTTGTGGAACAGGACCAGGAAAATGAAATTGCTTCTGCAGGGCCGGGCGAAATGTTGGGAGAGATGTCTTTTTTTGACAAAATGCCTCGTTCGGTTCGGTTGGTGGTCAAAGAGCCTGCCACTCAAGTGCTTAAATTGTCCAGAACCATGTACAAGCGTTTGAAATCAGAGCATCCCTTCATCGCCATCAACATTGTGGAACATGCCATTGTGAGCCTGGACCGGTTGTTTCGGGCAGTCAGCACCAATTACTCTCACTTTTCCCATTATCTTTACCGCACGGGCAAGTAATTCCTTTCGGGCTCCTGACCGAACGGTTGTGCAAACGCCATCACCGCCTGGCGAGACTTGGGTCGTTGATCCGGGAAGTCCCCCCGCTACAACGCGCTTGGTGGCAGGTGACTTCATTCGTTGACAGAGCCCCCATGGAAAAATTACAAACCACCACACTAAAAATCAAGGGGATGAGTTGTGCCTCCTGCGTAGGCCGCGTGGAAAAGGTTCTTGGCAAACTCGAGGGAGTCGTTGAAGTGGATGTGAATCTGGCCACGGAACGGGCACAGGTTCATTATGTGCCGAACAGCGTTCAACTGGAAGATTTGACGGCAGCCGTGACCAGGGCTGGGTACGAGGCGTGTGCGCTGGAAGAGCAGGAAGAGTCGGACGACAGCGTCGAACGGGATGCTGCATTGCAGACTCAGAGGCGTGAGGCGATTGTGGCCTCTGTACTGGGTGTGTTCGTCCTGACCCTTTCCATGGGACCCGCGTTCGTTCCGGTGGTGGCTCATTGGCTCGAGGGGGTTGGTCCTTTCCCCGAATTCTGGTCATGGGTGCAGGCGGTGTTGACGACCCTCGTCCTGTTTGGGCCTGGGAGACGGTTCTTCGGTCCTGGATTGAAGGCCTACCGCCATCTCTCTCCAGACATGAATTCGCTGGTTGCTACGGGAACCGGCGTGGCCTGGTTCTATAGCCTATGGGTGCTTTTATTTCCTGCCTGGTTTCCCGTGGCTTCACGCCATCTTTATTTCGACTCGTCTGCCGTGGTGGTGGCTGCCGTGTTGCTGGGGAAATATCTGGAATCCTTGACCAAGGGGCAGACCTCTCTGGCTTTGCGCAAACTCATCGGTCTGCAATCCAAGACCTCCTGTCTGATAGACGATCAGGGTCAGGAACACGTCGTTCCGACGACTCAACTGAAGGTAGGAGATCGTCTCGTCATCCGACCGGGAGAGAGGATCACGGTGGATGGATTGGTCAGGGAAGGTCGTGCCTATGTGGACGAGTCGATGCTGACTGGGGAGCCTTTGCCAAAAATCAAAGGAGAAGGAGATCGGGTGGTCGGGGGTACCATGGCTCTGGATGGGCGACTGATCGTAGAGGCGACTTCCGTGGGAAGGGATACCGTGTTGGCGCAGATCGTGAAGTTGGTGGAAAGCGCGCAAACCGGGAAACTTCCCATTCAGGGGTTGGCGGATCGCGTGGTACGCATATTTACGCCATTGGTCCTCCTGACGGCATTGGCTTCCTTGGTCGGTTGGATGGTGTTGCGAGACGATCTCAATCTGGCGCTGGTTTCTGCGGTGGCCGTCCTGGTGGTGGCTTGTCCCTGTGCCATGGGTCTGGCCACACCAGCGGCCATCATGGTGGGCACTGGGCGTGCTGCCGAACTGGGCGTCCTGTTTCGCAAGGGTGAGGCCCTGGAGGCACTTTCACGCATCGATAGGATTCTCCTCGACAAAACCGGGACTCTGACGGAAGGTCGACCGGCACTTGTCGGGGTGCATGGCTCACGGCCCGATGAGGCCTTGCGACTGGCTGCTGCGTTGGAATCCGCCAGTGAACATCCCTTGAGTCGATCCATTATGGAGGGGGCCCGGCAACGAGGCATGAATCCACCGGTTGTCGAAGGGTTTCGCGCCGTGCCCGGTTTCGGGGTCGAGGGGGAAGTGGAAGGTTCCCGGGTGTACGTGGGTGCTCGACGGTTCCTTGAGCGAGTGGGGATCCCTGTGGACGAGACGGTCCTGAACGAAGTCACGCGGTTGGAAAACGAAGGATGCACGGTGGTGTTTGTGGCGGCCGAGTTGCAATTATTGGGCTTTCTTGCCCTTGCGGATCCGCTCAAACCGGATGCCCTTGCGATCGTCCAGGCATTGAAGGCGCGCGGTTTGAAGGTTGTCATGGTGACGGGGGATGCCCATCGAACTGCAAGTGCGATTGCGGCACAACTTCAACTTCTGGAATTTCATGCGGAAATGTTGCCCCAGGATAAGGCGCGTGTCGTCATTGACCTGCAAAATCAGGGGCATCGGGTGGCGTTTGTCGGTGACGGGATCAATGATGCGCCCGCACTGGCCCATGCCTCGGTGGGTATTGCACTGGCCTCCGGCACCGATATTGCCATGGAAGCGGCAGAGGTGACCCTGACGCGGGGAAATTTGCGCGCAGTGGTGACGGCCGTTGACGTAGCACGACAGACGCTCAGTAACATACGAGGTAACTTGTTCTGGGCGTTTTTCTATAACATTCTGCTCATCCCCATCGCTGCGGGTGTGGCGGTGCCCTTCGGCGTGCAGTTGAACCCAATGTTGGCCGGGGTGGCCATGGGATTGTCTTCCGTATTCGTCCTGGGGAACAGTTTGCGGCTCAGACGGATGGCAGGCTTTTAAGGACACGGTTTCTGGCGGTATGCTTTGGTCTGGAAGAACAGGCGTATTCAATGAATACCGGAATAATCTCATCGTTGAGGAAGATACGTGTGGAATACACTGAGTTGAATGAAAAGCAATGGAAACGACGTCAGATGCTATTGGCGGGTGGAGCGGCTCTGACCGGTTCCCTGTGGCCGAAGGTCAGTTTTGCCGAACTGGGCGAAGAGTTTCCCCATGGGTTCATCTGGGGTGCGGCCACGGCGGGACATCAGGTGGAAGGCGGCAATATCAACAGCGACTCGTGGTTGCTGGAAAATATGCAGCCAACCTTGTTTGATGAGCCCTCGGGCGATGCCTGTGATCATTACAATCGTTTTGATCAGGACATTTCCATGTTGTCCGACCTGGGACTCAACACTTTTCGGTTTTCCATCGAATGGTCGCGGGTCGAGCCTGAAGCCGGACAATTTTCCCGGGCGCAGATCGACCATTATCGGCGTGTTCTGGAATCGTGCCAGCGTTACGGCGTACGTTCCATGGTGACGTTCAACCATTTCACGACGCCACGTTGGTTTGCCGGGTTGGGGGGCTGGGAAAACCCGGAATCGAGTTGGCTCTTTGCGCGGTATTGTGATTGGGTGACGCGTCATCTGGGCGAGTGGATGAATTATGCCACCACACTCAATGAGCCCAACTTGACGCAGTTGCTGTTTTGCATTCCAGGGTATGAACTGACCAAATTAGGGACGATCAAGGACCAGGAGATTATTCGCAAAGCCGGGACCCGAGTGGGCACGGGACGCTTTTCTTCATGGATTTTCGGGGACCTGGAGCAGGTTCACCAGGGTCTGCTCCAGGCCCATCAGGCGGGGTATGAAGCCATCAAGGCGGTACGCCCCGAATTACCGGTCGGGGTATCCATTGCCATGGAAGATGACCAGCCCGTGGGGCCGGGAGCGATGGCGATGGTGGAACGCAAGCGTCGTCTTTCTTACCTGCCCTGGTTTGAAATGGTGCAAAAGCATGGCGATTTTTTGGGGGTACAGGCCTATTCCCGGGCGCGCATCGGCGCACGCGGCCGGCTACCGCCACAGGAGGGTTATCCACTGACCGATATGGGGTATGAGTTTTATCCCGAAGCTCTGGAGGGCGTTATCCGGTATACCCATGGGCATGTAAAAATTCCGCTGTACGTGACGGAAAATGGCGTGGCTACCACGGATGATACGCGACGGGTCGAGTACATCCGCCGGGCAGTTTCGGGCGTGGCCCGTTGTTTGGCAGCAGGGATCGATGTGCGGGGTTACATCCACTGGTCCCTGTTGGATAATTTTGAATGGTTGGATGGCTACCGCCCACACTTTGGATTGGTGTCGGTGGATCACAGGACCTTTCAACGGCATATCAAGCCCAGTGCGACTTATCTGGGCGAGATTGCACGCCAGAATCGGGTTTTGGTGGTACCCCGCTCCGCGTGAAACCTGCCTCACGCCAGAAGGGTGGTCCGTATTGGATGGAGGGGGTGGTCGCCGTTTTCTTTTGCTGGGGGATGAGTACCGTACTGATCGATTCCCTGGTACCCAAACTCAAGGTTTTGTTTTCCTTGGGGTATGCAGAAGTATTATTGACCCAGTTCAGTTTCTTCATTGGCTATCTGGTATTTTCGGTTCCTGCAGGGCAAATCCTGGCGTGGTTGGGTTATGCGCGCAGCATTGCTCTGGGGCTGGCGGTCGCATTCCTGGGATGTCTGCTTTTCATCCCCGCGACTGAATTTCGTGAATTCCCATGGTTTTTGGGCGCGCTTTTCGTCCTGTCGGCGGGAATTACTCTGCTTCAAGTCAGCGTCAATCCTCTGGCCATGGAACTGGGGGACCCTGACCTTGCCCACAGTCGTCTGACGTTGGCTCAAGCCTTCAACTCCCTCGGTACGACCTTGGGTCCATTGATTGGTGCGGCAGTGATCCTGCGGCATGCCACTTTTGAGGACATGGATCCGATGCGTTGGCCTTTCCTGGCGATTGCCGTCATTTTTGGCGCGTTGTCCCTGTTGTTCTGGAAGGGAAGGAATTCGCCGAATATGCCTGGGTTACGGGAATCTCCGCGTGGGGTGGATTGGCAACTCTTCAAGCGATCTCGTTTTGCCTTTGGTTGGAGTACCCTATTTGTCTACGTGGGCGCTGAAGTAACGTTGGGGAGTCTGATGACCAGTTATTTGATACAACCCCAAGTATTGAGCGTCAGTGCACCCGTGGCGGGAAGTTTGGTCAGTCTCTACTGGGGCGGAGCCATGGTCGGACGTTTCATGGGTTCCTGGGTGCTCTCCCGCTTGCCGGCGCCCTGGGTCCTGGGGGGCTGTGCTCTGGGAGCAGCGACCCTGGTACTGATCTCCTCCCTAAGTCATGGGCATCTTGCAGCGGGAGCCCTGATTTCCGTGGGGTTATGTAATTCGATCATGTTTCCGGTCATCTTTTCATTGACTCTGGAAGATCTGGGCGGAGATACGCCCAAGGGTTCGGGATTGTTGTGTATGGCCATTGTGGGAGGCGCGCTGATTCCTTTACTGACGGGGACTCTGGCCGATGCCTGGGGGTTGGCCCGTGCTTTTGGGATTCCTGTGCTCTGTTATCTCATCATTGCCTCCTTTGCCTTTTCGCAACAGAGAAGGGTTCGGTGAGAGGGTCTGACCTGATGGGACGGGTTTTTTTGGAAGGATAACCACTTATCCTTCAGCACATCGGTAAAATCCTCACCGGTGAATTGGCTTGCAACCGTCAAAAAAGACTTTTTTGGCTAAAACCGTTCGGTACTGGTTGGGATGTCACAGGAACTTCATCCCGTCTTTATGAATTTGTAAAAAACTGTGTCCACACTCTCCTAAGAAATTTCAACAACTACTTAGGGGGAGAACTACGTGAACCGGCACAAATTTGCATTACGGGTATCGCATCGTGCGGTCATTGCTTTTATTGCTTTGGTGGAAACGGTGTCAGCCAATGCGGCCGATCAAACTTATGACTTGGGTGCCGTCACCACCGCCGGCGAGAGTGATTCCTCCGGATCCTCGGCAACGGGGAAGGGCTCGGCCACTTATGAGTCGCCGTCCAGCATGTCGGTGAAGGCCACTGAGCCCGTGTTCAATGTGGGGCAACAGTATATCGACCAGAATGCCAGCGCGGGTTCGAACTACACCGACATCATTTCAATTCTTCCCAGTATCGTGAGTGTGGATCCCAATGGGCCCGGTATGATGGAAACCCAAGCCTTGAGCATACGTGGCTTTCAGGATGGTCAGTACAATGTGACTTTCGATGGGATTCCTTGGGGGGATTCCAACGATTTCACCCATCATTCCACCTCTTATTTCATGGCTCAGGATATTGGCGGCATAGGTGTCGACATGGGACCTGGAGATGCAAGCAACATCGGTTACTCCACTTTCGGCGGAACAGTGGCAGTCAAATCCAGAGATCCCATGGGGGCCGCTCAGACAGATATGTTCAGCAGTTTTGGCAGTTGGAATACCCGGTTGCTGGGGGTGCAGTTCAACAGCGGCAATATGCAGAACTACGGTGATGCCATGTTGTACCTCAGTTACAAGGACTTTTCGAGCGATGGCTATTTGACCGATGGTGCCCAAAAACGTCAGAACCTGTTCATGAAGTTCGAAAAGCCGTTGGGTAATGATACCTTGGTGACGTTTGTGGCGATGGGGAACAAACTGCAACAAAACGTCCCTTATGGTGCTTCGCTGCAACAAATGGCCCAGTACGGAAAGAATTACAGTCTGTCGGCCAACCCTCTCAGTCAGAACTACTATGGTTACAATAACGACAATATTACGTCTGACTTTGAATACATCGGCGTGAAGACGCGTTTTGGGTCCCTGGATTTGGACAACAAGTTGTATACCTATGCTTATTACCATGATCCCGGACTCAACGGTCTTCAACCGGGTTATGGAACCAATCTGTCTACCGGGAATGCGCCCGGGACTCCGGGTTTGGCAGTGACAGGCACGGTTGTGGGAGGCGTGGCTTATCCCAACGACATTCCCGGACAAACCATGACCATGAACTACCGTTCCGTGGGAGATCTGTTGCGCATGTCTGAATTGATGGGACCGGGCAAACTGGATTTCGGGGCGTGGATCGATGTCCAGAACAACAATCGGTCGCAGTCGGAGATTGACTTCAGTTTGAATGGAGCCCCCAACTCAGGCAACCAGATCTATGCTACATCGGGAAATTTGGCTTATACGGATCGCCTCATGGTTGATTCCTTGACCACCTTGCAACCCTACGTTCAGTATGAGTGGAAAGTCAGAGATAACTGGACTGTGACTCCCGGGCTGAAATATTCTTACTTTGACCGCTCATTCAACTCACTGGTGCAGCAAGGCACCGGAGCGCCTTACGATGGATCTCAAAGTTGGACCAAGGTATTGCCGGCCTTGACCACCAATTATCAGATGTCGGGAAACTGGTCATTCTACGCAGAATACGCCGAGGGGTTCATGGCGCCGAACATGAACAATTTCTACAAGCCCAATGCTCAGACGGGAACCCTGCAGCCCCAGTCCACCAAGAATTATCAGGTAGGAACGGTCTGGTCCGGCCATGACCTGAACTTCTCTGCGGATTTGTACCGGATCGATTTTACCGACAAGATATCGTCCATCAGTTGCGGGGTGGGGGTGATTGGAACCTGTTTCACCAATATTGGTGGGGTCCGGTACGACGGGGGAGAAATGCAGGCGACCTGGAAATTTGCCAAAAACACCAGTCTCTATGGCAACCTGGGTATCAACAACTACTCCACCAGCGATGGAAGCGTACTGCCCTACACGCCCCATACCACGGCAGCGCTCGGGCCTATTTACGACGACGGGTCATGGTATGGTTCCATGATAGCCAAAGAAGTCGGCGCGCGTAGCAGTGGGACGGGTAACGGAGGACCCAACAACAACGGGATTGCGTTCGGGTCATATACGTTGGTCGACTTGAATGCCAGTTACAAATTTGATACGGGCTGGAACTGGGCCAAGAAAGCGCAGGTGGGGTTTCAAGTAAACAACCTGTTCAACCGTACGGATATCTACGCCTATACGTCCGGATTCACGGACATCAACGGCAATCCCCTGCTGTTTGGTCTGCCGGAACGTTATTACCAGGTCAACTTTTCCGTGATGTTCTAAGCCCGGATCCGTGCTGTACTCATGGTCAGGCAGTGCATTCATGCCTCACGAAGTGCCCGGATCCGTTCCGGGGCTTCGTCACGAAGGGCAACAAAGGTTTTCGACAGCCCCGTGTCCTGATGCTGGCGGGCAACCTGCCTCAACCAGTCATTCAGTTCCTGGCGTTCTCAGGGCACAAGGGTCGTGCATGGTCGCATGAACCAGTCTGAGGTGGTGGAATCGCATAATTCTTTGATTGATTGCGATTTGCTGCGACGGTGCGAAACAACGAATTGGTGGAGGTAAGCGGGATCGAACCGCTGACCTCTTGCATGCCATGCAAGCGCTCTCCCAGCTGAGCTATACCCCCCAAAAGAATCCGTGCATCATACAGGGTTCGAGGAACTCATGCAAGGGACAACGGAACCAGGAAAAGACTCATCCGAAAATGATCGGTGGATTGTCAGAGGGTGAGCGCGTAATTCAGTGTTAAATATGCCAATTCCATTGTTTAATGACAGCGGGGCGGAATGGATTGATTCCTGGGTTTTAATTGTTTGTCCCTGGCTTGTTGGGGGATGAATTGATTTTTGGCAATAGGGGGATAATGGAGATCGTTGTGATTGCTTGAATTCATCAGCAATGCTTGTTTTTTTGATTTTTCATTTTGTTTCAATTTTATTTTATGATTTGGTATACTGACGGAAATCCGATGGTTACGGTTTTTGGTTATTCGGATTGGGTGCTTTCAAATGCACCTTGTTTCACTCAATAAAAGGAATAGAATGATGGCAACTTATGAGGAATTGATGGCTCAGGCGGAGGAGTTGAAACAACAGGCTGAAGCCGTGCGCCAGCAGGAAAAGTTGGGTGTGATTGCGGAGATTCGCGAGAAAGTGGCGCGTTACGGCATCACTGCCAAGGAATTGGGGCTGGTGGGGACACGCGCTACGGCACGATCTGCTGCGTCCGGTGTTCGTTATCGGGGCCCTAATGGAGAAATCTGGAATGGCAAGGGACGCCGTCCCGATTGGCTTAAGCAGGCCACCAGCGCAGGACGCAACAAGTCGGACTTCGCAATCTGATTGCCCACGCTCATTGCTTGAAAAGATCTGCAGGGCAAGGGGGGAGGTCTACTTCAACTTGTCTTTGGATTGATCGTCCAGATCTTTCAGGAAAGCCATTTTTTCGGCAATCTTGACTTCCAGTCCACGGGGTACGGGACGATACCACCGGGGGGGGTTCATGCCGGCAGGCAGATAGGTTTCCCCTGCGGCGTAGGCGTGGGGTTCATCATGGGCGTAACGATAAGTTTGCCCATGCCCCATTTCTTTCATCAAGCGGGTTGGAGCATTGCGCAGATGAACCGGAACCTCGCGACTCTTGTCCTGCTTCACGAATGCACGAGCCTGGTTGTAGGCCCTGTAGCCGGCATTGCTCTTGGCAGAAACCGCAAGGTAGATAACTGCCTGGCCCAGGGCTAATTCCCCTTCAGGACTGCCCAGGCGTTCAAAGGTCAGTGCTGCGTCGTTGGCAATCTGCAAGGCTCTTGGATCCGCCAAACCAATGTCTTCCCATGCCATCCGGACAATCCTTCGCGCCAGATAACGGGGGTCGGCGCCCCCATCCAGCATCCTGCACAACCAGTAGAGCGCTGCATCGGGATGAGAGCCACGGACCGATTTGTGCAGAGCGGAAATCTGGTCATAGAAGGTGTCCCCACCCTTATCAAACCTTCTGCTGTTCAGGGTAAGCGCATTCTGGATGAAGTCGGCATCGATCACAGTTACCCCCGTGGCACCCGCAGCCGTGTTGCACTGTTCGAGCAAGTTCAGGAGCCTTCGTGCATCGCCATCGGCATAGCCAATGAGGGTGTCGACGGCCAAGTCGACAAACTGGAGATGACCCAGTACTTTTTCCTGTGCCCGTATCAGCAACTGCTTCAACTCGTCTTCCGTCAGTGACTTCAGGACATAGACCTGAGCACGGGACAGAAGGGCCGAATTCACTTCAAACGATGGGTTTTCAGTGGTCGCGCCAATGAACGTAACCAGCCCACTTTCAGCATAAGGGAGCAGAGCATCCTGTTGGCTCTTGTTGAACCTGTGAATTTCATCAACGAACAGGAGGGTATGTTTGCCATGGGCCAAGTTCTCCTGAGCCTGTTCCATGGCTGCCCTGATGTCTTTCACGCCAGAGAACACGGCTGACAGAGCGATGAATTCACAATCAAATCCGTGTGCAGTCAGTCTGGCCAAGGTTGTCTTACCAACCCCTGGTGGACCCCATAAAATCATCGAATGGGGTTTTCCGGATTGAAAAGCCAACCTCAACGGTTTACCTTCCCCCAGAAGATGGGACTGCCCAATGACCTCATCCAGAATCCTGGGACGGAGGGCTTCAGCCAGGGGGGTCATCGGGTTCTGGGACATGGGGGATTTCGTACCAGCGGAAAACTGTAGAAGGGCCGAGAAACGGGTGGAGCATGGATTATAATCCATTCCATTCAGGGTGGACGCCCTCCGATTCTCGCTACAGGTTCTTTCGCTCATGGATCATTCCGCCCATACCCCGGTGATGCGCCAATATTTGGCCTTGAAAGCCCAACACCCGGATCGCCTGGTTTTCTACCGGATGGGTGATTTTTACGAACTGTTCTATGAGGATGCGGAAAAAGCCGCACGCTTGCTGGATATTTCCCTGACCCGTCGCGGCATGTCAGCCGGTCAGCCGATTCCCATGGCGGGGGTCCCTTACCACGCGGCTGAAGGTTATCTGGCTCGTCTGGTTGAATTGGGAGAATCGGTGGCCATTTGTGAGCAGGTGGGAGATCCCGCCACCAGCAAGGGCCCAGTGGAGCGCCAAGTGATGCGCATCGTGACTCCGGGAACCGTGACTGAGGCGGCTCTTTTGCCAGATCATCGCGATGCTCCTTTGGTGGCGCTGGCACAACGGGCTGGGCAGGTGGGGATAGCGGTTCTGACCTTGAGCAGCGGGCGCTTTCGGGTGCTCGAAGTTCCACTGCCGGATTTGATGTCCGAGTTGGAACGTATTCAAGCTCGGGAAGTGCTCTGTCAGAGTGGAGAAGAGCCAGCGACCCGAAGTTGGGTGGTGCATACCCTTCCTGCCTGGCATTTCGATGAAAATCGGGCTTTGCGCGATCTGACGCAGCATTTTGGCGTGCATGATCTGGAAGGGTTTGGTTCGGTGAGTCCGCTGATGTTGCGGGCTGCCGGGGCCCTGTTTCACTACGTGCAGCAGGCCCAAGGGAGGTACCTGCCCCACATCGATCGCCTGGAAGTTCAGCAGACCAAAGATTGGGTGCATCTGGATGAAATCACGCGCCGCAACCTGGAAATCACGGAAACCTTGCGTGGCAGTGGGGCCCCCACCCTATGTTCCTTGCTGGATACTTGCCGCAACTCCATGGGGCGACGTTTGTTACGCCATTGGCTCCATCATCCCCTGCGTGATCTGAACGTGATTCGGGCACGCCAGGAAGGCATCCGTCACCTCATTGGCCGAGGGGATGGTCATCGGGCCCAGCAACTGCAAAATCTTCTCAAGACCACGGGCGATGTGGAGCGAGGGGTGGGGAGGATTGCCTTGGGAAGCGCGCGTCCTCGAGATCTGGTGGCTTTGCGCGAAACCTTGCAGGGATTGCCTGATCTCTGGACCGTATTGCAGGACCTGACGGATTCTGCTCGTCTGCAAGAATTATATGACGTGTTGCGCCACTTTCCTGTCGAAGTGTTGAACCTGCTACAGCACTCCATTGCTTCGGAACCGGCCAATTTGATCCGGGAGGGGGGGGTCATTGCGTCGGGCTTTGATGCCGAACTGGATGAATTGCGCAGCATTCAGAATGATTGTGGTGCTTTTTTGCAGGCTCTGGAGCAGCAGGAAAGAGCGCGCACAGGCATTCCCACCCTGAAGGTGGAATATAACCGGGTACACGGGTTTTATATCGAGGTGACCCATGTACACCGGGAACGCATTCCCGATAATTATCAGCGTCGTCAGACTCTCAAGAATGCCGAACGCTATCTCACGCCTGAACTCAAGGCGTTTGAAGAACGGGCCCTGGCTGCGGGCGAGCGGGCTCTGGCTCGGGAGAAATTTCTTTACCAGCAAGTTCTGGAAACATTGAGACATTTTCTCAAGGAACTCAAGATACTGGCCTTGGCCATTGCCGAACTGGATGTGCTGGCATGCTTTGCGGAACGGGCGGTGACTTTGAATTTGGTGGCTCCTGAATTTTGTGATGCGATACGCATGGAGATCGAAGGGGGGCGGCATCTGGTGGTGGAGCAACAGGTGGAACGATTCGTACCCAACGATACCCGGTTGCACGAAGGGCGACGTCTGCTTCTGATTACCGGACCCAATATGGGCGGCAAGTCTACCTATATGCGGCAGACTGCTCTGATCGCCCTGCTGGCGCATACCGGAAGTTTCGTGCCGGCTCGACGCGCGCTTCTCGGCCCTTTGGATCAGATTTTTACCCGCATCGGAGCGGGAGACGATCTGGCATCGGGACGGTCCACTTTTCTGGTGGAAATGTCAGAAGCCGCCTATATCTTGCACCATGCGACTCCTGCCAGTCTGGTTTTGGTGGATGAAATAGGGAGAGGAACTTCCACTTTCGACGGGCTGGCACTGGCACACGCCATTGCCCGTCATTTGTTGGAGAAGAATCGCTGCGCCTGCCTGTTTGCGACGCACTACTTCGAACTGACTCATTTGGAACGGGAGGTGGCGGGGGTGGCCAATGTGCACCTGGATGCAGTGGAGCACCATGACCGTATCGTGTTCCTGCATGCCTTGGAAGAAGGTGCGGCCAGTCGCAGTTACGGTCTCCAGGTGGCGGCTTTGGCGGGAATTCCCCGACCGGTATTGCGCTGGGCACGAGAATTGTTGACGCGTCTGGAACAGCAACCGGGGCTGCGACCGGCTCAGGACGACCTGTTCCAGCGGGAGTGGAAACCTCTGCCGGAAGTTGAACGGGAGGAGAGCCTTCCAGAACCAGAACCTCATCCGGCAATCGTGCATCTTGCCGTATTGGAACCCGATCGGTTGACGCCCCGTGAAGCGTTGGAAACCCTGTACGCTCTGGTGGCGCTGGTTCAAGCGAACCCGACGCCAGGAGACTGAAGACATGCCGGGTTTCTGCCTGGAGGGTAGATCAGGTAGAATGCATCCAGCAACGGGAGGATCCACATGCTGAAAACTGGACAACCGGCCCCGGGTTTTGAATTGCCCGATGCAGGGATGGAAATGGTTTCCCTTAATGGCTACCTGGGGCAGTGGATCGTCGTGCTTTTTTTCTATGCGCGAGATGCGTTGCCTCAATGTCGTGAGGAGGCCATCGGTTTTAGTGACCGGGAAGAGGACTTTGACCGCTTTGGCGCCAAGGTGCTGGGTGTTTCCCAGGATGATGTGCTGTGTCACGCAGACTTTTGTGAGGCCCATGGCCTGAATGCCCGACTCCTGTCGGATGTGGAAGGAGAAGTTTGTCAACGTTACGATGTCCTGCGCGAGAGGGAATTGGGGGGGCAGAAACGCTCCTGTGTCGATCGTATCACCTACATCATCGATCGCCAGGGCGTCGTTCGTTTTGCAGTAGCGGTGAACAACAACCGCGACCATGTGGTCGAAGTGTTGAATCTTGTCAAGGAACTTAATCGATCATGATTATCGCAAAGAATTCAGTCGTCACGCTCTCTTTTGTATTGCGGGACGATCAGGGGGTGTTGCTGGAAGAAAGTGACCCCACCATCAGTTACCTGCACGGGGGCTATGACGGCATTTTTCCCTTGGTGGAAGAAACGCTGGAGGGTCAGGAGGAGGGGTTTGCCTGTACGGTGACGATGACGCCGGATATGGCCTTTGGGGAGTACGACCCCACTTTGCGGAGAACGGAACCACGTTCGCTGTTTCCCTCTCAGGTCAAAGTGGGGATGCAGTTTCAAGGAGAGGGGGAAGGAGATCAGAATTGGCTGTTTGCGGTGACTGAAGTCACGGACGAAACGGTAACGCTGGACGGGAATCATCCGTTGGTTGGCAAGACGTTGGTGTTTGACTGTACGGTGAAGGGGGTGCGGTGGGCCAGTGCGGAAGAAGTGGAGCATGGCCACATTCATGGAGAACATGGCCATCACCATTGAAAAATCAGTTGGTTTTCAGGTAGTCTGGCCAAGGAGTCCCCAGTTCGTTCTGGGTCAGACGTGGGCTCTGGAACAGGGTCCACTTGCCGATCAGACCCTTGGACCAGATCCCCAGGACCAGTTGACCATCGCGATATTCGCAACGGTAGGTAGCGGGTATCGTGGTCGTCCCCGTGCCAAATGGGACCCCCGTGAGATCTGCATCGGTTTCGATAATGACGCCATCCACCGTGCGCAGGATGCGCTCATGGATATTTTTCGCGGCATTACCCGGCGAGGCATTCAGCATGCTCACGGGGCAGGCGGCTTGCATGGCTTCCAGTTCCAGTCCGGGTTTATTGGCGATCTCCCGTTGGGCAGCGTGCGCCAACTTGAGTTCGTCGGGGTAAGGTTCGCCGGCTTGAGCAATGAGCGGGGCTGCCGTCAGCAAGGCCAGAACGACCAGTGCCGGGCGTAGTATGGGTGCAGACATAGGAGTTCTCCAGATCGTTATCGAGGGTGCGGCGAGGGAGTGGTAATGACCCGACCGTCCCTCCCATGAGGGGATTCTACTGCATCTGTGATCAATCGTGCAGCGAGAAAAACCGTGAGAAAAGAAGATATGCAACTTTTCCCGCTTACGGTCATAATACCGCAGTCAATTCCTCCCTGTTCCACCGTGCGTAGATTACAGGATGCCTCAACACATGAATGAAGAATCGGTCGTTCCGGATACCATTGCCGAAGATTCTCTGTTGCTTCAGATTCGTGCTTTGGGGCACCTGCCTTCTCCTTCCTCCACCGCCCTGCGCCTTTATGCATTGATCCAGTCGGATGACGTGGATTTGCACAAAATGGCCGAAGTGATCAAAGGGGATGTGGCGCTGACCGTGCGTTTGATCCGACTGGCCAATCGTCCGGGAGGAACCCCTGGCCGCCCAGTGGCTTCCATTGAAGAAGGATTGATGCGTCTCGGACTCAAAACCGTGGCAGGATTGGCCGTGGGCATGTCGGTGATCGATGACGCAGTCGCCTCGAGTGCACCTGATGCCTGTGCTTATTTGGCGTTGTGCCGTCATTCTCTGGCGGCGGCTGTGCTGGCAGAGTGGATGTGTGATCGTCCTGAAGTCCCGGTCAGTGCCGCTGACCTTTTTACCTGTGCCTTGCTGGCAAGGATCGGACAATTGGCCCTGTTGCGTTTCTACCCGGAGCCTTACCCGGTACTGATTCGTTTGCAGCAGAAAACCCATGAATTGCTGGATGCAGAGCGGCAACAACTGGGTATCGATCATCAAGTGATTACTCTGGCGTTGCTGCAGGAATGGGGATTTCCTGATCCGCTGACGGAGGCCATTCGAATTTCCGAGGCGGAACCCGAATTGCGGGTAGGTAATGACCGTGGTCACGTCATGGCACAAATTCTCAGTTTTGCCTGGGAGGCTGCTCCTGCATTGATCTCCCGTCGTGCTGATGAGATCGTGAGGCATTTGGAACGTGGCCTGGCCCTGTTGGGGCAACGCGTGCTGGAGGAAGAATTGTCCGGCATGGTTGAGACCATCATCCGGTACTGGCTTGAATGGGATTCTCACCAACAAGGACATGATGGTTCCGCTCACATTGCCCTGGGTGTCGGTGATACGGAACGGGTCACCGCGCAACTCTTGCTCGTGGGGGTCCCTGCAGTCGTGCGTCAGTCATGGGAATCAACTTTCGCTGAACGGGGTTATGGCGTTTTGAGCGTGGATTCCTGGGAGGCTGTGACGGCTCAGATGACCAATGAATCGGTGGAGTTCATGATCCTTTGGAAGGATGGATCCCACATTTTTGGAGAACCGGAAAAAAGATTGTTTGAATCCTGGGTGGGTGAGGGACGCCGGGCGATTGTGGTGCTGGTTCCCGAGTTGAACGCACCCTTTTCCCATGAGTTCTTGGAAATCGGAGCGGACATCGTGCTTCCCTGCACGGTATCGGCCACGCTGCTGGGTGCCCAGTTGGCGCGTTTGGAGGACAAGTTGGGGGTGGCGAAAAACCTCGAAGAGGAACGGTCTGCGCACCGCAAGTTGTTGTCCGAACTGGTATTGACGACGCGTAAATTGCATTTGCAGACTTTGACCGATCCGCTCACAGGGTTGGCCAACCGACGCATGGCAGAGGCTTTCCTGAAACGCCACTGGTCCATGGTGGAACGCCGCAATATCTCTTTGGGATGCCTCATCATCGATCTCGACGACTTCAAGCGAATCAACGATAAATTTGGACACGATGCTGGCGATGCCGCCCTTCGTGCTTTTGCTGCCATTCTCAAGGAGAATGTCCGTCAGGAGGATCTGGCGGTCCGTTTGGGGGGAGATGAGTTTCTGGTGGTGTGTCCCTTGGCGCAAGTCCCTCATCTGGAATATCTGCGCAAGCGTCTGATCGAGGTCGCACATCGATTGAAACTGGAAACAGGTCCTTTGTCGTGTTCCATCGGATTCGCCGAAAGTGATCGAAATACCATGAAGTCCCCCTCTGAATTATTGAAACAGGCGGACGAACATTTGATGCGGCTGAAACGGAGTCGTTCCGGGAAAGAGTGATTGCCGGACGAATGGATAAGGTTCGGTGATTATGGCGATTAGAATTATTTAATTTATTTATATTTTATTTCCTATAGTATGTTCAGCAGCAACGAGATAACAAGTTCAGCAGCAAGACCCCTGAGTCGTAGTTAACCTGATGGAGGAAAACCATGTCAGTGAAGAAATACAATGCTGGTGTCAAGGAATATCGCCAGACCTACTGGACCCCTGAATACACCCCCAAAGACACGGATTTGTTGGCGTGTTTCAAAATCACCCCGCAGCCTGGAGTGGACCGCGAGGAAGTGGCCGCTGCCGTGGCCGCCGAGTCATCCACCGGGACCTGGACCACGGTGTGGACCGACCTCTTGACCGATCTGGACCATTACAAGGGACGTGCCTATAAAATTGAAGATGTCCCTGGCGACGATACCTGTTACTACGCTTTTGTGGCGTACCCCATTGACCTCTTTGAAGAAGGATCAGTGGTCAATGTGTTGACTTCGTTGGTTGGTAATGTGTTTGGATTCAAGGCGTTGCGTGCTCTTCGCCTGGAAGATGTACGCTTCCCCATCGCTTATGTCATGACCTGTGGCGGTCCTCCTCATGGGATTCAGGTAGAACGGGATGTGATGAATAAATATGGTCGCCCCATGCTGGGTTGTACCATCAAGCCTAAATTGGGTCTGTCTGCCAAGAACTACGGCCGTGCGGTTTATGAGTGCTTGCGCGGTGGTCTGGACTTCACCAAGGATGACGAGAACGTCAATTCTCAGCCTTTCATGCGCTGGAAGCAACGTTTCGATTTCGTCATGGAAGCCATTGAAAAGGCGGAACGCGAAACCGGTGAACGCAAGGGTCACTATCTGAACGTGACGGCGCCCACGCCAGAAGAAATGTACAAACGGGCAGAGTATGCCCGGGATATCGGCGCTCCGATCATCATGCACGATTACCTGACCGGGGGGCTGACGGCCAATACCGGTTTGGCCAACTGGTGCCGGGACAATGGGGTGTTGCTGCACATCCACCGGGCCATGCATGCGGTGCTTGACCGTAACCCCCACCATGGAATTCACTTCCGTGTGTTGACCAAGGTGCTGCGTTTGTCTGGTGGCGATCATCTCCACTCGGGTACCGTGGTGGGCAAACTGGAAGGTGACCGCGAAGCCACGTTGGGCTGGATTGATATCATGCGCGACAGTTATGTCAAGGAAGACCGCAAGCGCGGCATCTTCTTTGATCAGGATTGGGGTTCCATGCCCGGTGTCTTGCCAGTGGCCTCTGGTGGAATTCACGTCTGGCACATGCCAGCCCTCGTGACTATTTTTGGGGATGATTCGGTTCTGCAGTTTGGTGGAGGTACCTTGGGTCACCCCTGGGGTAACGCGGCCGGAGCCGCAGCCAACCGCGTGGCACTGGAAGCCTGCGTGGAAGCCCGCAATCAGGGAATCGCCATCGAGAAGGAAGGCAAGGCTGTATTGACCAAGGCGGCCGAACACAGTCCCGAACTGAAAATCGCCATGGAAACCTGGAAAGAAATCAAGTTCGAGTTCGATACCGTGGACAAACTGGACGTGGCCCACAAGTAATGTCACCTGATGCTGTGTGGCTCTGGGGCCACACAGCCCTGAAAACTAATTTGAGGAATGACTCATGAGTGAAGTAATGGATTACAAGTCGCGCTTGAGCGACCCTGCCAGCCGCAAGTTTGAAACTTTTTCCTACTTGCCCGCCATGAATGCGGACGAAATCCGCAAGCAGGTGGAGTATCTGGTAAAGAAGGGATGGAACCCGGCCATTGAACACATCGAACCCGAGTACCTGATGGATTCTTACTGGTACATGTGGAAATTGCCGATGTTTGGCGAGACCGATGTGGAAAAAGTGTTGGCAGAAGCCGAAGCCTGCCATAAGGCCAATCCCGAAAATCATGTGCGCTTGATTGGCTACGACAATTTCAGTCAGTCCCAGGGTGCCTCCATGGTGATTTTCCGCGGCAAGACAGTTTGACGGGGGAAGTCCTCATATTCGCCCCCGTGACCTCGACAGCGAGGGACGGGGGTTTTTTGTTGGCGGGTCTCTTTCTTCCTTTGGTTGGCCAGGGAAGAGGCGTGATCAAGGATTAGATAAGGAATCATTCCATGAGCGATATCATTTCTCAGTATCGAATTTCCACGGCCCCCTATTATCGTCCGGTGGCGGACGAAGTGGAACTGTTTCAGGCTGCCTATGGCGTGCGTATGCCCATGATGCTCAAAGGCCCGACGGGTTGTGGCAAAACCCGTTTCGTCGAATACATGGCCTACACCTTGGGGAAACCCCTGATCACCGTGGCCTGCAATGAAGACATGACGGCCTCGGATCTGGTGGGGCGATTCCTTCTGGATGCCCAAGGGACGCGCTGGCAGGATGGGCCGCTCGCCATTGCCGCCCGGTACGGTGCCATCTGTTATCTGGATGAAGTGGTAGAGGCGCGCCAGGATACTACGGTAGTGATTCATCCCCTGACGGACAACCGGCGTGTGCTCCCCTTGGAAAAGAAGGGAGAATTGATCAGGGCCCATGCCGACTTCCAACTGGTGATTTCTTATAATCCCGGTTACCAGAGTTTGATGAAGGATCTCAAGCAGTCGACCAAACAGCGTTTTGGAGCGTTGGACTTCAATTATCCTGCCCACGATGTTGAAACGGAAATCATTGCTCATGAAACTCGGGTTACAGTGGAAGTGGCCAGCAAATTGGTCTCCATCGCCGAACGGGCTCGTAACCTGAAAGGGCACGGACTGGATGAAGGGATCTCCACCCGGATGCTGATCTACGCCGGAAGTTTGATTATCGCTGGGGTGGATGCCAAAAATGCCTGCCGCGTGGCGCTGGTTCGTCCCATTACTGATGATCCGGACATGCGTGATGCCCTCGATGCGGCGGTTATGACCTTCTTTTGAGGAGTGGGCGAACCATGGCGATCCATCTCGAAGATTATCAGGAGTTACTGGCTGATTTGTCTCCATCCTGCCAGCAAAGGTTGCGCGACGAGTGGCATGAGGCCACACGGGCACTTTCGGCACGGGGTCTGGACAATTACCTCAAGGGAACGGCCGCCTTGCAACATCTGGGGCGCGGCAATGAACTGGTCCTGAGCTGGATTGAAGTGGCCCCCCAGGTGGCAAGGGCTGTGGGCGAGGAATGCCTGACGGATCTCGTACAGATTGCTCTGGGGTTTTCGTCACGAACCTCTGGAACGGTGATCGAGCGCTTGTTGGGAACGGCTCCCGTAGCGGCCAATCGACTGGGGGACGCCGACCTGTTTCAGTCCTACCTCCAGTTTCTCAACCATCTCCTGGGCCAGGCTCCCCGTGGGGTTCGTCCCATGCTCGACAATCTGGAAGTATTGCTGAACCAGTTGACGTTGGGAGGACTGCGCCGCTGGGCGACGTGGGGAGCCCATGCGCATCGCACCAACTATGAAGCGCAGATCGAGTATTTTGGATTGACATCCAAAGAGTCGTTGGCCATGTTGCAAAAGGAGCGCAAAGGGACGCTCTTCATCGATATTCAGCGACGGATCAATATGTATCTGCGCGCTTTGTGGGGGCGGGATTTCTTTATGCGTCCCACCTCTGGAGACTATGAACGAAGGGAAGGGTACAAACCCTACATCGAGAGTTATTTCTTTCATGTGCCCGATGCCTTCGATGACCATGAGGGCGTTTCCGGTCTCGGTTTGTACCGTGCTGCGGCCGCCCATTGCGCCGCTCATTGGGAGGCGACTACCGCTCCGATTTCGGCGGAAAACCTGAATCCGCTGCAGATGGCGCTGATCGAGATCATCGAGGACGCGCGAGTGGAAACCTTGGCCATTCGGCGTTTTCCTGGGCTGGAGCAATTGTGGGCCCAGTGTCATCATACCGAGGCACACCAGGGCTCGAGCGCAGGGGATTATTTCAACCGTCTGAGTCGGGCCCTGCTGGATTCCACCTATCAGGATACCGACCCTTGGGTAGCGGAAGGACGACTTTTGTTTGCCCAGGCAGAGAACCTGAACGATCACCAACTGTCCTGGGATATTGGCGTTTCCCTGGCCCACACCTTCCGGGCTAAAAATATCGCTTACAATCCACGCACGGATGGACAACGTCCTCTTTATCGGGACGACAATCGTTTCATCTGGGCTTTTGAAGGGTTTGATTTCGAGGCGGCCCTGGCCGCAGGGTATGATCAACCTCGTCAGGTGCGGCGCAAGGTCAATTTGATGGAAATGGTCAATGAGATCGATACCGAACTGGCCGGGGATGATGCTCAGGAAATTTGGGTACTGGGTACGGAACTCTTTCCTTATGAGGATACGGGGGTCAGTTTCAATGAACTGGAAGGCAAGGAACCCGTTTCGGATCCATTTCATTATGCGGAATGGGATTATCAGATTCAACTCGAGCGGCCCTCTTGGGTGACCGTTCTGGAGCGCCACTCCAAGCGAGGGGATCTGGCGCTCATCGAGGACATCGCCTTTCGCAACAAGCGTCTGATTGCACGCATGAAGTTCATTCTGGATGCGATGCAACCCCAAGGAGTGACGCGTCTGCGCAAATTGGAGGAAGGAGATGATATCGACTTGAATGCGGCCATTTCCAGTACCATCGACTGTCGTATGGGAGTACAGCCTGAACCTCGCATCATGATGCGCAGTGTGCGCAAGGTGCGTGATATTTCGGTCATGGTTTTGCTGGATTTGTCCGAGTCGACCAATGACAAAGTGGCCGGACAGGATTATTCAGTGCTTGACCTGACGCGCGAAGCCACCGTTCTGTTGGCCGATGCCATCCACAGGGTGGGAGATCCCTTCGCGATCCATGGATTCTGTTCCGATGGTCGACACGGGGTGTCCTACTATCGTTTCAAGGATTTTGATCAGGATTATGATGATCTTCCCAAAGAACGGCTGTCGGGCATGAAGGGACAACTGTCCACGCGCATGGGCGCCGCCATTCGTCATGCAGTACAGCATTTGAAGGGACAACGTTCAGCCAAAAAGTTGTTATTGGTGTTGACGGATGGAGAACCCGCCGATGTGGATGTGCGCGACCCACAGTATCTTCGTCACGATACCAAAAAGGCCGTGGAAGAGGCAGGACGTTCGGGGATCATGACCTACTGCTTGAGTCTCGATCCACGGGCAGACCAGTATGTTTCACGCATTTTTGGGGCCAAGAATTTTCTGGTGGTGGATCAGGTGGCGCGTCTGCCTGAGAAATTGCCTTTGCTTTATGCTGGTCTGACACGCTGAAAACACAAGGACAACTATGGAACAACATTACAAAGGCGTATACTCCGATCTCAATGGGGGGATGACCCATTTGGCCCAGATCATCAAGGATGCCTGGGTGTTTGGGTTGTTGCCGGAAGATCAGGATGGCGCGGGTTGGACGGGCGGACAAATCCAGCAACTCTATGACAAGGTATCGGTGGAATGGGAGAAATATGGGCACTTGCCCAGCCGTTTGACGCCTGAATTGCGTGAACGTCATCAAAGGATCCATGAAGAAGCAGTGAAACGGGCGCGCAAGGGCGGTTGGAACCCGGAATTGGGAGAAGATGATTGATGGCGCCAAAAAATTATCGTCCGGTTGGCAGTGTTGACTTAATTGTGTATAATCCTGTGTTTTTCAGACGCATCCCTACCGTATTTGGAGAATGACATGGCTTCCATCGCTGCTCATAAAGCGCAGATCATGAAGGACTTTCAGCGTACCCCTCAAGACACCGGTTCGACCGAGGTCCAGGTGGCACTGTTGACTCATCGCATCAATCATCTGACTGAGCACTTCAAAACCCATGTCAAGGATCACCATTCCCGTCGTGGTTTGCTCAAATTGGTCAGTCAGCGTCGTAGTTTGCTGGATTACTTCAAGCGCATCAATATGGAAGGCTATCGCCAACTCATTACCAGTTTGGGTCTGCGCAAGTAACCTCAGGTGAAGAGAGGTTGGTTTGAGATGCGGTGCGAGGTGATGGGCGCACCGCATTTTTGTTTCTTATACTGAACGTAACAATCTATTGATAGTGAGGATGAACGCGTGAATCCGATTCGTAAGACATTTACCCTGGGCCGCCATCAAGTCACTCTTGAAACTGGAGAAATTGCCAGACAGGCCGATGGCGCCGTGATGGTATCCATGGAGGATACCGTGGTTCTGGTAACCTGCGTGGCCCTGAAAAAGGCCAAGGTGGGTCAGGATTTCTTTCCCTTGACTGTGGACTATCAGGAGCGCTTTTATGCAAGCGGGCGTATTCCCGGGGGCTTCTTCAAACGCGAGGGGCGCCCTTCCGAAAAGGAGACGCTGACTTCCCGGTTGATCGACCGCCCTTTGCGGCCCTTGTTTCCGGAAGGGTTCTATAACGAAGTTCAGATCGTGGCAACGGTGATGTCGTGCAATCCGGAAATCGATCCGGACATTCCCGCCATGATCGGGGCCTCTGCCGCTGTTGCATTGGCGGGGGTTCCCTTCAGCGGCCCCATCGGGGCAGCCCGGGTGGGCTATGTGGACGGCCAGTTTGTGCTGAACCCTACAGCGACCGAGTTGACTCAGTCAAAAATGGACCTGGTGGTGGCGGGGACGGCAGAAGCGGTCCTGATGGTGGAGTCTGAAGCCGGCGAATTGCCTGAAGAGGTCATGCTGGGTGCCGTGGTCTATGGGCATGAACAAATGCAGGTCGCCATCGATGCCATCAATGAATTGGCCGATGAAGCGGGGAAGGAACCCTGGGAATGGGCGCCACCGGCACTCGATGAAGATCTGGTGGCACGCCTTGAAACGTTGGCCCTGAATTCCTTGCGCGAAGCCTACCGGATTCGTGCAAAACAAGCGCGTACGGAGCGTATCGAGGCCATTCGAAGCGAAGTCATGCCGCAACTTCTATCCGCCGATGCCGATGCAGACCAGCAAAATCAAGTGCGTAGCCTCTTTGGTGCGTTGGAAGCGCGTATCGTGCGGCACCAGATCCTGGATGGAGACCCCCGCATTGATGGGCGCGACACTCGTACGGTCCGACCCATTACCATCCGTATGGGAGTGCTACCCCGTACCCATGGCTCCGTTTTGTTTACGCGGGGAGAAACTCAGGCCTTGGTGATCGCGACTCTCGGCACTGGGCGCGACGAACAGATTATCGACGCGATCCAGGGAGAGTACAAGGATCGCTTTATGCTTCATTACAATTTTCCTCCCTATTCTACCGGGGAGACAGGACGGGTCGGTAGCCCAAAGCGGCGTGAAATCGGTCATGGACGTTTGGCGAAAAGAGCTTTGGTGGCAACCTTGCCAACGCCGGAAGAGTTCTCCTACACGCTTCGTGTGGTCTCCGAAATCACCGAATCCAATGGGTCAAGTTCCATGGCTTCGGTGTGCGGTGGATCCCTTGCGCTGATGGATGCGGGGGTTCCGGTCAAGGCTCATACGGCGGGCGTGGCCATGGGGTTGATCAAGGAAGGGAATCGTTTTGCCGTGCTGACAGACATCCTGGGTGATGAAGATCATCTGGGTGATATGGACTTCAAGGTGGCCGGTACAGAGCAGGGAATCACCGCTCTGCAAATGGACATCAAGATCACGGGAATCACCAAGGAGATCATGCAGGTGGCGCTGGCTCAAGCACGCGAAGGCCGTATCCATATTCTGGAGTTGATGAAGCAGGCGATGCCCATGGTGCGTGAAGAACTGTCAAGTTTTGCGCCACGCATCCTGACTCTCAAAATCAACCCGGAAAAAATTCGGGATGTGATCGGTAAGGGCGGTGCCGTGATCCGCGCACTGACGGAAGAAACCGGCACGACGATCGATATTCAGGAAGATGGCACGGTCAACATTGCATGCCTGACCTCGGAAGCCGGGGCTATGGCCAAAAAACGCATCGAAGAGATCACGGCAGAAGTGGAAGTAGGCAAGGTCTATGAAGGTACGGTCCTGAAGTTGCTCGATTTTGGCGCGATTGTAAGCGTTCTTCCTGGCCGGGACGGATTGCTGCACATTTCCCAGATAGCCCATGAGCGAGTCAACGCCGTGGGAGATTATCTCAAGGAAGGGCAGCAAATCAAGGTCAAGGTGCTGGAGGCGGATGAAAAGGGCCGTTTGCGTCTCAGTCTCAAAGCCTTGTTGGAACTTCCTGTAGTTGCGGATTGAACTTCGTGATAGGATGAGTTGGCCGAAAGGTCTGTCTGGAATGTTGATACGGTGAATTGCCATGGTTGAAGCCACGTTGAAACAATTTTCTCCCTATATCCTGAAAGAGGGAGAAACTTACATGAATGACCTGCAACTGGCCCATTTTCGTCATCTGTTGGAGAGTTGGAAGGCGGAACTGGGTCAGGACATCGACCGAACGGTCCATACCATGCAGGATGAAGCAACTGTTTTTGCCGATCCCAACGATCGTGCCAGCCAAGAGTCGGATATGGCACTGGAGTTGCGCAACCGCGATCGCGAACGCAAGTTGATCAAAAAAATTGATGAAACCATCGTCAAAATAGAAGCCGGTGATTATGGCTACTGCGAAAGTTGCGGCGTTGAAATCGGTATCAAACGTCTTCAGGCACGACCCACCGCCAGTTTGTGCATTGATTGCAAACAACTGGAAGAGATGCGCGAGCGTCAGGTCGCCAAATAACTTCAGTGTATTCCCTTCATCGGGGGGAGACTGTTCCTGATAAAGGCCTGCCTCAGATGCGCACGAGAGGCTTCAGAAGTGCCCATCCCAAATCCCAATGTTCCAAAGGAGATCGTTGGAACCGGCTGGAACTGAATTGATGCCAGCGCCCGATGACGACATTCATCAGTAGATTTGCTTGCACCGCAATGGCACGGTCGCTGGATATTTCGCCGTGGGTGACTGCAAGGCGCAGACTTTGGCGTATCGAGGCTTCCAATCGCTCACAGAGTTGTACGATGCGGACCAGTAGCCGTTCATTTTCATGATGCAGGACTTCTCCTGTCAGGACACGGGTCATGCCGGGATTCTTGTCTGAAAAAGCCAGGAGTAACGTCAAAGTGGCCTCTACTTGAGCCAAACCCGAAGGTAAATCGACGGCGATACGGTTGATGCGGGTAAACAGGGTTTGTTCGATAAATTCGATCAATCCTTCATACATTTTGGCTTTGCTGGAAAAATGGCGGTACAGGGCAGCTTCGGATACTTTCAAATGGCTGGCCAGGAGTGCAGTGGTGATTTTTTCGGGTTGGGGACGTTCCAGTAGAGAGGCCAACGTGTGCAGGATTTCTTGACGGCGTTCTCCCGCTTTGGAACGGGGGGGTGGGGGTTCCAGGGTGGACATGGTGCATTGTATGGGCAGGAATGCCGTTGGATGAAACGTGCATTATAGCGAACCTGGCTTGCATCAAAGAGTTTCGTTTTTCAACCCCTGCCAGGCTTCACCGACCGTGTTAAAATAAAAACCGTTTCCATCATTCAGTCAGAGGTCGGGGCATCGTGGCAGGACATTCCAAATGGGCCAATATCAAGCACAAGAAAGCCGCCGCTGATGCAAAACGTGGCAAGATTTTTACCCGACTCATCAAGGAAATTACCGTGGCTGCGCGCATGGGCGGGGGTGATGTCGGGAGTAATCCGCGCTTGCGTTTGGCAGTGGACAAAGCCTATGACCAGAACATGCCCAAGGACACCATCGAACGTGCCATCAAGCGGGGAAGTGGCGACCTGGAAGGCGTCAATTACGAGGAAATACGCTATGAAGGGTATGGTATCAACGGGGCTGCAGTGATGGTGGATTGCCTGACGGATAACCGGACCCGTACCGTAGCCGATGTGCGCCATGCTTTTACCAAGTATGGCGGTAATTTGGGCACGGATGGCTCAGTATCCTTCCTGTTTGCGCACTGCGGACAAATGCTTTTTTCTCCGGGAACGGATGAAGACCGATTGATGGAAGCTGCTCTGGAAGCGGGGGCCGACGATGTTCTTCACCATGAGGACGACAGTTTGGAAGTGGTGACTCCTCCCTATGAATTCAGCGCCGTTCGACAGGCCCTGGAAAAAAATGGATTCAAGGCGGAATTTGCTGAGGTGACCATGAAACCCCAGAATGAGGTGGAGTTTTCCGGAGATGAGGCTGTACGTATGCAGAAACTGATAGATGCGCTGGAATCCCTCGATGATGTGCAGGCGGTGTATACCACCGCCCTCTTGTCCGAGTGAATGGCGGCCTTGCGTATTCTGGGCGTGGATCCCGGTCTGTGTTGTACCGGGTTTGGGATCATCGAAGTGTCTCAGAGGGGGAATGACCCTGAATATATAGCCAGCGGAACCATCACCACGCCTTTCCCTGCGACTCTGGCGGCGCGCATCAAGGTGCTTCATACGGGGTTGACGACTGTCATCGAGCGTTATAAACCGCAGGTCATGGCGATTGAAATCGTCTTTGTCAACGTGAATCCTCAAACCACCCTGTTGCTGGGTCAGGCTCGTGGTGCTTTGCTGGCGGCTGCGGTCATGCACGACCTCGAGGTACATGAGTATACGGCCTTGCAGGTCAAACAGGCCGTGGTAGGGCATGGTCATGCCAGCAAGGATCAGGTTCAGGCTATGGTCATGCGTCTTCTCAAATTAACCGAGGTCCCTCGGGCCGACCCTGCCGATGCCCTGGCCTGCGCGCTACGGCATGCCCATGGAGATTCTCTGATGCCGGTCGCAGCGGGGCGCCGATCCACCCGCTGGCGTTCGTTGCCAGGACGCACAGGAAGTTCTTCATGATCGGACGTCTGCGTGGGATCGTGGTACACCAGGCCCCCCCCTGGGTTGTGTTGGAGGTACAGGGGGTAGGATATGAATTGGAAGTTCCTTTGGGAACTTTTGCGCGTTTGCCTACGGATGATGTGACTATATGCTTTTTGACTCACCTCGTGGTTCGGGAAGATGCCCATCTTCTGTATGGTTTCCTGGATGAAGATGAGCGGCAGGTTTTCCGTCAACTACTAAAAATCAGCGGGGTAGGGCCTCGCCTCGCACTGGCTGTATTGTCCGGACTTTCTGTGAGTGCGTTGGGGCAAGCCGTGGAACGGCAGGAAGTCGATCTCTTGACGCGCATTCCCGGCATCGGGAAAAAAACTGCCCAGCGGCTCCTCCTTGAATTGAAAGAAAAGTTGATCGTACCGACCTTGCCTGACGTTCCTCCTTCCGGCGGCGTTGCTCTCCATGTGGAATTGGCACAGGCCCTGAGTGGGTTGGGCTACCACGACCGTGAAATTCAATGGGCTTTGAAGCAATTACCAGCGGAAGGTTTGACTCTGGAACAGGGCATTCGTCAGACTTTGGGCTGGCTGGCGCGCCGGGAGTCCTGATCCGATGACGAGAACCGAGGTGAGGGGAAGGAAATGATCGAACAGGATCGCCTGGTCCACGGGCAGTTGGAGTCGCGCCAGGAAGAAGTTCAGGAACGGGCATTGCGTCCGCGTCAACTGGACGATTATGTGGGACAGAAAAAAGTGCGTGCCCAACTGGAAATTTTCATCGAGGCTGCGCGTCGGCGGAAAGAACCCCTGGATCATGTCTTGTTGTTCGGTCCGCCAGGGCTTGGCAAGACGACTCTGGCGCATATCATTGCTCGTGAAATGGGCGTCAATTTGCGTCAAACGTCGGGGCCGGTGCTGGAACGTGCAGGGGATCTGGTGGCTCTGCTGACTCATCTGGAGCCCAATGATGTGTTGTTCATCGATGAGATTCATCGCCTGGGTCCGGTAGTCGAAGAAATTCTTTATCCGGCCCTTGAAGACTACCAGATCGATATCATGATTGGAGAAGGGCCCGCAGCCCGTTCCATCAAACTGGATCTGCCTCCATTCACCCTGGTTGGGGCAACCACGCGTGCCGGGATGCTGACCAACCCTTTGCGCGATCGATTCGGAATCGTGGCCCGGCTCGAGTTTTACACGGAAGATGAATTGTCCTTGATCGTGACTCGTTCGGCCCATTTGCTGGGGATGGACATGGATGAAACGGGAACCCGTGAGGTGGCGCGACGTTCCCGAGGGACGCCTCGTATTGCCAATCGTTTGTTGAGACGGGTTCGAGACTATGCAGAAGTACGTTCACAAGGGTGCGTCACACAGGCAGTGGCAGATGCGGGTTTGAAATTGCTGGAAGTGGATGACAAAGGATTGGATCTGATGGACCGCAAGTTGTTGCAGACGGTCATCGAGAAGTTTGCCGGTGGACCGGTGGGGGTGGATACCTTGGCCGCCGCCATTGGAGAAGAGCGAGATACCATCGAGGATGTGCTGGAACCTTATCTGATCCAGCAAGGATACTTGCAACGCACTGCGCGTGGGCGCATGGCAACGGCGGTCGCTTTCCATCATTTTGGCTTGCCTTCGTCGGGAGGAAAAACTACCGGTGAACTGACTCTGGAAGAACCCTCATGAATTCCGGACGAACCGAAGTTCCTGTCAGGATCTATCATGAGGATACGGATGCTGGTGGGGTTGTTTATCATGCCAACTATTTGTGTTATATGGAGCGGGCCCGCACGGATTGGTTGCATGAGCGGGGTTTTGATCATGATCGCGTTGCGCGTGAGCATGGGGTTTTGTTCGTGGTTCGCAGTATCGAAATCAAATTCCAGCGTCCTGCCCGTTTGGGGGATAACTTGCTGGCTGTGGCGGAACTGGCAGGGGTTCGCCATGGTCTGATGGTGTTCCGGCAGTCGATCATGCGGGGACCACAAAGTTTGGTACGCGCGCAGGTGACGGTGGCCTGTGTGACGGCGAAGGATTTTACGGTAGCGGTCATACCGCCTGCCTTGGCGCATTTTCTGGGAGTGGAAGGGTGAATATTACTTCGGATATTTCGTTGGTCAGTCTGGTGCTCCAGGCCAGTGTTTTGGTCCAGATCGTGCTCGGGTTACTATTGCTGATATCGCTGCTGTCCTGGACCTACATCTTTACGAAAATGCTGACTCTGGGCAAGGCGCGCCGTCAAACCGCCAAATTTGAAGAAGAGTTCTGGGCGACTTCGGATATCGGTGCTCTTTACCAGCGAGCCTCGGGGCATAATGAAAACAGCGGGGCACTGGAGCGGATTTTTGAATCCGGTTATCGGGAGTTTCTTCGTCATCGCAAATCCGGAACCCAGGAGACGGCCGCTGTCACCAGCGGGGTACAACGGGCCATGAAAGCCACTTTCCAGCGTGAAACCGATCGCCTCGAATCGCATCTGGCTTTTCTGGCGACAGTGGGGTCGGTCAGTCCTTATGTGGGATTGTTCGGGACGGTATGGGGGATCATGAACGCCTTTCGCGGTCTGGCCAACGTTGGTCAAGCAACTTTGGCTCATGTGGCACCTGGCATCGCTGAAGCCCTGGTGGCCACGGCAATGGGCTTGTTTGCGGCGATTCCTGCGGTCGTGGCCTATAACCGTTACGCCCATGACACGGACCGGTTGTCCAGTCGTTTTGAAAGTTTCATGGAGGAGTTCTCCAACATCCTGCAACGCCAGTTCAAACCCTCTCAAAACGGGCGTTGATCATGGCACGTAAACCACGGCGCATGATGAGTCAGATCAATGTGGTCCCCTACATTGACGTCATGCTGGTACTCCTGGTCATTTTTATGGTGACGGCTCCCATGATCAATCCCGGACAAGTGGACCTGCCTTCGGTGGGTCAGAATCTGGCTCAGTCGCAGGATCCGGTGCAGGTGATCCTGCATCTGGATGGCCACTTGACAGTACGGGATTCCCGTCAGGGTAGTGAGGAACAGGGCCTGACTCGCGACCAACTGGTAGACCAGATGGTGGCCTTGCATCGCACAGAACCGGATCGTCCAGTGGTGATTGCGGCGGATCGTGCGGTACGCTATGAAGAAGTCCTACAGGTCATGGATCTGCTCAAAAAGGCTGATATCAAACGAATTGGTTTGCTGGCGCGGGGGCGCTCCGGTTGATGCCTGCGACCATCGATCACGAACGGGGTGTGCGTCTATGGGCCTGGTTACTGGCGTTGTTGGTTCATGCGTTGTTTGTGGCAATTCTGGTATTCGGGGTATCCTGGCAACGTCATCCTGACCCTGCGCCTTTGATGGCTGAACTGTGGTCGGATATCCCCAAACCTGCCACCGTTACGGAAGTGACCCCGCCACAGCCGGTAACGCCGGAACCCCCGGCTCAGCCAGCCCCTACGCCAATGCTTGCGCCCCCTCGTGTGGAGCCCACCCCGGCACCTCCTCATCCCGAACCCAAGCCGGCCTTGCCAGCAACCCCCAGTGCAGCAGACATTGCGCTCAAGAAAAAAAAGGAAAAAGCGGCGCAGGAAGCGAAACGTCAGGCGGACCAACAACAGCGGGAGAAAATTCTGGCGGAGCAACTGCGTCAGGAGCGTCAGGATGCGCTCAAGGAAGAAAGGCGCGATGCCGCATTGCGTGCGGATGCCGAGGTACGCCGTCGTCAAGCCGAACAGTTGGCTCAGAATGCCCGTGCCGCCCAAGCGGCGGCAGTGGACCGTTACAAGTTGGCCATCATCAACAAAATCCGTGGCAATACCGAAGTTCCCGAGGGGGTTCAATCCGGGTTGACGCTGGAGGTGGATGTCACCATACTGCCTGACGGAGGGGTTCTCGAACCCGTCAGGATCGTAAAGCCCAGTGGCGACCCACGCTATGATCAGGCGGTTCTGCGCGGTATTCTGCGTTCCCAGCCCTTACCTTTGCCCAGCGACGTGGCCTTGCGTCGACTATTTCGAGTGACACACCTACAAATCCACCATGAAAAATAACCTGCCCATTTTTGTTGCTCTCCTGTTGGCACTGATTCAGGTGCCGGTTCACGCCGATATGACTCTCGAGATCGTCACCCAGGGAGCGCAACTGACTCCCATTGCCGTTTTGCCCTTGGCTGGCGATGGGGTGGGTTCTCACCAACTGTCTGCGGTCATTGCTGCCGATCTCAAACGTTCTGGTCTGTTTGATCCACTGGATACTCGGGGAGTCTCTCCTGCCCCTGCCGATGTAGAAGGCGTGAATTGGGATGCCTGGCAGGCGCAACATGCCAATTTTGTGGTGGTGGGTAATGTTCAGGAAGAACAGGCGACTCATCATATCAAACTCAATTTTCGCCTGATAGAGTTGCCCAACCGAATGGCCCACCTCAACCTGTCTTTTGACGGGTCTGCAGATCAGTACCGTATGGTGGCACACCATGCGGCCGACGCCATTCTGGAAAACATCACGGGGTATAAGGGCATGTTCAGTTCACGCATTGCCTATATCACCCAGCATGGTTCGGCCCACAGTCTCAAGGTGGCGGATAGCGACGGTTTCAACGAGCAGAGTATGCTCCATACCAATGAACCGATCCTGTCCCCCAAATGGTCGCCTGACGGTCAGCGTATGGCCTATGTGACTTTCGAACTCAATCGTCCCATGGTGGTGGTGCAGACTCTGGCCACCGGGGTGCGCCATGTGGTGGCTCGCTATAAGGGCAGCAACAGTGCTCCGGCCTGGACCCCTGATGGACGGCATCTGGCTGTGGTTCTGACCAAGGATGGGCACTCGCAGATATACCGGGTATCCATCGATGGTTCGCAGGCGCCCGAGCGTCTGCTCTCAAGCGGGGGAATCGACACGGAACCCTACTTTTCGCCGGATGGGCAAACCCTGTACTTTACTTCCGATCGGGATGGCGGGCCCCAGATCTACCGAATTGCACTGAGTGATCTGCGTGGGTCTCCAGAACGTCTGACCTTTGGCAGCAATTATGCGGTTTCTCCCAGATTGAGCCCGGATGGCAAGCAACTGGCTTACATTCAGCGTGATGGCGGGGCATTTCATGTGATGCTCATGGATCTGGCGACGAAGCAGACCCAGCCCATGACGGATACCCAACTGGACGAATCTCCGACCTTTGCTCCCAATGGAAAATACCTGCTCTACTCCACTCAGGATGGGGGAAGGGGAGTCCTGGCCATCGTCAGTACCGACGGACGAATCCGTCAGAAACTGACGACCCAGACAGGAGATGTTTATGAACCAGTATGGGGGCCGTTGCAGTAAACCTAAGAACAGGGGTATGCGTTATACTGGGCGCAGCATTTGCAACCACTTTTTGAGTTTTACGTCAACCCTATTTCTTAACAAGGATAATCATGAAAAAAGCCCTTCTCGCTTTGGCTGTTACCAGCGTTCTGGCCGCCTGTAGTTCTACCCCAACCGAAGAAACCAGTACGCCCGTGGTGCAGAAGGCCGCTGCGCCCGTGGCTGTGGCTCCTGCACAACCCATGGTCAAGGAGCCGGTCACGGTTTCTTTGTATCCTGCCAAGGGAGTGGGTGGGGCGTTGGGTCAACGGACCATTCATTATGCATTCGACAAGTACACGGTCACGGATGAGTACATGCCCGTGGTTGATGCCCATGGCGACTTCCTTTTGTCCCATGGGGCTGCCAAGGTTACCCTGCAAGGGAACTGTGACGAGCGGGGCAGCCGTGAATACAATCTGGGCCTGGGACAGCGTCGTGCCGACAGCGTGCGCAAGATCCTGATGGCCAAGGGAGTGAAGGACAGCCAGATCGAAACCGTCTCCTTTGGCAAGGAGAAGCCTGTCAATCCGGGGCATGATGCAGCCGCTTGGGCAGAGAACCGACGTACTGATATCGTTTACCAAGGCGAGTAATTTTTATCCGCGCTCATTACCCGGCGAGTGTATTTCCCTCGTCGGGTTTTCCATTTTTGGTGACCATGAAACCCACTTTCAAATCGACATATTTTCTCCTGATCTTGAGTCTGCTTTGGGTTGGCCCTGTTCGTGCGGGCCTTTTATCCGATGAGGAAGCCCGGCAGGGCGTGGCAGACCTCAAGAGCCAGCAATCCGTCTTGAGTCGCCAACAACAGACGATGGATGAGCGGGTCACGCGCATGGAAACTGCACTTCAAGGCTATCCGGATCTGGTCATGCGGCTGGACAGCATGAGTCAGGATCTGGCCCAGTTGCGCGGGCGTATCGATAGTCTGGCCAATCAACTGGATACGGAAGACAAACGTTTCCATGACTTGTACGTGGATCTGGATTCTCGTCTCAAGGCTGTGGAATCTGCCTTGCCCAAACCGGAAGGAGCCGATGGCTCGGCTCCTTCCGGTTCTCCAAGTGTGGGAGGGGGGAAAGAAGGCGCATCCTCTGCGGGGATGGCAGAAAGTGGGAAAAGTGCCACGACTGTGGCAGATAATGGCGCCAAATCAGCGGGGCAGGGGAAAGAGGGAAACCCGGAAGGCGCTTCTGATGCCAAGGCACCCTCTGCGGACTATGATGCGGCTCTGTCCGTATTCAATACAGGAAATTATGTCAAATCCCGGAAGTTGTTCGAAGCCTTTGTCAAGGCCAATCCTAACGATGACAAAGTGCCTAATGCGCTCTACTGGATCGGGATGAATCAGTTATTACTCAAAGACTACAAGGGGGCTCGTGCGACGAATCAACACCTGTACAAGTCTTATCCGGAATCCCCCAAAACCCCTGATGGGTTGCTGAATCTTGCGGCGGCTTGGTTGGGGTTGGGGGAACCCGCTACAGCAAAAGCCACTTGGAAGATGATCATCGCCGAGTATCCGGGCAGTTCGGCTGCACTGAAAGCCAAGGCCCGTCTGCGCCAGCATTGACATCATTTGTTTTTTGGGCGAGAATTACGGGCTGTGCTTGTAAATTTGTTGGGCCGTTAGCTCAGTTGGTAGAGCAGCGGACTTTTAATCCGTTGGTCGCAGGTTCGAATCCCGCACGGCCTACCAATAAAATCAAGTAGTTACTCAACTTTATCATGATCATGCCAATGAGAAAGTCGGGGTGGCCGATTTTATGCCGCCTTGTGTCCAATTTTGAGGATGACCTGCTCAATCTTCTTTGTTGCAAGGTGAGCGTATCGCTTGGTTGATTCCGATGACTTGTGCCCCAGCACGGCTCCTACGGTGTACAGATCAATGTCGGCATTGATCATCGCCGATGCTGCCGAGTGCCTCAGGTCGTGGAAGTGCAACCAGTCCATGCCAGCAGTCTCGCGTGCGTTTCTGAAATTCTTTTCAACGCGTCCATACGAAATCCGCACCTTTGCACTGGCGATTTTCGGGTGAACCGGAATCAATCTGGGTTCACCATTTTTTGAATCTGGCAGAGAAAAGAAGTTTTCCCCCGTGCTGCTTTGAGAATCTCTCCCAATCGCATGCCCGAGTAGACGGCAATGCGAATAATCGTCCGCGCACGCAGGCTTTTGCAATGGCGCGCCAAGTGAATCATCTGCTCGCGGGTGAGATAGAACTGTCTCGCGTTGTTTACCTGTGGCAATACCACCCGAGCCGCCGGATCGAAATCACCCATACCGTGATGCTTCCACCCGTATCGGTATGCCGATGTCAGATAGCGTATTCGGTTACGAATCGTTGCGGGTGCTAGCCCATGTTTAACCCATGTTTAACGCCGTGAATTTAATTTCTTTGATTATCAGTTTGTTATGAACGATAAATATTTGGAGTGGCACTACATGCTCGTAATTTCGGATTAACTGACCAGTTTTTTCGTGCCTCCTGGCGTGGGAGAAACTCCCAGCGCCCGGTAGATTTTCATCACATCGGGTTCTGCAAGGGTACTCTTGCGCACATTCAGTGTGCGCCTGTTAATGGCCAAGTAAACTGACCCACCTGCGGCCAATAAAATTGCCCCATCCAAGAGGGTGGGGCAATTCGCCCCCGGCCATCATCAACATCAGACTGTTGGCCCCATTGTATTCGCGCCCCCGTCGCCATGTTTCGTGGCAGACCGTTTTCAAACGACTCCCAAGGCTTGTTCCAGGGGATTTCTCCCTTATCCAGGACTTCGATCATTTTGTCTGTGACCTCCTGGCGAAGGTCGCGTGGTTTCTTGTCTTCTTTTTCGTCAGCCATGGCTGGGCTCCCCTTGGAAGGTAAGGGAGCCACCATCATCCTGGTCAAGTCCGAAGTCAGATGCCGGGTTCATTCCCGCAGAAATTTCCCGGATCGTAAATTCATCAGCCGAATCAGCCGTCAATACAGTCGAAGTTTCCATACATCCTCCCTGAGTTAAGCCCCGTGATTGGGGTCATATCAGGACTCGGCAGGGAGGGAACGGAGGGCACTCAGATGTTGGGCATCAGAGGACGCTTATCACGGCGCATGGTCGGCGTTTTTCGTGATGGATATCGCCTCAACCATCTTTATGCTGCCAACCGAACTTGTCGGTTCTGGGTTTCTTTGTGTGCCACAAGGGCACAATTGGACAGCGCATACAAAAGTTCCCTCTACTCCTTCGTCGAGAACAAATGGCTCTTTAATACTGAAAAGTGGCATGCCAACCCCAACGGAGATTTGGCCATGGGGACAAAGCCAGGCATTGACTCGATCCGCTGTAACCAGCCACGCAGTACAGGATAGGGATCAAGGGAAATATCTCCTTCCGGGGCATAGGCTGTGTAGGTGTAGTTGGCAATATCCGCGATAGTGGGAATATCCCCGACCAAAAATAGCGAGTTTTTGAGGTGATTTTCCATTACATCGAACAGGTTTTTGGCGCGCGCAATTTCCTCTTCTGCCCTGGCCGAGGTCACAAAGAGTTTCAATCGCCTGGCTGCTGCCGGGCCAAACGCCAACGGTCCAGCAGCTACAGAAAGCCAGCGTTGCACTGAAGCGGCCATGATGGGCTCGCGCGGGAGCCACTGGGCACCACCAGAGTCATAGTTACTCGCCAGATACACCAGAATCGCATTGGAATCAGCCAGAGTAATATCGCCATCCTGGATCACCGGAACTTGACCAAAAGGGTTCAGAGTCAAAAATTCTTGCTGTTTGTGGGCCTTGGCGACAAGATCTATATCCACCAGTTCATAAGGAAGTTTGAGCAGGGATAGAAATAACTCGATACGATGACTGTGCCCAGAAAGAAAGTAGCGATAAAGTTTGATGGGTTGCACAGGAAACGAGTCAAAACCATTCATTCGGAAACTCCTGAAATTAATCAATGTGATACCACTTTTCTCATATTTCCATCCCACCGGCGTGGGTATTTGAACGACTGTGATAATAGTTGATTTTGTGTGGCTCCATGGACTTTCTTTCTTCTGCCTGCTGGTCGATGTTGAACCGCCCCGGTTTTTGTGGAGGGTGTTTGGTTAAAGAAGGACATCATTTGAAACCTGTGTGGCGGTTAGCTTCCAGTATTGTGCCTCAGCTTCTGCCCGGCCGGTTGTCGGGCATACAGGGCTTGTTCCAGCGCATCCAGAACGAAATCCGTCTGCATGGACTGGCTGACTCTCCGGCCCACGATGCGCCGGGCAAATACATCAATGACGAAAGCCACATACACCCACCCCTGCCAAGTCGATACATCATCATTGGTGGTGGGGCCTTGCTGCTGAGATTCAACGGAAGTAAGTGGACACAGGTTTTTGCGGAAAAGTATCTGGGTTACGCCGTCAGCGTCGGAATAAAACTGTTTGCGTTGTATCTGATCGTTGGGCTGGGTCAGAATCTGGCCAATACCTGGGTGACCCGGTTGGGAAGTCTCCACGCCGGAAACAGCCATACAGGTTGGGGTCGCTGCCCTGATATACGGGGCTATGGGGATCATGGTTCCTGGTATGGCCGGATCGATGCTCAATGGTTCGCCCAGCAATGTCCCTTGGAAATACGGCTGGAGCCGCAGCAGGTGTTGCTGCCGGGAGGGCTGGTGGAATTCCAACGAGTAGAACCGAATCGAGCAACAATCAGTCGTTGCTTCAATCCGGGGTGGATAGTCTGGGGAAATCCAGAGATCAGGTTGCCAGAAGTGAGGGAGGAAGTGGCGGGATCCAGATCCGGCTTGGGCATTCGGAGTGATTTCAGACCGTCATGATTCCATTCATGACGGTCACGGCCTGCCCGGTCAGCGATACTCGAGCCGATTTGAGTTCGCACCCTATTGAACCGCCACGCTTCGAGATCTGTCTGGCATTCAGGGCAGTTCTGCCTAACCTCCGAGCCCAGTAGGGGACCAGTTCGCAGTGGGCGGAGCCACAGACCGGATCTTCGGGAACACCGTATTTGGGTGTAAAAAAGCGGCTGACGAAGTCGACTGACTTCCCTGGCGCGGTGACGATGACGCCCCTCAGATCCAGTTGTGCTAATAAGTCGAAATGAGGTTGAAGAGCTAAAACCGTCTCCTCGTCCTCGAAGACGGCCAGATAATCATCAGCGCACCATACTTCCACTGGCGCACACCCCAAACCTTCCGCCAGTCGGTCGGGACAAATACACTGCTTGGGCGGCAAGGCGGGAAAATCCATTTCCAAGCTCTGCTCATTTTTTTGTACCGATAGTTTTCCGCTCAAGGTATCGAATACCAGTAAGGGTCCGGGATAACCGAGATGCTCGAATATCACATGGGCCGTGGCCAGGGTGGCATGGCCGCAAAGGGAGACTTCCCTGACCGGGGTAAACCAGCGCAGTTCGAATCCGTCTTTGGAGGGGACGAAGAATGCGGTTTCCGAAAGATTATTTTCCGCTGCAATTGACTGAAGCAGTTCCTCATTCAACCAATGTTCCAAGGGGCAAACGGCAGCGGGGTTCCCCTCGAAAGGTCGGGAGGCAAAGGCATCCACCTGAAAGATTTTAAGATTCATGTCTACAGTATACCGCAGGTCATTTCCCGAAAAACTTCTCCATGGATTCTGCCAGTTCCAATGCCCGATGGGTTCCTTGGGCACGCAACCCTTGAAGCACGCCATCCCGGTTTGGTTCCGGCTGATTCTGGCTGATTTTCCATTTTCCGAGCAGACGGGTAATGGTGAGTTCGATGCCCACGATTGAACCTGTCAGGCGTTCGATAAAGTCCGGGGGCGCGTCCGCAACTGACCAGGGTGAATCAAAGGCCGATTCATGTTGCGCGGTGAGTGAACAGTTCTGTTCACGGACCCATGCCGCGTCATCGATTACGCGTAACTGACCATAAGCATGGACGACGGCGTAATTCCATGTGGGAACCCCCTTGCCATGTTCCCTTGCGGTGGGATACCAGGAGGGTGAAACATAGCCATCAGGGCCATGGAATATGACCAGAGATTCAATTTCCGGATTGATATTTTTCCATGCCGGATTGGCGCGGGCCATATGGCCTTGCAAAGTACCGAAGGGAGTTGGTTCTGGCGTGAGATGGAATGGGATGTGATTAGCCTCCATCCCGGAAGCTGAGAGCGTCACCAGAGTCCCCAAAGAGCGGGAACGGATCAGTTGATGAAGAATCTCGACTCGGGATTCTTCGAAGAGGGGTGGAATATACACGATATTTTCTCAATTTTCTCACTGGAGCCGACCATAACTATAACCCCAACTCGCTCAATCCGGGGTGATCATCAGGACGACGCCCCAATGGCCAGAAGAATTTCCTGTCCTTTTGATCGATGGGCAAATCGTTGATGCTGGCCAGGCGGCGCATCATTAAGCCTTGAGCATTGAATTCCCAGTTTTCGTTGCCATAAGAACGGAACCAACGCTCCGAGTCATCACGCCACTCATAGGCGAAACGCACGGCCAAGCGGTTTCCGGAAAAGGCCCAGAGTTCCTTGATCAAGCGATAGTCCAATTCCCGAGCCCATTTTCGTCTCAGGAACTCGCGCACCTGGTTCCGGCCAACCGGAAATTCTGCCCGATTTCGCCATTGCGTATCTTCGGTATACACCAGCGAAACCCGTTCAGGATCACGACTATTCCAGGCATCCTCCGCCAGACGAACTTTTTGTCTGGCAGACTCTTCCGTGAAGGGGGAAAGGGGGGGCTTTGTTTCCATCGGGTGGGGGGCTCCAATTTTGGCATAGACAATCCTGTCTACTTGGAGGTTGAGTGTAGCCAATATAGACAGATCTGTCTACAATCGTGATCATGAAGCAAAAAAACGACAAGCAAACAAAGCATCCCCCGGGTGCTCGCGACCGTATCCTGCACACGGCGCACAATCTGTTTTATCGGGAAGGAATCCGGGCCACTGGGATTGATCGCATCATTGCCACAGCTGGTGTCACCAAAGTCACTTTCTACCGGCACTTCCCCAGCAAGAACGATCTTATTATTGCTTTCCTTGAATACCGGCATCAACTTTGGATTGAATGGTTTTCAACGGAATTGCAGCGTTATAGCGGGCATCTGGGGGCGCTTATTCCGGTGTTGCGAAGTTGGTTTGAGAATGATGATTTTCGCGGATGCGCATTTATCAACAGCACGGGAGAACTGGGAACAGCGCTTCCTCAGGTGATGGAAATGACACGCCGCCACAAGCACGATATGACCGAACTCATTCAAAGGTTATTGCCGACCTCCCCAAGCACAGACAGGGATGCACAGGCAATTGCTCTGGCCGTGGATGGGGCCATCATTCATGCACAGTTTGAATCCTCACCGGAGGAAGCTTTGCAGAGTTTGGACCGGATTCTGAAATTACTTGGACTCGAAAGAAACAATCAGTCTCAGGAACCATCAGAAGTGAAGAGTATTGGGCGCTGATTGCGTCCGTTATGCTTCATGTTGACCACCCGGATTTGTTGGTGAAGTTCCCTTCCCCCGAGTCTCTTTGTAGACCTGCTGTTTGCGGGTTTGTATCGGGAGGCAGAACATGGCGTCGGACGCAAAACCTACAAACCCATTTGAACCCAGATATCGTTCTGATCCCCCAGGGGGCCAAACTTGTGGGTCAATACAGTAGCAGGGTTCAGTATGGTCAGAAGCGGGTTCTGGTGGCGTGGAACCAACTGATTTTCCCGAACGGTGCTGCCATTGGCCTTCGTGGGATGTCAGGGACGGATGGAGAAGGTCAGGCCGGATTTGGTGACCTGGTAGAAATCACTTCCTCAGAATCTTTGGGAGTGCATTTATGCTGAGCATGCTGGGGGTGGGTGCCCAGTTGTCCCAACCCCGGACCAGAGTTACCTAACGGCACCACCGGCAGCCCAATTGGCGGCTGGTGCCATGGCTCAGGAACTGAACATGGTGGGGACTAACCTGATGAACAAGGCCGGAGCATTCAACCCACCTTGCAGATTCATCCCGGCTATGCCTTTAATGTCACGGTGGACAAGACAATGATCATGCCGAGTTATGAATGAAGGGGCGCGAGACCATCAGGATCTCGGCGGCTTTGGCTTGCTTCAAGTGATGCTCGGTAATCCAGGTGGACAGTTCTTCCATCAGTTGCTGCTTCAGCAACCGGGTGTCGTTGATCTGTTTGCGAGAGGCCACCTACAAACGCTTGGCTTCGGCGGGTGCGAAGCCAAGTTCCAGGAAGAGGTTCGCTCCCGGCTTCGTCACAGGCGGAACCCACCCAGCGAATCTCTTTTTCGTCACTCAGTGTTCCACTATGTATAAAACACTATACGCGTCAAGGACACAAGTTGAGCGGAATCAACGTAAATGAGGGTTTGAATTGCACGCTTTGTGAGGGTTGAGGGAGTGCGATGGGGTGGTGAATGACGGCAGCGGTAATGCGATACTGAATGGTGCAAATTGTTTGAGGGTTTTC
>JAJZFH010000038.1 GCA_021805445.1 Pseudomonadota bacterium
GAATCGATCCTTGAGGGGGGCTTGTTTGAATGAAAGAATCATCCGGTGATCTCCTGGCTCCTCTTCCTCCCAACGACGAAGACCCCCATCACCGGGTCATGCTGGCCATGGCCCTGTTGTGGTCGCCGCACACGCGCACCACCCTCTACCACCTGTTGCGCCAACTCGACTTCAAGCATCCCAGTGGGCGCAGTTTCACGATGGACGAAATCGGTCACTGTTTTCAACAGTTGGTGGCAACCCAACAGGTGGTTGAATCGAGTTCGCGCCGGAGCCATTACCGTCTGGTAGATTCCTGGCGCAATGCGCTGTACGAGAAATTACTCGATGGGTTCGAGTGGCCCCTATTGCAACGCGCCTTGCATGAGGTCGTGGGTTTCAACCCGAATTCGGCGAAGAATATCTGGCCTGTTTATGAACGGGATGCAACCGTCGCCATCGTGCGGCTGGCCCTGTTGACCGGAACGCCTCAAATTGAAATCAATAAAATGGCCAGTTCGATCAGTCGGTTGATGAATTGGCCGAGCATTCTGGATGAGGCCGTGTTGCATGATTTCAGCGAAGCCTCCCTTGCGCGCATCGATCCTGCGGTGCGCTGGGAGATGTGTTATTACCTGATCATGGAGTTTGGTGTCCATTGGAAACTCGATCGGTTGCAGGTGGTCCGGTGGACTCTGGCGCAAGTAGAGAGCAGCCATGAAAAAATACCCGTTCATCTGTCCCTGGTTATTTCCGAACTGTTGCTGCACCGGGGAGAACGGGATTCTGCCAGATTTCTGGTGAAAGACATGACAGGGGGATGGGTGGACGTCATCAATGCCTATGCGTTGGCCCAAGAAGGTCGATGGGCAGAGGCCCAGAATTTGTTTGAAGCCGGCCTCAAGAAACGTTATTCCGAAACCGGGGCAAAAAAGCGAGTCTTGTCTTTCAGCATCGCCTGGATTTATCCGCTGATCTTGCTGGCACAGCAAACCCCCAAACATCTCGATTTGGCGCGTAAATTTTGCATCGGCGAAGCAGGTAAACGGAATCCGGATTTTGCTTCCGGTTGGGGACTATGGGTACGAGCCATAGATATCCGGCGTGGGGATGCCGAGCCCGACAAGACCGCCTTTGGGATCGTGGAATATTACCAAAAATATATCAACCACGACAATTTATGGCGGGTACTGCTGGTTGCCTGGCTTGGTCTGGATACTTTGGGGGATGTCAACCAGGCCTATCGGGAGGCGTTCTCCGGGATGGCGCAGAAGTTGGCCGAACATCTCGAAAAATGTGGCTTCAGGTGGCTGGCTGATCTGGTAAAGGGAGCAAAAGCACTTATCTGTGGCGAGGAACCTCCCCCGGGGTATTTTGTGGGCGGGGGAACCGGGCGTTGGCGCGAATTGCTGTCCGCTTTGCAATCCTTGGGGGGCGATGTCTCTGACAAACCTGCCCACAGTGACGCCAGCCGTTTCATCTGGATGATCGACAGGGGAAAAGACGGTGCATTGAACAATATTGTGCCGCTGGAGCAAAAACACGGAGTGCGCGGTTGGAACAAACCCAAGGAAGTCACGCTGGCCAAACTTGCCGGGAATCCACATCTCTTGCCCTGGGACGCCAAAGTGGCCAATTGCATTCGCACCGATAAATATGCACGGCGAAATCATATACTGGACTTGCCCGGGGCTGTGCAAGCGTTGATCGGACACCCGGCCGTCGTGCTCAGCGACAAACCGGAACAGTTGATCGAATTGAGCGAAGGAAGGCCTGAGATCGAGGTCATCCACAAGGGCGACAAAATCACCATGAAGGTCGTTCCTCCACTCCGCGAAGGCATTTCCGCCAGTTCCTCCCATTTTTATAGTGCCGAAGAAAAACGCGAGGTAGAGGCGCTACGCCAGATCACGCTGGTTCAAGATTCGGCGCAACGGGTGCGTTTGATTCAATTCAACCCGGTACAGCGCCGAGTCGCGCAATTGCTTGCGGGACAAGTGGCGATTCCGGCGAGTGCGCAAAATGAACTGCAGACCGCGGTGAAGGCATTGACCCGCCACTTTCAATTACAGGCGGACCATTTGCAAGCCGCCCACGAAGTCCCCGCCGAAGCGCGTTTGCGCGCGGAACTTTCGCCCTTGGGCGAGGGCTTGCTGCTGCGTTTGGTGGCTACTCCGCTGGGTGCAGAGGGACCGCGCATGACACCAGGCAGTGGCCGCGCCCGTCTGATGGCCTCGGTAGAAGGAAAAAGTTTGGGCACGACACGTCCGCTGGCAGTGGAACGCGCCCATCTCGATGCTGTCCTCGATGCTCTGCCCTTCCTTGAAGTCTGCGAGGGAGACCGCCAATCATGCGAATGGGAAATCGCCACCCCGGAAGAAGCGCTGGCTGCGGTGGAGGTGCTTCCCGCCCTTCCTGCCATCCTTGCACTGGATTGGCCCAAAGGGAAGGCCGTGCGCGTAGTGACGGTCGATACGCCCAAACTTGTCGTTCAAGTGAGAAGCGAACGGGACTGGTTCAGACTGAACGGCGAAGCCAGAGTGGATGAAGGGCTGACCGTCACTTTCGAAACCCTGTTGGCTGCCTCACTCAGCCCAAGTCGTTTCATCGCCATGGGCGACGGGGTGTATGCCGCGCTCACCCATCGTCTGAAGGAGCGATTGAAGGATCTGGCTGTGGTCATGGAAACCGACAAGCGGGGCGCACGCATTCCGCATTTGGCTGCAGCATGGGTCGATGAGGCTCTGGAGGGCATGGTTGCCAAGGCCGATGAGGAATTTCACGAGACCCTCAAAAAGTTGCATACCACCCGGAATCAGGATATTCCTCTGCCCAAGACCTTGCAAACCGATCTGCGTCCCTATCAGGAGGAAGGTTACTTGTGGGCATCGAGACTCGCACAGGCAGGATTTGGTGCCTGCCTTGCCGACGACATGGGGCTGGGTAAAACCCTGCAATCGCTGGCTCTGCTCTTGGCTCGTGCCGAAGGGGGGGCCGCGCTGGTGATTGCTCCCACTTCCGTATGTGGCAACTGGATGGCCGAAGCCGCACGCTTTGCACCCAGCCTCGATTTTCACCTCTACAGCGAGGTGAATCGCGAAGCGATCATCCCTCAGGCCGCTCCCTTCGATGTGGTCGTGGCATCCTACGGTCTGGTGCAACAAGCCAGCGAACAATTTGCTGCAAAACATTGGCACACCCTGATCGTCGACGAGGCGCAAGCCATCAAGAATTCCACCACGAAACGAAGTCAGGCAGTCTTCCGGCTCGACGCAGATTTTCGTCTTGCCCTGTCCGGTACGCCGGTGGAGAATCGCTTGACCGAATTATGGTCCATCATGCGCTTTGTCAACCCCGGTTTGCTGGGTACCCTCAGCCGTTTCAACGAGCGCTTCGCCCTCCCGATCGAGCGCGACAAAGACCGCGATGCCCAGCATATTTTGCGGCGCCTGATCGCACCTTTTCTGCTCCGCCGCACCAAGGCTCAAGTGCTGCAAGAACTGCCGCCGCGCACCGAGATGGTCATTACCATCGAACCCAGCAAGGAGGAAGCAGCGCACTATGAAGCCGTGCGCCGTCAGGCGATTGCCGAAGCGGATACAGCCGTTGCCAGTCATAAAGCCGGACAAGCGCGCATGAATGTCCTTGCCCAGTTGACCCGTTTGCGCCGCACCGCCTGCGATCCCCGCATCCTCACCCCCACTTTTGCCGCCGCAGGCGGCAAGGTACAGACCTTCATCACGCTGGCTCTGGAGTTGGTTGCCAATGGGCATAAAGCACTGGTGTTCAGCCAGTTCGTGGATTTCCTCACCTTGCTGCGCGAGGCGCTGGAGGCCAACGGCATCACCTACCAATATCTGGATGGTTCCACGCCTGCAGCCGAGAGGACCAGGCGCATCGCTGCATTTCAGGCAGGAAAAAGTGATCTGTTTTTGATCAGTCTGAAAGCTGGCGGGTTTGGTTTGAATCTCACTGCGGCAGACTATGTGGTCATCACCGATCCCTGGTGGAACCCCGCTGCCGAGGATCAGGCCATGGGGCGAGCCCATCGTATGGGACAACAACGCCCGGTCACCGTGTACCGGTTGGTGATGCGAGGTACTGTGGAAGAACTCATCGTCGGTTTGCACAACGACAAGCGCGCATTGGCTGAAAGTATCTTGGGGGAGGGCGAAGCGGTCAGTCTACCCTCCACCGAGGAACTCATTTCCCTGATCAAAGGGGGCCAGAATGTCTGATCATCCGCTCTCTGACTTCAGTCCACGCGAAACTGAGGCTTGGGAGAAAGAAGAAAAGAGCATCCAGCCGCGCGCCTTTGAGCAAGACTATTCGGGGGTATAATGAAGGACGTGTTACCACCTCGAACATGGAGATGCCCCCATGGCATTCACAGACCTCCTGATACGCAAGGCCATTCCCTCACAAAAACCCTGCAATAATGAGCGCGATCAGGTGTTGTTTCCGCTCGTCAACCCCAGTGGTTCAAACTGTGGCGTCAAAAATACCTGTTAGGACCAGTCCAAGATCAACCTGAACGAGAAAGACACAAAATGGGAACTCGTGATCCATGAACCTGCGGAGATCGATTTTTGAATCCGCGAACGATGAACGGGACCGCTTCTCCACTGAATCCAGAGTTTCTGACTGACCGATGGGACACATGGATATATCACCTACCACTCCATCCCTGTGGATCAAAATAATACTCGGCGCAGTGCTCGTTACCTTTACCTGCTTTTATGCGTGGGAATTCTGGTCACAAAAAGCGCCTTCTATACCACACCCTCATTATTTGGTTTTTTCGGGCTCGGATGAACCGATCACCCCGCTTCCTCTTGCACCGCCCGATCTCGATCAGAGAAAGGTCGTGCTCGGCAGAAAACTATTCAATGAACTCAAACTGTCTCATGACAACACGATTGCCTGTGCAAGTTGTCACCAACTCAACCGTGGCGGGGTTGATTCCAGGAAATATTCCCTGGGAATTTATGGACAACTCGGAAGCATCAATGCCCCGACCGTTTACAACAGTGGATACAATTTCCGCCAGTTCTGGAATGGTCGCGCCGCGACACTGGAACAGCAGATCGATGGCCCGGTCAACAACCCTGTGGAAATGGGGTCATCCTGGAGCGAGGTTATTTCCAAACTTCAGAAAGATCCATCTTACTCGATCAAATTCTCCAGCATTTACTCTGATGGAATCACGGCGGAAAACATCGAGAATGCCATTGCCACTTTCGAGCGTTCCCTCATCACACCAAATTCCCGTTTCGACAAGTTCCTGAGAGGGGATTCGAAAGCGATCACCTCCAAAGAGTTTTTCGGATATCAACTCTTCAAAAGTTACGGTTGCATTTCCTGCCATCAGGGAATCAACATTGGCGGAAATCTATATGAAAAACTGGGCATCATGCTCCCCTATTTCAAGGAAAACGGACATCTTGTTGTGGCCGACATGGGACGGTATGTCATCACTAAAAACATCGAAGACATGCATGTATTCAAGGTGCCTGGCTTGCGCAATATCGCGCTCACAGGTCCTTATCTGCACGATGGTTCTGCACCAACGCTCGAAGATGTCGTGAAGATCATGGGGAAATATCAACTGGGACTGGATTTGACCAACGAAGACATTTCAGAAATCGTTGCCTTTCTGAGAACCCTGACGGGTGAATATGACGGCAAGCCATTATGAAATTGAAACGAATCAACTCCAGGCAGGTTTTGATCGTGTTTGCAAGCACCGTCTTCCTGATTTTTCTGTTCGTTAACGCAAGAGCGATAAATCCCTTTCAGAATCAGCGAACATTGGAGGACCTCAACGAAATTTCCACCATGGATTCGCAAATCGACGAACAAGTCGTAAAGCTTCGGTACCGGCTTCAGAACAATTATGATGGGCTCGTTGTTGCAGAGAATGAAATCAGACTGTGCCAGGATGATCTGAAAACAAACAGGCTCTTCCTGCATGAGGATGAACGGATCGATCGCGCAGTGCGCCAATGGGAACAGGCATTGACCCGTAAGGAAGAATTGATCGAGCGGTTCAAATCGCATAACGCCATTCTAAAAAATTCAATGTATTATTTTCCTGTCACAATAGATGAAGCGGTTCGTCTCGCCCCATCAGAACTGAAAGATAATTTGCAGACCCTGCTGCGCGATATACTCACCGTCCATGCAGGTACAGACAGTCATGCAGTGGCATCTGAAATTGAGAAACTGGAATCGGCATCCTACCCTCCCGAGTTACGCAAGATTGTGGGCCATGCCCTCCAGCATGCAAAATACATTCTGGAATACAACAAGGAACTCGATACTCTTATCCCGAAAATAACGGCGAAAGAATCCCATCTGTTCGACGAAGAGTTGATCTCTGCCTACGAACAGTCTTTCGACCATACCTTGAAGGTCGCCAATTATTACCGATTTCTTCTTTTTCTCTCGGCGCTCTGGCTACTGTCCTACGCCGTTTATTCATTCTTCCGTCTGAAGGAAAATTCGAGGAGATTGTACACAGACATCATTGAGCGCAGAGTACTGGAAGCCCGCAACGAACGCCTGACAAAACTCTACAAGGCACTCAGCGAGGTCAACCAGGCTATTGTGCGAATGGACGATGAGTCTTCCCTGTTTCCGTTGGTGTGCAGAATGTCGGTAGATTTTGGCGGCATGAAGATAGCCTGGATCGGACGACGGTCGAATGAGAACAATGGGTTGGTCGAGCCGGTGGCGAAATATGGAGAATCTGGGCACTTGGAGGGTCTCATGATTTCCTCGGGCGGTGGCACGACCGAAGAGTGCGAAAGAATCCATGTGGCATTCCGCGAGAATCATAGTGTGGTCACCAATAGTTTCGAAACCAGCGAGGTCGAGACATCGAGACGGGAGTGGGCGTTGCGCTGTGGTTTTGGATCGAGCGGGGTTTTTCCAATCCTGCGTGCCGGAAAACCCTTTGCCGTGCTCTCTGTTTACCATGTACATCCTGGCGCATTCGACACGGAAATGGTCAATCTTCTGGATGAAATGGCCCGGGATATCTCCTTTGCGCTGGACAATTTCGACCGGGAAAGCGAGCGCAAGCGCGCCGAGCAGAAGTTGCGCATTGCCGCGACGGCCTTCGAGACGCAGGAAGGCATCCTGATTACCGACCGGGACCAACATATCCTCCAGGTCAATCGCGCTTTCACTCGATTGACCGGCTATGATGCCGTCGAGGCGATAGGCCAGACGCCCGCCCTGCTCAAATCCGGGCGACAGGATACGGCCTTTTACCATAGGCTATGGAAAACCCTCCTCCGCGACAAATACTGGCAGGGAGAACTCTGGAACCGGCGCAAGGATGGCGAGGCTTATCCGGAATGGCTGACCATCACCGCAGTTACCGATACAGAGGGACAGGTGACGAATTATGTCGGGGTGTTTTCCGACATCACGCTACGCAAGGAAGCCGATGAAAAAATACATCAACTTGCTTTCCATGACCCGCTCACCAATCTGCCCAATCGGAGCCTGTTGCGGGACCGCCTGCAGCAGGCCATGGCCTCCAGCGTTCGCAGTCGGCACGAAGGGGCGTTGCTGTTCATCGATCTGGACAACTTTAAAACACTGAATGATACCCGCGGGCACGATATGGGAGACCTGCTGCTGGTCGAAATCGCCAAACGCCTCCAGAACTGTGTGCGCGACATTGATACAGTCGCCCGCCTGGGGGGCGACGAGTTCGTCATCATGCTCGAGAATCTGAGTGGGGACCCCCAGCAAGCGGCAGCGGCAGCTCAGGATGTCGGAGAGCACGTCCTTGCGGCCATCAACCAGCCTTTCAATCTTCAAGGGATCGAATATCACAGTTCATCCAGCATCGGCATCAGCCTGTTCTGCGGAGAGAAGATCGGCATGTCTGATCTGCTCAAGCACGCCGATACCGCCATGTATCAAGCCAAATCTGCCGGTCGTAATACCCTGCGTTTTTTTGATCCTGCCACGCAGGCGAAATTGGAGATGCGCGCCGCCCTGGTTGGCGACCTGCGTCAGGCACTGCCACTCGGGCAATTCGAACTCTACTATCAGATACAGGTCGATGAGCGAGGGGCTATGGGGGCAGAAGTTTTGCTACGCTGGCGACATCCCGAACGAGGGATGATTTCGCCCACGGAATTTATTCCCCTTGCAGAGGAAACCGGTCTTATCGTACCCATCGGCGCATGGGTACTGAAAATGGCGTGCGAACAACTCAGAACATGGCAAGCCGATCCGCATACGCGCCATTTACACCTTGCCGTCAATGTCAGCGCTCGACAGTTTCGTCAGCTGGACTTTGTCGGGCAGGTGCTCGATGTGCTGAAAGAAACCGGTCTCGATCCCCTGGATCTCGGGCTCGAACTTGAGTTGACCGAATCCCTGATACTACACGACATCGACGACAGCATCAGAAAAATTCAATTGCTACGCGCCGCTGGTATTTTTTTCTCTCTGGATGATTTCGGCACCGGGCAATCCTCATTGTCCTATCTCAAACGTCTGCCGCTGAACCAGATCAAGATCGACCAGAGTTTCGTGCGCGATGTCGCCACTGATCCGAATGATGCGGCGATCGTCCGCACCATCATCGGGATGGCTGCCAACCTCGGGCTGAAGGTCATTGCCGAAGGCGTAGAGACGGAACAGCAGCGCGACTTTCTCGAACGCAACGGCTGCCACGCGCATCAGGGGTACCTGTTTGCCAACCCCGTGCCGATAGAAGAGTTTCAGAATTCGTTGTCTCAACTGCCACGTTAATGTTGCCAGGGGTGAGGAACCGCGTATTACCCCACAAATTTACGCGGTTCCTCACCCCTGGCAACAGGATCTGACTCGGAACCGAACCCGCTTCCAACCCGGATGATAGGTAAGCGCGGCGCTATAGTTTGTGTTTTCGACGATTTGGGCATTTCGCAGGTTGGCATGACGATGGTTACATTTTGGCTGGAGTTTTCAAGCACTGGACAGGATTGAGTCGTTTGTACTAACATTGAGTCATTCGTACACTCAACAGGAGGCCGCCATGTCTGCCACGGCTACAACTACTCGCTCAGCTCGACTTGGGCTGCGCGCCACCCCCGAGCAGGAGACTGTGCTGCGCCGTGCTGCCGAAGTGGCGCACAAATCGCTGACGGACTTCATTTTGGATGCTGCTTACCAAGCTGCCGAGCAAACTTTGCTCGATCAGCGTCTGTTTATGGTTTCTGGCAGCCAGTACCAGGCACTACTGGAAATGCTGGATCGTCCGGAATCTGACAACCCTGGTTTGGCCGATCTGTTTTCCCGGCGTCCAGTATGGTCTAATAAATGAGCCTAGCGGCACCTCAGCCACTTGATGCGTCGCACCGTCTCGAAGAATTTGACTGCGGAAAACTGGTACTCACCGATTGGTTGCTCCGCCATGCGCGGCAAGTTCAAGGTGGCGGCTCAGCGAAAACCTTTGTCTCTTGCGATGGGGCGCGCGTTGCTGGCTATTACAGTCTGACCGTCGGCCAGATCGACATGTTGGAGGCACCTGAGCGGGTTCGTCGCGGCATGGGCCAGTACCCGATCCCATTGGTCATTCTGGCAAGGCTGGCTGTCGATCTCGACTACCAAGGGCGGGGGTTGGGCTTCAGCCTGTTGCAAGATGCCATTCATCGAACCCTTGTCGTTGCTGAGCAAGCGGGTATTCGGGCGCTGCTGACACACCCCCTGGATGCTGAGGCAGAGGCGTTTTACCGGCGCTTCGGCTTCGAGCCCACGCCGGAGAACGAGCGGCAATTGATTCTGCTGCTTAAGGATGCGAGACGCGTTGTTTGAGGCCGCCATGAAGATGCTCGATGCGCTCGCGCAAGACATCGACGAGCGCCCGGAGGCTCTGCAGCCTGTCGATGCCGCGCTTGTCGATCGTATCAAATCGCTGGACGGCAGCCGCCAATGTATTTGCTCTGATCCCTCCGGTGCCCGGGCTGGTGGAGCAGTTCAAGCCCCATGTCAGGTATCTGCTGGTGGATGAAAACGCTTACTCCGATGCGTCAGCCACTTCTCCCTCAACCAGTTCGATGCCTTGGGCATGGTCAGGGCGTGTTCCGTCGCCATCAGCATCACCGCCAAAATGGATTTCACACCGGCTTCGCGTTCACGGACGCAGGTGGCGCAGGAACCGCAGCATCCGGACGATCCTTGAGCGGACATTGCCGGTTGATCAGTCACGTCATGCTGGAGGCAAGTCGATGGGCTCAGTGATTGCCAACCCAATTTTCCAGACACAGTTTGGGATACCCAGCGAAATCGGTGACGTTATTGGTGACCAGCGTCACTCCCAGTGCGATGGCATGCGCGGCAATCAACTTGTCGAGCGCATCCCGCTTGCGCTCACGGGTGGCCAGACGCACCGGGCCATAGGCAAGCGCGGCGGCACCATCGAAGGGCATCACGGCAAGGTCTTCCAGCAATGAGGACAGGGCCGTCCGATTGTGGGGCTGTTGCTCACCGGAACACACGACCCCGTATTCAAGTTCGGCGAGCGTGATCGACGAAATCACCACCTCCCCCGCATAGCACTGTGCAAAGCGCGCTGCGACCTCCGGCGGGTGGTGTTTCATCAGATAGATACACATATTCGTGTCGAGCATGAACTTGGGCGTCATAGCGCGTCCCGCTCGCCTTCCTGGTTTTCACCTCTTCCCTCGGCCATGAAATCCGCCGAGAACCGACCAAATTTTTCCAGCAGATGGTCCAACCGTCGGCGCGCGGGCCGGACGCGGATTTCGTCGCCGATGCGCTCGATCTCCAACTCGAGATCGGCGCGCTCGTAAGCCAGTTCGGCTGGGATCCGCACCGCCTGCGAGTTGCCGTTTTTGAAAATCTTGGTGGTCGTCATAATGATCCTTTGTGTATGTACATGTACATCCTACGCCAACCTGTGGCCAAAGTAAATACACGTATGTACACCACTTTGACCGTCGGTACGCCATGTCGTCTGCCGTCAGTTTGTACATGCTCGCGGCCGACGGTGAGCTGGGTGCCGAAGTGTATTCGCTCGCCACCACCCGCGATCAGGCCCGCAT
>JAJZFH010000018.1 GCA_021805445.1 Pseudomonadota bacterium
TACAACCGCACAAAGTTTCTGAACAAGCGCCGGGAGATGATGCAGGTTTGGGCCGACTATCTGGACAAACTCAAGGCCGGGGCCGACATCATCCCCATCCACCAGAAAACTGCCTGACTCATCCGAAAGCCGCAAAAGAAGAAAGTCGAGCAGACTCAACGATTGCCCCCGCCCAAAAAACACCCCCAGCCAGGATGGCCGGGGGTGGTGAAACATGGAACTATCCGTTCACAAGGAACGGATGCCCCGCTCAGGGGGGGTACTGGGAGTGGCCTTGCGACTCATGGCGATTCTGGTATTGATCCAGTCATCCACTTCAGTCTCGACCCACCCCACCGAACGCGCTCCCAGATGAATCTGGGCCGGGAAGTTTCCTTCACTCACCAACTGGTAAATCAGCGAACGGGACAACCCGGTTTTGTCCAGCACGGCGTCCAGCCGCAATATCCGGGCGCTCATGCTGACCTCCCATGCTGGCAGGTCCACTGAGCCAGGGGAATTCCCTTGTCCCTGAGACGGCGGAGATAGCGTAACTGCCGGGGTGGTGTTGGCGCTTCCTTGAGTCCCCGACGCTTGACCTCGGCCCGGTACAACTTCACCAGTTTTCCGATTTGGGAACGGACGCCGCCAAACCCCGGAGAGGCAAACAGCCCATAGAGCATCCCGTGCAACTCGCGAATATTCCCGGAACGCACCATCTCGATGATGGAATCCCGCCAGGCACCATACTTGTGTTCGGTCATTCGCCAGGTGAGTCGCTCGCCTTCCTGCCCCTTTTTGGGCAACCTGACGAGTTCGAATCCGTGGAACTCGACCCGCTCCCGTTTCCGCATGTCGTGCAACTTCTCCAGGGCGTGAGCCCCATGACTGCCCAACTCAGGGGGCGACACAAACATCCACCACGCCACCCGCCCAGCTTTTTCGTCATGCCACAACAGCAATCTCGCATTGCCCAGTTCTGCACGCTTGCGCCGCGCCCGCTCATTGCGGTCTGCCAGGATCTGATAGTTGAGGTCAAACCGGCGCACCAGCGACTCCACCTTGTTTTCAGAAACACCTCCAGAAATCCAGAGAGGGTATCCGTTACCAATGCAATCGCTAAGGCGTTGCATCAACAGATTTTTATCGGTCATTACGAGGGGTTGTATGGGCAATTTGGGCTGGTACATGGCAATGCTCCTTCTGGTGGAAAAAACAGAAGGCCCTCTGCTCAAGGGCAGCCTGTTTTTTCCACACGAAGGAAACTGGTGCAGCCCCCTGTTCACTAGGTATTGTTTTGCACGGAGGTGTAATTTCCGAGGTGGGCTAAAACCGATGGGCGTAAAAAAACCCCGGCCAAAAGACCGGGGCTTGCAGTTAACGTCAAGCTGACGATAGATCAAAGGCCAAAACCTACTTATGGGACGAATCCCGCAGGACGCTGCCGCGCGTGATCCCTGCAAATTATCTGCCAGACAAGGTTTCTCGGCTCCCCTTGTCCCGCCGCCTTCTGGTCGCGGTCACTTCCCCATTGTTCCCCGAAGGGAGGCATGGTTACTTGGGTTGTGGTGACTTCCGTGGATTGCCAGTCCACTCTGCTTGCTATCGCAGCGTCACGATCCTTTCGGATGTCGCATATTGATTGATATTCATGCCCCCGATTGCAGGGCACCCCTTCCTTCGCCTATGGAAATCACCCCGGCACCAACCGGGTCACGGAAATGCGCCAACATCCCCGTCCTTTCCAACGCCACCCTGTCACGGGTTTTCAACACACTCTTTCGACTGCTCCCAGCTTTCGATTCATGAACATCACAGCGAGTCTGCCCATGAAACCTGCCCCAACCATCCTTCGGTCTGGCACTACTTGCCGAGTCTCCCACGCCTAGCCCACAACCAACGGGGTGCCGCCCCGTCCATGGCCTTAGCGCTTCCCACATTAGCCAACAAAGTCACAACCTTAGCCTGCTGGCTCCAATCACAAGGTATTCTGTGGGGTCTCCCCACTTATCCCCCGTCAAACCACAACGGATAGACTTTCGGCGGCCCAAGATTCCAAAACGGCTCGCTTACTCCCTGTAATTCTCATCACCACTCGCTTGCCATCCCTACGGAATGGCACAGGCATCCAGTCACCCAGTGCATCGCATCGGTCAGATCACTCTGCCGGGACGCCTCTGTTTCGTTACACCGGAGCTATCAACGATCCCCAAGGCTTGCGCCCCAAGGTACCGGCTGAATCCACTCTCGCTCATCAGCCCTGATACGGTTTCCCGTACCCTCAGAAGTGCCGGTGTGGGTCACAGGTTCAACGGTCGCCCGCTGCCCCTGGTCGGTCTTGTCGATGGTTTCCCATCTCCCGATCCCTTGTTGACGAACCTTTCCAGTTTCTCCCGATCCTCCGGAAATCCCCTGTGAGGCCCTGTCTGTGTCGCCCAATCTCCCGTTCATGCTGAACAGGGAATGAAGTCGAAGCAAAAGAATTGCAGCGCTTCGTTGCTTGCCGCACCAGCCCCATTACGGGCATGCGGCTTCCGCAGTCTCTCCCGTTGGCAAACGGGAGCGAGCCCTCCGGCTCGGGTGTGTGTCGCATCGGGGGTTGGCGCCCCCGAACACGACTTGGCGTGGTATTCGGGCTTGGCAACCCTGGCGATGGGCGAATCCTACACCC
>JAJZFH010000044.1 GCA_021805445.1 Pseudomonadota bacterium
GATTGAAATTTTCATACAATATCATGCTGGAACTTGATGTTGATCTACTTTTCAGGATAAGTGGCAAGAATGGTTCCGTCTTTAGCAATTAACTGCAAATGGTCGATTTTGACCTTAATATATTTAAAACCCATTCCATTAACTCCAGAACCATCTGCATGTCCATAAACCTTTACGCTCCAAGATCGAGTTGAACTAATTTTTTTAATAAGTTCTTTTTCATGCGACTCATCAGAGAAAAATGAAAATTTAGCAAAGTTTGCAAAATCGTTACAGTTCGTACAATAAAGTCCGCTATAATCCGAATTCCCCTTAAAAAATGAGTATCCGAAATAGCCATTTGAAAGCGTGTAATGCGTCAAATCTAATATCCCATCGTTTGTTCCATTTGTAACAATATCAACATGAGGTTTGAATGCAATATATCTTTCTTTTTTCGCAGAATTACTGGGAAATTACAATATTGGGCGGAATCTTCCAATATTACCCGGGGGCAGAGAGGCAACTAGGACAAGAACACAGAAGGAGAGCGGCGCGGTTGTAGTTGCGCAGTGTCACAGGTCGGAATCACAGAAGACCCAGCATAGAGGCTTGGAGAACGGCTGCGGTTTTGTTGTTCACCTGCAGCTTGGTGATGACTTTGCTGATATGAAAATTGACCGTGCGCTCCGAGAGTTGCAGGATGTCGGCGATCTCGCCGGATGTTTTACCGTCACCGGTCCAGCGCAGCACCTCGGCCTCCTGTCGGCATAGCTCAACAGCGAGCGCCGGCATGAGCTTGGGCGCCACGATGCGGGCCATGCACAAGTGGACAGCTTGGACCAACCACATAATATGGCAGGCTTTTGTTTGCCATTCTGTAGTCGTGACAGCCTCTCCGGAGCGTGCCAGGACCAGCAGACCGGTCATGCCGCCAGCATCGCGGCATATTTGCGCGAGGCCAGCCCGCAGCCCGAATGACTGGGCTTCCTCCCACAGTTCTGGTGTGGGTGCAAAAAGGTCGTCAGACCAGAGGATGGGGGACAGCGAGCGAATGGCCTGCTGTACCGTGGGATCAATGACCAAGTATTCTTTCTCTTGGTATATAGCCTGCCAAGCCAAAGGATAGTTGCTGTACATGGCGGTTTTCGGCCGTGTCAACGGGATCGGTGTGCGCAACCCATAGGTGCAGTAGTCGAATCCCAGCCCCCGCGCCAACTCCGCCGCCATGGCGAACACCTGCCGCTCGCACTCGATGGTCTGGAATGAGTGCACGAGATCTTCTTTCCAAGGTTCCAAATATGCCTCCCGAGATCGCCCCATCGGCCTGTCAAGGTTCACACTAGCAAATTACAAGGCGAACCAGTAGCCTGTTTTATCCAAATTACTTCTGGCAGGTGATCATGACATTACGGAGTGGAACCAGGGTAGCGCCGCACGAGCAGGGATATCTGCGGTTATCCCCTGACGGGCATGTGCGCCTCACGCTGGAACGATTCCAGACCATCGTGTTGCGGCATCTGTGGTCCGGATTGGACCCGGAAGATCCCGCGGCACTCCACGAAGGAGCTATCCAGACCCATATCACGGGCTATACCGAGTGGGTCAGCGAAACCACACCCATCCTCACCCTTGGGTGGGACTGGCAGTTGCAGGGGTCGTCAGGCCGTGCGCGTTATCTTCGGATGGGCTCCCCCCGGACTAATATCATGCTGGTGGATGCCTTTCGGAACGATCTGGGGGGCGTCAAAACCTCCAAAACGCTTCAGGCGGTTATTGATGAAACAGATTGGCAGGTGGCGGTTCACCGGCAAATCACGTAAAGACATGTCTGTCAAGCTGTCAAGTCTGACAGCTAGGCGGGGCTGACGGTATCTGTAGACTCTTCCTTCATAGACTGACTCTATCGAGGGTGGAACATGCAGGTCATATCCGGAGCGGCTGAAACCTTACCGAATAATCTGTACGCAAGAGTTGCCGGCTACCGCCACCAGGTCTTTGTTGAGCGGCTGGGATGGCCGCTGCATACAGAAAATGGGATGGAGTCGGATCAGTTCGACCGCCCAGACACGGTGTATGTGGTAGCGCAGGATGCTCATGGCCATATCACGGGCTGTGCCCGGCTTCTTCCCACTACTGGCGCATATTTGCTAGGTGAGGTCTTTCCCCAATTGCTCAACGGCCTGCCACCGCCATGCGCCCCGGAGGTTTGGGAGTTGTCGCGCTTTGCGGCTGTAGATCTAAATAGCCAAAATACCCCATACGGACAATTTTCAGCTTCTGTTGCACACAAGCTATTGAAGGAATCCATTGTCTGCGCGACCGAGCATGGGGCGAAGAGGGTGATCGCCGTAACCTCTGTCGCAGTAGAGCGGCTTCTGTCTCGATCTGGATTCCATTCGCATCGTGCCGGACTACCAATGATTGCTGATAAACAGCCGATCATTGCGTGCTGGATTGATGTGCTACGGTGTGAATAAAGCAACAATTCACCAGTTATCTGGCAGTGAATTTAAGAAGAAGTCCTGGCCATGCAGTCCAACGGATCTTACGGAGATATTTCCTATGGATAGTTTTGTGACAGATCAAGATGGCGATACATATATAGACATTGGGCGTGATGGAGAAATTATTACAAATTCAGTTCTTTACACTCGTAGTTACGAAAAACATAGATTATGGTGCGGAGAAGTCCATTGAACCCGATTTCTACAACCGCCTACTGGACCCTGATCGCGAGAATCCAAGACGCGGAGGCGGCCAGCCCCCTATGTGGCGACTATCTCGCGAAACGCTTCTCTAGTTCCGAGTCAGAGCAGGCGCGGGCGAAATTTGGGCAATTGGAGAGCGCAGCGGCGAACATCGTCGCCAGGCATCGGATCATCGACGACTACCTGGCCGATCGTCTGCGCAGAGACCCGTCGGTCCTGGTGGTGCTGCTCGGGGCCGGTTTCGATACCCGCGCGTTCCGATTCGGTGGCGGCAAGTGGGTGGAACTGGATGAGAACAACATCATCGCCCACAAGAACGCGCTTCTTCCCGCTACCCAATGTCCTAACCCGCTGACGCGCATTTCCGTGGCGTTCGAAAGGCAGCCGGTGGAAGGCGTGCTTTCCAATTTGAGTGGCTACGGAGACAGCGGGGCTGTCATCGTGGTGGCGGAGGGGGTTCTTCTCTACCTCTCGGAAGAACAAGTGGAGTGTCTCATCAATGGCGTCTCGGCGGCGTTCCCAAATGCCTCGATCGTGTGCGACCTGATGTCGGCCGAATTCTTCGATACCTACCTGCGGGACGTCAGCGAGGCGGTGCGGGACAACCAGTCGCCCTTCCGCTTCCTGCCGAAGCAACCCACCGCGATCTTTGACCGCAACGGCTTCACACTCGAACGGTGCGACTCCATCCCCTCACGGGCCAGAAACGATTTCACGACCGTCCGCGCAAATGCTGAATGTGGATACTGTGTATACAGTTTTTTCGCGGCACAAACCGATCATGGGAGTATGCAATGAACAAGCTGCTGGGAATGTCGAAATCCCTGTCGGAAAAGTCCATAAAGGGTCTCTACAACCCATATGAATTGGAGTGGCCGGATGCGCTGCCGGAGGGAGATTGGTGCCTGAGTCCCGAGCTGATTTCCCTGCACGCGTCGCTCGAATACGACGCGATGGATGAGCGCGACAAGAAACGCCTAGCGTTCCACGAGGTGCTCAACCTGTTCAGCGTGACGATGCACGGCGAACGCTCCCTTGTCTCGGGGCTTGCGAACTATCTCTATTCGGATGAGAGCTTCGGCACATCGGAGTACATCCATCATTTTCTCGATGAGGAAAACAAACACATGATCTATTTCGGTCGATTCCTGAATCAATACGGAAAGGTCTATCCGGATGTGTTCGCTGGGCAGAAGAAGGTGGCCGACCGCAACTATGCGGAAGGAGAAGAGTCGCTGCTGTTCTTCATCAAGGCGTTCGTCTTCGAGCTGGTGTCTGACGAATACAACCAGGTGGTCGCCGCGGACACCCGCATCAACGACCTCGTTCGCTATATCAACCACAACCACCACGTCGACGAGTCGCGGCACATCGCCTTCGGACGCCAGATGATCGTGGACCTGTACGAGCGTGGAAAGGCGAAGTGGTCGGCCGACACGATGAAAGGTGTTCGGACCTATATCGCCCAATTCATGAACGCACTTTGGGGCGCCTTTTACAACACCGAGGTGTATGTGGATGCCGGTATCTCCAATGCGAAGGAACTGCGCGATCGGGTGTTTTCCTCCCAGGATGCCCGCGAATTCCGTGCGCTCATGTCCGTGCGGCCCCAGCGTTTCCTTTGTGAGATCGGTGTACTGGAAGAGCCGGTGACGGTGTGACTCCAGGTAGTCAGACCGCATTAGACGCCATTTCGAAACGGTAAAGGAACATGAATCGCAATGCAGACTAAGACGAAAACCAGCTACGCCCGCTCCGGTTTCACCGCTCCCGACGGAACGAATCCAAAACACGACCCTGCGGCACTGGAGCCGATTGCCATCATCGGCATCGGCTGCCGGTTGCCGGGTGGTGTCGACAGCCCGGACGCGTACCTCGATCTGTTGCGAAACGGGGTGGACGCCATCAGCGAGGTTCCCGCCGACCGGTACACCATCGACTCGTTCTACGACCCGGACCCGACCAAGCCGCAGCGCACCTTCACCCGTTTCGGTGGCTTCATCGAACAGCGGATCGACGAGATGGACGCGGAGTTCTTCGGAATGTCTCCACGCGAAGCGGCCAGCCTCGACCCCATGCAGCGTTGGCTCCTGGAGGTGACTTGGGAGGCGCTGGAAGATGGGGGTCAGGTGCCCGAGCGTCTCAGGGGATCCAATGTAGGCGTGTTCATCGGCGCCTTTACCTTCGACTACAACGTGATGCAGTACTCCGAGAGCAACCGCCACCTGATCGAGGCCAACACGGGGACCGGCGGTGCCATGACCATGCTCTCGGCGCGGATCTCCTACCTGATGGACTTCCGAGGGCCGAGCTTCGCGCTGGATACCGCCTGCTCCTCCTCAATGGTGGCGGTGCACCAGGCGTGTCAGAGCCTGTGGAACCAGGAGTCGAGCATCGCGCTGGCCGGCGGCGTCAACGCCATGTTCATGCCGGAGTACACCATCACCAACGGCAAGGCGGGCATGCTGTCGCCGGACGGACGCTGCAAGACCTTCGACGCACGGGCGAACGGCTACGTGCGCGGGGAAGGGGCCGCCATCGTGGTGCTCAAACCGCTGTCCAAGGCGCTGGCGGACTGCGACCCTGTGTACGCGGTGATCCGCGGGACCGCGTGCAACCAGGATGGGCGCAGCAACGGCATCACCGTACCCAACGGGGAGGCGCAGACGGCCGTGATGGCCGAGGCTTGCCGCCGTGCGGGGGTGAACCCGGGCGAGATCCAGTACGTGGAGGCCCACGGCACAGGAACGCCCGTGGGTGACCCGATTGAGGTCAAGGCGCTGTCCGCCGTACTGTCGCGCGGTCGTCCTTCGGACCGGAAGTGCTACATCGGGTCGGTAAAGACCAACATCGGGCACACGGAGGCGGTGGCCGGTGTCGCCAGCCTGATCAAGGTGGCGCTCTGTCTCAAGCATGGGGAAATCCCGGCCAGTCTCCATTTCGAGACGCCGAACCCGGACATCGGTTTCGACGAACTGTGCGTAGAGGTCTGTCGGCAGACCATGGACTGGCCGGCAGTGGAGGGACCACGGTTGGCAGGGGTCAACTCGTTCGGTTTCGGCGGCACGAACGCCCATGTGATCATGGAGCAGGCCCCGGTCACCGCAAGATCGTCGGAAAGCACCAGGGAACGGCCCCACCTCCTTGCGATCTCCGCGAAAAGCGAGGCGGCTGTCAGACAGCTCTCCGCGAAGTACGCCGACCGCCTGCGCGCTGCCGACGAGGAGGATCTGTCCGATATCTGCGCCACCGCGGCGATGCGTCGGACGCACCACCCCCATCGGGCCGGGTTCGTGGGGCATGGCAGCGACGACATGATCGCTGCCATGGATGCGATCGCCGCCGCGGACACCCATTCGAACGCCTTCCTGAAACGCGCCGATGCGTCGGCGCCGGCCCGGCCCGTCTTCGTCTTTTCCGGCATGGGTCCCCAGTGGTGGGCCATGGGACACCAGTTGCTGGAGAGCAACGGGGTGTTTCGGTGTGCGGTGGAGCGGTGTGACAAGGTCTTCACGAAGCTCGCTGGCTGGTCAATTCTGGACGTGATGAAACTGGAGGAGCACGCGACCCTGATGGGCGACACGGAGGTCGCCCAGCCGGCTAATTTCTGCCTGCAGGTGGGGCTGGCGGAAGTCTTCGAGTCGATGGGTATCATGCCGAGCGCCACGGTGGGACATAGTGCCGGCGAGGTGGCCGCCGCCTATCTTTCCGGCGCTCTCTCCTTGGAGCAGGCCGTCAAGACCATCTACCACCGCAGTCGCGTACAGCAGAAGGCAACGGGGCTCGGTATGATGGTGGCTGTCGGGTTGCCGGCCAGCGAGGCCGCGGAGTTGATCGCCCCCTACGATGGGATCGCGTCCATCGCCGCCATCAACAGCCCTAATGCGGTGACGCTGTCGGGCGATTCGGATGCCCTGGGAACCATCGTCGAGGTGTTGCAGGCCCGGCAGGTGTTCTGCCGCTTCCTGAATGTGGCGGTCCCCTACCACAGCCACTTCATGGAGCCGCTGAAGGAGGACCTGTTCTCTTCGCTCGCCCAGATCAAGACGAGGGAGACCACGATCCCGCTGTATTCATCGGTCACCGGCACCATGGTCACGGACCAGCCTCTGGACGCGGCCTACTGGTGGAAGAACGTGCGCGAGCCGGTGTTCTTCCGCGACGCGATGGAACAGATGATCACCGACGGGTACGGGCTGTTTCTCGAAATCAGTCCGCACCCGGTCCTCAGTTCGAGTATCTCCGACATCGCGGCCCATATGGACAAGGAGGTGGCGGTGGTATCGACACTGCGTCGGTACAAGGACGAATCGCTCGACCTCATGTCGTCCCTCTGTGCCCTCTACGTGAACGGCGCGGAAATCGATTGGGGTCGCCTCTACGGCAGCGGTTTTTCCTGCGTCTCTCTTCCGCGCTACCCATGGCAGCGCCAGACATATTGGAAGGAGTCGGAGGAATCGGCGAACTACCGGCTCGGGAGCGACATCCATCCTCTGCTGGGGCGGCGCCTGCCGTCCCCCGACCCGGCCTGGGTCCAGGATTTGGACGCGGACCGGCTCGCCTACTTGGGCGACCACCGCATCCAGGGGACGGTCGTGTTTCCAGGGGCGGGATATGTGGAGATGGGATGGGCCGCGTCTAGGGAGGTGTACGGGGACGGGGCCACGGCCATGCAGATCGACTTTCACAAGGCGCTCTACCTGCAGGACGGGCAGATCCCTAAGCTGCGTCTGACCCTCGATCGGGAGCGGGCCACGTTTCGCATTCACAGTCGGCTCGAAGGGGCCAAGGAGTGGACCCTGCACGCGGGCGGACGCCTGATCCAGCAACAGCGGCAAACACCGAAGGAGAAGCAGATCGATCGGTCGGACATCGCCGGACGCTGCCGAAACGCCGTCGACCCATCGGTCTGTTACGACTACTTCCGGAACATCGGCCTGCAGTATGGACCGACTTTCCAGGGCATCGAACGGTTGTGGCAGGGAGAGCACGAAACCCTGGCAAGGATCCGCATTCACCCGGCGATCGACGAGCAAAGCCACCAGTACAAAATCCACCCGGCGGTGCTGGATGTCTGTTTTCAGGTCCTCGCCGCAGCGCTCCCCTTTCCCAATACGTCGGCCGGCGAAGCCGCGAAGGTCTACATGCCGACCGGGGTGGAGCAGGGCTGGGTGTATGGGCGGCCCCAGACCGGGATGTGGATCCACAGTCGAGTGACCTACCACGGAGTCGGCATTCTGAAGGGCGATATCACGCTGTTCGACGAAAAAGGCAACAGGCTGGTCGAGATTGTCGGCTGTCGTGCGGTGATCCTCGAAGATCCCGGGCAGGCGCGGCTTAAGAGCCAGTCGCAGGATTTCTACGAAGTCGAGTGGACGGAACGGGCCGAGTCGGAGGGCGAGGGAAAGGGCCATTCGAACGCCGTGTGGGTTCTGTTGCGCGAGCCCCAGGGACGTGTGGCGGACGAACTGGCGAAGTCGCTGAGGGCGTTCGGGCCGGTGGTGGAGATATTTCCCGGGGACGAGTACGCCGAAGATTCGGAGGGAGCAGGATACACTCTCGACCCTGCACGCGCAGAGGATTATCGCTGGTTGCTGACCCGTGTGGCCTCGCGGTTCCCGGAACAAGGTATCGAGCTCCTGCACCTTTGGGGATGGGGGGCTTCGTGCGGAGCCGACCTCAACCAGCAGGCCCTGAAGGCCGCCGAGGTCGCGGGTCCCCTGAGCCTCATGCATCTGCTCCACGCGGTGAGCGAGAGCGAGGCGTCGTCTCGACTGAAGGTGAGGGTGATTACCCGTGCCGCACAGGTAGTTCCCGGTGACGACCCGGAGGTGATCTCGTTGGCCCAGGGTTCCCTGTGGGGCTTGGGCCGGGTCGCCGGGCACCAGGAATACAAGGACCATTGGCGAGGGATGATCGACATCGATGCGCATGTCCTGGTCGAACACCTGTCGAGGGCGGTGGTTTCGTTCGACGACGACGAAGAGGTCGCGTTGCGCGGCGGCAAGCGGTACATATCTCGGCTTCGCGAGTGCAAAAGGTTGTTGCCGACCGTACCGGCCAGCTTCCAATCCGACGCCTCCTATCTGATCACTGGGGGCCTGGGCAGCCTAGGCCTGCTGATCGCGCGGTGGATGGTGCGCCAGGGGGCACGCCACCTGATCCTGATGGGCCGTACCCCACTGCCCCCGCGCTCGGAGTGGATGCGGGTCCCGGAAGGGGAGCGTGTGGCGGACCTGATCAAGGCCGTCCGCGAACTGGAGGCCGATGGTGTTACCTGCCATCTCGCTGCGGTCGACGTGCAAGACGAAGGTGAACTGGGCCGGTATTTGGTTGCCTACGAGGCGGAGGGGTGGCCGACGATCCGCGGCGTGATCCACGCCGCCGGGGTCGCCCGACCGCAGCTCATCGCACAACTCGACGACCAGCAGTTCCGAGCGGTGATGCGCCCCAAGACGCTGGGCGCCTGGAACCTCCACCAGATGACCCGGAGGCTGCCCATCGACTTCTTCGTCCTCTTTTCCTCGGTCGCATCGGTCGTCGTGTCGCCCGGGCAGGGAAACTACGCCGCCGGAAACGCCTTCCTGGACCTCTTGGCCCAATACCGTCGCTCGGCCGGTCTGCCCGCGTTGAGCATCAATTGGGGGCCCTGGGGCGACATCGGCATGGCCACTAATCTCGACCTGGAAGAGTATTTCCATCGGCGCGGCATGTTCCCCATTACCTCTGATCGCGGACTCGAGGCGTTCGAGCGGGTCTTCGGCCAAGATCTCCCACAGGTGCTCATCATGTCCGCGGACTGGAACATGGTCCGCGAGATGAACTATCCTATGGGATTCTCTCCGGCCTTGGTGTCGGAAGTGGGAAGCAGTAGCGAAACGAACGAAACCACGGCTGAGGCGGCGACCCGTTCCTTTACCGGAGAGGAGATCCGTGAACTCATGGAGACGATGGACGAGGAGGGCCTGCAGGGGCTACTGGCCGACCACATCCTCCATATCTTGGCCCGGGTTCTGCGCTTGAGCGCGTCGCAGCGCGACAAACTAGAGGTGTCACGTCCGATGAATACGCTGGGCCTTGATTCGATGATGGCAGTCGAATTGAAGCGATTCATCGACAAGAGCCTGGGTGTCGGCGTGGCGGTGGTCGACCTCCTGAACGGGTCTAGTCCGGCGAGCCTGGCCGTGAAGGTCTGGGAGCAGATCAAGTCCGAGGAGCGATGCCCGTGCGCAAGGTCTCCTGACGACTTGATCCGGCGACACGTCCCGCTTGGGCGTGAGGTAAGGGTTTCGGAACCGCGTACGGCGCGGTCCTGATCGATTCCTAGGGCTCAGCCAGCAAGGCATTTCCATGTCAACGCGTCACGCATCGCATCGCAGTGAAGTCCGACTGTTTTGTCTTCCCTATGCGGGAGGGACCGCCCAGTCGATCTACCGCAATTGGGATGAGGAGCTTCCCGGCCAAGTTGTCGTCCACCCGCTCGAATTGCCGGGCCGTGGTCGGCTTTCCCATCTGAAGCCGTACGACAACATTCGCGACGTGGTGGAGTACGCGGCATCCGTGATTGGGGAGCATCGGGACCGTCCGTTCGCGATTTTCGGACACAGTATGGGTGCCCTCGTGGGATTCGAGTTAGCCCGCCACATTCGTGCCGTGACCGGCGCGAGTCCGGTCGCGCTGTTCGTGTCTGGGTACGCGGCGCCGCAGGTGAAGCGTGTGGATAAGGAAACGCACACGCTGCCGGACGACTCGCTGCTTCGCAAGATCGAACGCCTAGGTGGGCTGCCGCCGGGCTTGACATTCGACGCCTCCCTACTGAACTACCTGTTGCCGGTGATCCGGGCCGACTTGGCGGTGTGCGACACCTATCGCTACGTGGAACGGGAGCTGTTGGGCGAGCCGATCTTCGTGTTCGGCGGCATCAACGACCCGATCGTGGATGTGAGCGCTCTCGACCACTGGGGTGACGAGACATCTGCGGACTGCGTGGTGAAGACCTTTCACGGTGGGCATTTCTTTATTGATGTCTCCCGTTCCCTGGTGGCGGCAGCGATCGCCGAGGGCCTGCGCGGATGGGCGAAGCCGAGTTGACAGTTTTCACCTTGTTTTGTTTGTTGA
>JAJZFH010000022.1 GCA_021805445.1 Pseudomonadota bacterium
TTCTCTGGACGATCATCGCCTGGCCAAACGGGCCAAGGACATCGGCAGCGCCGCTGTCCTGATCAGCATGATTCACGGCGTGGTGGTGTGGGGCGCGGTACTATTTTTCTAACCCATGTTTAACGCCGTGAATTTAATTTCTTTGATTATCAGTTTGTTATGAACGATAAATAGTTGGAGTGGCACTACATGCTCGTAATTTCGGATTAACTGACCAGTTTTTTCGTGCCTCCTGGCGCGGGAGAAACTCCCAGTGCCCGGTAGATTTTCATCAAATCGGGTTCTGCAAGGGTACTCTTGCGCACATTCAGTGTGCGCCCATCTCGTTGCTGGAATGATGCGGTGACACGGCGCTGTACGCTCATCGTTTCGCGCAGGCTGGCCCAGTTGTCGTGGATGTCTGCTTCTTCAGTAGAACAGGAGAGGACATGACAAGAAGATCGAGACGGACCCATTCATCGGTGTCCAAGGCCAAAGTGGCGATTGCTGCTCTGCGGGATGACAAGACATTGGCCGAGTTGGCTCAACAATACGAGGTGCATCCCACGCAGATTACCGAATGGAAGCGCCAGCTGCAGGAGAAGGCCGCTGATGGCCCGGATGGGGATTGAGGCGCTGGAACGTAAGGTTATGAGGCGACCAAACAACTTTTCGCCGAATTTTTCCAGACTGACGCCATCGATGCCGGCACTACCGTGGTTCTGACGTACCCTCTCCCACGCCGCGAATAAAGAAGCATCCGTCAGCGCAGAAGCGAGTAACGTCTGTCACCCACGTCAGATCAAAGATATCAACGGTTGAGCAAGCCTGTTTTCTGAGTCACCTCGGATTCATTGATGGAATAGCGCTGCACAATGTTTTTCTTGTCAAACATCACTACCAGGGATTTTCTGGTTCCGCTGGAACTTCCCCCAAACATATTGACAATGGGCACGTAGCTGATGGCATCAGCCGACATCTTGGTGAAACTGTAGGTCCATATCTCCAACCCGCTGTCGGTGAACGAGGTGGATGTGGGTGACCCGAACAATGCCTGAACCTGAGCCTGCGTTGTTTTCCCTTCTTCGATCTTGCTCTTGATGGTATCTCCCGATTCGGCACGAATGCTCTCATTTCCCGTGCTGGCACAACCTGTTACCAGGAAAGCCAAAGAAACCGTTCCAACCATGATCACCTGCTTCATTTTTTTGTTCATTGTCTTGACCCTTTCGATTGATGTCGTCCAAATAAATATTGATGGCATTTTATCACACCCTTTCAACACAGGGGAAACGCCAACAGGAATCAAGCATAATCCGTCATGGGTCAAACCTTGCGTTTGGCAATATTGCAATTCCAGCTCTGGAAACAGCGGTGGGAAGCAAGGGGGATCTTTACGATAACACCCTGGCAGAAACCATCAACGGCCTCTACAAAATGGAACTGATTTACCCCAGAAGACCCTGGACAACCCGTGAGTCTGTCCAACCCACTCCACAAAAACTGGGGCGGTTCACGCCCAGAGCATGGACTCTTTCACGTTAGACCCAGTTGCCTCCGCCAGGTGGAGATGGGGGGCGCCAAGGGGGATTTCCACCAGAGAGCAGCGCCCCGATGAACAGGCTGAGCAGCGACACGAAAATACTGGCGAAGAAGGCTTCCCAGAAACCCGACACGGTAAAGCCGCGCACCAGGGAAGAAACCAGCAGGATCATCAAGGCATTGATGACCAGCAGAAAAAACCCGAAGGTAAACAGGGTCAGGGGCAAGGTCAGCAAGATCAGGATGGGTTTGACCACCGCGTTGGCAAACCCCAGCACCAGAGCCGAAATCACCAGGGCCCCCAGACTGTCGAACCGGATCCCTTTGAAAACATAACTGCACACCCACAGCGAGAAGGTGGTGGTACCCCATTGCAATAAAAAATTCAGGATATTGGGTGACATGAGTGACTCCTTTTCATTCCGCCCTCGTGGGCAACCAAAACGTCCAGACCTGCCGCAGGGGTCAACGGCAGTGACCACCCCAATTCGGCGCGGATGGCCGAGGCATCCACCAGAGAGCCGAGCAAACGGTCGATCTCCCCGATGCCCACCTCATTGCCTTCCTTCGCCACCCGAACGGCACGCACCACGGCATGACCCTGCATCTCGAGATAAGGAACCAAGCTTTTTCCCACAAAACCACCGGCACCCGTCACCAACACTTTCATCGATGAATTCCTTGATATTCATACAGACGACACTTCGCGTACTATAGCATCCTCATGCTGTCCCTCTGGAGAATACCAAAGTCCAGGGCCTGGAAGGTTATTGAACAGCGATTCTCAGGCTGATTGGATGATGCTCGGGAGCAAGCCGTCAAAACCACGATAAAAGTAACCACGACCAGGGACAACTCCCTCTACCCATTGGATCGAAATCATGAAAAAACTATTCGCCTTCCTGTCTCTGACCTGTTTGACTGCACTGGTTCATGCCGATGTCATCGGATCAGTCAACACCTCCTGGAAAATGCTGGGCCCAGATAACAAGATCGTTGTGGAATCCATCGATGACCCGGATATTCATGGGATCACCTGCTACCTGTCACGGGCTAAAACCGGCGGAATCTCCGGGGCGGCAGGAATTGCCGAGGACAAGACGGAAGCCTCCCTGTCCTGCCTCGAGATCGGCCCCATCACTCAGTCGGCCCCCCTGCCCCGCCAGCAGGATATTGCAAAAATTCGTGCTTCTCTGTTCTTCAAGACGCTACACCTGGTACGCATGATCGACCCAGCCCACTCCGTGGTCATTTACTTGACCTATAGCGACAAAATCATCGAAGGCAGCCCAAAAAACAGCATCAGTGCCGTTCCACTGGGGGTCCCCATTCAAACAAAATAATTTCCCCTTCTCATTCTCTCTCACCTGTAAATCTTGTACAGTTCACAAATATCCCGAAACAGCCGTCCATTGACCATGATTTTGAGCAGCATTGCAAGGTCTCTGGCACTTGTTATGGGCGTTGATTATCGGAAACAACCATGGAACTCAAAGGCAAAAAAGTTTTATTGACAGGCGCCACTGGAGGTATTGGAAAACCCTTGGCTCAGGCTCTGGCACGACAAGGCGTCACCTTGATCATGAGTGACCATTCCCCCCACGCGTTGAACGAACTGACCGTCGAATTACGCCGGATGGGTAGAACGGTCCTGCCCATCCCTGCCAACCTGCTGGTCCCTCAGGAAGTCAGACAACTGGCGGATACGGTCACCGCCCAGACAGAAGGCATCGACGTACTGATCAACCTGGCAGGAATGACCAGTTTCAACCTGTTTCATCAAGAAACGGAAACAGGGATCGAAGACCTCTGGCGTCTCAATACCCTTGCACCCATGCAACTCACCCGCCTGCTCTTGCCCCACTTGTTGACTCAAGGCTCGGGACGAATCGTCAATATCGGTTCGGTCTATGGCTCTATCGGTTTTCCGGGATTTTCCGCCTACTCGGCCAGCAAGTTTGCGCTGCGCGGATTTTCCGAAGCCTTACGCAGGGAACTGGATGGCACGGGGGTCGGGGTGACCTATGTAGCCCCCCGTTATGTCCGTCCTCTCATCCATAGCGGGGCCATCCACCGCATGACCAAAGCCCTCGAGGTACACATGGACGATCCCGAACGAGTCGCCCAGAAAATCGTCCATGCCTTGATCCGGAACAGGAACGAATGCTTCATCGGGTTCCCTGAATCCCTTCTTGCGCGCATCAACGGCGTTCATCCAGGGTTGATCGATGGCTATGTGCGCAGGCAGTTGAGCGTGATCCGGGATTTTGCCCTGGGCAAACGCTGAGCATACAGGAATGACCCCTGCCCTGAAGAAGGAGGGGAGTTTCCTGCCGCACAGGGGAATGCCCATCGATTCGCCGAATGACCGATGGAACGACTTTTTTACACTATTGACACAGGATTTTTCTCATGTTCCCACGAAAATTACTGATCTCTCTGAGCCTGGCACTGGGTTTTCTGAATAGCGTGACCGCACATGCCGAAACGATGGAAGAAGGCCTTGCAGCGGAGCAACATGCCTGGGCAAAGGGGAGTTACGCGCTCCCCGAAGACAAACGTGAAGATTACTTTTCCAAACTTCAAATACACGCTCATGACCTCTCCCTGAAATTCCCCAATCGGGCTGCCCCACTCATCTGGGAAGGCATCATCACAGCCACCCATGCCGAATACCAAACAATATTCAGTGCCAGAGGCACGGCCAGGGAGGCCCGTGATTTATTGCTCAAGGCCATTGCCATCGACCCCAATGCGCTGGACGGCTCGGGTCTGGTGAGTTTGGGGGCCCTCTATTTCAAGGCTCCCCGCTTCGGCTCTTTTGGAAACGATGACAAGGCACGCGAATATCTTCAGCGCGCCCTCAAAGTGGACCCCAACAATATTGACGCCAACTATTTTTATGGGGAATTTCTTTTGGAACAAGGAGATAAATCCGGTGCTCTGATGTATCTCACCAAAGCCATCCATGCCGCACCACGCCCAGGACGCAAGGATGCCGACGAGGGTCGCCACGCCGCAGCCCTGGCCCTGCTGAACAAAGCACAACAGTAATTTTACTTTGAAAGGAAAAAATCCCTATGAAAAAAATCGCACTGACTCTGGCCGCACTACTGTCCTCCAGCGCTTATGCCCAAGGACTATATGTCGGAGGTACCGTTGGCGAAGCCCAAACCTTGAATGCTTCCAACCAGGCTGCCTGGAATAATTCTTCTTATAACCCGGCATTTGGCGCCCTGGTCGGCTACCAGTTCAACCGTTATTTCGGCGTGGAAGGTGCCTATACGGAGGCGGGCAAGTTTGGCAATCATGCGGTCAGCGGAAAAACCGATGTCGCCACACTGGAAGGGGTGGGATACCTGCCCCTGTCCAACCTCCTTTCCCTCTATGGGAAGTTGGGGGTTGGGTCTGCCACCAGCCAGTCCGTCAGTAGCGCCGCCCCAGGTTACTCTGGAACCACCCGCATTTCTTCCACCTATGGACTGGGGCTCCAATTCAGGGTCAATGCATTATTTTCCGCGCGAATCGGCTATGACTACTACCGTTCTGCCCTCAATACCCCCGACGGAACCGCGGATTTTGGATCCAATGCCTTTACGGTCGGCGCACTCTACCACTTCTAAGATCAAGGATGGCCTGCACCGTGGCAATCCTTGGAACCAAAAAACCAATCCCCCGACTTTCGGGGGATTGGTGGTCAGTCCTTTTTGAACGATCTGAAAAAAGAATCAGTCATCATCACCCTCTCCTCCCCCGTAATAAGGGGCAGGATAGACAGGCTGCGCATAGGCCGGAGCCGGATAGGCGTAGGCAGGCTGAGGCACGGCATACGCCGGGGGAGGCGCCATAACCATGGGAGGCGCCGCATAGACTGGTGCTTGCTGGGCCATCATCCCGCCCACCAACCCACCGACCAGAGCCGCACCCATTCCCCAGGCACCGCCGCCATCTCCTTCCCCACCCCATCCCCGTCCCCGCCAGCCATCTCCACCCCGCCAACCGTCAGCGTGGGCATTGACCATAGCCAGCATTCCAACCATAAACAGGGCACCCATTGACTTCTTCATGTTGGCATTCTCCAAATTGATTGCTCCGTGCTAAAAACGAACATCCTACCGACTTCGTTGACTCCGAAAGACATTTGTCCGGCATCATGGTTCCCAAGCCTTAGGAACGACTTAAGGACAGGCAGGAGGCATCCTACCATGCCGGCTCCCTTCCTGACGATACAGATACAGAGGCATGGTTCCCTCCGTCAGGCAGGTACGGTGAGGGAACATTCCCGGCATCTTGAAGGTATTGCTGATCAGGGAAGTTCCCATGCGCATTTCCCGGATCATTTTTTCTCCCAGAGCGGGCATGGGAACCGGCGACAAAAACGCATAAACCAGATCAAACTCGCTCAGGGAAACGGTCCAGAAACTTTTACGATGCAGCGTGCAATTGGACAAGGCACGAGCCTTCCATTTTCCGATCAACCAGGGAATCGGGGCCACTTCATAGCCCACGAATCGAATGTCGGGATGGTGTACCGCCAGGGCGCAGAGGACGGTACCCGTACCACATCCCAAATCCACGAAGGAACGGGGAGCCATCTCTCGCACCAGGCGATCCAATTCCACGAGGGTCTCTCGATGCGTCAAGTAAAGCGGGACCCTTGACTGAAATGTGTTCCAGTATACCAATCCCAACCCCACAAACCCCGCCCCATACCAACCCGCGGGTATCGCTCCTCGCACCATGGCCCAGAGACCAGGTAAAAAAAGGAGGTGGAGGGGTACCCACCAGCGGGGACCTTTCACCAGTAACGTGAGAAGCGCCGCGACACCGCCTTGACACAGGGTCAGGAAAGCCAGGGAAGGAACTGACCAGAGGCCCAGTTTGCTCCCTCCAAACACCAGAAGCGCGCTGACTCCCTGAATCACAAAAAAAGGGTACATGGTCCCTCTCGATGAAACCGAATGGACGCGCATGGCGCCATTTCCCTCCCTCGTGGGTGGCTTGAATCAAAAATCGGCACGGGGTCACTCACCGTTGCCCTGGGGAGGTTTCCCCTCTGACGGGCACCCGCCCCCCTTGATGCCAGCGATAGACCGTGACCGCGCCCCCCGCCAGATCTCCATGAACATCGAAGCGAATCAATGCCGTCACGCCGGGATATTCCAGCGTTTTCAAGTAAGGCAGATATCGTTCCGGGAGTGGTGAATCTGCCGCCTTCATCGCCGCAATGAGCGCGCCTACGGCATCGTAACTGTAGGGAGCGTAGTCCTGAATGGCCCCGAAACGCGCCTCGAAACGATGTTTGAAATCCAGTCCCTTGGGCATTTCCTCCAACGGCAGGCCAGGTAAACTGCAAAAACTTCCTTCTGCAGCCTCTCCTGCAAGTTCAGAAAACTCCTTTGAACACCCCCCATCCCCTGTAAGAAATACGGAGTTCAAATCGAGTTCACGAAGTTGTTTGAGCATCGGACCGCTTTGAGCATCCATCCCCCCAAAAAAGATGAGATCCGGTTGGCGTGCCTTGATGCGTGTCAAAATAGCCAAAAAATCCGTACTGTGATCATCGGTATGTTCATGCAACAATACCCTTGCCCCTTGCCAGGATGCGGCCTTCTCGAATTCGTTGGCCAAACCCTGCCCATAAGCGGTCGCGTCATCGATTACCGCAATCGTTCGGGCATGAGCAAAGCGAACCGCAAACTGCCCCAGCACCTGACCTTGTTGTTCATCGTTGGCCATGACGCGGAAGGCGGTGGGAAACCCTTGATGGGTGTACTTGGGATTGGTGGCCGAAGGGGAGATTTGAGGAATCCCTTCATCCGCGTAGATACGTGCCGCAGGGATGGTGGTTCCCGAATTGAGATGTCCGACCACGCCATTGACGCCATCATCGACCAATTTTTGGGCAACGATCGTCGCCGTCCGCGGGTCGGCCGCATCATCTTCACTCAGCAACTCGAAATGAACAGGCTTCCCCCCCAAACGAATGTTCTGGGTATTGGCATCATCGATGGCCAAACGTGCCCCATTCTCGTTATCCGCACCCAGATGAGATTGAGGTCCGCTCAGAGGGGCCACAGAACCAATTTTAACGGTCCAGTGATCTGCCGGATGGCGTGAATCCTCCCCCTCTCTGGAGCACCCCGCGAGCGCAAAAATGGCCAGCATCGCAGATCCGGCCAGGATGAAAGACTTGCAGGCAAGCCTCATCCACCCCGCTGACATCAGCGAGATAAAATCCACTTGACCAGTTTTTTGATGTCCTCCTCGGACAGATTGGCATTGCCCCCCTTGGCAGGCATGGGCATCATGCCCCAAGCCCCACTGCCCCCACGGGTTACCTTGGCGATCAATTTGGCGTCCGCCCCAGGTTGTCCCCGGTATTTGGCGGCCACAGCCTTGTAGGAGGGCCCTACCTTGGGGGCATCCACACTATGGCACGTCAGGCAACCGCTCTTTTTGGCCAGTTCCAACCCATTGTCCGCATGGGCAGCAACCGTCTCCAGCAAGAGTCCCAGGGTCAATACCGCAATTTTCCAAGATTTCATGGAGCATTTCCTTTTCAAGATGAACAGACAGAATGCGACACCCGACCATCCCGATCAGAAGACTTTTTTGACTGATCCTCGTTTTCCCCGTTTCTCATTTATCGTGTGAGGTAAGGACAGGCTCGGCTGTGCGGGACATCATAGCCGATTTACCCGACCAGAACCAGAGAGCCACTCCCGCAATGATCATCGGCAAACTGAGCCACTGTCCCATACTGAACCCAAAGGCCAATAACCCCAAAAAGTCATCCGGTTCCCGAGTGAATTCCACCGCAAACCGAAACACCCCATAACCGATGAGGAATAGCCCGGAAATGCGCCCCATGGGGCGCGGCTTGCGACTGAACCAGAGCAGCAGAAACCCCAGGACCCCCCCCTCCAGACAAGCCTCATAAAGTTGTGAGGGATGGCGAGAGAAAGCATCTACCTTGGGAAAAACCATGGCCCAGGGTACCGAAGTCACCCGACCCGGCAATTCCCCGTTGATAAAATTTCCCAAGCGTCCAAAGCCCAACCCGAAGGTCACCAGGGGCGCCACAAAATCGGTCACTTCGAGCCAACGGCGTTTCTCGCGCCGCGCATAGAGCCACCCTGCCATGATCACGCCAAGAAACCCGCCATGAAAGGACATTCCCCCCTGCCATACGGCAATGATGTCTTGCGGATGCGTCAAATAAAACTCCGGTTTGTAGAACAGGACATAACCCAGCCGCCCACCGGCGATCACCCCCACCACCACATAGGTCAGGAAATTATCCACCTGCTCCACAGTCCAGTGCAGCCACGGCTGGGTCTTGATACGCCAGCGCGCCGCTCCCGCTCCCGCCACGAAACCCGCCAGGTACATGATTCCGTACCAGCGGATGGAAAAAGGCCCCAAGTGCAGAGCGACTGGATCGAAATCCGGGTGAATCAACATGTCAGGCCCTCACCTCCCGCAGACAGGATCATTGGGATAAAAGGGTGGATTATACCCACCTTCACCCAAACCTCAGAAAACGAAGAGAATGGGCCCCGTACCGGGGAGTGCTCAGCGCGCCAAGTCCGCTCCCGTATTCTCCATGATGCGCCGAAATACCGGAGGGAAATTGGCCAAAGTGCCCATAACAGCATAGCCGTAAGGCAACTGAGGGGCCTCTGGAACCGGTTCCAGTCCATTGAGATCCTTCCCGGGATTGATATGGTGATCCACATGCCGGCAATTATTGAACGACACCAGGGTCGTCACCCAGTTCCGACAGTCCCAGGTATGCCGAGGTCCGATGCGTTCGAAGCGGCCGTTGATTTCCTTGCGGTGCAAGGCAAAATGCTGAATGAACGTAATGGATGCATCCACCAGATACATCACCACGGTCTGTACGGTCAGGAACACTACCCCCTTCCAGCCAGCCAGATAGCCGATCACCAGATTGATCAGAACATAGAAGAAAATCGGACCGTACACCTCAGACCAAAGGTTGCCCCGAGCCGTTGCAATTTCGATCCCCAAGCGAAGTTGCTTGATCATGTTGCGATGGGAAAAACTGGATAGCGTATCGGACAGGTCACTGTACAGACTGTCCTTGGGTGTTCCCACCAGCACATGGTGCCCAGCTCCATGCTCTTGCGTGTAGTGACCAAAACATACCGTGGTGAAGAACCACTTGGCCAGACGCCGATCCCACAGCACGCGACTGTGCCCCAATTCATGGCCCAGGGCATTCCCTGACCCTCCGGCCGCATAACCGGATCCTGCACCCGCCAGAATAACCAGCCACCATGCATAGTGTTGGGCGAAATAAGCGCCCACCAGACCCTGCAGGGCGATGCCCGCCAAAATGACACGCAGAACCCAGAAGTTCCAGTAAGGAATGGGACCTTGATAATCCCCCACCATCCATTCCAGCAGAGGCAGAACGAACAGACCGATGAACAGGGGCCAGGCCGGATGGCCCAACACCAAAAAAGCAGCAGGCAACCAGGCGAAAAATATCGCCAACGCCGCTCCCCCCAAAGCCATGGGGTTCGTCAAAGATGCACGAGAATTTTCCATAGCCGATATAATACAACACCTGTGGGGGGTTAGCTCAGCTGGGAGAGCGTCTGGTTCGCAATCAGAAGGTCGGGAGTTCGATCCTCCTACCCTCCACCAATTCCCCAAAGCCGACTGTTCTCAGTCGGCTTTTTCTTTTCAGTCAGTTCCACAAGGGATGTGCCCTTCCGCCCCATTCTGCGCGTGCCAGTCGCTACGCACAGCACCCGGAAATCGGACCATTTCCTGCTCGGTTCGATCCTGTTCTGCTCTCTGTTCTCAACAAACACACCCGTGTAGCGCTCCATAGATAAGCCACCTGACGCCACCAATAAAATGCAGTAAACTTGCTCAACCAATCACCCCCATAATTGGCCAATCACCCTCCACAAAAACCGGGGCGGTTCAATATCGCCTCTTTCCGTTCCTCAGAATAACGACCCATCTCCGTTCACTTTCCGCCCCCGGTCCTAAATTAAATCAACTCGGGTGACGCGACATCTTCCCTGACACCGGGGGCTTCACGATCTGTTAAATAAAGTGTAAACTGTCAATTCGTATATCAAGTGGAGAGATGCTGTGGGTGAAAAAATGAAGAACGCACCAGTGTACTTCGCCATCGCCCAGGCCA
>JAJZFH010000065.1 GCA_021805445.1 Pseudomonadota bacterium
TGTTTGCCGCCATCGATATCAATATGAAACCCTGGGTCATCAATTTCGGGGTGGGGCGTGGTCTGACCCAGGCGGCAGATGGTTGGACCCTCAAGGCCATCATCGACATCCCCATCGATTGACGGGCGCGCCTGTGCGGGTGATCAGGGATGGAGCAAAGGGATGGAGCAAAGGGAGCGCGTACGGGTCATGACCAGTTACAGTTTGGGTGGGGGCGCATTTTGAGTCGGTTCCTGTGCACCGTGCTTTGTCTTTTTGCCTTTCAGGCCCAGGCGGGACTCTGGGATTTTGGGGGGGACGATGGCAAGGAAGAACACGCGCCGCCCTGGGTGGTCCAGGGGGATGAGACTTTCATCGATCAATACCATGGGTCCTTTCCTTCGGCCCGTCCCAACGGGGCGAACAGTTTCCTCTCGACCCCGGAGAACTCTTTCTCGAACATTTTTGGTCTGCAACTGGGGTTCGATCTGGGGAACCAGGGAGAATTCTGGTTTCGTTCGGAAACCATTCGCGGGATTCCTCTCAGCAATGCCGGGGGGTTGGGGGCGTTGACCAATAACGACATGCAACGCTACATGACCAATACCTTTGTGACCTACCTTGCCCTGGGGTTTTACACGCGGGTGGTCAACTTTGGGGGGGAAAGCGAATCCCTGCCCATGGCCAGCCATCAATTCGACCGAGCGGTGGACTCTCACCGTTTGACCTGGACCATCGGAAAGGTGGATGTGCTGTCCTATTTTGACGGCAATGCCTACGCCCACAAGAGCGATGATCAGTTTCTCAACTGGTGTTTCATGACCTCCTGTGCCTATGATTATGCGGCGGATTCCCGAGGGTACACCTGGGGTGCTTCGAGCGAACTGACCTGGGATCGCTGGTCCACGCGTTTCGGCTGGTTTGCCATGCCCGTCCTGCCCAATCAACTGGCCCTCGACCCGGCCATGGGCCAACATTTCGGGGTCAATGGAGAAATCGAACGACGTTGGGATACGGGAGCCCTCAAATTGCTGATGTACCAGGGACGCATGCAACTGGCCAACTTTGGTTCCTACCTCAACCAAACCGGGATCTTCATTGCGAATCAGCCCAGATACAATGCCATACGGGGAGGGGGCGGGCTCAATCTGCAACAGGCCTTGTCTCCTGGCGTGGGCTTGTTTGCCCGCGCCTTCTGGACGGGGGGAAGCAACGAGTCCATGGCGTTCACGGAAGTGGACCGCAGTTTCAGCGCGGGTCTTTCCCTGGAGGGACAGAACTGGGGGCGCAGCAAGGATGGCATCGGGCTGGGCTGGGCACTGAACCAGATCAGCGGTGCACGCCAGGCTTTTTTGACGGCGGGCAATTATGATTTGTTCATCGGCGATGGTTACCTGATGTATGCGCCTGAATATGTGCTGGAAACTTACTACAAATGGGGCATTGTGGACGGGGTTCACCTGACGGCGGACTGGCAACACATTGGCAATCCCGCGTACAATCAACTGCGCGGTCCGATCGATGTGTACGGACTGCGTTTGCATATCGACTTTTGATCCGGCAGGATCATTGAATACGACAAGGATGACAGAATGGAACTGAAACGCGCACTCTCCCTTTCCGATGCTCGCGCCATCGCTGCTGCTGCACGCGCCAAGGCGGTGGAAAACCACTGGAATGTGGTCATTGCCATCCTCGATGAGGGGGGGCATTTGATGTTTCTGGAACGGGCGGATCATACCCAGGTGGGTTCCGTTCAGGTGGCCCAGGAAAAAGCCCGTACCGCTTTTCTGTTCCGGCGTTCCACCAAGGTGATGGAAGAAACGGTGGTGGGCGGACGCATCGTCATGCTCAATCTGCCGGGGAATACGCCCGTTGAAGGGGGCCTGCCTCTCTTCAGCGAAGGGCAACTGGTGGGGGCCATCGGGGTTTCCGGCGTACAGTCCTTTCAGGATGGCATCATTGCGGCAGCAGGGGTGGAAGTGGTGGAACGGCTGACTTTGTCGGCGTGACCGTTCGCTGTCCGTCCCCGTGAGTATGCACGCCTGGTGGATTTTCTGCCGGGTAGTGGACAACCTGGGGGATGCGGGCGTCAGTTGGCGTCTGGCGAGCCAGTTGGCTGCCCGGTCATACCAGGTCACGCTGGTGATCGATCATCTGCAGACCCTGGCGTGTTTCTGTCCTGCGCTGGTGACCGATACCCCGACCCAGCAGGTTCAAGGGGTACGGATCCTGCCGTGGGCGGTCGTCGGGCAGGATCCGGCACAGTTGGGGGCAGAAGATCCCACTCTGCCGGTATCGGTGGTGAGTGCCTTCAGTTGCGATCTGCCCTCTTCGGTGCAAGCATTCCTGCAACAACGGCAGGTCGTTCCGCACTGGATTTTATTTGACTACCTGAGCGCGGAATCCTGGGTGGAAGGGTGCCACGGGTTGTCTGCGCCCATTCCGGGCTATCTGGGTCCCCGGCACTTTTTTTTCCCGGGGTTTACCCCGCGCACGGGAGGCTTGCTGCGCGAACCCGGTCTGCTTGCCCGGCGTTCCGAAATCCGGGCCTCCTTGTCTCGTCAAGAAACCCTTTGGCGATCCTGGGGGCTGACAGAAAAAACGAATCTTTCGACTCTCACCCTGTTTGCGTACCCGGACGCCCCTTGGCAGTCCCTGCGGGAAGCCATGCGACGTACGGGGCAGGCCTGGCGCTGGGTACTGTTTGAAGGCATGGAGATCACCGACCGGATCGGTCGGGCCGATGCGTTTCATGTCCCTGAAGGTGACGTGTGGGGCAAGATCGAGCCGGTCCGGGTGGCGTTGCGCACTCAGGACGAGTATGACGGTCTGCTGTGGGTCTCCCATTTCAATCTGGTGCGCGGAGAAGATTCCTTCGTGCGCGCTCAATGGGCCGGAAGACCCTTCTTATGGCATCTCTACCCGCAGGCGGAGGGGCAGCACCGGGTGAAACTGGAGGCTTTCCTGGAGCGCTATCTGGCGGGTCTGGAAGCGGCGCTGGCGGCAGCCATCGCGGATCTGTTTCGTGCCTGGAACGGGAGAGGCGATATGGCGCTGGCTTGGCAGAGGGTGGTTCCTCATTGGAAGGACTGGGAACGTCACGCCCTGGCCTGGAGCGAAGCTTTGGCCGAACAGCCCGATTTGGTCACAAAACTTGTGGAGTTTTCCAATCTCGAGTTAAAATAACCGGTTAAGTCTCATTTAATTCAACACGGGTGGCGTATGAAACAGGCACAGGAAATGCGGGTCGGTAATGTGATCATGGTGGGCAAGGACCCCCTGGTGATCCAGAAGGCAGAATACAACAAGGGTGGGCGCAGTTCCGCCGTGGTCAAGATGAAGTTGCGCAACCTGCTCACCGGTGCCGCCAGCGAAACCGTCTTCAAGGCTGACGACAAACTGGATCAGGTCATTCTCGAGCATAAGGAAGTGACCTATTCCTACTTTGCCGATCCTTCCTATGTGTTCATGGACCATGAGTACGACCAGTATGACATGGACCGGGACAGTCTGGGCGATGCCTTCAACTATCTGGAGGATGGCATGGCTTGCGAAATCACCCTTTACGAAGGGCGTGCCATTTCTGTTCAGTTGCCCAGTTCGGTGGTGCGCGAGATCGATTACACCGAACCGGCCGTGCGCGGCGATACGTCGGGCAAGGTGCTGAAACCGGCGACGCTCAAGAATGGGCACAAGATTGCCGTGCCCCTGTTTTGCGAGACCGGTGACAAGATTGAAATCGATACCAATACAGGTGAATATCGCCGCCGCGTCAACGGCTGATCGTCATGGCCCTGCGCACCCAGTCTGTCTTTCCGGGGCGTCTGACATGGGTCGAGTTCGACTCGCGGGTGTTGCAGGGAAATCCCTGGAATGATCCGACCCGGCGCCGTTTTCCGGTCTGGTTGCCCGAAGGTTACGACCTGCCGGGGAATGTTCAACGTTATCCGGTATTTTACGGATTGGCGGGATACTTTGGGAGTGGCCCCAGTCAGGTCAACTGGCAACCCTTCAACGAGACGGTGCCCGAACGGGTTGCTCGCCTGATTCACTGTGGGGTCATGGGGCCGGTCATTCTGGTCTTTCCCGACTGCTTTACCCGGTTGGGGGGTAACCAGTATGTCAATTCCAGTGCATTGGGCGCCTACGGCGACTATTTGAGCCATGAAGTGGTGCCCTTCATCGACGCCGCCTTTCGGACCTTGGCCACCCGCGACCATCGGGGGGTCTTTGGAAAATCCTCGGGCGGCTATGGTGCGCTGTTTCAGGCCATGCAGGCTCCGGACTGTTGGGGAGGGGTGGTCAGCCACGCCGGTGATGCGGGATTCGATCTGGTCTATCGGGGCGATTGGCCCAATACCCTGGATGTGCTGGCCCGTTTCCGCCCCGCGGCGGCGGAAGGAACCCTTGAGCAGCAAGCGCGTGCCCAGGCATTGGCCCAGGGCCTGGACGATGGACGGGTGGCGTCCTTTCTGGCAGCGGTCTGTCCTCTGGACCGTCCCTCCAGTGCCGAGACCCATGCCCTCATGAATCTGGGCATGGCCGCGACCTATGATCCCGATCCCGCCGCCCCCAATGGTTTTCGTCTGCCTTTCCATCCCGAGACCGGGGAATTGCTCCCCGAACGTTGGGCCCACTGGCAGGCCTGCGATCCCGTTCACGCAGTATCCCCTCACGCATCGACCTTGCGCCGGTTGAAGTGCCTGTTTCTGGACTGTGGTTGGCGCGACCAATACCATTTGCATTATGGCGTACGTCAATTGTCTGCTGCCTTGACCCGGGCTCGAGTACCTCACCTCCATGAAGAGTTCGATGGTACCCATTCAGGGATCGATTTTCGTCTGGATCGCAGTCTGCCTTACCTCTATGCGGCTCTGAAGCCCTGAATCTCCGGATTCTCTAGGCGGGGCGGGTGAAGTCGAATTCGAGTTCGGGTCTGTGTCCCTGTATCAGTTCTGCCAACAGTTTTCCACTGCCTGCCCCCAAGGTCCAGCCGAGGGTTCCGTGGCCGGTATTGAGGAACAGGTTCTCCCACCGCGTGGGGCCGATCAGGGGGCAATTGGAAGGGGTGGAGGGACGTAGGCCTGTCCACGGGGTCACCTGCGAATAGTCGGCCAGATGAGGGAATAGTTGGCGGGCGCGCTGAACCAGCGCTTCCAGGCGGGTGTGGTTCAAACTGTGGTCGTAGCCGGAAAACTCGGCGGTGCCGGCCACCCGCAAGTCGTTACCGAGACGGGTGAAGACGATCTTGTGGGCATCATCGGTAATGCTGACCTGCAGGGAATTCTCCGGTTGGCACAGGGGCACGGTGATGGAGTAGCCCTTGACCGGATAAATGGGCAAATTCAGTCCAAGGGGGCGCAGCAGGGGGGAGCTTTCGCTGCCCAGAGCCACCACCACCACATCCACGTCCTGCAGATGAGGGGTGGGCCCCTGTTGCAACCAGAGACCCCGGATGCGTCGAGCTTCGGTTTCAAAACCCGTTACCGTGGTTTGGTACTGAAAGCGCACCCCCCGAGCGGCGCATAGACGAGCCAGGCCCTGAGTCCATAGAAAGGCATTGCCACTGCTGTCGCCGGGGGTATAGGTCGCGCCGTGCCAATGCGGGAGAGCCTGGGCCAAGGTGGGTTCGAGGGTCAGGGCATCGGTCATGCTGATGGGGCGACGTTCGTAGCCCAGGTCATTGACCCGTGCGGCGGCTTTTTCACCCCGTGCCAATGAGGCGGGCGAGTCATACAGATGGAGGATGCCCCGGTCCAGCCCCTCATAGGCCAGATCCACCTGTGCGCGCAGGGCGTGAAAGGCGGCCCGACTGTATTGGCCCAACGCCAGCAATTGATGAAAGTTATGAGCGCTGCGCTGGGGGCGACATTCGCGCAGAAAACGGAGACCCCAACTCCATTGGTGGGGATCGGCCTGGAGGCGAAAGAGCAGGGGGGAATTTTCGTGGTGACGCCATTCCAGGATCTGGGGCAGGGTTTCCGGGGTGGCCCAGGGTTCTACGTGGCCGGTGGACAATTGCCCGCCGTTGGCAAAGGTGGTTTCAAGGGCCGCCTCGGATCGGCGCTCCACCACGGTTACCTCAAAGCCTGCCGCGCGCAGGTACCAGGCCGTGCTGACACCGATGACTCCCGCTCCCAAGACCGTGACGTGCATGACTCTTCCTTGCTCAAAGTGTCGATTCTAGCAGACTGGACAGGCTCCAGGCGCTATAATCCCGGGGGTACGCAGAGGGGGAATTTTCTCTGCATTTTTCATTCTGACCATAAGGATCGCTCATGAATCTGGATCGTGTGCCCGCCGGGCGTAACTTGCCCACCGATTTCAATGTCATCATCGAAATTCCCATGCATGGGGACCCCATCAAATACGAATTGGACAAGGAAACAGGGGCCATGTTCGTGGACCGTTTCATGTCCACCGCCATGCATTATCCCTGCAACTATGGGTATATTCCTCAAACCCTCTCTCAGGACGGTGATCCGGTGGATGTGCTGGTGATCACTCCAGTGCCGCTGATCACTGGGGTGGTGGTGCGGTGCCGGGCTCTGGGCGTGCTGAAGATGACCGATGAAGCGGGGCAGGATGCCAAGTTACTGGCCGTGCCGGTGGATAAACTCTGTACCTTGTATCAGCACCTCGAGCATGTCGAGGACCTGCCGGAATTGACCTTGCAACAGATCGTGCATTTCTTCGAGCATTACAAGGACCTCGAAAAAGGAAAATGGGTCAAGGTGGATGGCTGGGCGGGACCTCAGGAAGCCCATGCGGAAATTCTGTCCGGGGTGGAAAACCATCTTCGATCCCATCCCGCCGTGGGCGATTGACCTAAGGCGCCGGGCGCACTTCGATCACCGCGCGCCCGTCGGGCAAGGTGCGCGGTTGAGGCTTCCACGCCTGCCCATAAATGACTTCCAGAGTGACGGGCAACCCCGTTGCCAAGCGTTGTCCCTCATAGGCATGGGTCATGCGCTGCCAGGCCTGTTGCCCCACCCCACCGGTCGGACGGGGGGCCGGAGCGGGACCCAGGGCACGCAGATCCTGCAGAAGCAGGTTCAGGTCGGGATAATCGATGTGCAGATCCTCCCGTTCCATGACTGGATCGGCCAGTCGAGCCTGTACCAGGGCATCGCCCAGATCGTGCATGTCACTGAAAGGCCCCAGGCGCTGCGTTCCTTCCGGCAGTTCACTCAGAGCAGGACGCAATTCGCGCAGGGTGTCCGGCCCCAGGGTGGAGAATAGAAACAGTCCGCCGGGCGCAAGAACCCGTGCCACTTCGGCGAATATCTGCTCCATGGGGGTCCAGGGCAATAACAGGTGGGCCCAGACCAGATCGATGCTGTGTCGGGCCAAAGGCAGTTGGAGCGCGTTGGCCGCCAGAGAGAATCGGGGAGGGACCTGCCCCCATTTTTTCCACCAGGCACGCTCGACGGGCACAGGAAGCAATTCAGGAACCCAGTCCGCTTCCAGCAGGGCCGTATCGGGAAAACGGCGTTGCAGGGAAGTGCCGGACCAGCCGCCACCGGCGCCCAGATCGAGCAGGCGACGGGGAGTCAGCGTCACATACTCCAGACGGGTGAGCAGGCGCGCTCCGATTTCCCGACTCAGAAAGGGAGAAGGGTCATTGGCGCGGGGAGAGTGGCGCAGGAACCCCCGGCGCAGACGCAGGATTTCCCGGTCCACTACTCGGGGTGCAGGCCCAAACGTTCGAAGAGGCGGCGATCGCGCTGCATATCCTGATTGTCGGTGGTCAGCAGCCGTTCCCCATAAAAAATGGAATTGGCCCCGGCCAGAAAACAGAGAGCCTGCAATTCATCGGACAACCCTTCCCGTCCTGCCGACAAGCGTACCCGTGAATGGGGCAGGGCGATGCGCGCACAGGCGATGGTGCGGACGAATTCGAAGGGATCCAGTGCCTCGGTTCCATACAGGGGGGTGCCCTGCACCTGGACCAGCAGGTTGATGGGTACGGATTCCGGGGCGGGTTCGAGTTGGGTGAGTTCGTGAATCAGGCCGGCGCGGTGGGCACGGGTTTCGCCCATCCCGACGATGCCGCCACAACAGACCTTCATGCCTGCGCCACGCACGGCTTGCAGTGTGTCGAGACGATCCTGAAACTGACGGGTCTTTATGATATCCCCATAAAATTCCCGGTCACTGTCCAGATTGTGATTGTAGTACTCCAGGCCCGCTTCCTTCAGGCGTTCGGCCTGAGGAGGGCTCAGCATGCCCAGGGTGGCGCAGGTCTCCAGACCCAGGTCACGCACAGCGCGGACCATGTGGATGACCTGATCCAGATCGTGTTCTTTGGGGCTGCGCCATGCCGCGCCCATGCAAAACCGTGTGGCTCCGGCCGACTTGGCACGCTGTGCGGCATCCAGTACTTCCTCTGTCGTGAGCAGGGACTGGCGCGCCAGGTCGGTGCTGTGATGGGCCGACTGAGGGCAGTATCCGCAATCTTCGGGACAGCCGCCCGTCTTGATGGAGAGCAAGGTGGACAGTTGCACGCCATTGGGGTCGAAATGGGCGCGGTGTACCGATTGGGCACGCCACAGCAATTCATTGAAGGGCAATTCAAAGAGCGCGGTCAGGGTGGCACGGGTCCAAACAGGCGCAGTGGAAGCGCTTTCTTGAAAGGGATGGGGGGCGCGGAGGGGGCTATCATTCATCATGGTAGCGGATTGTCCGGTAACTGGAGGAAGGTGTCAAATGCCAATCATTCCAGAGAAAGGGAGAGAGGGGGATTCCCGGGGGAAGGAAATCATCGACAGGCTTGCACTGTGGTGGGCGAAGGGAAAGCAGGCGCTATACCGCGGAGTGGTTTCTCCCTGTTTTCTCTGCGGTGCGCCAGTAGGCACGGGCAGTACGCTCTGCGCTGCCTGCTGGGCGTCTCTCCCCCGTCATGCCGCGACGCGTCAGCGCACCCTGGAGGGCGTGGGACGGGTACGGATGGGCTTTGACTATGTCTATCCGGTCATTTCCCTGATTCGTGCCCTCAAGTTTGGTCAGGCAGTGTCCCTTGCGCCAACTTTGGCTCGGGTCTGGCAGGAATTTCCCCCACCCGCCTGTTCGCCCGATTGCGTGATTCCCATTCCCTTGTCTCGCCAACGCTGGCATGGGCGCGGGTATAATCAGGCGCTCGAGTTGGCCCGTCCCCTGGCCCAATGGTTGCACTGTCCGGTGCAGGAGGGGTTATCCCGTCTGCGCGCGACCCTGCCCCAGGCCGAACTGCCGCGCGCAGCGCGGCAGAGCAATGTGGCTGGGGCTTTTCGTGCCAGCGCCCGATTGCAGGGACGGCAGGTGGCGCTGGTGGACGATGTATTGACGACGGGGGCCACCCTCGAAGCGGCGACTGCGGCCTTGCATCAGGTGGGCGTAGGTGGGGTTGACGTGTGGGTCTGTGCCGAGGCGCCGGTTCCAGACCCTTTCTGAAACGTAATGCGCCGAACAGACAAGGATCCCCCATGTTCGATGTGGTGCTGTACCAACCAGAAATTCCTCCCAATACGGGTAACATCATTCGCCTCTGTGCCAACACCGGCGCCCGTCTGCACCTCGTTTCGCCCCTGGGCTTCGAGGTGAGTGACCGTCACTTGCGGCGGGCCGGGCTGGATTACCATGAGCAGATGGTGCTGACGGTGCATCCGGACTGGGACGCCTGTCGTCAGACCTTGAGTGCGCGGCGCTGGTTTCCGCTGACCACGCACGGGAGTGGACCCCATACGGAAGCGCGCTATGAGCCTGGGGATGTCTTTCTCTTTGGCCCGGAAACCCGGGGGTTGCCCCTGCCCATCCTGGAGGAGTTTGACCGGTCGACCTGGATCCGTCTGCCCATGCGCCCCAACAACCGCAGTCTCAACCTGTCCAATGCCGTGGCAGTCATGGTCTTTGAAGCTTGGCGGCAGCAGGGGTTTTGTGGGGCTTTATGAGGCGGAAGGATCATTCCGCCCGTGGGTCGCGTGCCAGCAACTGGATGACGGCGTCCTGAACGTTCAGGACGCCGCTCAGGACCTCCTGGACCGTGGCAGTGATGGGCATTTCCACTCCATGCGCCCGGGCCAGTTGAAGGGCGGCCAGCGCCGTGGGAACCCCTTCCGCCACATGACCGAGACTGGTCAGCAAGGGGACCAGTTGAAGCCCTTGGGCCAGACCCTGTCCCACCTGGTAGTTGCGCGAGAGGGCCGTCGTACAGGTGAGGATCAGGTCACCCAAACCGGTCAGTCCCATGAAGGTTTCGCGGCGCCCGCCCAGCACCATGCCGAGTCGGGTGATTTCTGCCAATCCCCGGGTGATGAGGGCCGCTCGGGCATTCAGACCCAGACCCAGACCATCGGAGAGTCCGCTGGCGATGGCCATGACGTTTTTCAGGGCGCCGGCAATTTCAACCCCGATCAGATCCGTGCTCGAATAAAGGCGGAGGCGCGGGTGATGCAGGGAGCGTGCCGTGCTTTGGGCAAAGACCTCATTGGACGAGGCCAGGGTCAGGGCAGCAGGCAGGCCGGCAGCAATCTCCGTGGCGAAAGAGGGGCCGGACAGCACGCCGTGCGGGCCTCGTAACGCAGGGTGGGCATGAACGATCTGGTGGGGCAGACGCCGTGTTCCCTGTTCCACGCCCTTGCAGGCCCACAAAAAAGGCAGGTGTGGACGCAGGGTGGCGAGGGCGCTCAGGATTTCTTCCAGGGCTGCGACGGGAACCACCAGCAGTGCCAAGTCGGCATCTTGCAAGGCACCGGGCAGATCGGAGGAGAGTTGCAGGGAAGAGGGCAAGACATGGCCGGGCAGATAGCGACGATTTTCTCGCTCCTGGCGCAGGGCCTGGACTTGGACAGGGTCGCGTCCCCAGAGGGTGACGGAATGAAATCCGGTCAGGGAGAGTGCCAGGGCCGTACCCCAGGCACCCGTTCCCAGAACCGTGAGGCGCATGAGTTACTGGACCGTACTGGGGGCGGGCATGGCGTTTTGTTGTGCTTGCTGGTGATAGAGCACTTCAAAATTGACCGGGTTGAGAATGACCGGCGGGAATCCGGCGCGGGTCGATAAATCCGAGACCACTTCGCGCACGTAGGGGAAAAGGATATTGGGGCAAGTCACATTCATCAGAATGGGCATGTCTTCCGCTGGAATATTGAGGATGCGGAAAATCCCCGCCTGTTTGGCTTCCACCAGAAACAGGATTTTATCGGTGATTTTGGCGGTGACCGTGACGGTCACGGTACACTGATAAAGTCCTTCTTCGATGGATTGACTGTCGTTGGTCAACTGGATCTCGATCTGCGGGGTCTCACGCTCCAGAAACACCTTGGGGGCAAGAGGGATTTCCAGAGAGGAATCCTGCAGATAGATCTTTTCGATGGAGAACATGGGGGTGTTGGCTTGTCCGTTTTGGCTCATGGTGCGTGGGTCCTGGCGTGGTGGGGTCAATAAAAAATGAAGGTTCAGGCATGGTCTAACAGGGGATCGAGCAGGCCTTGGCGGTCCAGTGCGGCGAGATCGTCAAATCCCCCCACATGCGTCTGACCAATATAAATTTGAGGGACGGTGCGACGCCCGGTGCGATGGATCATCGCATCACGCTCGGCGGGGTCCAGATCGATGCGGATTTTTTCGACGGGGGTGAAGCCTTTACGCGCCAGCAATTTTTCAGCCATGACGCAATAAGGGCAAAGTGCCGTGCAATACATTTGAACGCGGGGCATGGCGGGCTCACTGTGGAGAGGAAGAATGGGCAATGGGCAGGTTCGCCTCGATCCATGCCGTCATTCCTCCCCTGAGAACGAAAACGTCCACGAAGCCCGCCTTGAGCAGAATTTGGCGGGCGGCCCCGGTGCTTTGGGCGGAGGCCACCAAAAGGACGGGGCGTTCCTTCCACTGGGACAGTTCCACTGCGTGCGCGTTCAGTTCATCCGTGGGATAGTGGCGGGCGTTGGGGAGGTGACCCAAGGCAAAATCCTTTTCCCGGCGCAGGTCGATGACGAGGGCATGACGCTGGTTGAGCAGGTGGGTGGCTTCGAGGGTGGTGACGGATTTTTCCTGAGCGATCAGGGATTGGACTTCGGGCCACACCAGCATCAGGCCGCTGGCCAAGACCAGTACAACCAGCGCAGCGTGTTGCAATAGAAAATCCAGCACGGTCATTTCCTTCAGATATCCAAAAATTCCCCCATTTTACTGAGATCCGTGTTTTCATGTGTAAAAGAACTCCTGAGATGAGGAATTCCATGGATTCCCGGACAGAAGGTGCCCCCGTGAGTCTCGCTCGGGAAGGGGCCTGGGAGCAGGCGATTCAGGCGTTGACAGGGATCGATGCCGCTCTGGATCTCCTGATGGCTCGTTACGACCGGCCGACCTGGACGGAGTCGGGGAGTGCCTTCCAGACCTTGGCACGCGCCATCACCGGCCAGCAGATCTCGGTTCGGGCGGCCGATGCCCTCTGGAAACGATTCTGTGCGCTCGGCGCTTTCGAACCCGCTGCGGTGTGGGAATTGAGCCCCGAACGATTGCGCCAATGCGGGTATTCCTCGCGCAAGGTGGATTATCTCAAGGATCTGGCCCGGCATTTCAGTGCGGGGTTGGTGACGGAAGCGGAGTTGCGTGCCGCTTCCGATGCGCAGGTACATGCACTTCTCACCCGGGTACATGGGATCGGGCGCTGGAGTGCGGAAATGTTCCTGATTTTTTACCTCCATCGTCCGGACGTTTTTCCGGTGGAGGATCTGGGGTTGCAGCGTGCCCTGCGCCTTCACTTTTCCGAACTGAAGGAGGCTCCCGTGCCGGACCTGGTCTCCTATGCGGAGCGCTGGCGTCCGTGGCGGAGTGTGGTGACCTGGGTGTTATGGCGCAGTCTCGATCCGGTGGAGGTCATCTATTGAGCGCTCTTCCACGCGGGGAACCTCCTGCTGAGAAAGCCCGGGCTTTCTGGTAGAATGGCGAGGTTTCGTCGAGAGAGTGTCAGGGTTGACTATGAAAAAGTTGGTGTTGTTGCGTCATGGACAAAGTGTCTGGAATCTGGAAAACCGCTTCACTGGCTGGACCGATGTGGAACTGTCCCCCGCCGGATTGCTGGAGGCGGTGGAGGCCGGTCGACTGATCAAGGATGCGGGGTTGTTGCCCGACATTGCCTATACCTCCGTGCTGCAACGAGCCATCAAGACGCTCTGGCTGGGACTGGAAGTCTGCGAACGGATGTGGATTCCCACGGTCCCGGACTGGCGGCTGAACGAACGTCACTATGGTGCTCTGCAAGGCTTGGACAAGGCCGAGACCGCAGCAAAATATGGGGAACGGCAAGTGCTGGTATGGCGGCGCAGTTACGATACCGCCCCCCCCGTGTTGGCGGAGTCGGATCCTCGTTCGGAACGCCATGATCCACGCTATGCCCACTCGGATGCCCTGAAAGCCATGGTGGGGGAAACGTTGGAAGATACGGTGGCGCGGGTGGTTCCCCTCTGGGAACAGGCCATGGCCCCCATGGTCCAGTCCGGTCGACAGGTGCTGGTGGTGGCCCATGGAAATTCCCTGCGGGCGCTGATCAAGCATCTCGGACATCACACCCGGGAGGAGATCATGGAACTCAACATCCCTACGGGGATTCCCCTGGTTTATGAACTGGATGACCAGGGTGCCGTGCTCGATCACTACTACCTCGGTGACCCCGCCAAAGTTGCGGCGTTGACCCAGGCCGTGGCCAATCAGGGTCGTCTGCAGTCCTGAGGATGCGGTGAAACCGGTACTCCGTGCGTGTTTTCGGGCAGTACTGACGGGGGAACTGATTTTATCGGTTTTTTGGGTGGGGAAAGGGGAGGCCAGTCCTGGCAGGGATCTGCACGACCTCAAAAAACGGATCCATCAGGTGGAAAAAGACGTCGCCACCACGGAAGGATCCCGTCAGAAGGTTCGGGAAGAACTGCAACGCACCGAACAGACCATCAGTGTCACGACACGCCAGTTGCATCAACTGGAACTCCAGCAGACCCAATTGCAGGCCGAACTGGGAGGGCTGCATCTTCGATCCGAAGATACCCAGGCCGACGTGTTGCGTCAGCAACGCAGCCTGGAACGCTGGATTCAATATCGGTATTATTGGCAGGCGGGTACCCCACTCCCCGAAGCATTGGGGGTGATCCATCCCGACGAATGGACACGACAGGCTTATTATGTGGATGTGCTGGCACGCCACCAAACTTCAAAAATCAATGAGTTGAATGGTAATCTCCAGGCTTTGGAAGAGATCACCCGGAATCGTGAACGGAAGATGCAGGCCCTGGCCCGGGTCGAGACGGAAATGGCCCTTCAGCAAAAGCGTCTGAAGGAAGAAAATGCCACGCGGGCGGCTTTGATGGCATCCCTTTCCAGTCGTCTCGACAGTCAACGTAAAAATCTGGAATCGCTTCGCCACGATGAAGCCCGTTTGACCCAATTGATCGATCGTCTGGCGCGGGAAGCGCGCCGTCACGCGGCCATCCCCCCCCCGCACCGGGCGGTTCCGCGTCGGCATGCCGCCCCGGTTGCGGGAGAGAGTACCGTTGCCACCATCGACCAGGTTCCGGAAGCCGGGAAGGATGAGAGTGCGTTTTCTCATTTGCGCGGTCACCTGCGTTTGCCGATGGCCGGGGAACTTAAAAACCACTTTGGCAGTCCACGAGCAGAAACCGGCCTGACCTGGCGAGGGGTCTTCATCCATGCGCCCGAAGGCAGGGAAGTACGGGCGGTGGCGGCGGGGCAGGTGGTTTATGCGGATTGGTTGAGGGGTTTTGGCAATTTGTTGATCATTGACCATGGGGACGGTTACATGAGTCTCTACGGAGGCGCACAGAGCCTTTCTGCCCGGGTGGGTGAAAAGGTCCAGACCGGGAGTGTGGTGGCCAGTTCGGGAAACACCGGTGAGAATAATGAATCAGGGCTATACTTCGAACTTCGCTATCAGGGGAAGCCCATCGATCCCATGCGCTGGGTCGGGAATCCCTGACGGAAATTTCCCTTAAATTTTGGGTTTGAAAAAGGAAAAAAGATTATGGTGGGGCCGTTGAAAAAACTGGGTTTGATCCTGTTGGGGGCCCTGCTCGGGTTTGCCCTGACCCTCAATTTTTCGGCGGTGGCCGACAAGGCGACCACGCCTGCCGGGAGTCCCTTGCCCATTGAAGACCTGCGTGTCTTCAGTGAGATTTTCGGACGGATCAAAAGCGATTATGTCGAGCCGGTGGACGATCATAAATTGATCAAGGAAGCCATCACCGGCATGGTGGCGGGACTGGATCCCCATTCGGCCTATCTCGATCAGGAAGCCTACAAGGAACTTCAGGACGGCACCCAGGGCGAGTTTGGCGGACTGGGGATCGAAGTGACCATGGAAGATGGGTTGGTCAAGGTGGTGACCCCCATCGATGACACGCCTGCGTCCAAGGCCGGCATCAAATCCGGGGATTACATCATCAAACTGGATGATGCGGCGATCAAGGGCATGACCCTCAATGATGCGGTCAAACGCATGCGCGGCAAACCCGACACCCCCATCACCCTCACCATCCTGCGCAAGAATGAACCCAAACCCTTGGTGATCACCCTGAAACGGGCCATCATCAAGATGAAGAGCGTCAAGTTGAAGGAACTCGATCCGGGCTACGGCGAGATCCGCATCAGCCAGTTCCAGGAACATACGGGTGAGGATCTGGCCAATGCGGTGGAACAGTTCTACAAGGACAACAAGGATCAGCCCAAGGGTTTGATCCTCGATCTGCGCAACAATCCCGGGGGGTTGCTGAACTCGGCGGTGGGCGTGGCGGGCGTATTCCTCCCTCCGGAGTCCCTGGTGGTCTACACCGAAGGTCGGGTGGCCGATGCCAAGATGCACCTGACGGTGACTCCTGAAAACTACCTGCGCGATGCGAGCGAAAAAGATTACCTGTTGGATCTTCCCAAGGGTATCAAGAAGTTGCCACTGGTGGTGTTGGTCAACGGCGGATCGGCTTCGGCTTCGGAAATCGTGGCCGGGGCCTTGCAGGACCACCATCGGGCCCTCATCCTGGGGGTGCGTACCTTCGGCAAGGGATCCGTGCAGACCATTCTGCCCCTGTCCGGGAATACTGCGCTGAAATTGACCACGGCCCGTTATTTCACGCCCAATGGACGCTCCATTCAGGCCAAGGGGATTGAACCCGACAAGGTGATGGCCGACGATGCGGATGCGGTGGAAGCCACCCTGGGGATCCATGAGTCGGATCTGACGGGACACCTGACCAATCCCACGGATGGGGCGGGTAAGGCGGAAACCGCCGCCAAACCTGCCGAGGATGGCGCAGCGCCCCCCGCCCAACCCGCGGCTCCTCCGGCGGCAGACAAAGCGGGTAAACCCGTGCACAAGCCGGGGGCCAAGGGTGACGAATTGCCGGATCCGCAACTGGATGCTGCTCGCGCCTATCTCAAACAGGAGTTGGCCAAACCGCACTGAGCTTTGCGCGGGAGAGGGGGCGTGGAAGATTCAGCACTGTTGCGCTACAGTCGGCATTTGTTGCTGGAGCCGTGGGGGACAGAAGCGCAGGAACGGTTGACCCGTGCGCATGTCCTGATCGTCGGAGTGGGAGGGCTGGGTTCACCCGCCTCCCTCTATCTGGCCGCAGCGGGAGTCGGGACCCTGACCCTTTGTGACGGGGATGAGGTGGATCTGACCAACCTGCAGCGCCAGATTGCCCTTTCCAGTTCGGACGTGGGACGTTTGAAAGTGAACGCCACGGCTGAGCGCTTGCAGCAACTCAACCCCACGATTCACATCCATCCCGATCCCCGGAGAGTCGTCCCCGAAGCATGGGGAGAGCGCCTTGGTGGGGTGGATCTGGTCCTCGATTGCTGTGATGATTTCGCTACCCGTTTTGCCCTCAACCGTGCGTGCCGCGAGCGCGGTATCCCTTTGGTCTCGGGGGCTGTCATTCGGTTTTCGGCACAGATCAGCGTGTTCGATTTTCGCCGGAAAGATACCCCCTGCTATGCCTGTCTCTATCCGCCGGAGAGTCGGACGGAGGAAGAGGAACGCTGTGCCTTGCTGGGCGTTTTTGCCCCCCTGGCAGGTACCACCGGAACCCTGCAGGCAGGAGAGGCGCTCAAGGTCTTGAGTGGGGTGGGGGATCCCCTGGTGGGACGCGTTCTTCTTCTGGATGGATTGAGGGGCGAATTTCGTACCGTGCGTTTGTTGCGTGATCCCCGTTGCCCGGTCTGTGGGTCCGGGACGAGCGCGGGGCCCTGATCCCGACCCCTGTCAGAGATGGGCGGCGTAGGTAGCCAGATCCCAACGCGGGTGAATGGTGAAGCCGGGAGAGAGGGAATCCCGATGACGGGTCCGGAGTTCGGGGTCCTGTAAGTGACAGTAGCCCGCATAAGCAATCATGGCACCATTGTCCGTACACAGATGTGCCGGCGGAAAGGTGACACGGATACCGGCAGGTTCCAGTTGTGCACGCAGGGCCTGACGCAGAGGTTGGTTGGCCCCTACCCCACCCGCCACCACCAATTGGGTGTATCCGGTCATGCGCAAGGCCAGACGGGTTTTATGGGTCAGCACATCCACCACCGCTTCTTCGAAGGCGGCGGCGATATCCGGGTAATCCGCCGGGGATTGACGGCGTACCCGTTGGGCAACGGCAGTTTTCAGGCCGCTGAAACTGAGTTGCAGGTCGCCGCTCTGGAGGAGCGGGCGGGGCAAACGAAAGCGTGCCGGATCTCCCTGGCGGGCCAATTGGGACAGTGCGGGTCCTCCGGGATAGGGTAAACCCAGCAATTGAGCCGTCTTGTCGAAGGCCTCCCCGACGGCATCGTCCACCGTTTCTCCCAGCAGGCGATAGCATCCCAACCCTTCCACGGCCATGAATTGACTGTGTCCGCCGGAAACCAGAAGCGCGACGAAGGGAAAGGAAGGCGGTTCGGCGGCCAGAAAAGGGGAAAGCAGATGGCCTTCGAGATGATGCACCGGGTAGGCGGGCAGATGTCGGCTGCGTGCCAGCGCGCTGGCGACCGAGGCGCCCACCAATAGCGCGCCGGCCAACCCGGGGCCTGCCGTATAGGCAATGGCATCCAGATCCGCCAGGGTGGCCTGGGCTTCCTTCAGCGTGCGCTCGATGAGGGGGACCAGAAGACGAATATGATCCCGCGAGGCCAGTTCCGGGACCACCCCGCCATAGGCCGCATGGAGGGCGATCTGGGAGTGCAATGATTCCGCTCTCAGTCCCCTGGCACCGTCATACAAGGCTACTCCGGTTTCATCACAGGAGGTTTCTATCCCCAGAACTATCATGCCTCGATCCTATAAAACCCGTTGGGACGAGGGGGATTCTATCAGTTATCGGTCCGGCACAAACCCGGTTGGAAAAAATCCTGATGTTGTCGAGTTCTGTCGTGACAGAAGGGCGTCGGCATTTTATACTGTTCCTCCTTTGAGTTCTGTCGGAGTGACGTCATGCGGTGTGCACAGTTTCCGAAATCTTTCTCCTTGCTTGGGCTGGTTTTCCTGACCCTGTCTTCCTGTGCCACGAATCAGGTCGACAAGATGCCGGCATCCCTGACGCCTCCTCCAGATCAGAAAATGATTCTGCAGGCCATGGGGGAAGGCGTACAGACCTACACCTGTGAAAAGAGCGGCGACGACGCCTATGCCTGGGTGGCGTCGGGGCCGGTAGCCGATCTCTATGACGGGACGGGGAATGCACTGGCCAGTCTGACACAGGGGCCGCGCTGGAGCACGCCGGAGGGTAGTGCCATCACCGGGGTAGTCGTGGCCAGCGCGCCTGCGCTCAAGGAAGACGAAGACATTCCCTGGGTATTGTGGAAGAGAGGCGATGCGACGGGCAAAGGGATTCTGGCGCGCGTGACGAGCATCCGGCAGATTCGTACGCGCGGTGGCTTGGCGCCCGCAAAAGGGTGTACGGCAGAAAAAGTGGGCAAGATCACCAAGGCGACCTATGCGGCCACCTACCAGTTTTTTGCACCCTGAGGAGCGATAAATGACGAGTTCTCTTTCCCGGATCGTGATTGTGACCGGTGCCACTTCGGGCATCGGTGAGGCGACGGCCCGTACCCTCATTGCCCAGGGCTATGGGGTGCTGGGGAATGGGCGCAATGCCGCCAAATTGCAGGAACTGGAACGCCAGTGGGGCCCACATTTTCATGGGCTGGCTGGAGATATTACAGAGGAGGCCATACAGGCGCAGTTGTTCCGTGCGGCCCAGGCATACTTTGGACAACCCGCCAATGCCGTGGTGGTCAACGCCGGACGTGGGTTGGGTGGATCCGTGACCGAGGTCGATCTATCCCGCTTCGAAGAGGTGCTGAAACTGAATGTGACGGCCACCCTGTCCCTCATGCAAAAATCGGCCCATCATCTGCGTCCGCTGGTGGATTATCCTCGCCGGGGCGGAGACATCGTGGTGATCGGTTCGGTGGTGGGGCGTCATATTTCCCCCTTCAGCGCCGTGTATGGATCGACCAAGTTTGCCGTGCACGCGCTGGTGGAGGGATTGCGCCGGGAAGTAGGGTCACAGGGCATCCGCGTCAGCCTGGTGGAGCCCGGCCTGGTACTGAGCGGTTTTCAGGAGGGGGCAGGGTATTCGGAGGGCATGGTCGACAAATTCAAGGATAACTTCGGCCCCCTTCTGCTCGGAGAGGACATTGCGGAGGCCATCCACTTCATTCTCAGTCGTCCGCCCCATGTTCACGTCGGCGATCTCCTGATTCGCCCCACGCGCCAGGACTATCCCTGAGTTTTGAGCCCTGAACGGGGTGGGCTATGCGATAATGTCCGGTTTCGACAGTGAGGCCCCGACAGGGTCCGTTCAGGAGGAATCATGAAAATCGCCGTATTGCCCGGAGATGGCATTGGACCCGAGATCGTGGCCGAGGCTCTCAAGATACTGGAAGTTCTGCGTGCCGAGGGGGTCTCCCTGGAACTGGACGTGGCCCCGGTGGGAGGGGCGGCGGTGGATCAGACCGGAGATCCCCTGCCGCCGTCCACGTTGACGCTCTGTGAACAGGCCGATGCCGTTCTGTTTGGTGCCATCGGTGGCCCGCAGTACGATACCCTGCCCCGGGAACAGCGCCCCGAACGGGGTCTGCTGCGTTTGCGCAAGGCCATGGATCTGTTCGCCAACTTGCGCCCCGCCCAGGTCTTTCCTGAACTGGCGGCGGCTTCCACTTTGCGTCCCGAGGTGGTCTCCGGCCTGGATATCCTGATTGTGCGGGAGTTGACGGGGGACATCTATTTTGGCGAACCCCGCGGCATCCGCACCAATGCGGCGGGGGAACGGGAAGGGTTCAATACCATGGTCTACTCCGAATCGGAAATCCGGCGTGTGGCTCACTGGGGTTTTCAGGCGGCCATGCGTCGCCAGCGGCGGCTCTGTTCCGTGGACAAGATGAACGTGCTGGAATGCACGCAGTTGTGGCGCGACGTGGTGACGGAAATCGCGCCCGAGTATCCCGAGGTGACGTTGAGTCACATGCTGGTGGACAATGCGGCCATGCAACTGGTGCGTCATCCCCGTCAGTTCGATGTCATCGTCACCGGCAACCTCTTCGGGGACATTCTCTCCGATGAGGCTTCCATGCTGACGGGGTCCATCGGCATGTTGCCTTCGGCTTCCCTGAATGCCCGTGGCCAGGGCCTGTATGAACCCATTCACGGCAGTGCCCCGGATATCGCCGGGCAAGGCAAGGCCAACCCTCTGGCCCAGATCCTGTCGGTGGCCATGATGTTCCGTTATTCCCTGCATCGGTCCGATCTGGCCGAACGGATCGAACAGGCGGTACGCTCCGTGCTGGCCCAGGGCGTCCGGACGGCCGATATTGCCCAGGCCGGCGAAGGAGTCGTGTCTACGGGTCAAATGGGCGATGCGGTGGTGACGGCCCTGCGTGCCAGCTGAGGAGAGATTCATGAAAACCGTTGGGCTGGTGGGATGGCGGGGGATGGTGGGGTCGGTGCTGATGCAGCGCATGAGCGAAGAGGGGGATTTTGCACACTTCACGCCGCATTTCTTCAGCACCTCGCAAGTGGGGGGGGTGGGTCCGGCCCTCGGGGGCGCGGCAGCGCCGCTGCAGGATGCTCATGATCTCGATGCCCTGGCGACCCTCGATATCATCGTCACCTGTCAGGGTGGGGACTATACCCAGCAGGTGCATGGGGCCTTGCGCGCGCGCGGTTGGACCGGGTACTGGATCGATGCGGCGTCCACACTGCGCATGAAGGAGCATGCCTTGATCATCCTCGATCCGGTCAACCGCCCGGTCATCGAGCGGGGGTTGGCGGCAGGGGTGCGTGACTTCGTGGGGGGCAACTGCACCGTCAGCCTCATGCTGATGGCTCTGGGCGGACTCTTTCAGGCCGGATGGGTGGAGTGGGTCTCGGCCATGACCTATCAGGCGGCATCGGGTGCCGGAGCCCAGAACATGCGCGAATTGCTTCAGCAGATGGGCAAATTGTACGGCGCGGTGGCCACGGCCTTGGACGATCCGGCAGGGGCCATTCTGGATATCGATCGGCAGGTCACTGAAACCCTCCGGTCCTCTGGGTTGCCCACCGGAAATTTTCGTGGAGTTCCCCTGGCCGGGAGCGTGATCCCCTGGATCGATGTGCCCGTGGAACATGGCCAAAGCAAAGAGGAATGGAAGGGCGGGGCGGAGTGTAACAAGATCCTGGGCCTGCCTCCTTTTCGGAGTCCGGGCAGCATTCCTGTGGATGGTTTGTGTGTGCGGGTGGGGGCAATGCGTTGTCATTCCCAGGGACTGACCATCAAGTTGCGTCGTTCCATACCCTTGCCCGAAGTGGAGGCGCGGATCGCCGAAGCCAATGCGTGGGTACGCGTCATCCCCAACGAACGGGAAGCCAGCGAACGATTTTTGACCCCTGCGGCGGTGAGCGGCACCTTGCAGGTCCCCGTGGGACGTTTGCATACCTTGGCCATGGGGCCCGAGTATCTGGGGGCTTTCACGGTGGGCGATCAGTTGTTGTGGGGGGCTGCCGAACCGCTGCGCCGCATGTTGCGCCTCTTGCTGGATCATTGAGTGATGGGGCGAATCGCCTTGGGGGTGGAGTATCAGGGCAGGGGTTTCCATGGCTGGCAGCGTCAACTCCGGGACCTGACGGTGCAAGGCGTTCTGGAAGGGGCACTGGCAGCCGTGGCGGGAGAACCCATTGGGGTGATTGCGGCAGGGCGTACCGACCGGGGGGTACATGCCACCGGCCAGGTGGTTCACTTTGATACTTCGGTGGGGCGTCCTCTCCAGGCCTGGGTGCGTGGCACCAATACCCATTTGCCCCCCACCGTTGCGGTTCTGTGGGCCTGGCCGGTGGTCGAACCTTTCCATGCGCGTTTTTCAGCCCGCTCACGCACTTATCGTTACCGCCTGCTCAGTCATCCGGTACGTCCGGCTTATGCCAGCGGAGTGTTGGGGTGGACGCATTACCCCCTCGCCCTGGAGAAATTGCGCGCGGGATGTGGGTGGATACTGGGCACCCATGATTTCAGCGCCTTTCGTGCGGCGGAGTGTCAGGCCAAAACGCCGGTCAAGACGCTGTTGCGGGCTGAAGTGGAGGCGGTGGGAGAAGAATTTCATTTCACTTTTCAGGCGGATGCTTTTCTCCAGCATATGGTGCGCAATCTGGTGGGGGCCCTGGTGCGGGTGGGCAGTGGTGCGGCGCCCCCTGAATGGATGGCGGAATTGTTGCGGCAGGGGGATCGTACCCGATCTGCGCCGACCTTTGCGCCGGAGGGTCTTTGTCTGAGCGCAGTGGAGTATGATGAAGCATGGAATTTGCCAAGGGGGCGTCAGGGATGAGGACCCGCGTCAAGGTGTGTGGCTTGACCTCGGTGGAGGATGCGCTGGAAGTGGCGGCGGCCGGGGTGGATGCGGTGGGGCTGGTGTTTTATCCGCCCAGTAGCCGTGCGGTCGGCCTGGAACAGGCGCAGGCCATCCGGGCGGCTTTACCCCCCTTCGTCAGTGTGGTGGGACTGTTCGTCGATGCTGCTCGAGACGTCATTGAACAGACCCTGGCAGCGGTTTCCCTGGACTGTCTCCAGTTTCACGGCGAAGAGAGGCCACTGGACTGTGTGGGCTACGGGATGCCTTATATCAAGGCGGTGCGCGTTCAGGAGGGCTTCGATTTGATACAATTCGCGGCACGTCATGAAAAGGCTCAGGGGATTCTGGTGGACGCTTATGTCCCGGGGCTCCCCGGAGGGACCGGGCAGACCTTCGACTGGGCGGTTCTGCCCCGTCGGTTACCCTGTCCTCTGGTGCTGTCCGGCGGTTTGACCGCCCATAACGTCGGGGAGGCGATCAGGACGGTACATCCCTGGGCAGTGGATGTGAGCAGTGGCGTGGAGCGGGCGCCAGGGCGCAAGGATCGCCTGCGCGTGCAGCATTTTTTGGAAGCGGTGGCCAAGGCCGATGGTTTTGATAGGGAGAAGTGATGAACGTGTATGATTTGCCGGACCAGGAAGGGTATTTTGGCCCCTATGGGGGGACCTTCGTATCCGAAACTCTGATGGCTGCCATCGAGGAACTCAAGGCGCAGTATGAGCATTACCGCCAGGACCCGGAATTTCTGGCCGAGTTGGCCCATGAGTTGCACCACTATGTGGGGCGCCCCAGCCCGATTTATCATGCCAAACGGTTATCAGAACATTTGGGGGGGGCGAGGATCTACCTGAAACGCGAGGATCTCAACCATACCGGTGCCCATAAGGTCAACAACACCATCGGTCAGGCCATGCTGGCCCGACGTATGGGTAAACCGCGCGTCATTGCCGAAACCGGGGCCGGCCAGCATGGGGTGGCGACCGCCACTGTGGCGGCGCGCTACGGCATGGAATGCGTGGTCTACATGGGGGCCGAGGACGTGCGGCGCCAGGCCCAGAATGTCTACCGCATGAAGTTGTTGGGCGCCCAGGTGGTGCCGGTGGAAAGCGGCTCCAAAACCCTCAAGGACGCCTTGAACGAAGCCATGCGTGACTGGGTCACCCATATCGATGACACTTTCTACATCATTGGCACGGTGGCCGGTCCCCATCCCTACCCCACCATGGTGCGCGATTTCAATGCCGTGGTAGGGCGCGAATGTTTGACTCAGATGCCTGAACTGGTGGGACGCCAGCCCGATGTGATTTTGGCGTGTGTGGGCGGAGGGTCTAATGCCATGGGGATCTTTTATCCGTACATCCCGCAGGAGTCGGTCCGTCTGATCGGGGTGGAAGCCGGAGGGGACGGCCTGTCCAGCGGACGTCATGCCGCTTCCCTGTCCGCCGGCGTGCCCGGGGTCCTGCATGGCAACCGCACCTACCTGCTGCAGGACGCGCACGGTCAGATCATCGAAACCCATTCCATTTCGGCCGGGCTCGATTATCCAGGCGTGGGACCGGAGCACGCCTGGCTCAAGGACACCGGTCGGGCCTCCTATGTGGCCATCACCGATGAGGAAGCCCTTCAGGCCTTCCATACCCTATGTCGTCTGGAAGGGATTCTGCCGGCCCTGGAATCCAGTCATGCCGTGGCTCAAGCCATGAAGATGGCCCCCGCGCTGGGAAAGGACCAGATCATTCTGGTCAACCTGTCCGGGCGTGGGGACAAGGATATGGCGACGGTGGCCGAACGCAGTGGTCTGCATCTTTAGGAGGGGTTGATTTTGTCGCGAATTGCATCCACTTTTGCACGCCTGTCCGGTTCAAACCGGAAGGCTCTGATCCCGTTTTTTACCGTGGGAGACCCTTTGCTGGAGTCGGCGGTCCCTACCATGCAGGCGTTGGTGTCAGGGGGAGCCGATATCCTGGAACTGGGGATTCCTTTCTCCGACCCCATGGCCGATGGTCCCACGATCCAGCGCGCCAGCGAGCGTGCCTTGCAGAACGGCGTGACCCTGACCGATGTGCTGGCCGTGGTGGCCGAGTTTCGCCAGACAGACGACGTGACCCCGGTGGTATTGATGGGGTATGCCAACCCGATCGAACGCCTGGGATTGGATGCCTTTGCCGCACAGGCTCGGGCCGCTGGCGTGGATGGTGTGCTGGTGGTGGACTATCCCCCGCTCGAGGGGCGCTTTCTGAAGGCTGCGCTGACCCAGGTGGGGATCGATACCATCCTTTTGGTGTCGCCCACCACGACGGAGCAGCGCATGAGCGAAATTGCGCAACTTGCCACGGGATATCTGTACTATGTCTCCTTGCGGGGCGTGACGGGTGCAGGACATCTGGAGGTGGATGCAGTGGCCACTCAGGTGGGCCGCATCCGTTCCTATGCCAAGGTTCCGGTCGGGGTGGGCTTTGGCATCCGCGATGGGGCCACGGCCCGTCGTTTGTCGGAAATTGCGGATGCGGTGGTGGTCGGGTCCCGTCTGGTCGAAGAAATCGAAGCCAGTGCGCCGACTGAGGTACCCCGCCGCGCGGAAGCGCTGATGCGCCAGTTTCGTCATGCCATGGACGGTGCCCAATGAGTTGGTTCAAGAAACTATTGCCCCCGCGCATCAAGCGCGACAAGAAAAACGTCAAGGGATCGGTGCCTGAAGGGTTATGGGTCAAGTGTCCCTCCTGTGAGGCAGTGCTCTACCGTACCGATCTCGAGGCCAACCTGCATGTCTGCCCCAAGTGTGCGCACCATCTGCGTATTACGGCACGCATTCGTCTGGATGGTTTTCTGGACCCGGAAGGACGAGTGGAACTGGGCGCGGAAATCGTTCCCGTCGATCCCCTCAAGTTCAAGGACAGCCGGCGTTATAGCGAACGGTTGAGCGAGGCGCAAACCAATACGGCAGAAACGGATGCCTTGGTGGTGATGCAGGGGTTTCTCGAGGGGATGCCCATCGTGGGGGCAGCCTTCGAATTCGAATTTATGGGGGGGTCCATGGGATCCGTGGTTGGGGAGCGCTTCGTGCGCGCGGTTCAGGCCTCCCTCGATTCGCAATGTCCCTTCGTGTGTTTTCTGGCCAGTGGGGGAGCGCGCATGCAGGAAGGACTGCTTTCCCTGATGCAGATGGCCAAGACCTGTGCTGCGTTGACTCGTTTGGCCGAAGCGCGTCTGCCCTACATCTCGGTGTTGACGGATCCCACCATGGGCGGTGTATCGGCCAGTTTTGCCATGATCGGGGATGTGGTGATTGCCGAACCCAATGCCCTGATCGGTTTTGCCGGACCCCGGGTGATCGAACAGACGGTGCGCGAGGTATTGCCCGACGGGTTTCAGCGCTCCGAGTTCCTGCTGTCCAAGGGAGCCATCGACATGATCATGGATCGGCGCCAGCAGCGCACCCGCATCGCCAATCTTCTGGGTATTCTGACCATCGATCCCGAGGAAGTGTCTGCGCTTTGACCACATGGAAAACAACCCCGACCTTCAGTTGATGCGTCAGCGTCATCGCCAGCGCCTGATTGGGGTCGGGGTACTGGCGATGACGACTGCCGTTGGCGTTCCCCTGTTGCTCGATCAGGCGCGCGCGCCCAAAGAGGAAGCCGTCAGTCAAACCTCCCCGCCTGCATCCGTTGTCCCCGTGGTACCGCAACTCTACGGTTCTGCGGAGCCCGCAAGGGCACCCGCCGCTTTCGCGCCAAACCGTGTGGTGACTACGGAAGAACTGGTGGACCTGTCTGCTGAAAAAGAGATCCCTCATCCGGCGGCGGTCCCGGCACAGAAAAAAACCAACCCGGCACCAGAGAGAAAACCGGATGGGGTCAAAGCCAACACGGTGGACGCGGCAGCAGGAACGGGGAGTTGGATCCAGGTGGGGGTGTTCGCTCATCAGGAACGGGTGACCCTACTGGAAAAAAAATTGCTCAAGTTGGGATTTCCCCCCCAAGTCGATACCCTCGAGTCGGCGGGAGCACCGCGTTGGCGGGTGCGCATCGGCCCCTTCCTCGATGGTCCGGCGCTGGGTTCTGCCCTGCAACGACTGAATCAGTTGGGCATACAGGGCATGCGGATGTCATCGCCTCAATAGTGAAAGGGTTGGGACAGAGCCGGCGGTAACCAACTCAGAACCCGGTGGACGCCCTGCATGGCGTAGGGCAGGAGGCGCGCATCCTTCCAGTCGGCCTGACGCGGCAAGGGAGTCAACCCGGCCAGCAGGAGCAGGGCCAGGAGGATCAATCCTCCGCGCAGCAGGCCGAACAGTGCCCCCAGCAGGCCGTCCAGGGAACCCAGGCCGATCTTTTTGACGATGCGTTGGAGCAGGGTACTGATCAAACGTACCAGAATCAGGACTCCTACAAAAATCAACAGGAAGGCCAGTACCCAGCGCAAGACCTCCTGGGAGATCCAGGGATGCAAGGCATGAGCCAACTTTTCGCTCCAGGCGTGCGCTACCCAGAAGGCCAGAAGCCAACTGACCAGACTGAAAAATTCCCGTACCATGCCACGGGCCCAGCCGAACAGGGTGGAAGTCAACAGTATCCCTGCCAGCAACAGGTCTATCCAGGTATAGGTGGCGAAGTAGGTCCAGAGGGAACTGTGCAGGATGTCATCGATCAAGGAGCAGACTCTCGAAATTAAAGGCGGGCCGTCTATTCTAGCATCGACCCCCATTCCGGGGGCTGGACTGCGGGGTAAAATTTGGGCGGCGCGGTTTCCCAGCCGAACTGGCATAAATCCGCTAAAATGACGCCTTGTCATACTCTGCGAGGACAGGGCTCATGTGCGGAATCGTCGGGATCGTGGCGAACTCACCGGTCAACCAGTTGTTGTATGATGCCCTCCAGCTCCTGCAGCACCGCGGTCAGGACGCCGCAGGCATCACGACCGCGCAAGGCAATGTCTTTCACATGCATAAGGGGCTGGGACTGGTGCGGGATGTCTTTCGTACCCGCGACATGCGCTCCCTGCTGGGCAACATGGGCATCGGCCATTGCCGTTATCCGACAGCAGGGTCTGCCGTTTCGTCCGCAGAAGCCCAGCCGTTCTACGTCAATTCTCCCTTTGGCATCGTTCTGGGACATAACGGCAATCTGACCAATACCGCTGTCCTGCGCGCCGAATTGTTTGAAGAGGACAGACGCCATGTCAATACCCGTTCGGACTCGGAAGTTCTGCTCAATGTGCTGGCCCATGAACTGGATGAAGTGGCTCAGGGACATCGCCTGAGTACCCCGGAAGTCTTTGCGGCGGTGACACGGGTGTACCAACGCTGCCGCGGCGCTTATGCCGTAGTGGCCCTGATTGCCGGTCATGGTCTGCTGGCTTTTCGCGACCCTTTCGGCATTCGCCCCCTGGTGATTGGATCTCATGAAACGCCCCAAGGCACGGAGTACATGGTAGCCTCGGAGAGCGTGGCGCTGGATGCGTTGGGCTTTACCTTGATGCGTGATGTCGAACCCGGCGAAGCCCTTTTCATCGATCAGAACGGGCGCCTGCACACGCTCCTCTGTGCTCCGCAGGCACGCAAGGTGCCATGCATCTTCGAATTCGTCTATCTGGCCCGGCCCGATTCGGTCATGGATGGGATTTCCGTGTATGAAACCCGTCTGCGGATGGGAGAACGGCTGGGACAGCGGATTCGTCGATTGGCGCCGAACCTGGCGGTGGACGTGGTCATTCCCATTCCCGACACGAGTCGGCCCAGCGCCCTGCAACTGGCTACCACGCTGGGCGTGCCTTATCGCGAAGGGTTCATCAAGAATCGCTACATCGGACGCACCTTTATCATGCCCGGTCAAGCGGAGCGGAAGCGTTCCGTTCGACAGAAGTTGAATGCCATTGCCCAGGAATTTCGCGGCAAGTCGGTCCTGTTGGTGGACGATTCCATCGTACGGGGCACCACCAGCCGGGAAATCGTTCAGATGGCGCGGGACTGTGGCGCAAAACAGGTGATCTTTGCCTCGGCAGCCCCCCCCGTGCGTTTTCCCAACGTGTATGGCATCGACATGCCGACTCGGCGCGAATTACTGGCCACCGGACGGGATGACGAGGCCATTGCCCGGGAAATCGGGGCAGATCGGGTGTTCTACCAGGATCTGGGAGATCTGGTGCTGTCCGTGGAGGGGGACAGTTATGGGATTCATGAATTCGATACTTCCTGCTTCAATGGTTGGTATGTCACGGGAGATGTGGACGAGGCCTATCTGCAAGTGCTGGAAAATCGGCGCTCGGATGAAAAGGAAGAGCAAACCCAGCAACTGGATCTGGATTTCAACTTGCGCGCGACGGCGGCGGCGTAAGGGAGGGCCGATGATGATGACAGAATATGTTCCGCAGGCGGATGACGAATGGGCCCTGGAAACCCGTGCCATCCGCTCGGGGATTCACCGCAGCGCTTTCAATGAACATTCCGAAGCCCTCTATCTGACCTCCAGTTATGTCTTCGACGATGCACAGCAGGCGGCGGACCGTTTTACCAATCGTGAACCGGGCATGATCTACTCCCGTTTTACCAACCCGACGGTGAGCGCCTTTCAGGAGCGGTTGGCTGCGCTCGAAGGGGCTGAAGCCTGTCTGGCGACATCCAGTGGTATGTCGGCCATCCTCACGGTATTCATGGGGTTGCTCAAAGCCGGGGACCATGTGGTGGCTGCGCGCAGTTTGTTTGGGTCCACGGTGCAAATGCTGACCGGCATTCTGGCGCGTTTTGGGGTCACCAGCACCTTTGTGTCCCTGAGCGATCTGCATGCCTGGGACCGGGCTGTACGTCCCGAAACCCGTTTGTTTTTCGTGGAGACCCCCGCCAATCCCACCATGGAACTGGTGGACCTGGCCGGTTTGGCCACGGTGGCCCATGACCATGGAATCCACCTGGTGGTGGACAACTGTTTTTGCACCCCCATCCTGCAACGCCCCCTGGAACTGGGAGCGGATCTGGTGGTCCACTCAGCCACCAAATACCTGGATGGACAGGGGCGGGTACTGGGCGGAGCGATCCTGGGCTCCCAGGCACTGGTCATGGACGGTCCGATCTATCAATTCGTGCGCACGGCGGGTCCGAGCCTGAGTCCCTTCAACGCCTGGGTCTGCCTCAAGGGAATGGAAACCCTGGCCCTGCGCATGGAAGCTCAATGCGCCCGCGCCCAGGTGCTGGCCGAATGGCTGGAGACCCTGCCTGGGGTGACACGCGTGCTGTATCCCGGGCTGCCCTCTCATCCCCAGCATGATTTGGCTTTGCGTCAGCAGGGCGGCAAAGGGGGGGCCGTGGTGACCTTTGAAGTGGCGGGAGGGCAAGAGGAGGCCTGGCGCATCGTCGATGCCTTGCGGCTGATTTCCGTCACGGGCAATCTGGGGGACACCAAAAGTACACTGACGCACCCGGGCACCACGACTCATGGCCGATTGAGCGAGGAAGTGCGCCAGGCGGCGGGCATTACGCCCGGAATGCTACGCCTGTCCGTGGGGCTGGAAGCGGTGAGCGATTTGCAACGCGATCTGGCACGGGGGCTAATCCAAGCCTAATTCTTCTGCGCTATCCTGAAGGTCAGTGGCCTTTGGCGTCACAGGGATGGATGGTCTGCGAGGGAGAAAGGCGTGGGGAGAGGGTGCGGAAATGGGTGGATTCTGGGGTTGACCCTGCTGGCGGGGTGCTCCTTTTATCAGCCCGAACCTTTGGTGAGCACGCCCACCTGGCCCCAAGGGTTGCCTCGTCTCCAGGTCGATCCCAAAAGCCTGCCCTTTCCCGAACTGGCCGCCCATCCCTTCGACCCCCGCGATGGTCTGGACATGACGGAAGTGGCCACCCTGGCGGTGGTCAACAATCCCGATCTCAAGTTGGTGCGTGACGATCTGGGAATCGCGCGGGCTCAAGCCTTCGATGCCGGGTTGTTGCCCGATCCCCAGTTCAATTACTCGCCGCAGATTCCCGAGACCAGTACGCCGGGAGAAAATGTCATCGCTTTCGATGTGGGGATCAATTACGACCTGAGCGCCCTGGTGCTGCATCATGCGCGTCAGGCTGCCGCTGAGGCGGAGGCGCGCAAGGCGGATCTGGTCCTGCTCTGGCAGGAATGGCAGGTAGTGGGGCAGGCCCGGTTGTTGTTCGTGCGCATTCGTGCCGAAGAGGGTTTACGGGCCACTCTGCTGGAAAGCCGACAGGTTGCGGCACAACTTCAGCACCGTGAAGAAGGCGCCCTGGCCCAGGGGAATCTGACCGTGACGGTATTGAGCGCGGATGCCACGACGTTGCAGGGGATCGAGCGTCAGATCAGCGACACGGAACTGGTGCTGTCCCAGAACCGGATGGCCCTGAACGCCTTGCTCGGTCTGGCCCCGGAAACGGTGCTGACCCTGGTGGGTGAGGCCAAGGTGCCGATTCCCGATGCGGCGGCGGTGCGTGCCCAACTGCCGACCCTTCCTCAACGCCGTCCCGATCTGCGTGCTCTGGCGGCGGGCTATGAGGCACAGGACCAACGCCTGTGGCAAGCCATCCTGGGCCAGTTCCCGGCCATCAATTTCGGCCTTCTCAAGGCGCGTGACAATAACGGCACCAATTATCATGGGTATGCCGTGAGCACGAATCTTCCCCTCTTCAATCGCAACCGCGGAGTCATTGCCATCGAGAAGGCGACCCGCCAGCGCCTGCACGATGAATATCAACTGCGCATCGATACGGCGCAACAGGAAATTGCGCAGTTGTTGTCGGATTTGACTCAACTGGAACACACGCTGCATTCCCTCGACGAGAACCTGTCCCTGCAAACCCGGGTTGCCAGACAGTCGGCGCTGGCCTTGCAGGCGGGGACTCTGGATCTGTCGACGGATGCGCTGGTACAGGAAGCGCGCCTGATCAAATTGACGGAAAAAATCACGCTCGAGCAGGCCATGCAGGAAGAGCGTGTGGCGCTCGAGACGCTGGTGGGTGGCGAGTTTCCCAATGAGGAGTTGAAATGAATCGATTCGTGACCGGACTGTGGGTGTTGGCGATGGTCCTGGGCGCCGTGACTGCCCAGGGGGAGGAGGGGGGCACGGTACAAATCCGTACCCGGCCTTTGCTGCGTCAAGCCATGAGTTTTACGGTGACGGGCTATGGTACGGTGACTTCGACCCCGCGCAATACTCAAAGCATTGCCTTGCCCCGTGCCGGGATGGTGGATCAGGTGCGGGTGATGCCCGGACAGCGGGTGGCGCGGGGAGACCCCCTCTTCGAGTTCGTGACGGACCCGGCCGGCGTGGTGGGTCATACCCAGGCGCAGACCGCGTGGATCTTTGCGCGCAACGAATATGCCCGTCTTCAACGGCAGTACGAACAACAACTGGTCACCGTCAGCCAACTGGAGGCCGCCCGCAAGGCACTGCACGATGCCGAAAGCGCCTTGCAGGCCCAGGATCGGTTGGGGGCGGGTAGTGAACGGGTGACCGTTGCCGCCCCTTTTGAGGGGGTGATCCTGACTCAAAGCGTGGCACAGGGCGAACGCATTCCCGCAGGGACCACCATTTTGCAATTGGCGCGACGGGCGCAGCCCCAGGTTCAATTGACGCTTCCCGTGGAGGAGGCCGGGCAAGTGCGCGAGGGCATGCCGGTCACCCTGACTCCGCTCTTCGGGCGGGCACAAACCTGGCGCGGAACCGTGGTGGCCCTTCATGGCATGATCAACACCCAGACGCAGGGGGTGGATCTGTGGGTCCGACTGGATCCCGGCGTGGATCCGGTCCTGGGCATGAAGGTGCGCGCGACACTCGAGGTGCGGGCCCAGACTCTATGGGTCGTACCGCGTTCCGCGGTGTTGCGCGATGAGGCGGGGGAGGCGTATCTTTTTCAGGTACAGGGGGATCATGCCCGCCGTGTGGTCGTGACTGCCTTTGAAAACGGAGCCATGACGGGGGTCGAGGGGGAGGTGAACCCAACCTTGCCGGTGGTGGTGGAGGGAAACTATGAATTGGCCGACGGCATGGCCGTGCGCGAGTCCGGACGATGAACTGGGGGCGTTGGGTACGCGCCCACCGGCGTTCCTTGCTGTTTTTTTTGCTGGCACTGGTGATTGCCGGGAGTGTGACGGCCTTTCGGTTGCCGGTCACCCTCTTTCCTCAGGTGGATTTCCCCCGGGTGGAAGTGACTCTGGATGCGGGGGATCGACCTGCCGAGCAGATGGCCATGCTGGTGACCATCCCGGTAGAGGAGATGGTACGCCGGGTGCCTGGGGTACTGTCGGTTCGTTCCACCACCAGTCGGGGTACGGCTGAAGTTTCGGTGAATTTTCCCTGGGGGCGCGACATGACCGTGGCGACCTTGCAGATCGATGCGGCCATCGCGCAGATTCTGTCCACCCTGCCTGCCGGGACGACCATGCTGACCCGTCACATGGACCCGACGGTCTTCCCCTTCATGGCCTATAGTCTGACATCGGATCGGGTGCCCCTCACGGTGCTGCATGATGTGGCGCAATACCAGTTGCGTCCGCTCCTGTCGGGGGTGGAAGGGGTGGCACGGGTTCAGACCGTGGGAGGGGCTCAGGAGGAGTACCGGGTCACCCTCGATCCGGGCCGGTTGCAGGCCTACGGCCTGACCGTGGCGGATGTGGCGCGGATCCTGGGGGCGGCCAACGTGATTTCGGCCATCGGTCGCCTGGAAGACCATTACAAGTTATATCTGGGGATTTCCGATACGCGCCTGCAGACCTTGGCGGACCTTCGCCAGACCGTACTGCTGAGCAGTCCCGGCGGGGTGGTGCGGGTCGGGGATGTGGGCGTGGTATCGTCCAGCACCACGCCCCAGTGGATTCGGGTCAACGCCGATGGGCGTGAGGCTGTCCTGTTGAATGTCTATCAGCAGCCTTCGGGCAACAGTGTCCAGATTTCCCGCGCCATCGAGCAGCGTATCCGGGCGTTTCATCTGCCGCCCGGAGTCACACTGGCGCGCTGGTACGACCAGAGCCAACTGGTGTTGCAGGCGGCCGCCAGCGTGCGCGATGCGATTTTCATCGGCGTGGCTCTGGCAGCGGGCATCCTCCTTCTGTTCCTGCGTAATCTCAAGGTGATGATCATTGCCGTGCTGGTGGTTCCCGCCGTCCTGGCGACCTCCATGATCCTGCTCAGGGTGCTGGGCATGAGTTTCAATATCATGACCCTGGGGGGCATGGCGGCGGCGGTGGGACTCATCATCGATGATGCCATCGTCATGCTGGAACATATCATCCGTCGCCTGCGTTCCGGTCACGAACTGTCTCATGAGCGGGTGATGAGCGCGGCGCGGGAGTTTGCGGCCCCTCTGGTGGGGTCATCCGCCGCCACCATGATCATCTTCATCCCTCTGGCATTTCTCGAGGGCGTGACGGGAGCCTTTTTCAAGGCGTTGTCCCTGACCATGGTGATCTGCTTGTTCCTGTCCTTTTTGGTGACCTGGCTGGCCGTTCCTCTGCTGGCGGATATTTTTCTTGGCCAGCGGGACGCTTTTCAGGAAGAAGGGGGGCGTCTGACCCGCTGGTGGCATGTTCATTATGAGACTCTGATGCGCGGATTGTTTCGGCACCCCTCGAGGGTTCTGCTGTTCATCCTGCCGCTGCTGGGAACTGGGGGGCTGGCCTGGGAGCGGCTGGGGTCCGGATTCATGCCCGCCATGGATGAAGGGGGGTTTGTGCTCGATTACCGTTCCCCGCCGGGAACTTCGCTGAGTGAAACCGACCGTCTGTTACGTCAGGTGGAAGCCCTCATCAAGGCGGACCCCAACGTGGAGACCTACTCCCGGCGCACCGGCACGCAATTGAGCGGTGGAGTCACCGAGGCCAACGAAGGTGATTTCTTCATCCGTCTCAAGGGTAAACCCCGCCAGCCCATCGAACAGGTCATGGACCAGATTCGCAGCAAGGTCGAGGCGCAGGTGCCGGGCTTGCAAATCGAATTGGACCAGTTGATGGAGGACATGATCGGGGATCTGACCTCGGTACCCGAACCCATCGAAATCAAACTGTATTCCGATGATTCGGAGGCCTTGCAGGGGGTCGCCGTGAAAACGGCCGCGGCCATCAGCGGGATCCCCGGGGTAGTCGATGTCAAGAATGGCATCAATCCGGCGGGGGACGCCCTGGAAATTCATGTGGATCGGGATCGAGCCGCCCTGGAAGGGGTGGATCCTGCCGTGGTGACGGGACTGTTGTCGGCCCAACTTTCCGGGGTGGTGGCGACTCAGGTGCAAAACAGTTATAAAATGATCGACGTGCGGGTGTGGGTCCCGGAGTCCGTTCGGACCGACGTGACTCAGGTGGAACGACTGATGCTGCGCGCACCGGATGGTCATCTCTTTCCCTTGCGGAGGATCGCTACCCTGCATAGCGTCAATGGGCAACCCGAAATCAACCGTGATAACCTGAAGAGGATGGTTGCAGTGACGGCGCGCATCAGTGGGCGCGACATGGGCTCGACCCTGCGTGCAGTGCAAAAGGTCATGAATTCCATCGCCTTGCCGGTGGGGGGCTACTATGCGCTGGGTGGGCTGTATCAGCAACAGCAGGTGGCGTTCAAGGGCCTGGTGCAGGTTTTCCTGGCGGCCGTGGCCTTGGTGTTCTTGCTGTTGCTGGCGCTTTACGAGCGTTTCCGTATCGCCCTGGTGGTCATGCTGATGCCCCTCCTGTCTTTGGCGTCCATCATGATCGGGTTGTGGCTGACGGGCATCGAGATCAACATTTCGGCCATGATGGGGATGACCATGATCGTGGGCATCGTCACGGAGGTGGCTATTTTCTACTTTTCCGAATGGTGTAGTCTCGATCCCGGTCTGGACCGGCAGACGGCTCTGATCATGGCCGGGAAGAATCGCTTGCGCCCCATCGCCATGACCACCCTGGCGGCCATCCTGATCCTGCTTCCCCTGGCGCTGGCTTGGGGAGATGGGGCACAGATGCAGCAGCCCCTGGCCATTGCGATCATTTCCGGGATGATGGTGCAACTGCCTCTGGTGCTGGTGGTGATGCCCCTCCTGTTTCATGTTCTGACCTCGCATCGCTTTGGACTGAAGAGGAGGCCGCACCCCTGATGCGTATCCTGTTGGTGGAGGATGACGACATGATCGCCGAAGCAGTGGCTTTGGCCTTGCGTGACCATGCCTATGCCGTGGATCGGATTGCCGACGGGTTGGCGGTATCGGGGACATTGCAGCACAGTGACTATCAGGCCGTGCTGCTGGATTTGGGGCTGCCCGGACGGGATGGGCTGGAGGTCTTGCGACGCCTGCGTCTGGCGGGGCAGCGCCTGCCTGTCATCATCATCACGGCACGGGATGCCGTGGAGGATCGGATAGCCGGTCTGGATTACGGTGCCGATGATTATCTGATCAAACCCTTCGATCTGAATGAATTGTTGGCTCGTCTGCGCGCTGTCATTCGCCGTCAGGGAGGGCAGGCATCGCCGCTCCTGAGCAATGGCGATGTGACCCTCGACCCGGCTACGCGCGAAGCCGGGCGAGGGAAGGTCCAGGTTGTCCTGAGTGCGCGGGAGTTTGCCTTGCTGCAGGCCCTGCTTCTGAACCCCGGACATATTTTGACCCGTCATGAACTGGAAGAACGGATTTATGGTTGGAACGAAGAAGTGGAAAGTAATGCCGTGGACTTTTTGATTCATGGGGTACGTCGTAAATTGGGGGCGGATGTCATTCGCAATGTGCGGGGGACGGGCTGGCGTGTGGAACGCCGATGAAACGGTCGCTGCAAGGGCAGTTGTTGCGCGCGCTGGGGCTGACGATCCTGGTGACGGGGGTATTGGCCGGGATGGTTTCCTTCCGTTTTGCTTATGACGAAGGGGAAGATTTTCAGGATGATACCCTGCGTCAGATCGCCGCTCTGGTGGACACGGAGTTTCTGCGCCACAACAATGGACTGGGGCTTCCCATCGACCGCGACATCGATCCCGAGACGCGCATTCTGGTCAGCGTGCTGCCCTCCAGACAGGTTCCCTGGATTTCCTCCGGTTTGTCTGCGGGGTTTCATACCGTACAGGGACCGGAAGGAGCATGGCGGGTATTCATTCGTCCGGGTACCCGGGGCAAGATTGCGGTGGCTCAGGTCATCGATGCCCGCGATGACCTGGCGCTGCACAGCGCCCTCTGGACCCTCGTGCCCCTGCTCCTGCTCCTCCTGCTGTTGATGGTGATGGTGGCGCATGTGGTGCGTCGGGAACTGGCCGTCTTGCCGCGCCTGGCCCGGGAACTGGATCACCAGTCGCCGGAGCAACCGGAACCTCTGAGTGCCCAGGCCATCCCGGCCGAGGTCGTCCCCTTCATGCTCTCCATCAACCAGTTGCTGGCGCGCATTCGTACGTTGATGGAAACGCAGCGTCGTTTCATTGCCGATGCTGCCCACGAGATGCGCAGCCCGCTGACAGCGTTACTGCTTCAGGTCCAGAATCTGGAACAGTCTGCGCCGCCCTCCTTGTCCGGGCGGATAAAACCGCTCAAGGAAGGCATCGTGCGCACCTGCCAACTCGTGGAACAGTTGCTGAGTCATGCGCGCAGTCAGGTGGGGTCGACGCAATGGGTCCCGGTTTCCTGTTTCCAGTTGGGGCGTACGTTGGTGAGCGATTTGATGCCGCTGGCCGAGGCCCGGCACATGGATCTGGGACTGGAGTGCCCGGAAGTTCTGGAAGTGGTCTCGGATGCCCAATTGCTGCTCCTCATCCTGCGCAATGCCCTGGACAATGCCTTGCGTTACGCCCCGGAGGGCAGTGAAGTGACCCTGCGGATCCGAACAGAGGGGCCCTGCTGTGTGTTCGAAGTGGAGGATGCTGGTCCGGGTATTCCGGAGGATGAAAAACCCCGGGTTTTCGACCCGTTTCACCGGGTGATGGGATCCAATGTGCCTGGCAGCGGGCTGGGGCTGACCATCGCCCGCGAGGCTGCCCAACGTTTGGGGGGTGAGGTCAGCCTGCAGGATCGTGCCGCCGGGAGCGGACTGATTTTTCGTTACCGCCAGCGCCTGACTTGATGTTCAAGCATTTTGGGGCTGAGGTTTTTCCTGAGAAGATCCTGATGGTCAGGAGGCGACTTGAGTCGTTGCCACGGAGTCATTCCCCGGCGCAAACCAGAATTTCGCATCAAAAGCGTTTGTGAGTAGAATGGGAATGCGGCAACTCTGCTGGGCGAAGTAACCGAGTAAGGACAGGGGGGAAAGATATGGCCGCAACGAATTTCAAAACCGAGAACAACACATTCAGAAAACTAATCGGAAACGGCCTGACGTACCGTATTCCACGATTCCAGCGCGACTACAGCTGGACCAACGAAGAATGGGAAGACCTGTGGACGGATCTTCTCGGTACGCTGAGTGCTGACGGCGAGAGTGCCCATTACATGGGGTACCTGGTCTTGCAATCCAACGACGACAAGACCTTCGATGTCATCGATGGTCAACAGCGGCTGACAACCATCAGCCTCATCGTTCTTGCTATTCTCAAAAATATCCAGAACCTGATCAGTTCAGATAATGACGCCGAGTCCAACAAGCGCCGCATGGATCAGATTCGGCAGACCTATGTGGGCTACCTAGATCCTGTAACGCTGGTTGCGCGCCCCAAACTGACTCTCAATCGCAACAACAACAACTATTTTCAGACCTATCTGGTCCCGCTCGGACATCTTCCGCAGAGAGGTTTTCGCGCTTCAGAACACTTGTTGCGCAAGGCTTTTGAATGGTTCGACAAGCGCGTCGCGGAATACCTCAAGACCAGCACCGGCGACGCGGGAATGCGGCTAGCGAAACTTGTGGAAGACATCAGTGACCGATTGTTCTTCACTGTAATCACCGTGACCGACGAACTCAACGCCTACAAAGTGTTCGAGACACTCAATGCCCGTGGCGTGCGACTGTCTGCGACCGATTTGCTGAAAAATTATCTTTTCTCAGTGCTCGATCGAGGGTGGGAGACTGATCACGAACTGCGCAACCTCGAAGACCGCTGGGAGGCCATGGTCGGTCGGCTACAGTCGGAGAATTTTCCGGACTTTCTGCGCGTGCACTGGAACAGCCGCCGCAGTTTCGCGCGCCAGGCCGATTTGTTTAAGACGATTCGCGCGCAAGTCACCACAGCCGAGGCTGTATTCCAGTTGTTGCGTGATATGGAAGAAGACCTCGACACCTACCTGGCCTTGTCTTCGCCAGAACCATCCGAGTGGCCACAAGAAGACAAGCAGCTTGCGGGCGTGCTGAAAACTTTCCGAGTACGGCAGCCATTCCCTCTATTGCTGGCAGCCAAGCGAATCTTCGATGCGCCCGACTTCACAGGACTGCTGCGCGCCACGGTTGTGATCTCAATGCGGTTCAACGTCATCGGATCCCAAAGCGCTGCCGAACAGGAGCGTAAATACAACGAAGTCGCTGAGCGTGTTGCGAAGAATGAACAGATCAAACTCGGACCGGCTCTACAACTTTTGCGCAGCATTTACCCGGATGATGCCGCATTCAGAACTACATTCGCCGAAAAGATCATCCGCACCACGGATTCACGAAACAACCGCGTTGTCCGCTTTATCCTTTGTGCAATCGAAAAGCATCTGTCACAGCAAGTTCACGACTTCGCCAGCGACGCTTTCAATATCGAGCACATCCTGCCGCAAAATGCTCCGGACAACTGGGGTGGCATTGGCAACGACGACGCGGATGCCCTTGTGTATCGTCTGGGCAATATGACACTCCTTCAGGCCGGAGCGAATCGGGACTTGGGTAATGATGAATACGCTCAGAAGCGGGCGACGTATCAACAAAGCGGTTTCGCTATAACCAAGAAACTTGGCGATGAAAACGAGGATTGGACACCGGAGCGTATTGCCGCGCATCAAAACTGGATGGCTACGCAGGCCACGGCCATCTGGCGCATCGCGCAATTGAGCTGAGGCACGCAATACGCGGTTTTGTGGTGGTTGATCAGGGATCAGGTTTGCTTTTTTGGTTTTTTCCGGCGGTGGATCTGTAAAACTGCGCCATATCTACGCGGTTTTACAGATCCACCGCCGCCACCGCCAGAAACAATAGCAAACTTCAACACATAATTCCGCAATTACCTGGCTGTTTTGGGTAGCCCTT
>JAJZFH010000024.1 GCA_021805445.1 Pseudomonadota bacterium
CTGTTCTTTTGGCGCAGAGCATGGCACAGTCATGCTTTACCTTGGCCCTCCACTTTTCAAGACGTCCCATGCTACGCGCCTTCCTGTTTGTGTTGTGGTTGCCTTTGGCTTGTCAGAGCGCGGAACTTCCGTCCGGGCTCCTGAATACCCCGCTGGGTGGCCCGTCACCTTCCCACCCATGAAAATTCTCGAATACATCGGCTTTGACACCTCACGCGTCAAAGACAGTTACCACAAGATCAAAGAGACCATTGCACAGGGCGATTTTCGTGCAGCACAGGTCAAGAAACTTACCAACCTCACCCACGGCAAATTTTACCGGGCGAAACTTGATGATGCCGACCGGCTGTTGTTCTCTCTGGTGCGTCATGGCGATGAAGTATGCGCCCTGATGCTGGAGGTAATCGCCAACCATGATTATGGTAAGTCACGTTTCCTGCGCGGCGCGACCATAGACGAAGCCAAGATACCCGACATCGATGCCGCCGAGGCTATCAAGGAAGCGCAACCATTGCGTTACCTGCACCCGGAACATACCGCCATACACCTGCTCGACAAGCCTATCTCCTTCGATGATACGCAGGAAGCCATTTACCGCCAGCCTCCCCCGCTGATCGTCGTCGGCAGCGCCGGTAGCGGCAAAACGGCATTGACTCTGGAAAAACTCAAACATGCCGAAGGCGAGGTGCTCTATGTCACTCATTCCGCCTATCTGGCGCAGAACGCGCGCAGCCTCTACTACGCCAATGGTTTCGAACATGTCGGGCAGGAAGCAGTGTTCCTTTCTTATCGCGAATTCGTTGAAACCCTCCGCGTGCCAACTGGCCGCGAAGCCACCTGGCGTGATTTCTCTGGCTGGTTCTCGCGTATGCGTCAGACATTCAAGAATATTGACGGACATCAGGCGTTCGAAGAGATTCGCGGAGTGATCGCCGCAGGAGAAAAGGGCATTCTGTGTCGGAAGGACTACCGCGCGCTCGGCGTGCGCCAATCCATTTTTGCGGAAGAGCAACGTGATGACTTGTATGACTTGTTTGAGAAATACCGGAGTTGGCTCGCTGAGGCAAAACTCTACGACCTCAACCTTGTCGCCCAGGAATGGGGAACACTCGCGTTGCCACGCTATGATTTCGTCGTGGTTGACGAGGTACAGGATCTCACTACCGTCCAACTATCCCTGATTTTCAAAACGCTCAAAAAACCAGGTAACTTTCTGCTGTGCGGCGATTCCAATCAGATCGTCCATCCCAACTTCTTCTCCTGGGGGCAAGTAAAAAGTTTGTTCTGGCACGATCCGACACTCGCCGAGCGGCAGGAATTACGCGTGCTCAGTGCCAACTTCCGCAATGGCCTGGAAGCCACTCGCACGGCCAATCAGTTGCTCAAGATCAAGCAGCAGCGTTTCGGCTCCATCGACCGGGAGAGCAATTTCCTGGTGCAGGCAGTGGGCGGAGAAACCGGACAAGTGGCACTGATGGCAGACCAGGGTACCGTGTTGCGCGAACTGGATCAGAAAATCCGCCTATCCACACAGTTTGCTGTGCTGGTCATGCGCGACGAAGACAAGGCCGAAGCGCGCAAACATTTTGCCACGCCGCTGCTGTTCTCGATACATGAGGCCAAGGGTCTAGAATACGAGAACATCATCCTGTACCGTTTCATTTCCGACCACCGTGTTGAGTTTACCCAGATCGCCGAAGGTGTGAACAGGACCAGCCTTGTCACAGACGCACTCGAGTACCGCCGCGCGAAGGACAAGAGCGACAAATCACTGGAGGTTTACAAATTCTTCGTCAATTCCCTTTATGTGGCCTTGACACGGGCCATCAAGAACCTGTTTGTCCTCGAATCCGACACCGGTCACCCACTTTTTGGTCTGCTCGATCTCGCTGTTGCCGGGCAGGTAAAAGTGGATGCGCAGCAGTCCAGTTTGGAAGACTGGCAAAAGGAAGCTCGCAAGCTCGAACTCCAGGGCAAACAGGAACAAGCGGAAACCATCCGCAGCACCATCCTCAAGCAAACACCGCAGCCTTGGCCAGTGTTCGACGAATCCTGGCTACGGGAGACGCTAATCAAGGTGTTTCGCGAACAGGCTGTAGGCAGCAAACAGAAACAACAACTTTATGAATACGCCGCCTACCATGATGAGCCTGTGCTGGCGACATGGCTCGGTCAGGAGGCAAAGTTCAATGCGGCAAAAATGTTTGCTCAGCAGCGCGCGACCCTGAGGCGCAAAAACTTTGCCCCCTATTTCGCGCACCATTTTAAAGATATCCTGAGGCAATGTGATCAGCATGGTATGGAGCACCGTCTGCCGATGAACCAGACACCGCTGATGGCAGCCGCTGCCGCTGGCAACATTCCCCTGGTGGAAGCCTTGCTGGAACGCGGTGCGGATCGCGAGAATATCGACCAGTATGGCTACAATGCACTTCACTGCGCGATGAGTGCGGCCTTCCACGATCCAAAACTGGCCAGAAACCAGTTTGCAGCCCTCTACGAACTCCTCGCGCCACCGAGCATCGATGTCAATACCGGAGAACGATTGGTGCGCATAGACCGGCACCTTTCTGAATACTTTCTGTTCCAGACACTCTGGGTACTGTTCAAGTCGCGCTTCACCCATCCTCAGCGCAGTCCCTACTCGGCTTTCGAGACACACGCTGTCCTCGAGGTATGGCAGCATATGCCGTCCAACGTGGTATATCCGGAGCGCAACAAGCGCCAGCATCTTTCAGGCGTGCTTGCACGCAATGAGGTGGCGCGTGACTATGCCTACAACCGCGCTCTGTTCAAGCGCATCAGACAAGGGTGGTATCAGTTCAATCCACAACTGTCAGTGCGTTGCGGACAAGGTGAAAAAGAAAATTGGGAGCCGATCTATGCAGCACTGAATCTGCCACTGATCAACGAATTTGCCCGATATTATCAGTCTGAATATCTTTCATCCTGGGATCAGATCAAGCAATACTGCGCGATGGCGAATATGCCGAATCCAACCATCCCGATCGCTGCTGAACGGGAGATGGCCAGACGCGGAGCATTACCTGTAACTGCTGTAAGCAGGGGTTAAAAAGCGCGCAAATCCGGGGAGTAAGACGGAACCGTGCCTGATCGGGGGGAAACCCTGCGGCAGCGCGAATCACTGACTTCGTCCGGTGATTCGGTTTGCCCTTTTTTGTGCCAGCCGCCTTTTTGCGCAGGACATCCCCGGTTTCCTTTCGATCAAACGAGCGCCGGAATTCGTCTGCATTAGCGCAGGTGAGCCAACTTTTTTCAGCAATGACAGGGTCTTTCGAGGCTTGTATCCTGCGAATTTCAGCATTGTCACTGATGACCCTGTGGCCTAAATCCGACTCCGGTACAGGCGACGTTCTGTATCCTCTTGAACTCTCCCCCCTCGTAATTCCAGAAGTGGGCTGTTCTTTTGGCGCAGGACATGGCACAGTCATGCTTTCTCTGGTCCTCCACTTTTCGAGACGTTCCATGCTGCGCGCCTTCCTGTTTGTGTTGTGGTTGCCTTTGGCTTGTCAGAGCGCGGAACTTCCATCCGGGCTTTTGAACACCCTGCTGGATGTCCCCCTACCCGGACATCCCACACGCTGGGACTATGTCACCTTCGACCCTCCTTCGCACCAACTTTTCCTCGCCCATTTGGGTGACGATACGGTGGTCGTATTTGACACTCAGAAATTGCACGTCATCGCCACCATCCCCCAAGTCAGTCAAGTTCACGGGGTTCTGTACATTCCCGACCTTCACCGACTCTACGCTTCCGCTACCGGCACCAATGAGGTGGTGGCGATCAACAGCGAAACCCATCAAATCGTCGCCCGCATTCCGGTGGGTAACCACCCGGACGGTCTGACCTATGCTCCAATGGAACATGAACTTTTCGTATCCGACGAGCATGGCGGAACGGAGACGGTGATCGACGTCCTCTCCAACACCCGGACAGCCACCATCCCGCTGCAAGGACAGATTGGCAACAGCCAGTATGATTCGGCATCCGGTCATGTGTTCGTCAACCTTCAAACCTTGGGACAACTGGCAGAAATCGACCCTGGGAGCCATCAGGTTCTGGCGCGCTATCCCATTAAAAATGCTCACGGAAACCACGGGCTATGGATCGATTCCGCCCACCAACTGGCTTTTGTGGCCTGTTCGGACGACAACACCCTGATCGTCTTCGACCTCAAAAGTCACCGGACGAGTGCGATGTTCCCCGTTGCCCACGATCCCGATGTCCTGGCCTACGATTCCGGTTTGAACTGGCTCTATGTCGCCGGTGAATCTGGTGAAGTTTCCTTATTTCAAATCCACGAGAGAACCGTCACTCCTCTGGGAACCGCCTGGCTAGGGCCCGATGCCCACAGTGTGGCCGTCGATTCCACCACTCATCGCGCCTGGTTTCCCCTCCAGAACATGAAAGGACGATCCTTACTCAGAGTCACCTACCCCGCCACGATGCCACACTGAATATTGGGTTCTCAAGCCTTCAACGGAGCACCTGCAAAGCCGGCAGAACCCCGGCTACGCTTTTGTACCCCACTTCAATGGCCTCTACCCCGCGATGGAAATCGAAAAAACCCACATGGCCCACCTTGGGGGTAATGAGCACGTCCGCCGGGTCTCCCGCCAACCGTCCGCGCGCAATGCGTAATTGCATGATGTTGATACTATTACTCATGATTTCACGCAAGGATGGTTTCGTCGTATCGGAACGCATCCAGGGTTGAAGAATATCCGTGTTCAAATCCACGGCAATGACAAACTCGGCACCCATCGCTCTGGCCAGAGACACCGGGACCGGATTGACCAACCCCCCATCCACCAAAAACTTTTCGTCCCGCCATACCGGAGGAAACAGCGCAGGAAAAGCAATGGAGGCCCTCATGGCTTCTATCGCCGAGCCTTCGCGCAACCAGACCTCCATTCCCGAGTGCAGACACGTCGCCACCGCCCCATAGGGCAGAGCCAATTGGTCTATGGGGCGATCCACGAAGTGCGTTCGAAAGTACTCGATCAACTTTTCTCCCTTGAGCATTCCCCCCTTCAAACTGACATCCAGCAGTGAAAAGATATTCCTCATGTTCATGTCGACCAACCATTGCTTGAACCTGTCCAGTTCGCCCGCCGCATACACCGCACCGACCAAGGCGCCAATGGAGGTTCCACAGACCAGGTCGGGATGAATCCCCGCCTCTTCCAGGGCCTTGATCACCCCCACATGCGCCCAGCCACGGGCCGCTCCACCGCCCAGTACCAGTCCGATCCTGGGTTTTTTCGGAACCGCCGGGGCAGAAATTTTGGTCGTTTCAGCATCGAATCTCTTCAGAAAATGCATTCCCTCTTTCCTTCAGTCAAGTGTCAACACGTAGATTCCAGTGCGAGTCCTGGCAGACGACTCTGCACCCACCCCCTCAAGCCCGCCAACGCGCACATTGCCTCTGCACCACTTCGGCCAGAGATTTTGTCTGTGCATGCTGTTGACGCAACCAACCCACATCGCTGTTGGCGTTCGATACTTCACGACGCAGGGCGGCACAGGCTCCATCTGCCTTGAGGGCGATGGCGTGAGGTTCGATTTTGTTCAGGGTCTCCAGAATTTCCTCGGACAAGGAACGATGTTCATGGTTCCGGGGGTTGACATAAACCCCCTCATAACCAAACCGGCAAGCCTGAAAACGATTGAAGGTATACACCAGGTAGTCCGTTTCCCTTGGAGCATAGGGACGCTCGAGGGTCAGATAACGGGTCAGTGACTGGATGAATGCCGCAATCTGGGCCGCCTTTTCTATCGTCAGGGGGGTATCCATGACACGCACCTCGATCGTCCCGTATTCGGGCTTGGGCCGAATGTCCCAGTAGAAATCCTTCATGCTTTTGACGATCCCGGTCGCCATCATGGATTCAAAGTATTCCCCAAAGGAATCCCACGTTTCAATCAAAGGGGCCCGTCCACTCAGGGGAAACGAAAAGACGGAATTCAGGCGTGCCGAATGAAAACCCGTATCATTCCCCTGGACGAAAGGGGAGGATGCACTCAGGGCAATGAAATGCGGGATGAATCCCGAAAGCAGATGGAGAAGAGTCAATGCCTCATCCGCGTTGTCGCATCCCACATGGACATGCTGCCCAAAAATCGTGAACTGCTTGGCCAGATACCCATAGAGTGAGGATAATTGGTCAAAACGGGGCGTATCATAAATACGGCGTTCGCTCCAATGCTGGAACGCGTGGGTTCCTCCACCACACACCCCGATATCGAGACGGTCCGCACATTCCACGATGCCCTGGCGAATCTCGTCGAGTTGCTCAAAAACGTCGGCATGGGAGACACAGATCCCCGTAGCCATTTCCACCATCCCCTGGGTGATTTCCGGCTTGACATCCCAATCCTTGCCCTTTTTTTTCAGGAGACGCAACAGATCGGTGGTGGAATCCACAAGGTCGTAATCGTAGGTATTGACCAACTGCAATTCCAGTTCCACGCCCAACGTCAGGGGACGGGAAGAAGTAAAGGGGGGAAGTTTCATGACGATTTTTCCTGGAATTCCTGTGAGCGAATCAACCCCCACTGGACAGCCATGGGGCCCACGATTTCCAGCACGTTCATCATGCTGAAAACGATCGGAAGGATCCTGACCCCCATCTGAGGGTACAAGGCCCGCATATCCATCAATTCCACCAACGGGATTTCAGCCATGGGGATGAGGGCGACCCCCAGCACCAGCGATTGGCGCAGGTTCAATCCACTGACCGGTCCCAGCAACAACACCCCCAGCCCTTTTGCAACGAACCTGGCCAGCACCACGATCATGGCGGTTCCCACCCCAACCACAAACGCGTTCCGGGTCAACAGGGACCCCGTCATCATGAACAGGATGATCGTCAAAATGCTCCCCGCCGTTCCAAAGTGACGGGGCCAAAGATGAGGCCGTGGATCGAAGTGCTTGGCCAGTACCCCCCCCAGCAGCGGGGCCAGAAAAACGGGCAACTCGAGCGCAACGAGCAAGGCCTGCAACAGGAGGAGAAGGCCAAACAGCACCGGCGCACTCTGCTCGTCCGAGAGTTCGAACATTCGACGCAACAACTTGAAAGACAAAGCCAGGACCAACCCCATCCCCAGGGAACCCACCAGAAGATAAAACGAATGGAAGAGGGCCATGAACCATTGACCATGAAATGCGCCTTGAAACCAGCCCATGATCAGGTAAAAACACACCACCGAATAAACCGTATTCAGACCACACAGCACCAGTAGCCGCTGGGTAACCTGCCCCTGGGCGCGCATCTCGGTCACCATCCGCAGGACGATGACTGGCGAAGTCCCCATGGCAATGACCGCGATGGACAAAGCGCTTTTCACCTCGGATCCCGTCCCCATGAGGACTCCGAACACCGCTATGAAGGTTGCCACCGATTCCAGAAGACTGGACGCAATAACCCAGGGATTATATTTCAGCCAACGCAAACTCACCCGGACACCCAACTCGAAAAGCAGCAGGGTCAAGGTCAACTCCACCAAAAACCGGAAGTCGGGCAGGTCGTCCCCGTCCACCCAGTCCAGACCCAGGGGACCCAGCAGAAGGCCTGCCAGCGCATATCCCGTGATTCGAGGCATTTTGACCAGACGGCAGACCCCCTCTCCCGCCAGAGAAGCCAGAAGAAAGGAAAGGGCGATACGCATAAAAAACAGCCACTGGGTATGTCCCATCATGGATATTGACTCCGGACGATCTCTCAAAGGACAGGGTCATCAACAACGGTCTGTACTTCCAGGAGAGGGTGAACGATGAGGGCAAACAGGGCTTGACAAAAGACACCCGGTTTTCCTGGTTTGAAAACCGTGAAGAAAAATTAATGTCGGGCGTACAGTATAATGCCCCGAGCATGAAAGTCCAACCCTGCACCTCCCCTGTCCTTCCCCCACAAAGGTTCCCATGACCTGGTACGCAACAAGTTCCGCCGTTCCGCACGAGAGGAATACCGGCACAACCCTGTCCGCCCCAAAACGCACGCTCTGCGCAGTCCTCGTTCTGGTTCTGGCTCTGGGGGGGTGCGCCCATACGCAG